>NZ_JBITLW010000031.1:0-1159 GCF_044465645.1 Streptomyces sp. NPDC049627 | reverse complement strand
TCGTGCGCAAGGTGCTCATCGCCAACCGTGGCGAAATCGCTGTCCGCGTGGCCCGGGCCTGCCGGGACGCCGGGATCGCGAGCGTGGCCGTCTACGCGGAACCGGACCGGGACGCTTTGCATGTCCGCGCCGCGGATGAGGCGTTCGCCCTGGGCGGTGACACCCCGGCGACCAGCTATCTGGTGATCGACAAGATCCTGAACGCGGCGCGCGAGTCGGGCGCGGACGCCATCCATCCGGGATACGGCTTCCTCTCCGAGAACGCCGACTTCGCGCAGGCGGTCCTGGACGCCGGACTGATCTGGATCGGCCCGCCGCCGCAGGCCATCCGCGACCTGGGCGACAAGGTCGCCGCCCGGCACATCGCCCAGCGCGCCGGCGCCCCGCTGGTGGCCGGCACCCCCGACCCGGTGAGCGGTGCGGAGGAGGTCGTGGCCTTCGCCGAAGAGCACGGCCTGCCCATCGCCATCAAGGCCGCCTTCGGCGGCGGCGGACGCGGCCTGAAGGTCGCCCGCACCCTCGAAGAAGTCCCCGAGCTGTACGACTCCGCCGTGCGTGAGGCCGTCGCCGCGTTCGGCCGCGGGGAGTGCTTCGTCGAGCGCTACCTCGACAAGCCCCGCCACGTCGAAACCCAGTGCCTGGCCGACCGCCACGGCAACGTGGTCGTGGTCTCCACCCGCGACTGCTCCCTGCAGCGCCGCCACCAGAAACTGGTCGAGGAAGCCCCCGCACCGTTCCTGTCCGACGCACAGGTCGCCGAGCTGTACTCCGCCTCCAAGGCGATTTTGAAGGAGGCCGGCTACGTCGGCGCCGGCACCGTGGAGTTCCTCGTCGGCCTGGACGGCACGATCTCCTTCCTGGAGGTCAACACCCGCCTGCAGGTCGAGCACCCGGTCACCGAGGAAGTCGCCGGCATCGACCTGGTACGCGAGATGTTCCGCATCGCCGACGGCGAAGAACTCGGCTACGACGACCCGCCCCTGCGCGGCCATTCCTTCGAGTTCCGCATCAACGGCGAAGACCCCGGCCGCAACTTCCTCCCGGCCCCCGGCACGGTGACGACCTTCGCCGCACCGTCGGGCCCGGGCGTGCGCCTGGACGCCGGCGTGGAGTCCGGCAGCGTGATCGGCCCGGCCTGGGACTCCCTGCTCGCCAAGCT
>NZ_JBITLW010000030.1:0-2387 GCF_044465645.1 Streptomyces sp. NPDC049627 | reverse complement strand
AACACAGTGGACGCGAGCAACTGAGGACAAGCCCTCGGCCTATTAGTACCGGTCACCTCCACACGTTACCGTGCTTCCAGATCCGGCCTATCAACCCAGTCGTCTACTGGGAGCCTTACCCCATCAAGTGGGTGGGAGTCCTCATCTCGAAGCAGGCTTCCCGCTTAGATGCTTTCAGCGGTTATCCCTCCCGAACGTAGCCAACCAGCCATGCCCTTGGCAGAACAACTGGCACACCAGAGGTTCGTCCGTCCCGGTCCTCTCGTACTAGGGACAGCCCTTCTCAAGACTCCTACGCGCACAGCGGATAGGGACCGAACTGTCTCACGACGTTCTAAACCCAGCTCGCGTACCGCTTTAATGGGCGAACAGCCCAACCCTTGGGACCGACTCCAGCCCCAGGATGCGACGAGCCGACATCGAGGTGCCAAACCATCCCGTCGATATGGACTCTTGGGGAAGATCAGCCTGTTATCCCCGGGGTACCTTTTATCCGTTGAGCGACGGCGCTTCCACAAGCCACCGCCGGATCACTAGTCCCGACTTTCGTCCCTGCTCGACCCGTCGGTCTCACAGTCAAGCTCCCTTGTGCACTTACACTCAACACCTGATTGCCAACCAGGCTGAGGGAACCTTTGGGCGCCTCCGTTACCCTTTAGGAGGCAACCGCCCCAGTTAAACTACCCATCAGACACTGTCCCTGATCCGGATCACGGACCCAGGTTAGACATCCAGCACGACCAGACTGGTATTTCAACGACGACTCCACAACCACTGGCGTGGCTGCTTCAAAGTCTCCCAGCTATCCTACACAAGCCGAACCGAACACCAATATCAAACTGTAGTAAAGGTCCCGGGGTCTTTCCGTCCTGCTGCGCGAAACGAGCATCTTTACTCGTAGTGCAATTTCACCGGGCCTATGGTTGAGACAGTCGAGAAGTCGTTACGCCATTCGTGCAGGTCGGAACTTACCCGACAAGGAATTTCGCTACCTTAGGATGGTTATAGTTACCACCGCCGTTTACTGGCGCTTAAGTTCTCAGCTTCGCCTGGACGAATCCAAGCTAACCGGTCCCCTTAACGTTCCAGCACCGGGCAGGCGTCAGTCCGTATACATCGCCTTACGGCTTCGCACGGACCTGTGTTTTTAGTAAACAGTCGCTTCTCGCTGGTCTCTGCGGCCACCCCCAGCTCGAGGAGCAAGTCCTCTCACCAGAGCTGGCCCCCCTTCTCCCGAAGTTACGGGGGCATTTTGCCGAGTTCCTTAACCATAGTTCACCCGAACGCCTCGGTATTCTCTACCTGACCACCTGAGTCGGTTTAGGGTACGGGCCGCCATGAAACTCGCTAGAGGCTTTTCTCGACAGCATAGGATCATCCACTTCACCACAATCGGCTCGGCATCAGGTCTCAGACTATTGCCAGGCGGATTTACCTACCTGACGTCCTACACCCTTACCCCGGGACAACCACCGCCCGGGATGGACTACCTTCCTGCGTCACCCCATCACTCACCTACTACCAACTCGGGTCACCGGCTCCACCACTTTCCTTTCCCCGAAGGGTCCGGAACGGCTTCACGGGCTTAGCATCACTGGATTCGATGTTTGACGCTTCACAGCGGGTACCGGAATATCAACCGGTTATCCATCGACTACGCCTGTCGGCCTCGCCTTAGGTCCCGACTTACCCTGGGCAGATCAGCTTGACCCAGGAACCCTTAGTCAATCGGCGCACACGTTTCTCACGTGTGAATCGCTACTCATGCCTGCATTCTCACTCGTCAACCGTCCACAACTACCTTCCGGTGCTGCTTCACCCGGCAGACGACGCTCCCCTACCCATCACGATCCCCGTTGGGGGTACATATCGCAATGACACGACTTCGGCGGTACGCTTGAGCCCCGCTACATTGTCGGCGCGGAATCACTAGACCAGTGAGCTATTACGCACTCTTTCAAGGGTGGCTGCTTCTAAGCCAACCTCCTGGTTGTCTCTGCGACTCCACATCCTTTCCCACTTAGCGTACGCTTAGGGGCCTTAGTCGATGCTCTGGGCTGTTTCCCTCTCGACCATGGAGCTTATCCCCCACAGTCTCACTGCCGCGCTCTCACTTACCGGCATTCGGAGTTTGGCTAAGGTCAGTAACCCGGTAGGGCCCATCGCCTATCCAGTGCTCTACCTCCGGCAAGAAACACACGACGCTGCACCTAAATGCATTTCGGGGAGAACCAGCTATCACGGAGTTTGATTGGCCTTTCACCCCTAACCACAGGTCATCCCCCAGGTTTTCAACCCTGGTGGGTTCGGTCCTCCACGAAGTCTTACCTCCGCTTCAACCTGCCCATGGCTAGATCACTCCGCTTCGGGTCTTGAGCGCGCTACTA
>NZ_JBITLW010000029.1:0-10393 GCF_044465645.1 Streptomyces sp. NPDC049627 | reverse complement strand
GTAGACGGCCACGCTCGCGATCCCGGCGTCCCGGCAGGCCCGGGCCACGCGGACAGCGATTTCGCCACGGTTGGCGATGAGCACCTTGCGCACGATTGAGGCTCCCTCCTTGAAACAAGCCGAGTTTAGGGACTGCCGACACGCCACATCGACCCGTCCCCAGTGGTGAGCTTGCCCACACGGAGCGTGATTCCAGGCTCGCCCGTCTGCGAAATCCCATGTCGCGCCTAGGCGCGCAGGTCTCTCCCGGGAAACCCTAGCCCTCCGCTGTGGTCAAGGTCTCTGTCATCACGTGCTGCGGGCCACTCGGTTTCTTTGTGGAATCCCTACGAATGGCCCAATGATTCTTTGCCCTCGACCGAACCCTTGTCCCAGGGTTTACCCGTTAGTAGCGTTCGCGATGTCTCGTACGTACTTGGGGTAACAGAGCAGCTCGGAAGTAGGTGGGGACCGGTGGTGCGCAGGCCGGTGGCGTGGGTGGTGGCGGTCGTCCTCTTCGTCGAGGGGCTCGGCATCGCGGCCGTGCAGTGGTTCCTCGGGGTCGTCGTCGACCGGCAGGACATGTCGCTCGCGGGACTGGATCCGGACGTGATGTCGCTGTCCTCGAAGATCGGCGGGCTGGTCTTCGGTGCCTACTTCGCGCTGTGCGGGCTGGTCGCCCTGCTCGTGGCCGTGCGCGACCGCGCCCCGGCCGGCTTCGGGCGCATCCTGCTGATCAGCGCGGCCGTGGTGCACGGGTTGCTGGGCGCGTTCGCCTGGGGGCTGGTGGGCTGGACGGCGTTCCTGTTCATGGTCGTCGTGCTCGGCCTCATCGTGCTGGTGCTGATGACGTACGACGCCCAGGGCGCGCCCGAGGAGCCCGCCGACGCCGTCCCCGGTGACGGCAAGGGCGACGACGGCACCCCGGCGGGCGGCTCGCCCGTCACGCCTCCGCCGGCGCCCACAACTCCGTGATGCCGATGCCCAGCTGACTCAGCAGTCGCCGTACCAGCGGCAGGCTGATGCCGATCACATTGCCGTGGTCGCCGTCGATGCCGTCGATGAACGGGGCCGAGCGGCCGTCGAGGGTGAACGCCCCGGCGACGTAGAGGGGTTCGCCGGAGGCGACGTACGCGGCGATCTCGTCGTCGGTCGGCTCGCCGAAGCGGACCACCGTCGAGGCGGTGGCGGAGGTGTACCGGCCGGTGACGGTGTCGTAGACGCAGTGGCCGGTCTGCAGCGTGCCCGCGCGGCCGCGCATCGCCTTCCAGCGGGCCGTGGCCTCCTCGGCGTCCGCCGGCTTGCCCAGGGCCTGGCCGTCCAGTTCGAGGACCGAGTCGCAGCCGATCACGATCGCGCCCTTGACCTCCGGCTTCGCCGCCACGACGGAGGCCTTCGCCTCGGCCAGGGCCAGCGCCAGCTCGGCGGGGGTGGGTGCGGTGACGGCGTCCTCGTCGACGCCGCTCACGATGACCTCGGGGTCCAGACCGGCCTGCCGCAGCAGATTGAGCCGGGCGGGGGACTGGGAGGCGAGAACGAGTCGGCGGCGGGGCTGATCAGTCATGCGGTCAGCGTATCGGCGCGCCCGGCCGGGCTCATCTCAGTCCGAGCACGATCATCGTGAGCACCATGGCCAGCGCCATGAGAACGCCCAGCCGCCGCAACATCTCCTGCATGTCACGCAGTTCCTTGGGCGGCTCGTTCTCGGGGTCGGACCACAGCATGCCTTCCATCGTCGGTCGGGGAGCCGGGGCGGCACCTGAGTACGCGTACTCAACTTTTCTCCAAACGGTGCTAGCGTGCCATTAACTAATGGGTCTTCGGTTCCGTTTGGGGGATGAGTCATGTTCACCGCTTCCTGGATCGCGTCACCTCAGCAGCCCAGCGAGGGCTTCACGCCCAACTGGTCCCGCGAGGGCTTCTGGCGGCAGTCACTGCGGCAGGTCGTACGGCTGTCGGCGGGAGGCGGCCGGGTGCGGGTGCGGCTCTCCAACGCGTACGGCACCTCGCCCGTGCGCGTCGCGGCGGCGACCGTGGGGCGTACGGCGGCCGGGGCGGCCGTGGAGCCGGGGTCGCTCACGCGGCTCACCTTCGGGGGTGCGGGCGAGGCCGGGATACCGGCGCGCGGGGAGACGGTCAGCGACGACGTCCCCTTGGCCGTGGCCGCCGGGGAGTCGGTGACCGTGACCCTGTACTTCGACGCCGCGACCGGGCCCGCGACCTTCCACGCGCAGGCGTTCACGGCCGGCTACCGGGGCGAGGGCGACCTGTCGGCGGACGTGGGCGGCGCGGGCTTCGACGCGGCCACCGAGTCCTGGTACTTCCTGTCGGCCGTGGAGGTCGACGCCGGGCGCACGGACGCCGTCGCCCTCTTCGGCGACTCGATCACGGACGGGTTCGGTTCGACGCCGGGAGCGGACCGGCGCTGGTCCGACGCGCTCGCCGCGCGCACGGGGCGGCCGGTTCTCAACGCGGGGATCGGCGGGAACCTGCTGCTCAACGACTCGGCCTGGTACGGCGAGAAGGGCGTCCACCGGCTGCGCCGGGACGTCCTCGACCGGCCCGGCGTGCACACGCTCGTCGTCCTGCTCGGCCTCAACGACATCGGCTTCAGCGAGACGGACGAGCAGCCGACGTACAAACCGGCGCCGGTGGTGCAGGCGGAGGAACTCGTCGCCGGGCACCGGGAGTTGATACGGCAGGGCAGGGCGGCCGGGCTGAGGGTGGTCGGCTGCACGCTGCTGCCGTTCGGGGGCTCGGACCACTGGGGCGAGCATGCGGCCAAGGTGAGCCACGAGCTGAACGAGTGGATTCGCTGCTCGGGGGAGTACGACGCGGTGGCGGACCTCGACCGGGCGCTGGCCGATCCGGCGGACCCGGACCGGCTGCGGCCGGCGTACGACTTCGGCGATCACCTGCACCCGAATGACGCGGGGTACGAGGTGATGGCCGAAGTCCTGACGGCGAACCTCTGACCTAACCGGGCCAGTAGGTGCGCGCCCACGTCGCCGGGCCCGGCTGGGGCAGGCGGTGAGCCGCGATGCGGGACGGGTCCGACCACCCGTCCCGCGGCTTGGGTGCGCCGGGCGGCGTGGCTGCTGCCGCCGCGGCGCGGGCGCGGACCACCGCCAGTGCGGCGGCCAGCTCCTCCGGTGTCGGGTTGCCCCGCAGGACCTTGATGTTCATGGCGGCTCCCAGCAGGCCTAGAGGGGGATGTTGCCGTGCTTCTTCGGAGGCAGGGATTCCCGCTTCGTCCGCAGCTGACGCAGGCCCCGGACGACATGGCTGCGGGTGTCGGACGGCATGATCACCGCGTCGATGTAGCCGCGCTCGGCCGCGACATAGGGGTTGAGGAGGGCGTCCTCGTACTCCTGGATCAGCCGGGCGCGCACCGCCTCCAGATCCTCCCCGTTCGCCTCCGCCTCGGCGATGGTGCGCCGGTGCAGGATGTTGACCGCGCCCTGGGCGCCCATGACGGCGATCTGGGCGGTCGGCCAGGCGAGGTTGAGGTCGGCACCCAGGTGCTTGGAGCCCATGACGTCGTAGGCGCCGCCGAAGGCCTTGCGGGTGATGACGGTGATGAGCGGGACCGTCGCCTCCGCGTAGGCGTAGATCAGCTTGGCGCCGCGGCGGATGATGCCGGTGTGCTCCTGGTCCACGCCCGGCAGGAAGCCGGGGACGTCGACGAAGGTGAGGACCGGGACGTTGAAGGCGTCGCACGTACGGACGAAGCGCGCGGCCTTCTCGCTCGCGTCGATGTCGAGGCAGCCGGCGAACTGCATCGGCTGGTTGGCGACGACGCCCACCGGACGGCCCTCGACCCGCCCGAAGCCGGTGATGATGTTCGGCGCGAACAGCGGCTGCGTCTCGAAGAACTCGGCGTCGTCCAGGACGTGCTCGATCACCGCGTGCATGTCGTACGGCTGGTTCGCGCTGTCCGGCACGATCGTGTCCAGCTCGCGGTCCTCGTCGGTGACCGAGAGGTCCGCCTCCTCCGGGAACGCCGGGGCCTCGGAGAGGTTGTTGGACGGCAGGTACGACAGCAGCTGCTTGACGTACTCGATGGCGTCCTTCTCGTCGCCGGCCATGTGGTGCGCGACACCGGACGTCGAGTTGTGGGTCCGGGCGCCGCCCAGCTCCTCGAAGCCGACGTCCTCGCCGGTGACGGTCTTGATGACGTCAGGGCCGGTGATGAACATGTGCGAGGTCTGGTCGACCATGACCGTGAAGTCGGTGATGGCCGGGGAGTAGACCGCGCCGCCCGCGCACGGGCCGACGACGAGCGAGATCTGCGGGATGACACCGCTGGCGTGGGTGTTGCGGCGGAAGATCTCGCCGTACGCGCCCAGCGAGGCCACGCCCTCCTGGATGCGGGCGCCGCCGGAGTCGTTGATGCCGATGACCGGACAGCCGGTCTTCAGCGCGAAGTCCATGACCTTGACGATCTTCTGGCCGTAGACCTCGCCCAGGGCTCCGCCGAAGACGGTGAAGTCCTGCGAGAAGACGGCGACGGGGCGGCCGTCGACGGTGCCGTACCCGGTGACGACACCGTCGCCGTACGGGCGGTTCTTCTCCAGACCGAAGTTGGTGGAGCGGTGCCGCGCGAACTCGTCCAACTCCACGAAGGAGCCCTCGTCGAGGAGCAGCTCGATGCGCTCACGGGCCGTCAACTTGCCTTTGGCGTGCTGCTTCTCGACGGCACGTGCGGAGCCGGCGTGCGTCGCCTCGTCGATGCGCCGCTGAAGATCCGCGAGCTTGCCCGCGGTGGTGTGAATGTCGATCTCGTGACGCTCTTCCGGCTCGGACATCGGGATGTGGCTCCCTGCCTGCTCAAAAGGGGGGACGGTTACTCATCCGTAGAGTAGTGGTGGCCCTACGAAACAGCAGTGCGGCGTTTCACACACCTAGGGTGGCTTGCATGACGCCACGCGATGCATCAGACGACAGCCGTTGGTCCGACCTGGACCGTCCGCCGCTGAACGCCGCCGCACTGCGGCGGGGGCTCGTCCGGGAGGGCGGTCTGTGGCGCGACGTGGAGGTGGTGCAGCGCACCGGCTCCACCAACACCGACCTGGTGGACCTGGCGACCGAGGGCAAGGCGAGCGAGGGCGCGGTCCTCGTCGCCGAGGAGCAGACGGCCGGCAAGGGGCGTCTGGAACGGCAGTGGACGGCACCGGCCCGCTCCGGGCTGTTCTTCTCCGTGCTGCTGAACCCGGCCGAGGTGCCGGTGGCCCGCTGGGGGTGGCTGCCGCTGCTGACGGGCGTCGCCGTGGCGACGGGACTCTCCCGGGCCGCGGGTGTCGATACGGCACTCAAGTGGCCGAACGACCTGCTGGTGACCGTCGGCGGTCAGGAGCGCAAGGCCGGCGGGATCCTCGCGGAGCGGGCCGGGGACGCGGGGGTGGTCATCGGCGTCGGCGTCAACGTCACCCTGCGTGAGGACGAGCTGCCGGTGCCGCAGGCCGGGTCGCTGGCGCTGGCCGGGGCCGTGAGCACGGACCGGGATCCGCTGCTGCGGGGGGTGCTGCGGTCGCTGGAGGACTGGTACGGGCGGTGGCGGGCCGCGGTGGGGGACCCGGTGGTCAGTGAGCTGCAGGAGACGTATGCGGCGGGGTGCGCGACCTTGGGGAAGGTGGTGCGGGCCGAGCTGCCGGGGGAGCGGGCGGTGGTCGGGGAGGCCGTGGCGATCGACGGGGACGGGCGGTTGGTGCTGGCCACGGAGGACGGTGTGCAGGAGCCGGTGGGGGCGGGGGACATCGTGCACCTGCGGTTGGCGTGAGGGCCGGCTCGGCGGTCGGGTGCGGGCCGGTGAGGGCTGAGAGCGGGGAGGTTGCGCAACCGGCGGCCACCTGCGCGTGCTGCGTCGGCTGCGGTCTCTCGCGAGTGAGCTGGGGCACACCTGCCGTACAGTGAAGGCCGGTCGATTACTGACCGCGGCAGATCGGAAGGGCAGCAGGCGTGACCGTCGACGACACGGGCTCCGGCACGGGCGCGGACGGCCGGGTGGACCCCAACGCCGCCGACCCCGGCGAGGATCCGCTCGCGCTGCGCCTCGAACAGCTCATCCTCGGCGCCGAGCGGCGCTACACCCCGTTTCAGGCGGCCCGTAGCGCCGGTGTCTCCATGGAGCTGGCGTCCCGGTTCTGGCGGGCCATGGGGTTCGCCGACATCGGGCAGGCCAAGGCGCTGACCGAGGCCGACGTACTGGCGCTCCGGCGCCTCGCCGGTCTCGTCGAGGCGGGGCTGCTCAGCGAGGCCATGGCCGTACAGGTGGCCAGATCCACCGGGCAGACCACCGCCCGGCTGGCCGAATGGCAGATCGACTCGTTCCTGGAGGGGCTGACCGAGCCGCCCGAGCCGGGGATGACGCGGACCGAGGTGACGTACCCGATCATCGAGCTGCTCCTGCCCGAGCTGGAGGAGTTCCTCGTCTACGTCTGGCGCCGCCAGCTCGCCGCCTCGGCCGGCCGGGTCGTGCAGGCCGCCGACGACGAGGAGATGGTCGACCGCAGGCTGGCCGTCGGGTTCGCCGACCTCGTCGGGTTCACACGGCTGACCCGCCGCATGGAGGAAGAGGAACTCGGCGAACTCGTCGAGGCCTTCGAGACCACCGCCGCCGACCTCGTGGCCGCCCGCGGCGGTCGGCTGATCAAGACGCTCGGTGACGAGGTGCTGTACGCGGCGGACGACGCCGGCGTCGCCGCGGAGATCGCGCTGCGGCTCATCGAGACGATGGCCAACGACGAGACGATGCCCGAACTGCGCGTCGGCATCGCCTTCGGCACGGTGACCACTCGGATGGGCGATGTCTTCGGTACGACCGTGAACCTTGCCTCCCGGCTGACGTCGATAGCCCCGCGCGATGCCGTGCTCGTCGACAGCGCGTTCGCGGAGGAACTCATCCGAACGGGTGAAGCGCCCGCGTCGGAGGCGGAGGCCGCGGAGGCCGCTGCCGCTGCGGAGAAGGAGGGGGAGGAGCCGCCGGTGTATCGGTTTGCGTTGCAGCCGATGTGGCAGCGGCCGGTGCGAGGTTTGGGCGTCGTGGAGCCGTGGCTTTTGACTCGGAGGGCGTCGACGGGGGACTAGGCGCCGTTTTGTCGACGGTTGTGTGTCGGCTGCGGGTGCGTTGTGGCTGGTCGCGCAGTTCCCCGCGCCCCTTCAGGGGCGTTGCTGCGAGGGTTGTCGTCAGTCGTCCTTGGTCAGGGGGTCCACGCACAGGGCGATGACTGGGACGCAGACTGTGTTGTCTTCGGGCTGAGTCGGCTCGGGCGGCGGGGGGTTGGTGGCGGGTCGGCTGGGTGTCGGGGTCGGTGCGTGGCTGGTCGGGGCCGTTGGACCGTGTGTCGGGGTGGTGGGCACCGGGGTGTCGCCTGGCGTGGGGGCTGCCGCGCCGGGGCGTGGTGCAGCCGTGGTGTCCGTGGTCGGTACGACGATCGTGTCCGTCGTCGGTGTCGTGGCCAGGCCGCCCATGGCGTGGGTCGACGACGGGCTTGGTTTCGGGTGGGGCGTCGGGGGCGCGGGATCCGTGTCGGTGCCGAGGGCCGGGGTGGGGGCGGAGTCCGCTGCCTCGACGCCGGTGATGTCGGAGTCGGGTGTCAGGCGTGCCAGGCTCAGGGCGCCCGCGGCCAGGGCGAGACCGCCCGCGGCGAGGAGGACCTTGCGGGGGCGGGGGCGGCGGTGGCGGCCGCGAGGGCCGAAGAGGCGGGTGCTGCCGGGGGCCTGTGCCGTCCCTCCCGGCGACGATCCCTCCGCCGTACTGTCCATCACGTCCCCTCCCAGCACGCTCGCGCCCCCAATGCGCCGTGGTGTCGCGCACGTTATGCGCTGTCCTTGATGGTGCGGGGGGAGTTGCGCGGGATGTCACTCGAACGGGGTGTCGGGCCTGGACCCGGGAACCGCTCGCGGTGGGCCTTTCCCCGGAGGGGTACGGCTGCGATGATCGGGGCGAATGTTGTTAACCCGCGTTAACCGGAGGGTGTCATGAGTGAGGAGCGGTACGGGGAGTTCGTGGCCGTGCGGCGACACGGCGACGGGGGGCATGTCGCGGAGCTCGCTCTCGACCGGCCCAAGGCCATGAATGCCGTCTCGACCGAGATGGCCCGTTCGATCGCGGGGGCGTGCGCGGCGCTGGGCGAGGACAAGAGCGTGCGGGTGGTGGTGCTGACCTCGACGCATGAACGGGCGTTCTGTGTCGGGGCGGATCTGAAGGAGCGCAACTCCTTCAGTGACGCGGACCTGGTGCGCCAGCGGCCGGTGGCGCGGGGGGCGTACACGGGGGTGCTGGAGCTGCCCGTGCCGACGATCGCGGCGGTGCACGGCTTCGCGCTGGGCGGTGGCTTCGAGCTGGCCCTGTCCTGCGATGTGATCGTGGCCGACCGTACGGCTGTGGTGGGGCTGCCCGAGGTGTCGGTCGGGGTCATCCCGGGGGGTGGCGGCACCCAGTTGCTGCCGCGGCGAGTGGGGGCCGCCCGGGCGGCGGAGCTGATCTTCACGGCGCGCAGGGTCGAGGCCGCGGAAGCCCGGGAGCTGGGGTTGGTGGATGTGCTCGTGGAGGAGGGGTGGGACCGGGAGGAGGCGCTCGCCCTGGGGTCTCGGATGGCGGCGAACTCGCCGGTGGGGCTGCGCGCCGCCAAGCGGGCGCTGCGGGTGGGGCACGGGCTCGATCTGCGGGCCGGGCTGGAGGTCGAGGACGCGGCGTGGCGGGCGGTGGCGTTCTCGGGGGACCGGGCGGAGGGCGTGGCGGCGTTCAACGAGAAGCGGCGGCCGGAGTGGCCCGGGGAGTAGGGGCCCGAGGGGCACTGGATCGGGGGGGGTGGGGCGGGGACCCCTCCTGTGGACGGGAGGGGCGGGGTGCCCTTCCGTGGACGCGCCCGTCACTCCTAGCGGCCCCCCAATGTCCCAGTTCGCCCTAAACCTCCTAGCCTGGAGGGATGGGTGAGGACAGACGGCTCGCTGCCGTGGTGGCGTTGGCGCAGGGGATGTCGGCGGCGCACACCCCGCGTGAGTCCTGGCGGGCGGCGGCGTTCGGGGCGTGCCGGGCGCTGGCCGGGAGCTTTGCCGCGCTGTCGGTGTGGGAACGGGAGCTCGGGCGGTTGCGGGTGCTCGTCAATGTGGGGGATCGGGCTCGGGGCGAGGAGGAGTTTCCGGGCGACGAGACCTATCCGGTGCACCAGTTCCCGGAGATCACCGAGTTCCTGCACGAGCGGTGGGCGGCCGGCGGTGAGCCCAACGCCTGGGTGGAGACGGCCGACGGGCCGTCCGCCGGTCACCCCGGGTACTGCCATCAGCGGGTGGCCGCGCTGCGGCGCCGTGGGCGGGGGTGCTGTGTCGTCGCGCCGATCGTGCTGAACGGGCGGGCCTGGGGGGAGCTGTATGTCGCCCGGTCCGTCGGCGCGCCGGTCTTCGACCGGGGGGATGCCGACTTCGCCACCGTGCTGGCCTCCGTCGTGGCCGCCGGGATCGCGCAGAGTGAGCGGCTGGAGGAGGCCCGGCGGTTGGCGTTCACCGATGCGCTGACCGGGCTCGCCAATCGGCGTGCGGTCGATGTGCGGTTGGAGGAGGCGATCGAGTGGCACCGCAGCGAGGGGGGTGCGGTCAGCCTTGTCGTCTGTGACCTCAACGGGCTCAAGCGGGTCAATGACACGCAGGGGCATGCGGTCGGGGACCGGCTGCTCGAGCGGTTCGGGTCGGTGCTGTCGCTGTGTGGGGCCATGCTGCCGGGTGCTCTTGCCGCGCGGCTCGGTGGGGACGAGTTCTGTCTGCTGGCTGTCGGGTCGCCTGCGGATGACGTGGTCAAGGCCGCGGACGAACTCTGCCGTCACGCCGGGGAGTTGGAGCTGGGGGAGGGGGTGGCCTGCGGGGTGGCGTCCACGGAGGACGCCATCGGGCCTGTCCGTTCCGCCCGGCGGTTGTTCCGGCTCGCTGACGCGGCGCAGTACCAGGCCAAGGCCGTGCGGGCCGACAGGCCTGTCGTCGCGGGGCGGGAGGGGCCGGACGATCCGGTGGTACGCCTTGCCGATGCGGAGCCCTCCGGGGAGGAGGGGGTCGTGGAGCGGCGGCGGTTCCGGGGACGCCAGCCGTGACGCTGCGCTGCCCGGCGCCGGAGTTCCTCGCCCCCGCCGCCCCTACCCGTCCCATCCTCCAGGGGCGCTGCCCCTTCGACCCCGGTCCCTGGGGGCCTGGCCCCCAGACCCCCGCTTCGGCCCTGAAGGGGCCTCGTCCTCAAACGCCGGACGGGCTGAAAGACGCGGGCCGGTGTCGAGAGGTGGCCGCCCCTGCGGGTGGGTGGGGGATCGGGACGGCGCGGCCTCGTCCTCAAGCGCCGGACGGGCTGAAAGACGCGGGCCGGTGTCGAGAGGTGGCCGCCCCTGCGGGTGGGTGGGGGATCGGGACGGCGCGGCCTCGTCCTCAAGCG
>NZ_JBITLW010000028.1:0-12652 GCF_044465645.1 Streptomyces sp. NPDC049627 | reverse complement strand
GGGGGGGGGGGCGCGCGCCGGGGGGGGGGGGGGGGGCCGCGCCCCCCCCCCCCCCCCCCCCGGGGGGGGGGGGGGGCGCCCCCCCCCCAGGACGGGAATGGGTAGCGGCGGCGGGGGCGAACCACCCCACCCCACCCCACCCCACCCCACCCCACCCCACCCCACCCCCAGCCCAACCCCGGCACCCCGCCCCCACCGGCGGTACGCTGACCAGGCACATCCGCACACACGCACGTACCACCCCCACCCACCCCAGAAGGGACCCACCATGCCGCTGGAAGCCGGCCTCCTGGAGATCCTCGCCTGCCCGGCCTGCCACGCCCCGCTCAAGGAGCAGGACGCCGAGCTGATCTGCACCGGCCAGGACTGCGGCCTGGCGTACCCCGTCCGCGACGGCATCCCCGTCCTGCTGGTCGACGAGGCCCGCCGCCCGGCGTAAGCCCCGCCCGCCCGGCGTAATACGCCGCCGCGCTCACCACAACAAAGACGACCGGTCACGGCCCCACGCCCCGCAAGAAGGCCCGGCGACCGAGCACGTACGCCGCACGCCCTCAAAACGACCCGCGACCGAGCCGAACCCCCCGCCGCACACACCCGCGCAGGACACCCGCCCCGCCCCAGACGACCCGGCGATCGGAGGCTGCCGCCCATGCTCGACGAATCGCTGCTGGACACGCCGGAGGCGCTCGCCGAAGCCGACCAGCGTGCCCTCCTCCGCGGCGCGGCCGAAGCCGGCGCCCGCGTCCGCACCGCCGCCCGGCACGCCGCCGAGGCCGGCGTCCACGACCTCAAACCCGACGGCCGCCCCCGCGCCGTGCTCATCGCGGGCCCCGGCGCCGCCGCCATCTGCGTCGCCGACCTCCTCGGCACCCTCGCCGGCCCCGGCAGCCCCGTCACCCGACTGGCCCCCAGCGGCGTCGCCCCCGCCGCGGGCGCCCTGCGCTGGGAACTGCCCGGCTGGGCCGGCTCCGTGGACCTGCTCCTGATCACCACCCCCGACGGCACCGAGCCGTCCCTCTCCCTCCTCGCCGAGCAGGCCTACCGCCGCGGCGTCTCGGTCGTCGCCGTCGCCCCGGCCGACTCCCCGATCAAGGACGTGGTGCATGGCGCCCACGGCCTGTTCCTGCCCATGGCGACCGCCCCGTACGAGCAGGAGGAACCCCTCGCCGCCTCCGCCCCCGGCGTCCTGTGGGCACTGCTCACCCCCCTCCTCGCGCTCCTGGACCGCATCGGCGTGCTCACCGCCCCGCCCGACGCCCTCGAGAAGATCGCCGACCGCCTCGACCACATCGCCGAGCGCTGCGGCCCCGCCATCGCGACCTACAGCAACCCCGCCAAGACCCTGGCCGCCGAACTCGCCGACGCGCTCCCGGTGATCTGGACCGAGGGCGTCTCCGCAGGCCCGGCCGGCCGCCGTTTCGCCGCCGCGCTCGCCGAACTCTCCGGCCACCCCGCCCTGGTCGCGGAACTGCCCGAGGCACTCGCCTCGCACAGCGCCCTGCTCGCCGGCCCGTTGGCCGCCGGCGCCAACCCCGACGACTTCTTCCGCGACCGCGTCGAGGAGCCACCCGCCCTGCACGCGCGCGTGGTGCTGCTGCGCGACCGCCCGATCAGCAGCCTCACCGCCGCTCCCGCCGCCCGCGACCTGGCCCTCAGCCATGACACGCCGATCAGCGAACTGGAGCCGGAGCCGGGCGGTGAACTGGAGACCCTCGCGGAACTGATCGCCATCACGGATTTCGCCGCCGTTTACCTGGCGCTCGCCTCGACAGCTTGATCTGTCCCAGGACGCCCTGACATCCGTACGCGACAGGAACCTGGAGCCCTACACAAGACGAACGCGCGCCGTACTCGACGAGAACGGCGCCCTGTTCTAACAGAAGCCGCGTCGAGAACCATGCCCAGAGCCCGCGTTCTCACCAGCCCGCGTCCAGAACCCGCGTCGCCCGCACAGAGAGCAGACAGAGAGCCTCATGGACCGCCTCGACAACACCATCCGCCCCTACGCCTGGGGTTCCACCACCGCGATCCCGAAGCTCCTGGGCGTCGAGCCGACCGGCGAGCCGCAGGCGGAGATGTGGATGGGCGCGCACCCGGGCGCACCCTCGCGCACCGGCCGCGGCACGCTCGTCGAGGTCATCGAGGCGGACCCGGAGCGGGAACTGGGCGCCGCGGCCGCGGCGAAGTTCGGCCCCCGCCTGCCCTTCCTCCTGAAGATCCTCGCCGCCGGAGCCCCGCTCTCCCTCCAGGTGCACCCCAACCTGGAGCAGGCGAAGGAGGGTTACGAGGACGAGGAGCGCCGCGGCATCCCCATGGACGCCGGGCACCGCAACTACAAGGACGCCAACCACAAGCCCGAACTGATCTGCGCGCTCACCGAGTTCGACGGCCTGTGCGGCTTCCGCGACCCCGTCCAGGCCGCCGACCTGCTGGACGGCCTCGGCATCGACTCCCTCAAGCCGTACGTCGATCTGCTGCACGCGCACCCCGAGGAGGCGGCGCTGCGTGAGGTCCTCACCGCCATCCTCACGGCCGACCCGGACGAGATGGCCCGCACCGTCACCGAGGCCGCGGCCTCCTGCTCCCGCCTCGGCGGTGACTACGCCCCCTACGCCGTCCTCGGCCACCACTTCCCGGGCGACCCCGGCGTCATCGCCGCCATGCTCCTCAACTACGTCCGTCTGCAGCCCGGCGAGGCCCTGTTCCTCGGCGCCGGCATCCCGCACGCCTACCTCGCCGGCCTCGGCGTCGAGATCATGGCCAACTCCGACAACGTCCTGCGCTGCGGCCTGACCCCCAAGCACGTCGACGTCCCCGAACTCCTGCGCGTCGTCCGCTTCGAGCCGAGCGACCCGGGCGTGCTGCGCCCGGAGGCCTCCCCGGACGGCGAGGAGGTCTACGAGACCCCGATCGACGAGTTCCGGCTGTCCCGGTACGTCCTCCCGGAGGGCACCCCCGCGCACGACCTCACGCGCGCGACCCCGCAGATCCTGCTCTGCACGGCGGGTTCCGTCCGCGCCGGCGAGCACGAACTGACGCCGGGCCGGTCCGTCTTCGTACCGGCGGGCGAAAAGGCCGAAGTATCCGGTGCCGGTACGGTCTTCCGGGCCACGGTCGTCGCCTGACCGAGGGCATCCGAAGACCCGGCGCGCCGTTGTCGGACCGGGCTGCAACAATGGCCCACTGGCAAAGGACGGGCAAAGCCGACCGGGGGGCCACGCGCTCCTGCCGGCGAGGCCTGGACGGCGTACGTACGAAGGCTATGAAGGCGAAGGGACAACGCGACACATGAGCGCGTCAGGCGGTACCAGGGCGATCGTGGCGGCACTCGCCGCCAACCTCGCGATCGCGGCATCGAAGTTCGTGGCGTTCGCGTTCAGCGGCTCCTCGTCGATGCTCGCCGAGGGCGTGCACTCGCTCGCCGACTCGGGCAACCAGGCCCTGCTGCTGGTCGGCGGCAAGAAGGCCCAGCGCGAGGCGACCCCGCAGCACCCCTTCGGCTACGGCCGCGAGCGCTACATCTACGCCTTCCTCGTCTCGATCATCCTGTTCTCCGTCGGTGGCATGTTCGCCCTCTACGAGGGCTACGAGAAGATCAAGCACCCGCACGAGATCGAGCACTGGTACTGGCCGGTCGGCGTCCTCGTCTTCGCGATCATCGCCGAGGGCTTCTCCTTCCGCACGGCCATCAAGGAGTCCAACGACCTGCGCGGCAAGAAGTCCTGGAAGGACTTCGTCCGCCACGCCAAGGCCCCCGAGCTGCCCGTCGTCCTCCTGGAGGACTTCGGCGCGCTGGTCGGTCTGGTCCTGGCCCTGGGCGGCGTCGGCCTGGCCCTGCTCACCGGCGACGGCGTCTGGGACGGCATCGGCACCGTCTGCATCGGCATCCTGCTCGTCCTGATCGCGGTCGTCCTCGCCATCGAGACCAAGTCGCTGCTGCTCGGCGAGGCCGCGGGCGTGGAGGAGGTCAACAAGATCGAGGCCGCCATCGTCGACGGCGACACGGTCACCCGCATCATCCACATGCGCACGCTCCACCTCGGCCCCGAGGAGCTCCTGATCGCCGCCAAGATCGCCGTCCAGCACGACGACACGGCCGCCGAGGTCGCCTCCGCCATCGACGCCGCCGAGGCCCGCATCCGCGAGGCCGTCCCGATCGCCCGCGTGATCTACCTGGAGCCCGACATCTACAGCGAGACCGAGGCAGCCAAGGGCGCCGACCGCGAGGCGACGCCCGGCGGACCGGCACCGAGCGGTGCCGAGCACTGACGTCCCGTACCGGACTTCCTGTACCGGACCTCCCGTACAGCGAGGGGCCCGCCGAACTGCTCGGCGGGCCCCTCGGTCTTCTGGGGCTGTCTCCTGCAGATCTGCGTCAGATCTGCATCGCCCACGGCGGGGGAGGCGGCATCGCTGCTGCCCGCGCCTTCCGCCGTACGACCACGGCGGCGATCCCCAGACCGACCGCGACCAGCACCAGCAGCACCCCGAGCATCATCGCCGTCCCCAGGACGACCGGCACGGTGTAGTCCTCGATCACGCGCCCCCGAATCGCGGACTCCGGAAGCGTCCCACCCTGGTCGTCGAGGAAGGCGCGCGAGTCACGGGCGTTCGCGCGGTGGTCGCCCATCATGAACAGCCGCCCCTCGGGGACGCGCACGTCGTAGGACGACATGGTGAACCCACGGCTGGCCTCCGGGTTCTTCAGGTACGGCTCCTGCAGCGGCTTTCCGTTCACGGAGACGCGGGTGTCCGCGCCCTCTCCCGTGCAGCACGTCACACGGTCGCCGCCCACACCGATGACCCGCTCGATCACCAGGTCCTCGAAGCCGTACCGGTCCGGCGCCGAAAACACGACGACGTCCCCGCGCCGCACCTGGCTTCCGTCGATCCGCTCAAACACGACGCGGTCGCCCGGCCCGTACGTCGGCGTCATGCTCTCGCTCGACACAACCGAGCCACCGAAGGCATGCCGCGCGTAGGCGAGACCGCCCACCCCCGACAACAGCCCCACCAGTCCCACCACGATGGCTGCGATCCCCAGCCCCCGCCCCTTGCCGGACATTGCGGTTCCTCTCCCTGCGGCCCATCCGCGGGCGCAGAGCCTAGCGGCTCACTGCGACGGGACTCTGCGGGCCCGCGCCCGACCTGCGGACGCGGGCCCGGCCACCCGCTACCCCACCTCGCGCAGCACCCCGAGGACGGCCGGTTCGTCCGGCGCCGCCAGCAGCCGCTCCCGGAACCCCGCGTCCATCAACTTCCGCGACAGCAGCGCAAGAATCCGCAGATGCTCGTCACCCGCGGCCGCCTCCGGTACGGCGATCATGAACACCAGCCTCGCCTTCGTACCGTCCAGCGAGCCCCACTCGACGCCCTCCGCGGACCGCGCGAAACCGACGACCGGCCCGGTGACCGCATCCGTCTTGGCATGCGGAATCGCGATCTCCTCACCGAGCCCCGTCGTCCCCTGCGCCTCCCGCCGCAGCGCGGTCGCGACCAGCTCGTCCACGTCCGCGACCCTGCCGGTGCGCGCCAGCAACTCGGCCATCTCCCGGATCGCCGACTCCTTGTCGCCCGCACCGAGTTCGACCTTCACGGTCTGCTCGGTGAGATAGCCGGAGAGGACCTCGGGCGAGGCGTCCTCGGAAGCCGAGGCCTGCGGAGAGGTCGTGGGGTACGCGCTCGTGGCGGCCGCCTCATGTACGGCCTCCCGCGCTACGACCGCTCCAGCGCCCGGCACTGCCACACCCGCCCCCACCAGCGCGGGCTCGGACCCGCCCGCGCCCGGCGCGGCGACCGCCTCCCCGCGCCGCCCGCGCTCACCCAGGTCGACGAGGACGACCGTCGTCAGCGCGGTGACGACCGAGCCGATCACCACGGCCACGAAGAACATCGGTACGCCGCTCACCGCACCCAGCACGGCCACGATCGGCCCGCCGTGCGGCACCGCGTCCTCGACGCCGGCGACCCCGGCGATCGCACCGGCCACCGCACCGCCCAGCATGTTGGCCGGGATGACCTGCGCGGGCCGTGCCGCGGCGAACGGGATAGCGCCCTCGGAGATGCCGAAGCAGCCCATGAACAGCGAGGCGAGTCCGGTCTCCCGCTCCTGCTCGGTGTACAGCCGCTTCCGTATCAGCGTGGCCAGGCCCTGCCCCAGCGGCATGACCGGGATCGCGGCCGCGCACATGCCCATGACCGTCTGGTTGCCGGTGGCGATGAGCCCGGCGCCGAACAGGAACGCCGTCTTGTTGACCGGCCCGCCCATGTCGAACGCGATCATGAGCCCGAGAATCGCCCCGAGCAGGATCGCGCTGGTGCCGGTCATCCCGCTGAGCCAGTCGGTCAGGTGCTCGAACACCCAGGAGATCGGCTTGCCGAGGACGTAGATGAAGAACATCCCGAGCACCGTCGTCGCCACGATCGGGATCACGATGATCGGCATGATCGGCTGCACGAACTTCGGGACCTTGACCTTCTTGATCCACAGCACCAGATACCCGGCGAGGAACCCGGTCACGATCGCCCCGATGAACCCGGCGCCCGCCTTGGAGTCGTACAGCTCACCGGTGTTGGCGATCCAGCCACCGATCATGCCCGGCACGAGCGCGGGGCGGTCACCGATGGCGTACGCGATGTACCCGGACAGGATCGGCACCATCAGCGTGAAGCCGATGACGCCGATGTTGTTCACGTCCATCCAGAAGGAGTCCTTCGGGATGACCAGACCGCCCGACGGGTCGGTGTGCCCGCCGAGCGAGAGCGAGATCGCGATCAGCAGCCCGCCGACCACGACGAACGGGATCATGTAACTGACCCCGTTCATCAGCGCCTTGTACCCGACGCTCCGCTCCTTGCCACCGGTCGCGGAGCGCGTGGGGGCGCCCCCTGCCGTGTGCACGGGAGCCGACAGCACCTGCTCGATCAGCCGCTCCGGGTGGTGGATGCCCTCCGCCACACCGACCGTGAGGACCCGCTTGCCCGCGAAACGGCTCAGGTCCACGTCCTTGTCCGCGGCGACGATGACGCCGTCCGCGGTGTTGACATCGTTGTCATCGAGGACGTTTTCGGCCCCGATGGATCCCTGGGTCTCCACCTTCATGTCGATACCGCGGCTCTCGGCGGCCTGCGCAAGCTTCTCCGCCGCCATGTACGTGTGCGCGATGCCGGTCGGGCACGCGGTCACCGCGAGCAGCTTCAACCGCTTCCGCTCGCCGCCTCCGCTGCCCGTGGGGGGAGGGCCGGCCTGAGTGGTCACATCGATCTCCTAACGCCTTTGTCATGCGGAAGCGTCGTCCCGGACGTCCCGCAAGATCGATCAGTTGTTCAGATCTCCGGGGCATCCTGCACCACCGCGCCACAGACTCAAAGAGGCAAAGCGCCCTCCCTGTCCCGGTTTGCCGTCTCCTGCCCTCCGTTCGTTGGTGTCCTGTTATCGCTCCCGCCCATCGCTTCCACACCCGGCCGTCCCTTCACCTGCGGCCAACCCGCGAACGGCCTCTCACTCTCCCCAACCCGAGCCCAGTGATGGCGCGATCCGTTCGGAGGCGGACTGGGGACGGCCGGGCATCCCGGTGTAGCTTGGGACAGAGCCAGACGTCGCTGCTGATGGCGGTCGGGCGGTCCTGACACGGACCGACCGAGGGAGAGAGGGCCTCCGACGGACTGCGCTGCGCGTACGCGGGCATGCCTGTGTCCTCTTCGGGCACCCCTGTGTCCGCCGCCGCGCAGACCAGCCGTACCCACCCTCGACCCAACCCCGAGGAGCAGCTCGTAATGACGACTGTCGAGAACCGACAGGACTTCAAGGTCGCCGACCTCTCCCTGGCCGAGTTCGGCCGCAAGGAGATCACCCTCGCCGAGCACGAGATGCCCGGCCTGATGGCGATCCGCAAGGAGTACGCCGAGGCGCAGCCGCTGGCCGGCGCCCGCATCACCGGCTCCCTGCACATGACCGTGCAGACCGCCGTCCTCATCGAGACCCTGGCCGCCCTGGGCGCCGAGGTCCGCTGGGCGTCCTGCAACATCTTCTCCACCCAGGACCACGCCGCCGCCGCCATCGCCGTCGGCCCGAACGGCACGCCCGACAACCCCCAGGGCATCCCGGTCTTCGCCTGGAAGGGCGAGACCCTGGAGGAGTACTGGTGGTGCACGGAGCAGGCCCTGACCTGGCCGAACACCCCCACCGGCGGCCCGAACATGATCCTGGACGACGGCGGTGACGCCACCCTCCTCGTCCACAAGGGCGTCGAGTACGAGAAGGACGGCCAGGTCCCGGCCATCGAGACCGCCGAGTCCGACGAGCACCGCGTCATCCTCCAGCTCCTGCACCGCACCCTGGGCGAGAACCCCCAGAAGTGGACCCAGCTGGCGTCCGAGATCCGCGGTGTGACCGAGGAGACCACGACCGGCGTCCACCGCCTGTACGAGATGCAGCGCGACGGCACCCTCCTGTTCCCGGCGATCAACGTCAACGACGCCGTCACCAAGTCGAAGTTCGACAACAAGTACGGCTGCCGCCACTCCCTGATCGACGGCATCAACCGCGCCACCGACGTCCTCATCGGCGGCAAGACCGCGGTCGTCTGCGGTTACGGCGACGTGGGCAAGGGCTGCGCGGAATCCCTGCGTGGACAGGGCGCCCGCGTGATCGTCACCGAGATCGACCCGATCTGCGCCCTCCAGGCGGCGATGGACGGCTACCAGGTCACGACCCTCGACGAGGTCATCGACAAGGCCGACATCTTCATCACCACGACCGGCAACAAGGACATCATCATGGCCTCGGACATGGCCAAGATGAAGCACCAGGCGATCGTCGGCAACATCGGCCACTTCGACAACGAGATCGACATGGCCGGCCTCGCCAAGGTCCCGGGCATCGTCAAGGACGAGGTCAAGCCGCAGGTCCACACCTGGACCTTCCCCGACGGCAAGGTGATCATCGTCCTCTCCGAGGGCCGCCTGCTGAACCTGGGCAACGCCACCGGCCACCCGTCATTCGTGATGTCCAACTCGTTCGCAGACCAGACGCTGGCCCAGATCGAGCTGTTCACCAAGCCCGACGCCTACCCGACCGGTGTGTACACGCTGCCCAAGCACCTGGACGAGAAGGTCGCCCGCCTTCACCTGGACGCGCTCGGCGTGAAGCTGACGAAGCTCCGCCCCGAGCAGGCCGCGTACATCGGCGTCGAGGTCGAGGGCCCGTACAAGCCGGACCACTACCGCTACTGAGCCGATCGGCTGTCGAGTGAGCCGAGCTGTTGCTGAGCGCGACCCGCACAGGCACCTCCTGGTGAGCGCGTCCGTGCACTGACGCGCTCCTCAACAGCAGATCCTCCGAGGCAGGCCCCCGCACCCCCGTGCCGGGGGCCTGCCCCGTCGGCCCGAGTGGCCTCATCGGCCCTCGTGTCCCGATCAGCCCGTCACGACCCAGGACCCCGATGCCCCGCGGCCGTTATTCGCTCCACGATCCGCACGATCACACCCCCCTCGCAGAAGAGCATTTCCACTGCGCCCCCGGCCCCTCCGGCTGGCGCTACGTCTCCCAGCTGACCACCCCCACGGGTGAACACAGCGGCTCCGTCGACCTCGCCCTGGACGAACTCGGCCGCCCCATCCGTCTCGAACTCCACGCCGGCGGCTGGCAGGTACGCGGCGCCGCCCTCGACGGCGTCACGTGGGTCCGTACCGACCCCACCGGGGCTCACGCCACGGAAGGCACTGTGCGCGCCCATGCCTTCACCGGCGCATCCCCCGCATTCCTCATCGCCACCACTCGCCTCCTGCGCCTCACCCCTTCCGCTTCCGCAACTCGCGTACGCCTCGTGGCCTTCACGGACCCGGTCCTCGCCCCGCGCACCGTGGACCAGTCCTGGGCCTTGGTGAACAGAGAAACACACGCCACTGACAACGGCCCCCTGACCGTGGACGAATACCAGGTCACGGCCCTGGACACGGGCGAGCAGCACGCCGTACACATCGCGGGCGACGTGGTCCTCGCAGCCCCCGGCATCGAACTGGAGGACCTGGACACGCCGCCGTCCACGTTCGCTTGAGCACGGCCGGTTGCCGGGGCGACGCGGGGCACGGGAGTGAAAGCGGGGAGGGGCTAGGTGGGGGCCCCGCCCTGGAGACAGGGAAGAGCTACGCCGGCGGTACGAAGCCGGTGGTGGGCCGGTCGGTCGATGACACGTCCTGGGGTACGGGGAAAGGCTCCGCTTCCGCCTCCGCTTCCACGGCGGACTGACCCCCGGCAGACGCCACTCCCACGCCGTACACGCCAGACGGCGGCGGAACAGCGGCGGGGCGCATGACCGGCGGGCCGTATGCGCCCGGTGCGCGCTCTGCACTGCCCGCCCAACCCAGAGGACTCCCGTCGCCACCCGGGCCGGTACCGCCCGCAGCGCCGATGCCGGCAGGTGCCGCGCCCGCACCCGGCCCCTTTCCGAAGGCACGCCGGGCCTCCCGCACCTGTCGTTCCTGCAGAACGGCAGCCAGATACGCCGCCGGTGGCACGCCCTGCGGCGCCGGAGCGCCCGTACGCGCGGCAAGGTCCGTCGCGAGTCGCTCCGCCATGTTCCAGCCGACCTGTGGGTCGAGTTGCTGCATCCGCGTCAGGTACTGGCGAACGGCGAGCCACAGACCATCGGGAACCGCCGACAGGTCGAGCCCCGAGAACCGCCCGGCCAACCACGGCGGAGGCGGCGGAACGAAGCCCGTCCGCGCGACCGGCACCCGTTCCCGTACAACAAGAGTTCCGGCGAACACATCGCCGAGCCGCCGCCCGCGCGCGGACACCAGCGAAGCGATGACGGCGACGACGCCGAGCGTCATCAGAATCTCGATCACACCGATCAGACCGCGCACCAGCGCATGCCGGAACCGGATCGGACCTCCGTCGTCGCGCACCACGCGCAGCCCGCACGCCAGCTTCCCGAGCGAACGCCCGTGGCTGAGCGTCTCTACTGCGATCGGCCCGCCGACCAGCAGCAGAACGAACGTCGCGATCGACAGCGCGGTCTGCGCCGCCTCGTCCAGAGAAGCGGTGGCAGCCACCAGGCCGATGGTCACGACGATGTAGGCGATCACAGCCACAGCAAGATCGAGCAGCACGGCCAGCGCCCTGCTGGGCAGTTTCGCAGGGCGCAACTCCAGCGCCACCGCCTCACCCGTCACGAGCTCACTCACGCCGTCCGTCCTTCCCCTGACCTGCCCCTGGAATGGCCAGTCTGCCAAGCTGAGGGCGCATCGCGCCGCAGTACGACAAGCTGACATCCACGCCGAGTCGCCGACGAACAGCCGGGGAGCAGGAAAGCAGATGGACCTCGACGTCTTCGTCACCGCCCACCGAGCCGAGTGGGACCGCCTCGACGCCCTCCTCGGGCGCCGGCGCCGCCTCACCGGCGCCGAGGCCGACGAACTCGTCGCTCTCTACCAGCGCACCGCCACCCACCTCTCCCTGATCCAGTCCAGCGCCCCCGATCCTCAGCTGACCGGACGGCTCAGCCAACTGGTGGCACGCGCGCGTAGCGCCGTGACAGGCACCAGGCGCGCTTCCTGGCGCGACGTCACGCGTTTCCTGGCCCACGGTTTCCCAGCCGCGGTCTACCGGTCGCGCCACTGGTGGGTACCAACAGCGCTCCTGTCGACCCTCGTCGCGGCTCTCCTGGGCTGGTGGATAGGCACCCACGCCGACGTACAGGCATCGATCGCCGCCCCCAACGAGCTGCGCGAGCTCACCCGTCCCGGGGGCCAGTACGAGACGTACTACTCCAGCCACCCCGCAGCCTCCTTCGCGGCCCAGGTCTGGACGAACAACGCCTGGGCCGCCGCACTCTGCCTCATCCTGGGCGTGTTTCTCGGCCTACCAGTGCTCTGGATCCTCTTCCAGAACATGCTCAACCTCGGTGTCGGCATCGGTCTGATGTCCTCGGCAGGACGCCTGGACACCTTCCTCGGCCTCGTCCTGCCGCACGGTCTCCTCGAACTGACCGCGGTCTTCGTCGCCGCCGGCACAGGCCTGCGCCTCGGCTGGACCCTCATCGACCCGGGCCCCCGCACCCGCCGCTCAGCCCTCGCCGAGGAAGGCCGAGCCGCGATCGGCATGGCGATAGGCCTCGCCCTGGTCCTTTTCGTCTCCGGCGCCATCGAAGGCTTCGTCACCCCGTCCGGCCTGCCCACATGGGCACGCATCAGCATCGGCGTCATAGCTGAGCTGGCCTTCCTCTCGTACGTCTATGTCCTCGGCGGCCGTGCCGCCCGCACTGGAGAGACAGGCGACGTCGAGGCGACGGAGCGCAGCGCTGCCGTTCCCACGGCGGCCTGATGTGCGGATGCACCTGTTGAGCTGCTAGTCTCCTCTTCGCCCCGCAAGAGCCGTTGACACGGAGCGCGCGGGGAGGTAGATTCGAACAGTTGCCTGGAAGTGGATGTAGTCCAGCCGGGCAGAGTGAGTGTCTAGCTGCTTCAGTGGAACATCGATTCCCAAGAAGCCCCTCCCGATGATTCGGAAATGAGTGGCCGGTTAGTCCGGCCCGGAAGTTCTGATAAAGTCGGAACCGCCGGAAAGGGAAACGCGAGAGCGGGAACCTGGAAAGCACCGAGGAAATCGGATCGGAAAAAGATCTGATAGAGTCGGAAACGCAAGACC
>NZ_JBITLW010000027.1:0-40058 GCF_044465645.1 Streptomyces sp. NPDC049627 | reverse complement strand
TGGTTCATCGTTCGACTTGCATGTGTTAAGCACGCCGCCAGCGTTCGTCCTGAGCCAGGATCAAACTCTCCGTGAATGTTTACCGGTAATCCGGTTCAACACCACGAGAGCGGTGCGAGAGGAGGAATAGTCCCCTCGCACACAGCGTCCTCGCTGTGTTTGTTTCAAAGGAACCTCGACCATCGGAATGTTCCGACGGACGGGGTATCAACATATCTGGCGTTGACTTTTGGCACGCTGTTGAGTTCTCAAGGAACGGTCGCTTCCTTTGTACTCACCCTCTCGGGCTTTCCTCCGGGCGCTTCCCTTCGGTCTTGCGTTTCCGACTCTATCAGATCTTTTTCCGATCCGATTTCCTCGGTGCTTTCCAGGTTCCCGCTCTCGCGTTTCCCTTTCCGGCGGTTCTGACTCTATCAGATCCTTTCGGATCCGATTCCCGGTCAGTCGGGGCTGTCTTCGCGGCTGTTGGGCCGTTCCGACGAGTGAGACTTTAGCGGATTCGCGGCTCCCGAGCTAATCGGGGGCTGCGTTCTCTCGAACGCGGAATCCTCATTTCGTAAATACGCATGCCAATGACACGACGGCAGACAGACCGACTGTCGTCGAGTAGTGGTTGGTACTTGCGGAATGGCTGTCCGGGGACCGACCGGAGTCGGCGCTCACGTCGGACAACTCGGAGAACACTACGGATCGGGCAGGGGCGTGTCAACTTCGCTCCGGACGACACCCTCGGGGCGTACCCTGAGTCGCATGACGACGCGTACGTGTACCCAGCTGTGGTGGGCCGCCTGACGGCGGCCGTACTCACGTATGCACTCAACGGCCGCCGCCTCGGCGGCCGTTCTCGTATCTCCCTCCAGAGGGTCGGCCGGCCGGGGACGGCGGCCTCGACCAGGAGGTGGAGAAGAGATGACGCGGGTGTTCAGCGGGGTCAAGCCGACCGGGCATCTGACGCTGGGTAACTACCTGGGGGCCATGCGGCGGTGGGCCGACGTCGATCAGCACCAGGCCGACGCGCTGTTCTGCATCGTCGATCTGCATGCGCTGACCGTGGACCACGATCCGGCGCGGGTGCGCAGGCTGAGTCGGCAGGCGGCGACGTTGTTGCTGGCGGCGGGGCTGGATCCGGAGTTGTGCACCGTCTTCGTGCAGAGCCATGTGGATGAGCACGCGCGGCTGTCGTATGTGCTGGAGTGCGTGGCCACCGATGGCGAGATGCGGCGGATGATCCAGTACAAGGAGAAGGCCGCGCGCGAGCGGGAGCGGGGCGGGAGTGTGCGGCTGTCGTTGCTGACGTATCCCGTGCTGATGGCGGCGGACATCCTGGCGTACGGGGCCGAGGAGGTGCCGGTCGGGGACGATCAGACGCAGCATGTGGAGCTGACGCGGGATCTCGCCGTGCGGTTCAACCAGCGGTACGGGCACACCTTCGTGGTGCCTCGGGCCACGCATCCGCGGGTCGCCGCCCGGGTGATGAATCTGCAGGACCCGACGTCGAAGATGGGCAAGAGCGAGGACTCCGGGCCGGGGATCGTCTATCTGCTCGATGAGCCGGATGTCGTGCGGAAGAAGGTCATGCGGGCCGTGACCGACAGCGGGCAGGAGGTCGTGTACGACCCGGCCGCGCAGCCGGGGGTGGCGAATCTGCTGGAGATTCTGGCGGCGTGCACGGGTGGGAACCCATCGGACCTGAGCGGTGTATATGAGTCGTACGGCGCTTTGAAGTCAGCCACGGCGGAGGCCGTGGTCGAGGTCCTCAAGCCCGTACAGGAGAGGCACAGGGAGCTGTGCGCGGATCCTGGCTATGTGGAGGGGGTGCTGCGGGATGCGGACCGGGCTCGGGCGATGGCGCGGCCGACCGTGGATGCCGCGTATCGGGCGATCGGGTTGCTGCCGGCCGCTGAGGGTGCGGCCGCGGATATCCGCGTGACGGTGTAGGGGCGCCTGTTGGGAGTGGTGCTGGGCCGCCCCTGGGCGGGGTCGGCCCAGCGCGTCAGGCGTTGTTGCCGGAGGCGAGTGCGCGGCTGCGGTCGCGGGCGGCTTCGAGTGCGGCGATGAGGGCGGCTCGTACGCCGTGGTTCTCGAGTTCGCGGATGGCGTTGATGGTGGTGCCGGCGGGGGATGTCACGTTCTCGCGCAGCTTGACGGGGTGTTCGCCGCTGTCGCGGAGCATCGTCGCGGCGCCGATCGCGGACTGGACGATCAGGTCGTGGGCCTTGTCGCGGGGCAGGCCCAGGAGGATGCCGGCGTCCGTCATGGCTTCGACCAGGTAGAAGAAGTACGCCGGGCCGGAGCCGGAGAGGGCGGTGCAGGCGTCCTGCTGGGACTCGGGGACGCGGAGCGTCTTGCCGACGGCTCCGAAGATCTCCTCGGCGTGGGCGAGGTCGGCTTCGCTGGCGTGGGTGCCGGCGGAGATGACGGACATGGCCTCGTCGACGAGGGCAGGGGTGTTCGTCATGACACGGACGACCGGAGTGCCGGGGGCCAGGCGCTCCTCGAAGAAGGAGGTGGGGATGCCGGCGGCTCCGCTGATGATCAGGCGGTCGGCGGGGACGTGCGGGGCGAGTTCGTCGAGGAGGGTGCCCATGTCCTGCGGCTTGACCGTGAGGATCAGGGTGTCGGCGGTCTTGGCGGCTTCCGCGTTGGTGACCGGGGTGACTCCGTAGCGGGTGCGGAGTTCTTCGGCTCGTTCCGCGCGGCGGGCCGTCACCAGGAGGTCGGCCGGGGCCCAGCCGCCGCGGATCATTCCGCTGAGCAGGGCTTCGCCGATCTTGCCGGTGCCGAGGACTGCGACTTTCTGGGTCATGGCTGGGGTGCCCTCCGGGGGTTGCGTCGTCCGGGTTCATCCTCGCACCGGGGGCGGCCTTTGAGGTGGCGTGTCCGGTGGGCGGGACGGGCCGGACCGGCGGGAGGCCGGCTCGTGCGTGCCGCATCGGCCGCCCGGGCGGTCATGCCGTCCTGCGTCGCAGGGTCGCCGCGCCCAGGCCCAGGACCAGCAGGGCGCAGCCCGCCACGATCAGGGCGTCGCGCACGAAGGTGGCGGTCATGTCGGTGTGCTTGAGGACTTCGTTCATGCCGTCGACCGCGTAGGACATCGGGAGGACGTTGGAGATGGCCTCGAGGGCGGGGTGCATGTTGTCGCGGGGAGTGAAGAGGCCGCAGAGGAGGAGCTGGGGGAAGATCACGGCCGGCATGAACTGGACGGCCTGGAATTCGGAGGCCGCGAAGGCGGAGACGAAGAGACCGAGGGCGGTGCCGAGCAGCGCGTCGAGGAGGGCCACGAGGAGGAGCAGCCAGGGGCTGCCGGTGACGTCCAGGCCGAGGAACCAGAGGGCGAGTCCCGTGGCCAGGGCGGACTGGATGATCGCGAGGGCGCCGAAGGCGAGCGCGTAGCCGGCGATCAGGTCGGCTTTGCCGAGGGGCATGGCGAGGAGGCGTTCCAGGGTGCCTGAGGTGCGTTCGCGCAGGGTGGCGATGGAGGTGACCAGGAACATCGTGATCAGCGGGAAGATCCCGAGGAGGGAGGCACCGATGTTGTCGAAGGTGCGCGGGCTGCCGTCGAAGACATAGCGCAGTAGGAACAGCATCACGCAGGGGATCAGGATCATCAGCGCGATGGTGCGCGGGTCGTGGCGGAGCTGGCGCAGGACCCGGGCGGCGGTGGCGGCGGTGCGGGCGGGGTTCAGGGCGCCGGTGGGGGCGGGCCGGAGCGTCGGGGTGGCGCTCGTCGTGGTGGTCATCGTGTGGTCTCCTTCGCTCCGGCGGCCGCGGTCGCCTCGTCGACCAGGTGCAGGAAAGCCTCTTCGACCGTCTCGGAGTGGGTGCGGGTGCGGAGGGCGTCGGGGGTGTCGTCGGCGAGGATCCGGCCCTCGCGCATGAGGAGGAGGCGGTGGCAGCGCTCGGCCTCGTCCATGACGTGGGAGGAGATGAGGAGGGTGGCGCCGCGGGAGGCGGCGATGTCGTGGAAGAGCTGCCAGAGGTCGCGGCGCAGGACCGGGTCCAGGCCGACGGTCGGTTCGTCCAGGACGAGGAGTTCGGGGGTGCCGAGGAGGGCGACGGCCAGGGAGACGCGGCTGCGCTGGCCGCCGGAGAGGTTGCCGGCGAGGGCGTCGGCGTGGCTGGTGAGGTCGACGTCGGCGAGGACGCGATCGACGTCCTGGCGCCGGTCGGCGGCCGTGTGGCCGGGGTCGAGGATCGCGGCGAAGTAGGCGAGGTTCTGGCGGACCGTCAGGTCGTCGTAGACGGAGGGGGCTTGGGTGACGTAGCCGATGCGGGTGCGCAGGGAGGGGTGGCCGGCGGGACGGCCGAGGACGTCGAGGGTGCCGGTGACCTTGGCCTGGGTGCCGACGATCGCTCGCATGAGGGTCGACTTGCCGCAGCCGGACGGGCCGAGCAGGCCGGTGATCTGGCCGCGGGGGACGGTGAAGCCGAGGTCGCGGAGTACTTGGCGGGGGCCGCGTACGACGTTCAGGGCCTCGGCTCGGACGGCGGGGGAGGCAGGGGGGTCGGATCGGGCGGAGGAGTAATTCATCATGCGATGAATATCCTCCCCGCGAGAGTGAGCCGTCAAGCGCCGAGAGGGGGAGAGGTCAGGAGGTGGGGGCGACGAGGAGGTCCACGTCGTAGGTCTCTTCGACGATTCCGTCCGGGAAGGTGTCGAGAAGGAGCTGCTTCTCCTCGGCGAGGAAGGCGGTGCTCGCCTCGGGGCCGTGGACCAGGAAGATCGAGTGGCTGCCGATGTTCGCCAGGTGGGTGTCGATCGGGATGCGCCGGCTCCAGCGGATCTTGCGGCGGGTGAAGGTGAGGCGGCCGGTGGGGTCCGCCAGGGCGGCTCGGGCGCCGCTGCCGTTCTGCTCGACGGCGGGGTGGATGCCGAAGCGGCGAGCGATACGGCGGGTCTGCGCCGCGTGCCAGGGGACGTCGAGCGGGGTGGTGTTCCACCACAGGGCGAGCGCGCCGCCGGGGCGCAGGACGCGCAGCGCCTCCGGCGCCGATCGGGCGGGGTCGGTCCAGTGCCAGGCCTGGGCGTAGGTGATGAAGTCGGCGGAGGCGGTGGCCACGGGGAGGGCGTTGCCGTTGCCGCGGACGATGGGTATGCCGGGGCGGGTGCGGCGGAACTGGGCCGCCATGCCGTCGCCGGGTTCCACGGCGAGGACGTCGGCGCCGCGCTGGCGGAGGAGGGCGGTGGCGATGCCGGTGCCCGCACCCACGTCGACGACGCGCGCGCCGGTGAGGGGGCGGTCGGTGAGTTCCTCGATCGCGTCGAAGAGGGCAGGCGGGTAAGAGGGGCGGTTCGCGGCGTACTGGGCTGCGGCGGCGTTGAAGGAGCGGGCGCGGTCGGTGTGGGAGGGGGTCGTCATACGGTCATGGTGGTCCTGGTGGGTGCGGTGTGCACCGAGTTTGGCGGGATGCCTCCCAGTGGCGGGGCGGGGGATGTCCGCGACGGCCTGCCCGGGGGTGGGGGGTCAGGTGCGGCGGCGCTTCTTCGACGGGTTGCCGGTGCGGCGGGTGGTGCGGTTTTCGTGCTGTTCGCGGGCCGCCTCGTATTCCTCGCGGTGGAGTTTCTCGCCGGGCGCCTCGATGAGGGAGCGGAAGAAGTAGGCGAGGAGGGAGCCGACGAAGCCGATCATGAGGAGGCTGCGGAGGCTGGCGTGGCGGTCGGGATCGGGGCGCTTGGTGAAACCGACCCACGTGTGCCGGAAGGCGAGGGCGCTGCACACCGCGAACATCACCACCACCAGGACGGTGACGAAGCCGCCGACGGCAGCGATCTGGATCCCCTCGTAGGCGAAGCGCAGGACCAGGCAGGAGGCGGCCGCGGTGGCGAGCGAGCCGGCGGCCACTCCGATGCGGCGGGCGGTGTAGCCGCCGGTGTGGTCGACCCAGGTCGTGCCGAAGAAGCGGAGGGGCTCGGGGCGGGGACCCGTGGAGCCCGCGGGGATGTCCGGGGTGCCGTTCTTCTCGCTCACGCGTCGATTATGGCTCCGGTACGGCCGCGGGCTCCGTACGGGTCAGGAGCAGCGCGGACGGACGTAGCCGTCGCTGCCGGTGTTCACATAGGCGTCCGCGACGTACTCGCCGTTGTCGATGTTGTCCCAGATGTTCGACGTGCCGTAGGGACCGGTCACCCATGTGCCCGGCGTCTGGCAGTAGATCGGGATCATGGCGCCCTCGGGCAGGACGCGGACGATGGCGTACTGGGTGCCGGGGCCCCGGCGGACGTTCAGGCGGACGCCCGGCGCGACCGGGTAGTAGCGCACCGCCGTGGTCGTGACCGCCGTGACGGCCGGCGTCGTGACGGCCTCTGTCCCGCCACCCTCGGCTTCTGCGGCTCTCTCGACCTCTTCAACGCGGTCCAAAGACATGACAAACCTCCCCCGTTGATCCCCATGACGCCCATGGGGTCCCGTTGATTCCCCTAAATCACGCCACGCACACATGTGCGTGTTGGGAACAGGGAGGCTAGCAAGCCGCCTCTGCCTCGCACGAGTCATCGACTAGGCTCCGTGCGTCGCGCGCGCGGACGAACAGCACGGGGGTGGTCCCATGGCGCCACAGCAGAACGCCGGAGCGGGCGCGGAAGCGGAACTTCCGGAGTACGCCGGTCACTACCGCTTGGACTCGCGCCTGGGATCCGGCGGCATGGGCATCGTCCATCTGGCGCGGAGCACCTCGGGCATGCAGCTCGCGGTGAAGGTCGTGCATGCCGAGTTCGCGCGGGATCCCGAGTTCAGAGGGCGGTTCCGGCAGGAGGTGGGCGCGGCGCGCAGGGTGAGCGGTGCCTTCACCGCACCTGTGGTCGACGCCGATCCGGAGGCCGAACGGCCGTGGATGGCCACCCTGTTCATCCCCGGTCCGACGCTCTCCGACCACGTGAAGCGGAACGGTCCGATGGAACCGGCGCAGCTGCGGCGGCTGATGGCCGGGCTGGCGGAGGCGCTGCGCGACATACACCGCGTCGGCGTGGTGCACCGGGACCTGAAGCCGAGCAATGTGCTGCTCGCCGACGACGGGCCGAAGGTCATCGACTTCGGCATTTCCCGGCCAAAGGACAGCGAACTGCGGACCGAGACCGGGAAGTTGATCGGTACGCCGCCGTTCATGGCACCCGAACAGTTCCGGCGGCCACGGGAGGTCGGGCCGGCCGCCGACATCTTCGCGCTCGGGTCCGTGATGGTGCACGCGGCGACGGGGCGGGGGCCGTTCGACTCCGACAGTCCGTACGTCGTCGCCTACCAGGTCGTCCATGACGAGCCGGACCTGGCCGGCGTACCGGCGAATCTGGCGCCGCTCGTGCTGCGGTGCCTCGCCAAGGAACCCGAGGACCGGCCCACGCCCGACGAGTTGATGCGGGAACTGCGGTCGGTTGCGGCGTCGTACGACACACAGGCGTTCATTCCGGCGCAGCGGTCCAGTGAGAAGCCGCCTGAGCCGGAGGCCGATACGGAGTCCGGGTCGGAGGCGGAGTCCGGGTCGGGTTCGGGTGGCCCGGAGCGGTCCGGAGGGCCGGCCGGGAGGCGTCGGCGCGGGCTGCTCGCCCTCGGGGCCGGGGCGGTCGGTGTCGCCGCGGTCGTCGCGCTGGCCTCCGTGCGGCTGCTCGGCGGTGCGGACCCGGCACCGCGGCACGAGAGCGCGCCGACCACGTCGTCCGGGTTCCGCGCGTGGACTGCGGCACCCGCGCCCAAGAAGGGCACGCCGCACTGTTCGTACGGTGCCGGGAAGGTGCTGTGCGCCCAGACCGGGCTCCTCTTCGCGCTCGACCCGCTGGACGGCCGGCTGCTGTGGCGGCACCCCGTCGAAGCGTCGGACGTGAACGAAGCGCCGGCCGTGGCGGGCGGCCTCGTACACCCGGCGTCGGGGCAGGGCAGTCGGCTGGAGGCGCTCGATCCCGCCACGGGCAAGGTGCGTTGGCAGCAGGATGTGCCGGCGTACGGCGGGCTGACGGCCGTCGGCGGCATGCTGCTGCTCACCGCCGCCGACGGCACGGTCACCGGCGTGGACGGTGCTTCGGGCGACACGAAGTGGACCCGACGCCTGCCGGGGCAGAAGGCGCCGTACTTCGTCTCGTTCGCCGGAGATCCGCTGGCGTACACGACGAGCACGTCCGACGACGGGTCGAGCACACGGGTCACCGCGGTGGACCCGGCCACGGGTGACGTGCGCTGGGACGCCCGGCTGGACGGGACGCTGGAGCTCGTCGGTACGTCGGAGGGGGCGGCCTTCTTCGTCTCCGCCGAGGGCGTCTACAGCGACGCCCGGGCCGTCGTCCGCTACTCCCCCGACGACCGGACCTCCAGGCGTGTGGCGCTGCGCCTCCCTCTCCTGCAAGCGCACGGCAACGTACGGGGGAACGTCGTCCACCTCATGGGCGGCGACGGTTCGCTGGTCGCCGTCGACATGAGCGCACGCAAGCCGCTCTGGGATCTGCAGACGTCCGTGCTGCGGACGTCGTCGCCCGTCTCCGACGGCCGTCACGTGTACCTCACGGCCCCCGACGGCCGGCTGCTGGCCGTGGACGCCCGGGACGGCAGCCTCCTGGGCCAGACGCCGCCACGGCTCGGCGCGGAGGACCGGCTGTCGCCCGACCTGCCCGAGCCCGTGCTCGCCGACGGCCATGTCTATGCGGCCGCCCCCGACGGCACCGTCTTCGCCGTGGACGCCCGCGACCCGTCGGCCTGGTGACAGAGCCGGCGGGCCAGTGACGGACCCCTCGGCCCCATGACAGGCGAAGGGCCGCCTCCCGAGGAGACGGCCCCTGCGCTACGGGCGTCGGCCCGGCATCCTTCGCGGGCGGCTCAGCCCAGCTTGGTCACATCCCGCACCGCGCCCTTGTCCGCGCTGGTCGCCATCGCCGCGTACGCCCGCAGTGCCGCCGAGACCTTGCGGTCGCGGTTCTTCGGGGCGTACGCCCCGTCCAACGCCTGCTCACGGCGCGCGAGTTCCGCCTCGTCGACGAGCAACTCGATCGAGCGATTCGGGATGTCGATGCGGATCCGGTCGCCGTTCTCGACGAGGGCGATCGTGCCGCCGGACGCGGCCTCCGGGGAGGCGTGGCCGATGGACAGGCCCGAGGTGCCGCCGGAGAAGCGGCCGTCGGTGATCAGGGCGCAGGTCTTGCCGAGGCCGCGGCCCTTGAGGAAGGACGTCGGGTAGAGCATCTCCTGCATGCCGGGGCCGCCCTTGGGGCCCTCGTAGCGGATGACGACGACGTCCCCGTCGGTCACCTGCTTGTTGAGGATCTTCTCGACGGCCTCCTCCTGCGACTCGCAGACGACCGCCGGGCCCTCGAAGGTCCAGATGGACTCGTCCACGCCGGCCGTCTTCACCACGCAGCCGTCGACGGCCAGGTTGCCCTTGAGGACCGCGAGGCCGCCGTCCTTGGAGTACGCGTGCTCGACGCTGCGGATGCAGCCGCCCTCGGCGTCCTCGTCGAGCGCCTCCCAGCGCTCGGACTGCGAGAAGGCCTCCGCCGACCGGACGCAGCCTGGGGCGGCGTGCCACAGTTCGACGGCCTGCGGCGAGGGCGACCCGCCGCGCACGTCCCAGGTCTTCAGCCAGTCCGCGAGGGACGGGCTGTGGACGGCGTGCACGTCCTCGTTGAGCAGGCCGCCGCGGTGCAGCTCGCCCAGCAGGGCCGGGATGCCGCCCGCGCGGTGCACGTCCTCCATGTAGTACGTGCGGTCCTTGGCGACGTTGGGCGCGACCTTGGCCAGGCACGGCACCCGGCGGCTGACCGCGTCGATCTGCTCCAGCCCGAACGGGACGCCCGCCTCCTGGGCGGCGGCCAGCAGGTGCAGGATCGTGTTGGTGGAGCCGCCCATGGCGATGTCGAGGGCCATGGCGTTCTCGAAGGCCGCGAAGGTGGCGATGGAGCGCGGCAGGACCGTGTCGTCGTCCTGCTCGTAGTAGCGGCGGGTGATGTCCATGACCGTCTGGGCGGCGTCGACGTACAGCTGCTTGCGGGCCGTGTGGGTGGCGAGCACGGAGCCGTTGCCGGGCAGGGACAGGCCGATGGCCTCGGTCAGGCAGTTCATCGAGTTGGCCGTGAACATGCCGGAACACGAGCCGCAGGTCGGACAGGCGTTCTCCTCGATACGGAGGATGTCCTCGTCCGAGATCTTGTCGTTCACCGCGTCGGAGATCGCGTCGACCAGGTCGAGCGTGCGGACCGTGCCGTCGACGAGGGTGGCGCGGCCGGACTCCATGGGGCCGCCGGAGACGAAGACCGTGGGGATGTTGAGCCGCAGGGCGGCGTTCAGCATGCCCGGGGTGATCTTGTCGCAGTTGGAGATGCAGATCAGGGCGTCGGCGCAGTGGGCCTCGACCATGTACTCGACCGAGTCGGCGATCAGGTCGCGGGAGGGCAGGGAGTACAGCATGCCGCCGTGGCCCATCGCGATGCCGTCGTCGACGGCGATCGTGTTGAACTCGCGCGGGATGCCGCCCGCCTCGCGGATCGCCTCGCTGACGATCCGGCCGACCGGCTGGAGGTGGGTGTGGCCCGGGACGAACTCGGTGAAGGAGTTCGCGACGGCGATGATCGGCTTCCGGCCGATGTCCGCACCGGGTACACCGGAGGCGCGCATAAGGGCGCGGGCGCCCGCCATGTTGCGGCCGTGGGTGACTGTGCGGGACCTCAGCTCGGGCATCGTCGCTCGCTCCTTCAGAGAGTGCGATCAGAGACTTCTGACTGCTAACGAGCGTACGCCGCTCTTCCAGGGGTCGGGACGAGGTGTCCGGAATACGGGACGCATGTCTCGCGGAACAGCCGGCCGCACACGGCCCGCAGCCGTCGGCAGCGGCTCGTCCGCCGCTGGGTGCGTCAGCGACCGGTGAGGTGTCCCTGCACCACCGGCGCCACCCGCGCGATGATCTGCTCCACGTCCGCCGACGCGATCGGCTCGATCTTGATGACGTAGCGCATCATCGCGACGCCGACCAGCTGGGCGGCGGCCAGCTCGGTGCGCAGCTCCGCGTCCGGGGCGTCTATCTCGCCGGCGATGCGGCGCATCAGCTGGGCGGAGACGAGGCGGCGGAACACGGCGGCCGCGGCCTCGTTGTTGACGGCCGACCGGACGATCGCGAGCAGCGGCTTGCGGGTCACCGGGTTCTCCCAGAGACCGAAGATGACGCGGGTCATCCGCTCGCCGACGTCGTCGAGAGGGCCCTCCAGCACGGCGTCGCGCACCTTCAGGGCGGGGGCGAACGCAACCTCGACGGAGGCTTCGAAGACCTGTTCCTTGGTGCCGAAGTAGTGGTGCACCAAGGCCGAGTCGACCCCGGCCGCCTTGGCGATGCCACGCACGGACGTCTTCTCGTAGCCACGCTCGGAGAACTCCTCGCGGGCCGCGCTCAGGATGCGGTCGCGGGTGTCGGCGGCTTCCGTACGAGGGGGCCGGCCGCGGCGTCGGGAGCCCACCCCGCCCCGGCCCGAGGTGGTGCCGGTCATGGCCGCGGCACCTTCACCGACGAGGCCAGATGCAGCCGCGTGAAGGCGAGGGCCTCGGCGAGGTCGGCCTCGCGTTCGGCGCTGGACATCGCGCGTCGGGTGTTGACCTCGATGACGACATGGCCGTCGAAGCCGTTCAGGGCGAGCCGCTCCAGCACCTCGGCGCAGGGCTGGGTGCCGCGGCCCGGGACCAGGTGCTCGTCCTTGGCCGAGCCCCTGCCGTCCGCGAGATGCACATGGCCCAGCCGGTCCCCCATGCGGTCGATCATGTGCAAGGCGTCGGTGCGGGCGGTCGCCGTATGGCTGAGATCGATCGTGAAGTGCCGGTAGTCGTCCTTCGTCACGTCCCAGTCGGGGGCGTACGCGAGCATCTCGCGGTCGCGGTAGCGCCACGGGTACATGTTTTCGACGGCGAACCGCACATCCGTCTCGTTCGCCATCCGCCAGATGCCGGCGACGAAGTCGCGCGCGTACTGGCGCTGCCAGCGGAAGGGCGGGTGTACGACGACCGTGGAGGCGCCCAGCTTCTCGGCCGCCGCCTGGGCGCGCTGGAGCTTGGTCCAGGGGTCGGTGGACCACACGCGCTGGGTGATCAGCAGGCAGGGGGCGTGGACGGCGAGGATCGGGATGCGGTGGTAGTCGCTGAGCCGGCGCAGCGCCTCCATGTCCTGGCTGACCGGGTCGGTCCACACCATGACCTCGACACCGTCGTATCCGAGGCGCGCGGCGATCTCGAAAGCCGTCGCCGTCGACTCCGGATAGACGGAGGCCGTCGACAGGGCGACCTTCGCATCCGGGATGCGCACCACTGGTTCTGCCACGAGGGACAGAGTACGGGGCAGGGCTGGAGGCCGGGGAATGGATGGGCGTCGGCCCGCCATGGGGGCGTCGGGGTGGTCGGGGCCCGCGAACTGGGCATACGCCCGGGGGGCTGGAGCAGGGCCCGGGCGGACAGTGTGGCGGGGTTCACGACGCCCCCGGTGCGGACGAGGGCCCGCTGAGGGCTGCCCGAAACGCGCCGTCAGCCCACCGTCAAGTGATCCAGCTTCCGCAGGATCACGCCCTCCCGCAGCGCCCAAGGGCAGATCTCCAGCGTCTCGACGCCGAACAGGTCCATCGCCCCCTCGGCCACCAGGGCCCCCGCGAGCAACTGCCCCGCGCGGCCCTCCGAGACGCCCGGCAGTTCCGCTCGCTGGTCGGAGGTCATGCCTGCCAGCCGGGGGACCCAGGCCTCCAGGGACTCCCGCTTCAGGTCGCGCTGGACGTAGAGGCCCTCGGCGGAGCGGGCGGCGCCGGCGAGGCGGGCCAGCTGCTTGAAGGTCTTGGAGGTGGCGACCACGTGATCGGGGGCTCCGAAACGGCTGAATTCGCCGACCGTGCGGGCGATCTGGGCCCGGACATGGCGTCGCAGTGCCCGTATGTCGTCCGGATCGGGCGGGTCGCCGGGCAGCCAGGCGGCGGTCAGCCGTCCCGCGCCGAGCGGCAGCGACACCGCCGCGTCCGGCTCCTCGTCGATGCCGTACGCGATCTCCAGGGAGCCGCCGCCGATGTCCAGTACCAGGAGCTTGCCGGCCGACCAGCCGAACCAGCGCCGGGCCGCGAGGAAGGTCAGCCGGGCCTCCTCCTCGCCGCTGAGAACCTGCAGCTCGACCCCGGTTTCGTCCTTCACGCGCGCGAGGACGTCATCGGCGTTGCTGGCCTCCCGCACCGCGGACGTCGCGAACGGCAGGACCTCCTCGACACCCTTGTCCTCGGCGGCCTGCAGCGCCTCGTGGACGACGCCGATCAGCTTGTCGACGCCCTCGGGACCGATGGCGCCGCTGTCGTCGAGGAGTTGGGCAAGGCGCAGTTCCACCTTGTGCGAGTGGGCGGGCAGGGGGCGCGCGCCGGGGTGCGCATCCACCACCAGCAGATGCACCGTGTTCGATCCAACGTCGAGGACACCGAGTCTCATGTACGGAACGCTACTGCCACCTGGGCGATCCTCCGCCCTCGAAGGCGCAGGTACGGACGCCGTACCCTGGACCCGTGCCAAAGACGAAAAAGGCGAAGAACGACAAGACGGCCAAATCCGCCACGGGTTCTTCGCAGGCAAAGGCAGCCACGAAGTCGAAGCAGCCCAAGAAGGGTTCCCCGGAGCCGGACGAGAAGGGGCTCGACTTCGCGCGTGCGTGGGTGGAGTTCCCTGATCCGGCGGACGACGAACAGGTCTTCCGCTGTGATCTGACATGGCTGACCTCCCGTTGGAACTGCATCTTCGGCAGTGGCTGCCAGGGGATCCAGGCGGGCCGCGCGGACGACGGCTGCTGCACGCTGGGCGCGCACTTCTCCGACGAGGACGACGAGAAGCGGGTCGCCGAACATGTGGCGAGGCTCACGCCGGAGATCTGGCAGCACCACGACGAGGGCATGGAGCACGGCTGGGTCTCGGAGGACGAGGACGGCGACCGCCAGACCCGCCCGTACCAGGGCTCGTGCATCTTCCAGAACCGGCCCGGCTTCGCCGGCGGCGCGGGCTGCTCGCTGCACATCCTCGCCCTGAAGGAGGGCCGCGAGCCGCTGGAGACCAAGCCGGACGTCTGCTGGCAGCTGCCGATCCGGCGGACGTACGACTGGATCGACCGGCCCGACGACACCCGGGTGCTCCAGGTGTCGATCGGCGAGTACGACCGCCGCGGCTGGGGCCCCGGCGGTCACGACCTGCACTGGTGGTGCACGTCGGCGACCTCGGCGCACGGCGCGGGCGAGCCGGTGTACGTCTCCTACCGGGCGGAGCTGACGGAGCTGATGGGCAAGGCGGGCTACGACCGCCTGGTCGAGCTGTGCGAGGCACGGCTGGCGTCGCAGCTGCCCTTGCTGGCACCGCATCCGGCGGACCCCGTCGACTAGGAGGCGCGGGCGGCCGGCGCGCGGGGCCCTCACACCGGCCCTACGACACCGACGGACTCGGGTCGCCGCTGCCGCCGGCCGGCGGCGGGCTCCCCGGGGAGGGCGGGCCGGACGGCGAGGGGTCGCCGGCCGTGGGGGTCGGGTCGGTCGACGAGGGCGGCGGCTCGCTGGGCACGGGGTCGGGCGGGGCCGAGGTCGTCGGGGTCGGGTCGGGGTCGGAGGACGAAGGCGGGGGGCTGCCCGGGGTTCCGGGGTCGGTCGGATCGCCGGGGTGGGTGGGATCGGTGGGATACGGGTCCGGGTCGGGGCCGTGTCCCGGGTCGGACGGGCCGGGCGCGGTGCCGTAGCCCTCGATGGAGACGAGGGTGCCGGCGGGTGAGACCGCCACCCGTGCGCTCCAGTGGCCGGACGGCTCGCGCAGATGGTCGACGTACACCTTGATCGTCAACGACTCGCCGGGCGCCAGGGTTCCCGTCGACCGGCTCAGATAGAGCCAGTGCGCGCCGGTGGTCGCGGACCAGCGCACCGGCGTGCGCCCCGTCGCCGTCAGGGTGACGAGCGTGGTGTCGCCGCTGTGGCCGGCCGTCACCTCCAGGTGACCGGTGCCGCGCGCGCCGCCGACGCTGATGACCTCCACCGAGACGTCCGGCTTGTCACGGCTGCCGAAACGGTCACCCCGTTCGGGGCTCGCGTTGCCCGCGTTCTCGTAGCCGCCGTCCGCCGTTTCTCCGTCGAGGCTGCCGGGGCCGTGCCCCTCGCTCGCGCTCACCGAATGGCCGTCGACACCCTCGCCGGTCGGGGTGCCCCGGTAGGCGGCCCACAGGGCGAGGACCGGGGCGGCGACGACGGTGGCGACGACGGTCGTGGTGACGGCACGCGCGCGTAGCCGGTCCCTGCGGGCGGCACGATCCTTCGGGTCCATCGGGAAGCCGCGCCGGTCGAAGCGCGGCACGGCGACGCCCCGCGCGCGCGGACGGTGCGCCATGGCCGTGTGCAGGGCCGCGCGGGGCGCCTCCAGGACGGGCAGCTCGGCGGGGGTGACGGTCGCGCCGGGCCACCTGCCCGGGACCGCGCGCTCGGCGGTGCGACGGCAGCGCGGGCAGTCGTCGACGTGCCGGACGAGCTCGCGGCGCAGAGCCGAGCCGATCACGAGCTGGTTGTCGCCGGTGAGCCGGGCGACGCTCGGGCAGGCGCCGGTCTCGACGACGGCGAGGGCCGCGCGCGTGCGCTCGACCTCGCAGGCGGCGGAGGCGAGCAGATCGCGGGCCGCGGCCAGGTCCATGCCGAGGACTGCGGCGACCTCGTGGGCGGCGAGGTGGTGGCGTACGGCGAGTTCGAGGGCCTCGCGCTGCTCCGGGGTGGTGCCGGCGGCCTCCGGCCAGGCCAGCAGGGCGAGTTCGCGGCGCCGCTGCTCCTGGACCTCCTCGGAGACGGGCGGCTTCCCGGACTGCGCCCCCGTCTGCCGGTGGGAGTGGTGCCGGCCCGCCGCATGGCTGCTCTGACGTTTCTGCTTGGCCTCGGCCAGCTTGCGCAGACACGCCCAGCGGGCCAGCGCGTACAGCCAGGGCCGCCGGTCCGCGGCGGCCTCCGGGACGCGTTGCCCGCGCCGCTCGGCGAGGGCGAGGGCGTCGCCGAGGGCGGCGGTGGCGGCGTCGTGGTCGCACAGCACGGACAGGCAGTAGGTGAACAGCCCGTCCAGATACGGCTCGTAGCGCGCGGGCGGCCGCTGCGCGACCGTGCGCGCCGTCGCGCGATCACGCGCCTCCCGGTGCGCTCGATGCGCGCCGGTGGTGCGGGTCGAGGTTTCCGGACTGCTGCTCATCATTGGTGGACCGTAGGGGGCCCGAGGTGGCGCCTTCTTGCCGCTTTAGCGGTTTTAATCCATACGGGTGAAACGATCCCTCAATCGGGGACCGGGGCGCCTGACTCCGTGGCTTGTGCATGACGAGTCCGGGCGTACGGGGTTGTCAGTGGCCTCGGTTACGGTTCTTCGCATGGCTGCCCGTACGAAGACCACGAAGGACCGCCCGTCCTACCGCTGCACGGAGTGCGGCTGGCAGACGGCCAAGTGGCTCGGCCGCTGCCCCGAGTGCCAGGCATGGGGGACGGTCGAGGAGTACGGCGCGCCCGCGGTCCGTACGACGGCGCCGGGGCGCGTGACGACATCCGCGCTGCCCATCGGCCAGGTCGACGGGCGGCAGGCGACCGCGCGGTCCACCGGCGTGCCCGAGCTGGACCGGGTGCTCGGCGGCGGTCTCGTGCCCGGCGCCGTCGTCCTCGTCGCGGGCGAACCCGGCGTCGGCAAGTCCACGCTGCTGCTGGACGTGGCGGCCAAGTCGGCGAGCGACGAGCACCGCACGCTCTATGTCACCGGTGAGGAGTCGGCGAGCCAGGTCCGGCTGCGCGCCGACCGGATCGGCGCCCTCGACGACGACCTCTATCTCGCCGCCGAGACGGATCTGGCCGCCATCCTCGGTCACTTGGACGCGGTGAAGCCGTCGCTGCTCGTCCTCGACTCGGTGCAGACGGTCGCCTCCCCGGAGATCGACGGCGCACCCGGCGGCATGGCCCAGGTCCGGGAAGTGGCCGGTGCCCTGATCCGGGCGTCCAAGGAGCGCGGGATGTCCACCCTCCTGGTGGGCCATGTCACCAAGGACGGCGCCATCGCGGGGCCGCGGCTGCTGGAGCATCTGGTGGACGTGGTGCTGCACTTCGAGGGCGACCGGCATGCCCGGCTTCGCCTGGTTCGCGGGGTCAAGAACCGTTATGGGGCGACCGACGAGGTCGGCTGCTTCGAGCTGCACGACGAGGGCATCACGGGCCTTGCCGACCCGAGCGGACTCTTCCTGACCCGTCGTGACGAACCGGTTCCCGGCACCTGTCTGACCGTCACCCTGGAGGGCCGCCGCCCCCTGGTCGCCGAAGTGCAGGCGCTGACGGTCGACTCACAGATCCCGTCCCCGCGCCGCACCACGTCCGGCCTGGAGACCTCGCGCGTGTCGATGATGCTGGCCGTGCTGGAGCAGCGGGGCAGGATCAGCGCGCTCGGCAAGCGGGACATCTACTCCGCGACGGTCGGCGGGGTGAAGCTGTCGGAGCCCGCGGCCGACCTCGCCGTCGCCCTCGCCCTGGCCTCCGCCGCCAGCGACACCCCCCTCCCGAAGAACCTCGTCGCGATCGGCGAGGTGGGCCTCGCGGGCGAGGTCAGACGGGTCACGGGCGTGCAGCGCAGGCTCGCCGAGGCGCACCGGCTGGGCTTCACGCACGCGCTCGTACCGGGCGACCCGGGCAAGATCCCTCCCGGCATGAAGGTGCTGGAAGTGGCCGACATAGGGGACGCCCTCCGGGTCCTTCCGCGCTCCCGTCGCCGAGAGGCCCCACGGGACGAGGAGGACCGCCGGTAGACTTTGCCCTGGTCTCGCCCGTGCGTACGAACCGAAGGTGCGAAACGGGAGCGCCCCAGAACCTGCGACCGGAGGAGTGCAGTGGCAGCCAACGACCGGGTAGCAGCTCCCGGAAAGTCCGGTGGGAGTGCCGGTTCCGATGGCCTGATGCGCGCCTCGCTGAGCGCCGTGGCTCCCGGCACGGGCTTGCGTGACGGACTGGAGCGGGTACTGCGCGGCAACACCGGCGGACTCATCGTGCTCGGCTTCGACAAGACCGTGGAGACGATGTGCACGGGTGGATTCGTCCTGGATGTCGAGTTCACGGCGACACGGCTGCGGGAGCTGTGCAAGCTGGACGGCGGCATCGTGCTGTCGTCCGATCTGTCGAAGATCCTGCGGGCGGGTGTCCAGTTCGTGCCCGACGCGACGATCCCGACGGAGGAGACGGGCACCCGGCACCGTACGGCGGACCGGGTCAGCAAGCAGGTCGGCTTCCCGGTCGTCTCGGTCTCCCAGTCGATGCGGCTGATCGCCCTCTACGTGGACGGGCAGCGCCGCGTCCTGGAGGACTCCGCGGCGATCCTCTCCCGTGCCAACCAGGCCCTGGCCACCCTGGAGCGCTACAAGCTCCGCCTGGACGAGGTCGCGGGAACGTTGTCAGCGCTGGAGATCGAGGACCTGGTGACGGTCCGCGACGTCTCGGCGGTGGCCCAGCGGCTGGAGATGGTGCGGCGCATCGCGACCGAGATCGCCGAGTACGTGGTGGAGCTGGGCACGGACGGCCGCCTTCTGGCGCTGCAGCTGGACGAGTTGATCGCGGGTGTGGAGCCCGAGCGTGAACTCGTGGTGCGCGACTACGTCCCCGAGCCGACGGCCAAGCGGTCCCGCACGGTCGACGAGGCGCTGTACGAGCTGGACGCGCTGACCCACGCGGAGCTGCTCGAAATGCCCACGGTGGCACGGGCGTTGGGCTACACCGGGTCACCGGAGGCGCTGGACTCGGCGGTGTCTCCGCGGGGCTTCCGCCTGCTGGCCAAGGTGCCGCGGCTGCCGGGGGCGATCATCGACCGGCTGGTGGAGCACTTCGGGGGGCTGCAGAAGCTGCTCGCCGCGAGCGTGGACGACCTGCAGACCGTGGACGGCGTGGGCGAGGCCCGGGCCCGGAGCGTGCGGGAAGGGCTGTCGCGGCTGGCGGAGAGCTCGATTCTGGAGCGGTACGTCTAGTAAGCGGAGCGGCGTTCATCGGTACTCGGCGTTTGTGCTGAGGCCGGGGCGTTGCGCAGCCCGGCGCTGCGGGTGCCGCCTGCGCCCACCCGTGCCGCCCCAGCGGCACGACTGCCCGCAGGCTGCGTAGGCAATGCGAGGGGTCCGCTAGTCGTTCTCCAGCACGAACGACGTCTGGGCCGTCCCGAACCCCGGGGTCTTCGCCTCCACCAGATACGTCCCCGGCCCGGCCGCCCCGGCCGAAGGCGTCGCGCACTGGGGAGCGCTGGCGTTGCGGTCCCACTTCACGGTGTACGTGATGCTGGAGCCGGCCGGCACCCGGAACGGCAGGCTGCCGGCGACCTCGGGGCAGTCGGCGGAGGACCAGAAGTCGTCCTCGGCTCCCGCCTGGGTGATCGTCACCACCGCGTTCTTCGGGCCGAGGTCGACCTTGCAGTCGTAGGTGGAGGAGTTCGTCGCGGTCAGCAGCAGGGCGGGCGTCTCGCCGGGCTCGTACGCGTTGTGCAGGCTCCGCACGGTCAACTTGATCTGGCCGCCGACGCAGTTGGGCAGCGTGGAACCCGCGGCGACCGTGTCGTCCACGCCGACACCGCTGCCCGAGCCGCCACCCGCGGCTCCGCTGCCCGAACTTGCCGACCCGCCGGAGTCCCCGGACCCGCTGCCGTCCCCGGCTCCCGTGCCGGACCCGGAGCCGTCGCCGGATCCCGAGCCACCGGAGTCCCCACCGCCGGTCGACTCGTCGCGCCCGCCCGGCGCCTGACTGATCGCCGGCCCCGAGCCCGACGGGCCCGGCGTGATCGTCGAGGGTGAGGGGTTCTTGCCGTCGGATCCGCCCACGTTGTTCTTGTCGCCTCCGCCGCCCGACGCGAGGACCCACGTGGCCAGCAGCGCCAACAGGGCGACCACGGACAGCAGTACGGCCCTCCGTCGCCAGTAGATGGAGGAGGGAAGCGGCCCGACCGGATTGCGCAGAGATCCCACGGCGCAAACTGTACGAGAGATCGGTGCGTTAGCTTGCCCCACCCGCCGCCGAGGGCCGCAACTTTTCCGGATCATCATCCCGGACATCACCCGCCGGCGGCCGCTCCACCCCTGTCTTCCGTCAGGGCCGACATCTGCCGATCGCGGGATGTGACGGTATCGGGCCTCCGCCTACGGTCCGTGACCATGGACTTCGAGGACGACGAGCTGTACCGCGAGATCACCGACCATGCCCACGACACCCCAACGTGGGTACAGCACACCGCGGAGATATGGACGGAGGCCGGACTGCTGCTGTTCGCCGCGCTGTTCGTCACCGTGTGGTGGCGGGCCCGGCGCGACAGCTCCCGTGCGTTCGCGATCGCGGGCCTTGCACCTCTGGCCACGGCTGTGGCGTACGTCGGCAGTGAGCTCCTCAAGTCCGTTGTCGCGCAGGACCGTCCGTGCCGGGCGGTGCCGGAAGCGACCGCCCCGCTCAGCGCGTGCCCGCCGCCCGGAGACTGGTCCTTCCCCAGCAACCACGCCACCATCGCGGGTGCCGCGGCCGTCACGCTGGCCCTGACCGGCCGCGCCCTGCTGTGGCTGACGGCCCCACTGGCCCTCCTGATGGCCTTCTCCCGCGTCTTCGTCGGCGTCCACTATCCGCACGACGTCGCCGCGGGCCTCGCTCTCGGCGCGGTCGTGGCGGTGGCCGCCGTAAGGCTCGGCACCCGTCCGGCGGTCCGGCTGACCGAGGCGATGCGGGCCTCGTCGGCGCCTGCTGCACGGTGGTTCACGGGTCCGGGACCGGAGCGCGTCCCTTCGTCCGACATGCGCTGAGCCTCACGACTCCACCAGCCCCGCCTCGTACGCCACGATCGCCGCCTGCACCCGGTTGCGCACCCCCAGCCGGTCGAGCACCGCGCTCACATAGCCCTTCACCGTGCCCTCGACGAGGTGCAGCCGGGCGGCGATCTCCGGGTTGGACAGGCCCGCGCCGACCAGCCCGAGCACCTCACGCTCACGCGGGCTGAGCTCGGCCACGCGCGCGCGTGCGGCGGTCTCACGGCCCAGGCGCCCGTCGCTGCCGCCCAGCCCGTCGATGACGTACCGCGCGACCTTCGGCGACAGGAAGGCGGCACCGCCCGCCACGGCCCGTACGCCCGCGATGAGTTCGTACGGGTCCCCCGACTTCAGCAGGAAGCCGGTGGCACCGCCACCCAGCGCGCGGGCCACGTACGCCTGTTCGGAGAAGGTGGTGAGCATCGCCACGGCCGTATGGGGGACGGTCCGTACGATCTCCTCCGCGGCGGCGAGACCGTCCAGGCGGGGCATCCGGATGTCCAGCAGGGCCACGTCCGGCCGGTGCGCCCGGGCCAGCTCGACCGCCTCACGACCGTCGCCCGCCTCCGCGACGACCTCGGTCTCACCGCCGCTCGCCAGGATGGCGCGCACACCGGCCCGCACCATCGCCTCGTCGTCGGCCAGCAGTACGCGGATCACCGTACGAACTCCTCGTCCTGGGAAGGGCGCTGGGGCAGGTCCGCTCTCGGAATGACGTCCTTGGCGACCAGCCGCCCCGCGTTGTCGAAGCAGAGCCGGAAGTGGTCGACGGAGACGAGGAGTTCGCCGCTCGCGCGGTAGTAGCGGCACTCGCTGCCGGTCGAGGGCGGTGCGGGCGCGCGCTCCACGGGCGCGTCCCGCACGGTGCGCTCCGGCAGGACGTCCGCGAGGTCGCCGACCGTGGCGCCCAGCCTCAGCTCGGCGTAGGACGCGGGCGGCAGCACCGAGTGGGTCTCCGTGTACGCGTACCAGGAGAACGCCCCGCCGAGGAGCACGAGGCCCGCGCCGAGGGCGGTTGCGAAGGCGAGGGCGACGCGGCGGCGGGCGCGGGTGAAGGGGGCGTACGGGGCGGGCGGCGCGGCCGGGGCCGGGGCCGACCGTGCGGGCGTGGCCGTGGCCTCCTCGGGGACGTACGCCCGCACCCGGAATCCCTGCCCGCAGGGACCGGCCTCGAAGTCGCCGCCGACCGCGGTGACGGCGGCACGCAGGGCCTGGAGTCCGGTGCCGCCGGAGGACGGGACGCCAGGCCCCGAGCCCCGTCCGCTGGTCACGGTGACCGTCACGCCCTCGGCGCCTCTTTCCGCGGCCACGGTGACTTCGGCGCCCGGTGCGTGCCGGGCGGCGTTGGTCAGTGCCTCGCGGACCACCCGGTACAGGACCCGCTCCGCGACCCCGCCGGCCGGCCGTCGTGCCGGCGTACGGTCCTCCGCCGGCTCCCATCGCACCGGCAGCCCCGACTCGGCGGCCCGTGCGACGAGTTGCTCGACGGTCTCGCCCGGCGGGGTCAGGGAGGGCGGCTCGTCCTCCTCCCGCAGCACGCCGATGACGCGGTGCAGCCGTTCGGTGGCGTCGGCGGCGGCCGCGCGCAGGTCGGCGGCGGCGGTGCGGTGGTGGTCCGGGAGGTCCGGGGCGACCTGGAGGGCGCCCGCACGCAGCGCGATCAGGCTCAGCTCGTGGCCCAGGGAGTCGTGCATGTCCTGGGCGATCCGGGCCCGTTCGCGCAGCCGGGCGCGCTCCTCGGCGATCCGCTGCTCGCCCTCCAGACGTGCGGCCCGCGTCCAGCCCGCCTCGGCCAGCTGACGGCTCTGCCGCCAGGAGCGGCCGCCGAGCCAGGGAAAGACGCAGCCGAAGAGCACCGTGCCCGTCAGCACCACCCATTCCGCCGCCGGGTCGACCCCCAGCAGGGCGATCCTCGCCGTACCGAGACAGCCGACGGCCCCGAAGACGACCGCCGCCGGGCGGCCCCGGTCCGCACGCAGGCCGAGCAGCAGTGCGAAGACGGCGAGCGCGGGGCCGTAGGAGACGGTGAACAGGGCGGGGGCCGCGGCCAGGCTCAGTACGGCCGTCAGCGCGAAGGCGGCCAACGGCCGGCGCCGGGCCACGGCGACCGCGGCGGCCAGCACCACCAGCCCCGCCACCTGCTGCTCCAGGGCACGCGGCTCGTTCATGCCGAGCCGGTCGGCCGTCAGCGCCGGCACTGCGAGGGCGGCCCACAGGAGGCAGGCACGCCGGAGAGGAGGACGTTCCATCCGCCCGACGCTACAAGCGGGGGACGGGGCGCCACTGCTGCCGATCGTCAGGTGCGGAACGGCATCCGCAGCGTGCGGCGGCCTCCGGACACCTCAGCCACAAACGCACCGGCACCCGCCGCCTACCGACCCCGCCGCCACCGGCATGGCAGGATCGGAAAGGCCATGACTGCGCCCACAAAGCCCTCACCCGACAGCACCGCCGACGTCAACGCCCTCTCCGGCTCCGCCCTCGGAGGGAACCTGCACAGCCCGGTGATCGACTGGTTCGACGAAAACGCCCGCGACCTGCCCTGGCGGCGCCCCGAGGCCGGCCCCTGGGGCGTGATGGTCAGCGAGTTCATGCTGCAGCAGACGCCCGTGAACCGCGTCCTGCCCGTCTACGAACAGTGGCTGTCCCGCTGGCCCCGTCCCGCCGACCTCGCCAAGGACGCCCCCGGCGAGGCCGTCCGCGCCTGGGGCCGGCTCGGCTACCCGCGCCGCGCGTTGCGGCTGCACGGTGCCGCCGTCGCCATAGCGGAGCGGCACGGCGGGGACGTACCGACGGACCACGCCCAGCTGCTCGCGCTGCCCGGCATCGGCGAGTACACGGCCGCGGCGGTCGCCTCCTTCGCCTACGGCCAGCGCCACCCCGTCCTGGACACCAACGTCCGCCGGGTCTTCGCACGCGCCGTCACCGGCGTGCAGTACCCGCCGAACGCGACCACGGCCGCGGAACGCAAGCTGGCCCGCGCCCTGCTGCCCGACGACGAGGACGTCGCCGCCCGCTGGGCCGCGGCCTCCATGGAGCTCGGCGCGTTGGTGTGCACCGCCAAGAACGAGTCGTGCCACCGCTGCCCGATCGCCGACCGCTGCGCCTGGCGGCTGGCCGGGAAACCGGAGCACGAAGGGCCGCCCCGCCGCGGTCAGACGTACGCCGGTACCGACCGCCAGGTGCGCGGCAAGCTGCTCGCCGTACTCCGCGAGGCCCACGCACCCGTCCCGCAGGCGGCCCTCGACCGGGTGTGGCACGAGCCGGTGCAGCGCGCCCGGGCTCTGGACGGCCTCGTCGCGGACGGTCTGGTGGAGCCGCTGCCCGGCGGGACGTACCGGCTGCCCCTGACCTGACGACCTGACGCATAGTCACATCACAGCTCCGCCGCCTCTGTGACAGCGAACAGACAGCAGTCGCACGGCCACCGCACGGCCACTACCCCTACCAAATCACCCCATACCCATCCCAACCCGACCTCCGTTTTGTCCCTTTCCTGATTCCGTTACACAACCGACGGACAGCCGAGCGCTGGCCGCAGGCTGCTTCGGACAGCCCCGTGACAACGCCTCCGTAGCTTCATTTCCGTACCCGACAGACGGGGACGACCACGAAGCACAGGCAGTGAGACCGACGGCGAACAGACCGGCGGACACGGGGAATCGGAGGCGGTCAACATGGCGCAGGGCGAGGTGCTCGAGTTCGAGGAGTACGTCCGCACCCGGCAGGACGCGCTGCTGCGCAGCGCCCGCCGGCTGGTCCCGGACCCGGTGGACGCCCAGGACCTCCTCCAGACGGCGCTGGTGCGGACGTACCACCGCTGGGACGGCATAGCGGACAAGCGGCTCGCGGACGCCTACCTGCGCCGCGTGATGATCAACACGCGGACCGAGTGGTGGCGGGCGCGGAAGCTGGAGGAGGTGCCGACCGAGCAGCTCCCGGACGCCTCGGTCGACGACTCCACCGAGCAGCACGCGGACCGCGCCCTGCTGATGGACATCATGAAGGTGCTCGCACCCAAGCAGCGCAGTGTCGTGGTGCTGCGACACTGGGAGCAGATGTCCACGGAGGAGACGGCCGCCGCCCTCGGCATGTCGGCCGGAACGGTCAAGAGCACGCTGCACCGGGCGCTCGCCCGGCTCCGCGAGGAGCTGGAGTCCCGCGATCTGGACGCACGCGCGCTGGAGCGTGAGGAGCGGGAGCGTTGCGCGGCCTAGGCACGACGGCGGGCGGCACCGGGCGCACGGACAGGGGTGACAGGGGCAGCGACGGAGGTTCCGGGGAGACCGGACCCGAGCGCCCCGGACCCGTACCCGTCCGGGGGACCCTCCAGGCGGCGTTCACGGCGATGGCCGTGGTCGTCGCCCTCACCCTTTTCGTCTCCGGGTGCGGCACCGGCGGTACCGGCGCCCGCGACGAGGGGCCGGCGCACGACGACGCGATGGGCGGCAGGGCCGTCTCGTCATCGCTCGCGCCCGCGGCCTCGCCCTCCCCCTCCGCCGCCCCCGACCCCACGGAGGCCGTCCGCCTGGTCAAGGCGGACCCCGAGGTCTCGACGGAGGTCAAGCGCGAGCTGAAGCCGTGCGTGTCCGACGGCTATCCCGTCGACGTGACGTACGGCGACCTGACCGGCGGACCCGCGGACGACATCGTGGTCAACGTCCTGTCCTGCGGCGACCAGGTCGGTGTCGGCTCGTACGTGTACCGCGAACAGGGTGGCGCGTATCACAATGTGTTCAAGGCCGAGGAGCCCCCGGTCTACGCGGAGATCGACCGCGGCTACCTGGTGGTGACCCAGCAGGTGTACGCCAAGGACGACGCGCTGTCGAACCCGTCCAGCGAGAACGTGGTCTCATACCTGTGGACGTCCGGCCGCTTCGTGGTGGAGGACCGCACGCGCACCGACTACGGCAACCTCGGCGGGGGTGACGAGTCGGCGGCTTCCGACGGCTGAACTTCCCGAGACCACACATGGGCCCACCTAGAACCACGAGGACTGAGAGCACCGGGATGGCAGACCAGACCCACGTCCTGTTCGTCGAGGACGACGACGTCATCCGCGAGGCCACCCAGCTCGCCCTGGAGCGGGACGGCTTCGCGGTCACCGCCATGCCCGACGGACTGTCGGGACTGGAGGCGTTCCGGACGAACCGGCCGGACATCGCGCTGCTGGACGTCATGGTCCCGGGTCTGGACGGGGTCAGTCTGTGCCGGCGCATCCGCGACGAGTCGACCGTGCCGGTGATCATGCTGTCGGCGCGGGCCGACTCGATCGACGTGGTGCTGGGCCTGGAGGCGGGCGCGGACGACTATGTGACCAAGCCGTTCGACGGTGCCGTGCTGGTCGCGCGGATCCGCGCGGTGCTGCGTCGCTTCGGGCACGCGAGCGGGGGTGACCGGGCCGACGAGGCCGACACGGCCGCGAGCGGCGGGGTGCTGACCTTCGGTGACCTGGAGGTCGACACCGAGGGCATGGAGGTGCGCAGGGCCGGGCAGCCGGTGGCGCTCACACCGACCGAGATGCGGCTGCTGCTGGAGTTCTCCTCCGCGCCGGGCACGGTGCTGTCGCGGGACAAGCTGCTGGAGCGGGTGTGGGACTACGGCTGGGGCGGGGACACCCGCGTCGTCGACGTCCATGTGCAGCGACTGCGTACGAAGATCGGCCAGGACCGCATCGAGACGGTCCGTGGCTTCGGCTACAAGCTGAAGGCCTGAGCGGGGCGGGCATGCGGGGGATGTTCAGACGACCGGCTCCGTCCGGCGCGGGGCGCATCGGCCTCACGGACCCGGGGGACCTCGCGGGTCGGGCGGCGGGCGTCCGTGCGGGCGTCGGGCGCATGGCGGACCGTACGGGCCTGCGGGTGAGCGGTCACCGCGGCAGCCGGGGCGGCCGTATGGCCATTCGCACGGGCCTGAGATGGAAGCTGAGTGCGGCGATCGCGCTGGTCGGCGCGCTCGTGGCGATCGTGCTGAGTCTGGTCGTGCACAACCAGGCGCGGGTCTCGATGCTGGACAGCGCGCGCGACCTGGCGGACGAGCGCATCAAGATCGCCCAGCGCAGCTACGAACAGTCCAAGCGGCTCAACTTCCCGAACGCCACGATCGACGACCCGGAGCTGCCGGCGGCGCTGCGGGACAAGGTCGAGGAGGGCCGGCGGGCGACCTATGTGACGGACACGCCGAGCGGGGCGCCGGACATCTGGGCGGCCGTACCGCTCAACAACGGCCACGTCCTGTCGCTGCGCAGCGGCTGGACCGACCGCAGTGAGCGCATCCTGAACCGCCTCGACCAGGCGATGGTCATCGGCTCCATCGCGGTCGTTCTCGGCGGCAGCGCGCTCGGCGTGTTCATCGGCGCGCAGTTGTCGCGCCGGCTGCGCAAGGCGGCGGCCGCGGCGAACCAGGTCGCGAGCGGCGAGCCGGACGTACGGGTGCGGGACGCCATCGGGGGCGTCGTACGGGACGAGACCGACGATCTCGCGAGCGCCGTGGACGCGATGGCGGACGCGCTGCAGCAACGGCTGGAGGCGGAGCGCCGGGTCACGGCGGACATCGCCCACGAGCTGCGCACGCCGGTGACGGGTCTGCTGACGGCGGCGGAGCTCCTTCCCCCAGGCCGGCCCACCGAACTGGTCCTGGACCGGGCGAAGGCCATGCGCACGCTCGTCGAGGACGTGCTGGAGGTGGCCCGCCTGGACAGTGCCTCGGAGCGGGCCGAGCTGCAGGACATCCTGCTGGGCGAGTTCGTCAGCCGACGGGTCGCGGCGAAGGACCCCGAGATCGAGGTGCGGGTCGTCCACGAGTCGGAGGTCATGACCGACCCCCGCCGCCTGGAGCGGGTGCTGTTCAACCTGCTGGCGAACGCGGCCCGGCACGGCAGGCCGCCCATCGAGGTCACCGTCGAGGGCCGGGTCATCCGCGTCCGCGACCACGGCCCCGGTTTCCCCGAGGACCTGCTCGCCGAGGGCCCCAGCCGCTTCCGCACGGGCAGCAGCGACCGCTCCGGCCACGGCCACGGCCTCGGCCTGACGATCGCGGCCGGTCAGGCCCGGGTCCTCGGCGCCCGCCTGACCTTCCGCAACGTACGCCCGGCGGGCGCCCCGGAGCATGTCCCGGCGGAGGGCGCGGTGGCCGTCCTGTGGCTCCCGGAGCACGCGCCGACGAACACGGGGAGCTACCCGATGCTGCCGTAGTGAGCGCTGGGCGGTCGGCTCACTTGGTCGGCCCCTTGGGTCGGCTCACTCGAACGGCTTGGAGAAGTCGAGCTCCTCGCTCCGCTCGGTCAGCGAGTACCAGTTGCCGTTGTCGTCGCGGAAGATCGCCTCGATGCCGTACGGCCGCTCCTGTGGCTCCTGGATGAACTCCACCCCGCGTGCCCTGAAGGTCTCGTAGTCCCCCCGGCAGTCGTCGGTCCGGAACGCCCCGGCCCCGATGACCCCCTTCCCGACGAGCTTCTTCAGCGCCTCGGACGACTCGGGATCAAGACCGGGCCCGTCGAGGCTCATCAACGCGAGCTCGACGTCCGGCTGGTCCTTGGCGCCGACGGTGACCCACCGCATGTCCCCCATGGAGAGATCGTTCCGCACCTCGAAGCCGATCTTCTCGGTGAAGAACGCCTTGGTGCGCTGCTGGTCAAACGTCCATACGGTGGTGATGCCCAGGCCCTTGATCATGACGGCACGCTCCCGTGTTCCGGCTTTCTCTTCCTGCCCGTCACGGTAGGCAGGGGGTGCGTCCCGACGCTTCTCCAGAGTTGCTCTGCTGTCCCCTTGCCGGCCGGGGTCGTTGTCAGTGGGGCGTGTCACCATCGGTTTCATGGACAAGGTGCGGCAGTTGCGGCTGGCCAAGGACGCCATGGACCGGGACTGGGCCGATCCCGGCCTCGACCTGGATGCCGTCGCCGCACATGCCGGGTATTCGCGGTACCACTTCGTCCGGGTCTTCAAGGCGGCGTACGGCGAGACGCCGGGCCAGTATCTGACGCATCGCCGGATCGAGCGCGCCGAGGAGTACCTGCGAGGGGCCAATCTGACCGTGACGGAAATCTGCCACCTGGTCGGCTTCAGCAGCCTCGGCACCTTCTCGACACGCTTCAAGGCACGGACCGGCCTGACACCGAGCGAGTACCGCGACAAGCACGTCGGCCGCGGAGCCTCGTTGATCCCGGGTTGCTACGCGATGTTGTGGGCCGGGGGTTTCCGGCGCGGAACAGCCCGTCCGGCGTTTGAGGACGAGGCCCTTTCGGGGCCGAAGCGGGGGTCCAGGGGGCGGCAGCCCTCTGGCGGGGTCGAAGGGGCGGAGCCCCTTCAGGGATGGGACGGGTAGGGGCGGCGGGGGCGATCAGAACAACGGCGAAGACCCCCGGGCAGCACACCACCCGAGGGTCTCCCACCGCACACTCACACGGCGTCCGCCGCCGCCTGAGGCCCGGCCCCCTTCAGCGGCACCTCCTTGACGAACACAGCCGCGACCAAGGCCACCACAGCCACCACGGCCCCCAGCAGAAACGCCCCGTGCGTCCCAGCAGACACCGCATGCCGATACGCCCCCGCCACAGCCACCGGCAACTTCGCCAAGCTCGCCGCATCCAACTGCGCCGACTGCTCGGTCACCTTCGCCCCCAGCGCCCCGCCGCGCTCGGCCATGACGTCCTGCACCCGGCTGTTGAACAACGCCCCCATGATCGCGACACCGAACGACGACCCCAGCGTCCGGAACAGCGTGGTGGACGAGGACGCGACCCCCATGTCCTTCATCTCGACGCTGTTCTGCGCGACCAGCATGGTGATCTGCATCAGACAGCCCATCCCGAGACCGACCACGGCCATGTACACCCCGGACGTGAAACGACTCGTCCCGGTGTCCATCAACGACATCAGATACAGCCCGACGATCATCAGCACGCTGCCGGCGATCGGAAACACCTTGTACCGCCCGGTGTTCGTGGTCACCCGCCCGGCCACCATCGACGTCACGAGCATCGCCCCGAGCATCGGCAGCAGCAGCAACCCGGAGTTGGTCGCGGACGCCCCCTGCACCGACTGCTGGTACAGCGGCAGGAACAGCGTCGCACCGAACATCACGAAGCCGGTGATGAAGCCGATGATCGACATCAGCGTGAAGTTCCGGCTGCGGAAGATGTGCAGCGGCACCACCGGCTCAGCAGCCTTGGTCTGCCAGAACAGGAAGCCCACCAGCGCGGCCACACCGATCCCGATGAGCTCCATGATCCGCGCGGAGGTCCAGGCGTACTCCGTACCGCCCCACGTGGTGACCAGCACGATCGCCGTGATCCCCACGGTCAGCAGCGCCGCCCCCAGATAGTCGATCCGCGCCTGCGCCCGCTTCTTCGGCAGATGCAGCACGACACTGATCGCACCCAGCGCCACGACCCCGAGCGGCAGGTTGATGTAGAACGCCCAGCGCCAGCCCCAGTGGTCGGTGATGGTGCCGCCGACCAGCGGCCCGGCGATCATCGCGAGCGCCATCACGCCGGCCATCATGCCCTGGTACTTGCCCCGCTCCCGCGGCGGAATCAGATCACCGATGATCGCCATGACGCCGACCATCAGACCGCCGGCGCCCAGACCCTGCACCGCCCGGAACGCAATCAGCTGCCCCATGTCCTGGGCCATGCCGCTCAGCGCGGACCCGATCAGGAAGAGCACGATCGACGACATGAAGACGCCCTTGCGCCCGTACATGTCACCGATCTTGCCCCACAGCGGGGTGGAGGCGGCGGTCGCCAGCGTGTAGGCCGTGACGACCCACGACAGATGTTCCAGCCCGCCGAGCTCACCCACGATCGTCGGCATCGCCGTGCCCACGATCATGTTGTCGAGCATCGCGAGCATCATCGTGATCATCAGCGCGAGCAGCACGACCCGCACGCTCTTGGGCTGTTTCCCGGCCCCTTGCCCGGCCCCTTGCCCGGCCCGTTGTCCGGCGTCTTGCTCCGCCTTTGTGCCCACTGTCCGTGTGTCCGCCATGGTTCCCACTCCCCCAGCCACTTACTTGCCGCCCGGCTAGTTGTCTACACTCAGGGAAGGTAGAGGCGTAACTAGCCGGGCGTCAAGTAAGTTTTACGGAATGCCGAGGAGTACGAGGATGGGCGGCACCATGGACGGCACCAAGCAGCGGCGCCGCGGGAACACCCGCCAGCGCATCCAGGACGTGGCCCTCGAACTCTTCGCCGAGCAGGGCTACGAGAAGACCTCCCTGCGCGAGATCGCCGAGCGCCTGGAGGTCACGAAGGCGGCCCTGTACTACCACTTCAAGACCAAGGAAGAGATCATCGTCAGCCTCTTCGAGGATCTGACGCAGCCGATCGAGGACCTGATCGAGTGGGGCAGGCGGCAGCCGCACACCCTCGAGACGAAGCAGGAGATCGTACGCCGCTACAGCGAGGTCCTGACCGACGCGGCCCCGCTCTTCCGCTTCATGCAGGAGAACCAGGCCACGGTCCGCGAGCTGAGCATCGGCGAGATGTTCAAGGACCGCATGCTCGGCATCCGCGACATCATCATCGACCCGGACGCCGACCTCGTCGACCAGGTCCGCTGCATCAGCGCCCTGTTCACGATGCACGCCGGCATGTTCGTGCTGAAGGACCTCGAAGGCGACCCCGAGGACAAGCGCAGGGCCGTCCTCGAGGTCGCCACGGACCTGGTCACCCAGGCGCACAAGGGCGCCTGAGCGACTCGGTGACTCAGACCGTCAGACCCTTGGCCCGCAGGAAGGCCACGGGGTCGACGGCGGAGCCGTAGTTGGCGGTCGTACGGATCTCGAAGTGCAGGTGCGGCCCGCTGGAGTTGCCGGTGTTGCCGGACCGGGCTATCTGCTGACCGGCCTTGACGACCTGGCCGACCTTCACCTCGATGCGGGACAGGTGGGCGTACTGGGAGTAGGTCCCGTTGCCGTGCTTGATGACGACGGCGTTGCCGTACGCGGGACCGTCACCGGCGCCGTTGCCGCCGGCCTTGACGACGGTGCCGCCGTGCGCGGCCATGACCTTGGTGCCGCTGGGAACGGCGAAGTCCTGCCCGCTGTGGGTGGACTGCCACCTGGCACCGGCCTGCGCGAAGCTGGCGGTCTTCGTGTACTTCTTCACCGGGCTCACCCAGGAGACGGCCTTCTTGGCGGCGGCCTTCTTCACGGCGGCGCTCTGCGCCTGTACGGCGGTGGAGACACCGGTGGCGGAGGTCATCTCCGCGGCGACCGCGCCTCCGGCGCCCAGCACGACCGAGGCCCCCAGGCCGGCGGCCAGCACAGCGGCACGGGTGCGGAACGAGGACGTACGGGACGAACGGAACGAGAAGCGCGGGGACATGCGAAACCTCAGGGGGAAGACGACAGAGAAAACCACCCGACGCACAAGCGGTCGCCGGATGGCCATCCCTTGGTAACCCCTGCCGCCCCGAACCCCAAAACGCCTTATCTACGACGGACGCTAGTACTCCCCTGCAAAAGTTCCCGCATCTTGACAGAGCTTCCATTAGGGATAAATCGGGACGGATAGCGCCATCACCTGGCGGGATTTGAGACAGAAGCTCCTTTTGCCCGTGATCCCTTTTCCACTATTCCCTCTAGTAACGGACAAATCGCCTGTGCGGCATGTCACCGCTCAGCGCAATCACGAAACCCCGGAATGTGACGGGCGCTACGCCCCCACCGGGTCCTTGCGTAACCAATTCCGTCGCACCTCTGTGAGCGACGCCTCAACGTGAGCTACCGTCCGGTAACCCGCTGGTTCCCCACCAGCCACTCCTGCACACGAACATGCACGCGACAACTCAGCGCACGTGACGTGAGAGGACCCCCCACATGACGCTTCGCCCCTGGGCGCGCCGTATCGCGGTCAGCACCGTCTCCACGGCCGCCCTCGTGGCCCTCGCGGTCCCCGCCGAAGCGGCGACGGCGACCGCTGCCGGCGCCTCCACCGCCACCACGGCCGCAACAGCGTCCTCGGCGGATGTCGACTACCCCACCTGGCAGAAGGACTGCCAGGCGGTCATGGACCAGGCGCTGCCCTATCTCAAGCAGCGGATCGCGGACACCAAGCCCGGTGAGAAGCAGGCGATCGTCTTCGACATCGACAACACGACCCTGGAGACGGACTTCGGCTTCAGCTACCCGCAGCCGGCCAACAAGCCGGTCCTGGAGGTCGCCAAGTACGCCCAGGAGCACGGCGTCTCCCTGTTCTTCGTGACCGCGCGCCCGGGCATCATCTACGCGGTGACCGACTACAACCTCAAGCACGTCGGCTACCAGGTCTCGGGCCTCTATGTGCGCGGCTTCATCGACCTCTTCAAGAACGTCGCGGACTACAAGACGGCCCAGCGCGCCGCCATCGAGTCCAAGGGCTACACGATCATCGCGAACATCGGCAACAGCGCCACCGACCTGTCGGGCGGCCACGCCGAGAAGACGTACAAGCTGCCGGACTACGACGGGCAGTTGTCGTAAGCCACGCCCTCCTGGGCATGGACAAGGGGCCGGTGCGAAGAGCACCGGCCCCTTGTCTTCGGCTCAACCCCTTGAGGGTCAGGCCTCCTTGCTCAGGTTCGGCCCGGTTCCACCGGCCGCCTGCTCGATCGGCGGGACGTCGGGCAGCGCCGACTTCTCCTCACCGCGGAAGGTGAAGGTCTTGGTCTCGCCCTCGCCCTCGGTGTCCACGACCACGATGTGACCGGGACGCAGCTCGCCGAAGAGGATCTTCTCCGACAGCGAGTCCTCGATCTCGCGCTGGATGGTGCGACGCAGCGGACGCGCCCCCAGCACCGGGTCGTAACCCTTCTTGGACAGCAGCTCCTTGGCGGACTGGGAGAGCTCGATGCCCATGTCCCGGTCCTTCAGGCGCTCGTCCACCTTGCCGATCATCAGGTCGACGATCCGCAGGATGTCGTCCTGGGTCAGCTGCGGGAAGACGACCACGTCGTCGACGCGGTTGAGGAACTCGGGGCGGAAGTGCTGCTTGAGCTCGTCCGACACCTTGTTCTTCATGCGCTCGTAGTTGGTCTTCGTGTCACCCGAGGCCGCGAAGCCCAGGTTGAAGCCCTTGGAGATGTCCCGGGTGCCGAGGTTGGTCGTCATGATGATGACCGTGTTCTTGAAGTCCACGACCCGGCCCTGGGAGTCGGTCAGGCGACCGTCCTCCAGGATCTGCAGCAGCGAGTTGAAGATGTCCGGGTGGGCCTTCTCCACCTCGTCGAACAGGACGACGGAGAACGGCTTGCGGCGGACCTTCTCGGTCAGCTGGCCACCCTCTTCGTAGCCCACGTAGCCGGGGGGCGAACCGAAGAGACGCGAGACCGTGTGCTTCTCGCTGAACTCCGACATGTCGAGGGAGATCAGGGCGTCCTCGTCACCGAAGAGGAACTCGGCGAGCGCCTTGGACAGCTCGGTCTTACCGACACCGGACGGGCCGGCGAAGATGAACGAACCACCCGGACGCTTCGGGTCCTTCAGGCCCGCACGCGTACGGCGGATCGCCTTCGACAGCGCCTTGACGGCGTCGTCCTGGCCGATGACGCGCTTGTGGAGCTCGTCCTCCATGCGGAGCAGGCGGCTGGACTCCTCCTCGGTCAGCTTGAAGACCGGGATACCGGTGGCCGTGGCGAGGACCTCGGCGATCAGCTCGCCGTCGACCTCGGCGACGACGTCCATGTCGCCGGCCTTCCACTCCTTCTCCCGCTTGGCCTTGGCGGCCAGGAGCTGCTTCTCCTTGTCACGCAGGGAGGCGGCCTTCTCGAAGTCCTGCGAGTCGATCGCGGACTCCTTGTCGCGGCGGACGCCGGCGATCTTCTCGTCGAACTCGCGCAGGTCCGGCGGCGCGGTCATCCGGCGGATGCGCATCCGGGAACCGGCCTCGTCGATCAGGTCGATCGCCTTGTCCGGCAGGAAGCGGTCCGAGATGTACCGGTCGGCCAGGGTGGCGGCCTGAACGAGGGCCTCGTCCGTGATGGAGACGCGGTGGTGCGCCTCGTACCGGTCGCGCAGACCCTTGAGGATCTCGATCGTGTGCGGCAGGGACGGCTCCGCGACCTGGATGGGCTGGAAGCGGCGCTCCAGGGCCGCGTCCTTCTCCAGGTGCTTGCGGTACTCGTCCAGCGTGGTCGCACCGATGGTCTGCAGCTCACCGCGGGCCAGCATCGGCTTCAGGATGGAAGCGGCGTCGATGGCGCCCTCGGCGGCACCCGCACCGACCAGCGTGTGGAGCTCGTCGATGAACAGGATGATGTCGCCGCGGGTGCGGATCTCCTTGAGCACCTTCTTCAGGCGCTCCTCGAAGTCACCGCGGTAGCGGGAGCCGGCGACCAGCGCGCCGAGGTCAAGCGTGTAGAGGTGCTTGTCCTTCAGCGTCTCGGGCACCTCGCCCTTGACGATCGCCTGAGCCAGCCCCTCGACGACCGCCGTCTTACCGACGCCGGGCTCACCGATCAGGACCGGGTTGTTCTTGGTACGGCGGGACAGCACCTGCATGACCCGCTCGATCTCCTTCTCGCGCCCGATGACCGGGTCGAGCTTGGACTCACGAGCGGCCTGGGTGAGGTTCCGGCCGAACTGGTCGAGGACCAGGGACGTCGAGGGCGTGCCCTCGGCAGGCCCGCCGGCGGCGGCGGTCTCCTTGCCCTGGTAGCCGGAGAGCAGCTGGATGACCTGCTGCCGCACCCGGTTGAGATCTGCGCCCAGCTTGACCAGGACCTGGGCGGCGACGCCCTCGCCCTCACGGATCAGGCCGAGCAGGATGTGCTCCGTGCCGATGTAGTTGTGACCCAGCTGAAGGGCCTCGCGGAGCGACAGCTCCAGGACCTTCTTGGCACGGGGGGTGAAGGGGATGTGCCCGGACGGGGCCTGCTGGCCCTGGCCGATGATCTCCTCCACCTGCTGGCGGACCGCCTCGAGCGAAATCCCGAGGCTCTCAAGGGCCTTGGCGGCGACACCCTCACCCTCGTGGATCAGGCCCAGGAGGATGTGCTCGGTGCCGATGTAGTTGTGGTTGAGCATCCGGGCTTCTTCCTGAGCCAGGACGACAACCCGCCGCGCGCGGTCGGTGAACCTCTCGAACATCGTTAATCGCTCCTCAGAGCGGTCAGGCAGTGGGGGGAACTTCCCCTCCCTGTCCTTCCGCAGCTTAGTCCCGCAAGCGGGGACCGCTCATTCCAACTGCCGACACCGTCGATGGCCTCCTGACCCCGCTAACGCCGACATCTGCTCCAACCCGATGGTGCGAGACGATGTTCCCGCAGGCCAGGTGGTTACCCTCACCATCAGTACGCCGATGGCGAACGTGAGACCCACTGTCCTGCGTGTCGCCCCCTCCCACTAGGGATGTCTTACCCGCTGGGACTGACACTCCATGCCGCGCCCCCCGGTTCCCTCCGCTACGGGCGAACAACCTTGCGCCTCCCCATACCCCCCGCACGCCCCCTTTTCGACACCCTGTGCGTCCGCTCTGACACTTAGCGTAACCGGCATGCTCTTCCGGCGGTTGCACTTGGCATGGTCGGCACTCGCCCCGTGATGACCACGGACCTCGCCACGATCCCTCCGCCCCGTCGGCCGCTCGGTCCGAGCGATCAGGTCCGCCGGTGGTACGAGAACGAACTGGGCTGGCCCGTGGTGCCCGGGGGACCGGAATTCCCGCCGTCCCTTCGCGTGGGGCCGCGCTTCGACGTCCTGGACGTCCCGGCCGAGGCCGGCCGCGCGGCACTGCACCATCTGACAGCGCACTCCCCGGTGGCCGTCCGGGGCGACCGGATGCGGCTGCTCCTCGCCGCGGGCAGCGCGGAGGAGGTGCCGGGGGTGCTGGCCTGGCTGGAGTGGGGCACGCTGCCCCTGGACCTCACGACGCTCGGGGCGGGCGACCTCATGGAGGCGCCCCTGCCACCCGAGTGGGGGCCGGTCACGGCCGTAAGGCATCCCGTCGGTCCGGGAACGGGGCAGGGCGTACGACGTCCCGGGCTGCCGGGGCCCGGCGCGGTGCGGTCGCTTCCCCCGGTCCGCCCGGACGCCGTGCAGGGGGCCGCCGTATGGATGCGGCCCCCCGAGCCTGGGGGCGAGGTCGAGGCGTCGCTGCCGACGCTGTCGGCCCTGGGGGGCGGTGGGGGCGCCCCCGATCTGGTACGGGTTCTGGACACGGTGGCCACGCACTGCCACCGTCTTCGGCTGCGACGCGCGTGCGCCCAGCCTTCGGCCTGTCCGTAGAGCAGGCATCGGCCTGCAGATCAGGCGTTGGCCTTCTCGTAAGCCTCGCGAATGGACGCGGGGACGCGGCCGCGGTCGTTGACCTCGTAGCCGTTCTCCTTGGCCCACGCGCGGATCTGCGCGGTGTCCTGGCTGCCACCGGAAGCGGCGCGCGCCTTTCCGCGGCCACCCGAAGCACGGCCTCCGGTACGACGACCGCCCTTCACGTAAGGCTCGAGAAGGCCACGGAGCTTGTCCGCATTGGCAGTCGTGAGATCGATCTCGTACGTCTTGCCGTCCAGCGCGAACGTGACGGTCTCGTCCGCCTCGCCGCCGTCGAGGTCGTCGACAAGAAGGACCTGAACCTTCTGTGCCACCGGATTTCCTTTCATCGATAACTTGAGGGCCGGGGGTCTGCGGCGTCCGCCGTTTCGCCGTCCCCTGTTATATGCAGTACTGCAGTACGTCGGAAAGCAAACCGCTTTTGCGGGAAAAACACAAACCCCCGGGAGAGACCCACTGGTCCGACCCCGGTCCGGAAACATGCGCGTTTCGGACATAGGGCACCCGGGCATGGCCGTTCGGGCGGAATACGGCTCGCGGATCCTTGGTGGATCGTTGATGGATCGGTGAAGGCTGCCCGGCGATCACAGATGCAGAAGCATCCGGCTGTTGCCCAAGGTGTTCGGTTTCACTCGTTCGAGACCGAGGAACTCCGCCACGCCCTCGTCATAGGAACGCAGCAGCTCCGCGTAGACATCGGTGTCAACCGGCGTCTCACCGATCTCGACGAAGCCGTGCTTGCCGAAGAAGTCCACTTCGAAGGTCAGACAGAAAACCCGGCGAACGCCGAGCCAGCGCGCGGTGTGCAGCAACTTCTCCAGCAACTGATGACCGACGCCGGCGCCCTTCAGGCCGGGCTTCACGGCGAGAGTGCGGACTTCCGCCAGGTCTTCCCACATCACGTGCAGGGCGCCGCAGCCGACGACCTCTCCGTTGTCGTCGCGTTCCGCCACCCAGAACTCCTGGATGTCCTCGTAAAGCGTCACCGTGGCTTTGTCGAGCAGGATGCGACGCCGGACGTACTCGTCAAGGAGACGACGTACCGCCGGGACATCGCTGGTGCGGGCCCGCCGGACGGTGATGGCTTTTGCGGTGACTTCCGGGCTCTCCCCCGTGGGGGTCTCGGCGGAGTGGCTCTCTGCTGACATGAGCGGACGCTATCGCCCGCCGGGCTCCCGCGCCGAGCCGGGGTTCTCCTGGCCGGTATCGGGGCGGGTATCGGTACGGGTATCCGGCCCGGTATCGGCGCCGCCGCCGGTATGGGGGGTCGTATCGGTGGCGGTATCGCTTGTGCCGGTATCGGTTCCGGGGGTATCGGTGCCGGTAACGCGGCGCGTATCCGGTGGTTCCGCTGGTGCGGGCGTTTCCGGGCCCTGGACGATGCGTACGGCGTCTCGCAGGGACTGGCGCTGTTCCTCGCTCATCATGCCGAAGAAGGCGACGAGCGCGGCGGCGGGGTTGTCACTCTGCGACCAGGCGTCGTTCATCAGGGCGGCCGCGTAGGCGGCTCGTGTGGAGACCGCCTCATATCGATAGGCGCGGCCTTCCGCTTCGCGGCGTACCCAGCCCTTCTGATGGAGATTGTCCAAAACGGTCATCACCGTGGTGTACGCGATGGACCGTTCCTGCTGGAGATCTTCCAGGACTTCTCGAACGGTCACCGGGCGGTTCCACTTCCACACCCGCGTCATGACCGCGTCTTCGAGTTCTCCCAAGGGGCGAGGCACAGCTCAGCACCATAGTGGGAGAAGTGGGTGTTGGCGTGCCGGACGGGCATCTTCCCCGGCAAATGGGAACAAAAAGGACGCAAGCCCTGTCGACTCAGTCGACTCAGGTGGCTCAGGCGTCCGGGTTCGGGGAGGCCTGGCGGGTGCCCTCCACGCGCGCGAGGGCGGCGTCGACGGCCGCGTCCTCCTTGGCCTTGTTGGCTCCGCCCTGGGTCTTCACGATCACCCTGATCACACCGATGAAGAACACGGCCATGACAGCCGGGGGCAGGAGCGCGGAGACGTAGTCCATGCGTCCAGGGTAGCCAGGGGGTGGAGTGCGGGCGGGGCGGGGTGCGACCGGGCGGCCCGGCCGGTGAAGGCCGGGCGGCGTTTCCGGAGTCGTCTGCCTGGTCTTTGCGCTGCCGTTGGGCTCAGCCTGCGGCGAGTTGCCGGGAGGGACTCGTCGCGGGCGGTGGGGTCGGTTTGCGACGGGGGAAGACCTCGCCGGGTGTGGGGATGGGGCGTGAGGGCTTCGGGGCGGCGGGGGTGGGCTCGGGGCCGGGGGCGGGGGCGGGCCGGGGAGCGGCCGGCTTTTCGGCGGGCTTTTTGCGCGGCTGCTTGGCGGGTTCCTGGCCGCCGTCCTGGGTGGGGAGGACGACCGGGGCGCTGGGAGACCCTTCGGAGAGGCCTCCGGGGAGGGCCAGGAGGTGGGTGCGGGACGCCGGGATGGCGGGGGTCGCGCAGGGCGCTGGGCCTGGCGCCGGGCGGGCGGTGCCGTGCGTGCGGCGGTCTCGTACGTCCTGTTCGACGAGGGTCTGGCAGCGGCTGAGGAGGGTGGCGGCGGTGGGGTTGCGGCGCAAGGCCCGGAGGGCGGCGAGGTCGTCGGGGGTGGGGCGGTACCCGGCGGCGAGGGACTCCTCGAGGAGGGTGAGGTAGCCGGCTGCGGTGCCGGGGAGGGTGGCGCGGTAGCGGGCGAGGTCGGCCACCAGGAACGCACGCAGCCGGTCGCCCTCGCGCATCGCCTCGTCTAGGGACTCGGTGAGGCGGAGACAGTCCTGGACGTCCTCGGCCGAGGCGGGGCTGGGGTGGAGGGCGAGGGCGAGGGCGCGGCGGAGCACACGCAGCTCCTCCGTGCCGAACGCCATGCCGCCGCGGGATCCGTATGGCGTGGGCATGCGGCGACGATACGCGCTAATCAGACAAACGCGGCATAGGGGCGGGGGTGTGGCGTTGGGAGCCACTCGGGTGGGGGCGGGTTGCCTCCGGCGGTTGGGCGGGGGTGCCTGCGGCGGCCTGTGCGGGGTGAGTGGGGGTGCGCGTGATGCCTGCGGCGCCTGTGCGGGTGGGGTG
>NZ_JBITLW010000026.1:0-84629 GCF_044465645.1 Streptomyces sp. NPDC049627 | reverse complement strand
GGGAACGACGCGACGACATTCATGAGGCATTCCTTGGACTCGCCGTCTGCCTGATCACCCATCGGCACGTCCAGAGGCTTTGTTAGGGCCAGTTAAGGAAGCCGTCCGCTACGGTGACGGGCGGCAGTCATCGATCGCATACGACAGCAGCACCAGTATTCGGGTCGCCGGCGCCCTCGTAGTCAGGTTGTCGGGCCGGGTAGTCGAGGGCCGAGGCGAAGGGCTGACGGTGCATCGGACCGTTGCCGCGCTCCCCGGTGAACTGCCCACCTCATGCCTGTTGTCCGGGCTCCAGGGCAGCAACGGTGAGGCACAGCTGGAGATCAGGCCGTGATCCAGACCACGGTGGGCATTCCCACCGAACCGATCGGCAGCATCCCGCGGCCCGCCGAGCTGCTCGCCGCCATGGCGGACCATGCAGCGGGCCGGATCGGCGACGAGGAACTCGCCGCCGCCCAGGACCGCGCCGTCTGCGACACCGTCCGCCGCCTGGAGGAGATCGGCTCCCCGGTCGTCACCGACGGCGAACAGACCAAACCCAGCTTCGCCACCTACCCCCTGACCGGCCTGAACCGACTGGCACCCGACGGTGTCATCATCCCGTTCGCCGACGGGCACCAGCGGCAGCTGCCCCGCCTTACGGCCGGACCACTGCGCTACGGCGTGTACGCCGACCGCTACCTGCACGCCGCACTCCGGCACGCGGCCTCTCCGGTGAAGCAGGCCGTCATCGCGCCGTCGGCGCTCAGCCTGCTCTACCCACCCGACGGCATCGAGGGATACCCCCGCGAAGCCTTCCTCGACGACCTCACCGCCGAGGCCGAGGCGGACATCCGTCGATGTCTGGACGCCGGCGCCCACCGTGTCCAGCTCGACTTCACCGAGGCCCGTCTCGCGCTGAAGCTCGACCCGAGCGGCAGCCTGCTGGACCAGTTCATCGCCCTCAACAACCGCGTCCTGGACCGCTTCTCCAGCACCGAACAGACCAGGATCGGAGTCCACACCTGCCCCGGCGGCGATCAGGACTCCACCCACAGCCTGGACGTCGACTACACGGCTCTGCTGCCCGCACTGCTCCGTCTCAAGGCCGGTGCCTTCTACATCCAGCTCGCCAGCGAGCCGGAACCGGACAGGGTCCTCGCCGTGCTCGCTGAACATCTCCCCGACCAGGCCCAGGTGTTCATCGGCGTCACCGACCCGATCGACCCACGTGTCGAAACGCCTGAGGAGGTCCGCGACCGTGTCCTCGCCGCCGCCCGTCACCTGCCCCCCAACCGTCTGGGCACCTGCGACGACTGCGGCTTCTCTCCCTTCGCCGACGACACCTCAACCTCCCGCGACACCGCCTTCGCCAAGATCAGCGCCCGCATCGAAGGAACCGCCCTGGCCGCCCGCGAACTCGTGAGCGAACGCCCCGGACCGTCATCGACGCTTGCCGGTTAAGTCAGGGCGTGCTTCACAACGGCCTGCACGACATGCCGGGGTTGCGCAGGCTGTCGTATTGAGGGAGGGCCCGCCGTGCAGGCGGCCACCCCCTCATCAGCCGAGCGAATCACCTCTCTTCAGCCGCGGTGGCTGCGAGCCAGCTGGCGCTTCGGCGTCGGTCAGATCAGCCCCACGGACCAGATCCATCTGGCCTACGCACCTCACGGCCAGAGAAGAAAAACACTTGCTTGGACCGTTTCCTGTGGTGAGGCGGATGTTGGCCCGGCATGGGGCGGGGAACGTGGAGTTGGATCGTGCCGGACGGCTTGTGGGAGATGGAGCGGGCGCGGCAGCTGGTGATGCTGCCGCGGATATCGGCGGCTGGAACGCCGGCCTTGCGGCAGAGCATGGGGATGATGCTGTCGATGTAGCCGCTGGAGACGGCGCGGGTGCGTAGGAGAACAGGAAGTCGATCTGTTCGCCCGTCCGACTGTCGGTGCGCTTGGGCTGGCTTGGGCGCAGGGCTTCCCAAGTGTTGATTGCCGTCCCGAGCAGCGGGTCGACCGGCTTCGTGAACGCTGCTGCCGGTTTTGTGTGCGGGGACGTCGAGAGGCAGACCGTGTCCCGGGCGAGGATCTGCGTGGCGTTGCCGGCGATGCACGTGCGGTGTCCGGACCGGCTGCGGGAGGAGCTCTACCGGCAGGTTCTGGACCAGCTGGCGGAGCTCTCCCCGGTGATGCAGGCCGTCCCGCCCACCGCGGCGCTCGTGGAGCTGAAGGGAGCGCTGCGCTACCACGGCACCGACGCCCGCCACCTGGGCGAGCTCCTGCGCGTGCGCACCCTGTCCCGCCTCGGGGCCGACGTCCGCGTCGGTATCGGCCCCTCGATGAATCCCACGGGTTCGCGGATTCCTGCACCTCGCCGATGGGGAACTCGCGGGTCGTCGAGAGTTGGATCTCCTACGCCAAGCACCCCGGCGCCGGCTCGGCCTCGCGCAGGCCAACGGCTCGGCTCACGGCGAGGGTTCATAGACGGGTTCTGAGGCGCCGCCGTGCAGTCGGCGAGACCGATGCGGCGCTGGAGTTCCTGTGCGAGGCTGAGGTGGCGCTGCGGTGGTCAGACACTGATGGTTTCCCACCATCGCCCGTGATCGTTTCACAGCTCGCTGCTCAACGGCTGGGCCGCAAGGTGCTGAAAGCGCCAAGAAGAAAAACACGTACTCACGCCCTACCCGCGTATCAGGGGCGGAAGACGTCAGCGTGTGCGGCGGCCCATTGGGCGAAGGTCCGCGGCGAACGGCCGACAACTTCCTCGACCGCTGAAGTCACCCTGGCCACCGTCTCGGGCACGGTCGCCCACATGTGCAGCATGAACTCGATGCCCTCCTCGGGCCAGCCCTCAGCCCGCCATTGCCGACGTGCCTGATCATCGGTCAGCTCGGTGAAACGGATCTCACGGCCGGTCGCCCGCGCGATGGCAGACACCTTGTCGGCCGGCGTGAGCGCTTCGGGCCCCGACACGATGAAACGCCTTCCTGCGTGGCCACCCCCGGCAAGCACAGTAGCGACAACGTCGGCGACATCTCTCTCGTCGGCCGAAGCGGTCCTGCGATGCGCGTACGGCTCACGGACCTCCGCCGTATCGCGGATGGCCTCAGCCCACCTCAACGCGTTGGACATGAAGTCGATCGGCCAGATGAACGTCCACTCCAGGCCGCTGTCACGCACGGCTTGTTCCAGCTCTCCTTCTTCGCCGACCGCCAAGACCGTCATCCGCCGTACACCCGCCTCGGCGGCCATCGCCATGATCTGCGGCCCTGTACGCAACGGGGCATGGTCGTGCCCGGTGGTTCCGATCAGGTGCAGGGCGGAGACCCCGTCGAGAGCCGCTGCCAGCGTCTGCGGCTTCGTGAGGTCGCCACCCACCACTTCGACGTCGTCGGGCAGACCGGTCGCCTCGGCCGGGGCACGCGTGAGCGCGCGAACCGTCTGTCCGGTCTGCCGAAGTCGCTCGACCACGTGGCGCCCCAGATTTCCCGTCGCGCCAGTAACCAGAATTGTCACGTCGCTCCCTGCTGCTGTCTGTTGAGGTCGGCATCGCTCTGAGCGGTGGCCGAACCTTCCGGTTCCCCGGTCGCAGACGACAGTAGGAGGCATCTAGGTCAGATTCTGTCCGCAATCCGATCGCCCACGTTGCCCTTGCCTGTCCTGCCGCAGTGAATGCCGGATTTACTGCGGCGGAGCCTCTACTGAGACCACCGCTATCCGCATCAGCGGGTCGGCCGCCGGCCTAGCCTCGCACCAGCTGCTCCGGGCTGGGAGCCCCGGAGCAGCCGTGCATCGGTGCCTGTGGGTCCGGTCCGGGTGTAGATCATCAGAGGTTCATGGCTGCAGGGAGTCGGGGGTGGCGGCCGGGGTGAGCGGCGCGCAGGTACTGCATGGCTGTGTGCGGAGACAGGCCGAAGAGGCGGATGAGGTGTACCGGGTCGCCGGTGTGCTTGGCTTCGTCGAGGATGCGGTCCATGCGCAGTCGGCCGGCTTGGAGGCCGGCGCGGCGCAGGGGTTTGTTGATGGCTTTCGTACTGATCTGAGGGTCGGTGTCGTCGACGGCGGTGTGGGCGGTCACCAGGAGGTAGGGGTTGGTGCTGGTCGGCCAGCGGCGGTGGCGTTGTGCCAGCCACAAGGTGGCGTGGTGGAAGGTGAGTTCGTCGAGGTAGAGGGTGTGGTCCAGACGGCGTTCGCGGTGTACGACGAGGGTGGCGCGGCTGAGGTCGAGGTCGTGCAGGAGAGGTCCGCGCTGGTCGTGGGTGCCCAGGGCGTGGACGGCGGCGAGGAGGAAGCTGAGCCGGTCACGTACGGTGGCCAGCCGCTGGAGCGTGCCGCGGAGTTGGTCCTCGGGCAGCGGCTTGGGTAGCGCGCGGGCCGTGGTGAGCGACACGCGGCGGGCGGGGTTGCGGAAGATGGGCTTCTCCCGCTTCGGCGCGCTGCAGAGGGAACGCAGCGCGGTCGCCATGCTCTTGGCCCTTTCACCGTGATGCGGGTGGAGGGCCTGTTCGATGTGCTCGCGGGTGACGGCACGAAGACGGTCAGCCCGGCGCTGTGCCAGGCGTACAGCACAGGCGCGGTCCTGAGCAGGTAGGGAGACGACCGTAGGGGGCCAGCGGGCGGCTGGGCCGGGATCCTGCAGCACACAGGACGTCGATCCACCGGTTCAGCGGTATACGGAAGACGTCCGGGGCGGTGTCGGCGAGACACCGGGCCCGGCCCAGGGCCGCGTTGCTCGTGCGGTCGGGCACGAGCTGTCCGGTCAGCCGGAGGTAGCCGACCACGCGGGCACCAGCGCAGTGGTGACGTCGGGCGAGGAGGCGGACGTCCTCTTCCAGGAGCGGGGCAGACACACCGAGGTGGGCCAGCAGGGTGCGCAGGGTGCGCATGGCCGGGGTGATCGATCCCTGCGCCCACCTGCGGCTTCGGCCGTGGGCGGCGAAGTCGGAGAGCACCTGGCAGGCCTCGGTCGTCAGCGCCGGCAAGTGCTGCGTGCGCCACTACGGCATCCACTACGTCGGCTTGCTCGCTGCCGTACCGCCCGCCACCGTCCAGCGCCTGCTGGGCGGCCGCGCCGGCCGCACCGCAGCCGACCGGGCCCGCGGCATCGACCCGCGCCCCGCCGTCCGCCGCACCGCTCCCGCCGCAAAGACGGTCGGCTGCGCCTTCCCCCGGCACACCCTGGACGGCGCCGACGTTCCGCGCCGCCCTGCTCGACCTGGTCGTCCGCCTCGGGCTCCTGCTGCGCCGCCGCGGCCGGGCGGCCCGCGCACTGACCCTGACGCTGACCTTCGCCGGCGGCGCCAGCTGGGAGAAGACCCGTCGCCTTGCCAAGCCGTCCGCGCACGACGAGGACCTGCGCGCCCTCGCCTACCAGCGGCCCCACCCGGACCGGCAGCGGGCCGAGCGCTGTCGGTAGGACGACAGTGATTGCGGATGGCGGCTACCGGGGCACCGGCATGAAGACCCGGAGGATCCTCCGCGACTGCCGGCTCAAAGGCGACGGCGTCCACCATGCCCTGCTCGGAATCGCCGGCCTTCATAACCTCGTCCTCAGCGGCTGACCCAGAAGCGAGACGCGCGAGCAGGCCGCCTACAGGCCGTCTCAGAACACTTACGGGACAGCCGTCCGCTGGGAACCCCGAACCGAACTCCACGACACCTGCTGTTCTAGAAGGACGCTGCGACCGGGGAGTTGAACGCGGAAGTGGCCGCTGATGAGAACCAGGAGAGCTGTGCGTTCCTCGCCCTTCACCCACTGCAGTCGCTCATCGCCACGGGGGTGCGCACCCCATTTGATCTCCACAGCCTCGCTGTGGCGCGGATCGCCAGTCTCCTTGAAGTGTCCCAGGAGCCATCCACGGTCCAGTGCCGCATCCTTGCCCGCGTTGCCCACGTAGACGCTGTCGTTCACCTGGCCGGACGCTAGCAGCTGCTCTCGTGAGCGCCATCACACTGCGCAAGATCAGAGGTAGACACCATGGGCGCTGCCGACGATCACTCTCGTTTCACATGGGGAGGATGCCAACTGGGCCCGGGTACCCAGACGGTGGTGCCCCGGAGTTTACGTGCGGCGGCGTGCTCGCTCCCCTCTCTCTCAGCCCTTCACCGCCCCCGATGTGAGGCCTTGGACGATGTGGCGGCTGGCGAAGGCGAACAGGAACATGGTGGGCAGGATGGTGAGCACGGCCGCCGCGGACATCGAGCCCCAGTCGATGTTGAAGCTGGAGATGAAGCCGTTCAGGGCCGTGGGGACGGTCTTGTTGCTGTCGCTGTTCATGAGCGTCACCGACAGGAACAGTTCGTTCCAGCAGTTCACGAAGTTGAAGATGAACGCGGCGATGATGCCTGGGCGCATCACCGGCAGCAGGACGCGGAACAGCGCTGTGAACCGGGACAGGCCGTCGATCATGGCGGCCTCCTCCAGCGCGTCCGGAATGTTCTCGAAGAAGCCGCGCAGCATCACTGTGCAGAAGGGGATGCACACCGCGATGTAGACCAGGATCAGTCCGAGTCGGTTGTCGACCAGCTTCAAGTCGGTCATCAGCAGATAGAGCGGTCCGAGTGCGATGAACGACGGGATCATCTGGGTGACCAGCGCGGCCATCAGCAGGGCGGACTTGGTACGGAACTCGAAGCGGGCGAGCACGTAGGCCGAAAGCATGGAGATCGCCGTGGCCGTCGCCCCGGCCACCGTCGAGACGATGAGGCTGTTGGCGAGATAGGTGCCGAAGTCGGCCGTGCCGAACAGACCGCTGTAGTTCTCCAGGGAGAAGCGCTCGGGCCAGTAGGCGAGCGGGAAGCGGAAGATGTCGCCGGGTGCCTTGAGCGAGGTGACGGCGATCCAGTAGAGCGGGAAGACGGTGAGCAGCAGCCACACGCCGAGGAAGGTGAACTTGACGGCCCGGCCGGCCGCGGACTCCTTGCCGATCACGACCTCACCCCTTTCTTCTCGCGCGTGGCCATGAGGAAGAACACCGCGAACACCAGCAGCCCGGCCACCACGAGGAGACCCAGCGCGGAGGCTCTCCCGTAGTCGCCCTGCTGAGTGATCTTGATCATCCAGGTGGTCACGATGTGCGTCTCGTTGTTCGGCCCGCCGCCGGTCATGCCGAAGATCAGGTCCGGGAAGTTGAAGATCCAGATGACCCGCAGCAGCACGGTCAGGGCCAGGGTGGTGCGGATGTACGGGATGGTGATCTGGAACAGCGTGCGCGCCTTGCCGGCGCCGTCCAGCGCGGCCGCCTCGTAGAGCTCGTCGGGAATCGACTGGAGCGCGGCCAGGATCATGATCGCGAAGAAGGTGACGCCGTACCAGATGTTGGCGATGAGTACGGCCGCCATCGCCGTCCTGGGATCCGCCAGCCAGGCGATCGGTTCGTCGATCAGACCGGCCTTCTGCAGCAGGTCGTTCACGACGCCGAACTCGCTGTTGAACAACCAGCGGAAGAGGATGCCGATGAGGAATCCGGAGATCGCCCAGGGAAAGAAGATCAGCGCCTGGTACAGGCCGCGGAAGCGGAAACGGCGGCGCAGCCACAGCGCGAGCGCGAAGCCGATCAACAACTGCGGGACGATCGAGCCGACGACCCAGACCGCGCTGTTGCCCAGTACGGTTCCCCAGGCGGGGTCGGCGAAGACGTCGCCGAAGTTCTTCAGCCCGACCCACGAGGTGTCGGTCAGATCGGTCAGCTTCCAGTTGCGGAAGGCCATCTGACCGCCCGCGATCATGGGGTAGTAGGTGAACACCGCCACGAAGACCGCGGCCGGCGCCATGAAGGCGGCGATGCGAAGGCCGCGCCGGGTGGTGAACTCCCGTCGGCGGCCTCGTGGGGGGAGACCTCGCCTGCGGGAGGCCTCCCCACGGCCCGGGGCCGTCGTCTTCGCCGTGGTGGTGGGCGTGACGGACATGTCTACTGCTCCTGCTGCCACTTCTCGGTCCAGTACGCGTCCCAGCCCGCGAGCAGCTTCTTGGGCGTCGTCTTGCCGAGGATCAGTTTCTGCACGTCGGCGTCCGCCCTCTGCTGCCACTCGGCCCACCAGCTGACGCCGCGCGGCTGGGTGACGACTAGGTACTTGTCCGGCTGCTCGGTCATGGTGACGTAGCTCGACCAGGGGCCGGTCTTGTAGAAGGGGTCACTGGTCGCGGACTTGAGGATCGGCACCAGGCTGTTCTTCTTGGTGAACGTCGTCGAAGCCTCGCCCTGGGACAGGAACTCGACCAGCTTCACGGCCTCGGCCTTGTGCCCGCTGCCCTTCGCCACACCCCATCCGGCCGTGGCCAGCGGCTGCACGGTCTTGCCTCCCGGCCCGGCCACCAGCGGCGCGGTGTCCCACTGGTCCTTGGAGATCGACTTCGACTCGGAGACCGTGGCGATCACCTCGGGGTCCTGCAGCAGGAACGCCGTGGAACCGTTGGAGAAGGCTTCGACCATCTCCGGGTAGCCCCACGAGACGGACGACTTCGGGGACGCCCGCTTGAAGAGCTCGAGGTAGTTCTCGATGGCGTCCTCCGCCTCGGGGGCGGCGAAGATCGTACGGCCGTCCCTCAGCTTGAAGCCGTTGGCCGGGTCGACCCGGCCGGCGAGGTAGGCCTCGATGGCGGCGGTGGCGTTGCTGTTGGAGTTGGCGCCGCCCCGGAAGGCGTAGCCGTAGCGGCGTTGTCCCGGGTCGTGGATGGCGGAGGCCTGCTCCAGCAGTTCCGCCCAGGTGGCCGGCGGCTTGCTGAAGCCCGCCTTCTCGATCAGGTCGGTGCGGTAGAAGAGGCTCAGGCCGTAGAAGCCGTACGGGACGAAGTAGGTTCTGCCTTTGGCGTCCTGGGAGGCGTTGACGGCGTTCTCCGTCATGGCCTGCCAGCCCTTCCAGCCGTCGAGGTCCTTCTTCATGTCGTAGAGCCAGCCGTTGTTCGACCAGGGCCCGACCGTGATGTCACGGACCTCCAGGACGTCCACCCCGCTGCCGGACTGGAGCATCTGCTGGAGCTTTTGGTCGGCCTGCTCCGTGGGTGGGGAGACCAGGTTGACCTTGATCTTCGGGTTCTGCTGCTCGAAGTCGGCTATGAGCTCTTCGAGCAGGTCGGTACGGGTCGGGTTCGTCAGGCTCTCGACCATGTTGAGGGTGACTGTTCCGCTCGCCTCGGGGCTCATGGTGGAACAGCCGGTCAGGACCATCGCCGCGGCGGTGGCGAACGCTGGAGCTGCCGTCCTTCTTCTCACTGTGCTGACCTCTTCCCTGAGTTTTCTCGTGCCCATTCGCCGAGGACGGGGACGCATTCCTCGGCGAAGTACTCGTAGTCGGCTGCGGTGTTGTAGACATGGGCGGACAGGCGCAGGTAGCCGATGCCGTCGAAACTGGTGAAGGCGGCCTCCACGCCCAGTTCGAGGGCCACCCGGTCGCGCAGCGCGTCGGCCTCGACCCGGTCGGCGGCCAGTCCGTCGGGGAGGCGTACCAGGCGCATGCCGGGCACGGGCATGCCGACGTCGACGGCAGTGTCCTCGCCGGTCACCTCCGTGAACGCGGTGCCGATGACACGGGCGCCGTAGCCCGCCAGGTCGTCCATGTAGCGGCGGGCGGCCGGCCAGCCCCAGGTGTGCTCGACGAAGGCGAGGGATGTCGGTGCCGCCAGGTAGGCGGTGGCGTCGATCGTGCCCTGCTGGTCGAAGCGGTCGGGGTAGGGATCGGCCGCGGCCCAGGAGTCGATGAGGGGATGGAGCCGATCACGCAGCGGGCCGCGGGCGACCAGGGCCGCCGTGCCGCGCGGGGCGCAACCCCACTTGTGCAGGTTGCCGGTCCAGAAGTCGTAGGTCGCGTCGGCGAGCGGGACGGCCAGGAGTCCGGGCGCGTGCGCGCCGTCGACGAGGACGGGGATGCCGTGCCGCCGGGCCTCCGCTCCGATGCGCTCCACCGGCAGTCGTCGCGCGGTCGCCGAAGTGATCTGATCGACGACCGCGAGCTCGGTGGCCTCGCTGAGTTCCGCGGCCACGGCCTCGTACGCCTGCTCCTCGTCCGCGTCCAGCGGCACCCGGGCGGTACGCACCCGACCGCCCCAGCGATGTGCCAGCCGCTCGGCACCCATCGTGACGGCCCCGTAGCCGTGGTCGGTGACGACGACCTCGCCTCCGCGGCGAAGGGTGAGGGCGGCGTAGACGACGCTCGCGCCTGCGCTGGCGTTCGGCACCAGGGCGAGGTCGCCGGCCCTGACGCGCAGAAAGGAGGCGAGTTCGGCACGGGCGGCGGCGAGCCGCTGCGGCAGCGCCGGGAACCACACCACAGGCGAGCGTTCCATTTCCGCACGCAGCTGCTGCTGTCGCTCCTGCGCCACCAGTGGAACGGCCCCGAAGGAGCCGTGGTTCAGGTGCTTGAGGGCAGGATCCAGCGACCACGCCAGGCCGGCGGGCCGGCCGTCGGCCAGCAGCAGGGGGCGCGGCGCGGTGGTCACGTCCGTCTCGCTCACAGGACTCCACATCTGGGCAGGGCGGGGCTACGGAAGGTCGGGCTCCGCCAGACACATCTGATGACTCGGCATCCTGCACACCTATCGTGGACGAAACAAGGTGTCGTACAGTGAAAGTCATCAGATGACTTTTGTTCGACACGCTTCCGACGCATCTGTGACTCGCTACAGTGCTCCGAAGGGACCGCGGCATGATCGCCAGTCCGCCAGGGGAGAAGAGGGGACGGATGTCCGCAGTCGAGAAGGCGTTCCACGGCCTACGACACATGATCGCGTCGGGACGCCTCGGTCCGGGCGAGCGCATTCCACCCGAGGGCGAACTCTGTGAGGAGCTGGGCGTCTCACGGGGATCGCTGCGCGAGGCCGTACGGATGCTCGCCGCCCTGGGCGTCATCGAGCCGCGCCACGGCTCGGGCACGTACGTCTCCCAGCTCAGGCCCGAGGATGTGATCGGCAGCCTGTCCCTGACTCTCGAACTCCTCCCGCTGTCAGGTCTGTTGGAGGTATACGAGATCAGGCGTGTCCTGGAGGCCCACGTCGCCGCCCAGGCGGCGGCCCGCTGCACGCCGGAGACGGTGCGCACGCTCTTCTCGCTCATCGAGGACATGGAAGCCACGAGCGACCCCAACAAGGCATCCGAACTGGACCACCGTTTCCACGCGGAGATCGCCCGCGTGGGCGGCAACCCCACGCTGGCCACGCTCTTGGCGGTCTTCCGCGCCCGCTCCCGCAAATACCAGGTCTTCACCCTGCCCGAAGGCCCCGAGCTGCGCAGGAAGAGCGATGACGACCACCGGGTCCTGGCCACCGCCATCGCCGACCGCGACCCGGTCGCCGCGGCAGGTGCGGCGCAGGCGCACGTCGCGCAGACGGAGCGGTGGCTGCGCGCGTTCATGCCGCCGGTCGAGGAGGCCGGCAGCACGGACTGACCGTCCGGGGAGAATTGCTGTCCGCGTCGCAGCGGCCGCCGCGCCAATGCGCGCGTCGATCCTCGGACGAGAAGCCAGGCCGTTACGCGATGCGGGGTCGACCGGCGCGCCCGCCCAAGACTCCCGGGGGCGGGGACCACGAAGCCGTTGGCGTGAAGTCCGCTCGTGAAGGCGATCCCTCCTGGAAAGCAGCGACGGGCCGCTGTCAGGTCGGCGGGCGCTCACCTGGCGTCGGGTCGACAGGGAGCGCTCAAGTCCCAGGTGACGGAAGCGGATCTGGCCGTCCGTGCGAGGGGCGATTCCACAGCTCGTTGCTCGGGCATGGACATAGTTGATTGCTCGGGCATGGGCATAGTTGAGCGGCTTGGCTGTGTCCGTCTCGCCGGGCGCCGGCGCGTGCTGATGGGGCCGGCCATAGGCTGTCTGCCACGGTCCGTACTCCTTCGGCAGATCCCGCCAAGGGCACCAGTCCGCACCCGCCAGCGGGTCCCGTCAACCAGCCTTCGCCGACCGACCGACGGCCTGTCAGTCTGTGCCACAGGCAGCAACGGCTCAAGCACTGACCGCCGCTCATCGGAGAGATCCCCACGCCGAGATCGTCACGGCATGAAGCGCGGCGAGGCAGCTTCTTCTGAAGCGCGCCCTCGGAGAGGAGGGGCGAGCCTGCGGATGCACTGGGAGCGGCAGTACCGGGCGCCGTGATCACCCACTGTGTTCGAATTGACACAGAAGGTCATTCGTCGCGTACTGGGCATAAGGGCCCATTCCCTCATGAATTCGGTCGGTGGTGCATCCAGCGCCCGTCGGATCCCCCCTCCCTTCTCCCCCTGGAGCGGCAAATGACCGTGCAGCATGCGACGACCCCCACCGTTCTGGTGTACGAGGACGATCCCGGAGCTCCTCTGCAGGAAAACGTGCCGGTGCGGCACCCGGTGCCGCAGCTCGACACACAGCCCTTTCCGACGGCCATCGCCGAGGCCGCGCCGCAGCCGGACAGTGCCGGGCCGGGAACGCCGGCCTTCCGCTACTGGGTGGCGGCAGACGCGCTGAGCACGGCCTGTCAGACCTGGGGTCCGCTGGTTCCCGCAGGAACGCAGTGGGTCCCGTCGGTCGGACGTGTCCTGACCGTGCATCTCGACGAGGGAATCGACCTCAACGCCTTCTACGACAGGCGAGGCCTGAAGTTCTTCCACCAGAGGGTGGAAGGAGTGGACGTCTTCTCGGGCATCAGCCGCGATATCGTCACGCACGAGTTTGGCCACGCGGGCCTGGACGCCCTGCGCCCCCAGCTGTTCAACGCGGCGATGCACGAGTCTGACGCCTTCCACGAGGCGTTCGGTGACATCAGTGCGCTACTGTCCGCACTCCAGTTGGAGTCGCTGCGGATGAGCGTTCTGACCCAGACGGAGGGCCGCCTCGAGCAGTCCTCTCGGGTGTCGCGGCTGGCCGAGCAACTGGGCTGGGCGGTGCGCAAGGTCGTACCGGATGCGGCCGAACCGGACTGCCTGCGCAACATGTCCAACCACTTCTTCTATCGCGACCCGGTGCAGCTGGCGCCGCTCGGACCCGCGAACATGCTCACCAGTGAGCCCCACTCGTTCTCGCGGGTGTTCAGCGGCGCGTTCCTGAAGATCGTCGCGGGGATCTTCCGCCAGCAGGACAGCCAGGACCAGGCCGCTCTGGCCGAGGCGGCCCGGATCGCCGGCCAGCTGCTGGTGGACGCCGTCGTGGCCGCGCCGGTGGTGCCGGGCTACTACGCACAGGTCGCGGGCCACATGATCGCTGCGGACCAGCGTCGCCACGGTGGCAAGTACGGTCCGTCCCTGCGGTCGGCGTTCACCCGCCACGGAATCCTTTCCCTGGGCGCTGCCACATCCCTCACCGCGGCGGAGGTGACGCGCCGAGGCTTCGCCATGACCGAGGCGACGCCGGGCGGCAGTGACGATGAGGGCCTGACGGCGGTCACGGTGCAGGGGAGGGAGTACGGCATCAAGGGGCCGATCACCCTCTACGCCCCCGGGGAGGCCCGCCGGTTCGGCATCGCCGGCTCCGACCCCGCAGGCGGCTCGGTGCGGCCCGCTGACCCCGAGCAGATCGCAACGTCCTACCTGGAGGACCTGCTCCGCCGCGGGCGGGTCGAGATCCCCGCCGAGCACCGCACCGAGGTTGCGGTCGTGGACGACAGCCCCACCCGGCTCAAGACCCACGAGATCGCCCGGAGCGAGACCGTTGACGGCCTCGCTCTGGTCCGGCGCTGCTTCGACTGAAGAGTCGGCCGCGTAGTCAGCTGAAAAAGCGCAGACGACGGACGGTTAGCCGTCCGTCGTCCTCGCGCTTGACGACGTGGGTCGTCCGGGACGTCGGCTCCTCGCCCTCGAACACTGCCTGGCCCCGTGCCACCAGATCGCTGACGTAATTCTCAGTCGCCTGGCGCTCAGTCTCGTCGTTCTGCTCGTGCCCGTCCTCGCCCGAGGCCGGGTGCGTGTCATTGTCCGTGCCCATATGTGAACTCTATTCCGTCAGTGTCCACGGCCCGGCGAATGTCAGAGCAGTTGCGGCGACCGAACCGGCTGTCCTGGCGGCGAAATCGGTGTCGTGGTCCTGGTCGCGGAGCGTGGCCCCTGGAGGGTGGTACTGCCGGGTGCCGGTCCCGGGCGCGCCGTCGGAGGGGAGAGAGGAGAGGTCTCGGATACGGCGACGGCCACCCATCCCCGCTCATGGAAGCTCGCGTGGTCGCTGCGTCGCACCGCTGGGTCGCAAGGGCCCGTGAGGTGCTGGACGGTCACCGCCGGATCGAAAGCGGGTACGGTGCGTACGACGAGGGCGCCGAGCGCGTCGGAAGCCCCCAGGACCGGGCCCGGTACGGAGGACCCCGCGTGGCTCTCGACCTTGGGCGTGCTGCCCGCTCCAGTCCCGCGATCCAGTCCCTCTGCAAGCCCCCGGCGATACAGTCGCCCCCACGGCGGCGGCCCGGGCGTAGGACTTGCTGCCGACGAGGCCCTGTTCCTCGACGTTGAAGAGCACGAAGCGCACGTTGCGGGTGGGCTGCCTGCCACCCGCTCGCAGGGCGGCCAGACACTGGGCCGCGGCCATGACTCCCGCCGTCCCGCTTCCGTCGTCATCGGCTCCCAGTGCCGGTCCACCGCCGGTCGTAGGGGCAAGGTTCGCCGTTCGCGTCCACGAAGTCACCGCTTGACGCGGTCGAGTCCATGTGGCCGTGATACGGACGGTGGAATCTGCCCCAGCGACTCGGTGCTCGGCTTCCAGGTTGAACAGCTGTCGTCCCCGCCACCGGAACGGGTGCCGTTGGACGTGCCGCCCGAGTTCCCCCGAACGGGTGGGCCAGCGCCTCGACGACCCGCGCGTTGTCCTCGGCCGCCGCATCCCTGCTGCGGAGCGTCAGTGACTCGCCCTCGACCAGTGGCTCAACGCCGGAGATACGCGCCACATGGCCCCGCAGGGCCTCGGAGGTCACCGCTGCCCGCACTGCGGCGATCGTCTCGGGGGACGGATGGCCGTTGCCGGACGCCGCCCTGGGCCGGCCCGGGCGCGGGATTTCGGCCGCTGCGCGGGTGAGCACGCTCGCCTCTCTCGCCGGGCCGCGAGAGGAGCGTCGGGTCCGGCAGCAGGCGTTCTGTGTGTCCAGGCTTGGCACTCGGCAGGTGCACGTCCTCGACCGGCGGGCACAGCGAGGTACACACCACCCGGTGCGGGCCCGAGCAGAGCGGCCGACGGTGCACCCCTCTCGGCCAGGCGTCGGCGATGAAGCCGTATACGGCCGTGGCGCGCCGCCCCGCGGTGTCGGTGGAGTCCGCCGGCGACGCGCCTCCGTGACCGGACGGTCGTCGCGGATCAGGAAGGCCACCCTGTCCTCCACCGGCTCGCGCCGGTCCACCGTGAACCCGGCGCGTTCGACCCCTTCGGCACCGAGTGCGCTCGCCATGACGAGCACGAGCTGGTCCGAGGCCACATGCACGGGAACGACCTCGGTCGTTTCCGCTGCCCCGGCCGGCTCCAGGCAGGCCCCGGCCGTCCGGCAGCCCAATCCGCGCGAAGACGGGACGGTTCTCCACCGCGGCGAGGCGAACACGGGACCGCGGCGAGGCGAACACCGGATGCGGAGCCGTAGGCATCCCCGCCCCCCGCGCGAACGCTCTCCCCTGGGCATCCTCACCCACGAACACGCAGTCGTCGGTCGGCGCACCCCAGGTGCTCGCCACGGCCAGATCGAAGAGCGTGCGGCTGTCCTTCACACCCCAGTGCACAAGACTCGCGTCCGTGAAACGGGTCCGGGGACGCCTCCTCGAGGGCCGCTGCCACCCGTTCGGCCGCGCCCTCGCCCGGCCCGGGGTTGGAAATGATGCCCTTGCGCACGTCAGGGAGGGCATCGAGGACGGCGACCACCCGGGGCCGGGGCCTGAGCGTCAGTGTGCCGTGGGACTCCACGCGGGCATCCGACAGAGTGGGCCCGACGTCGAAGAACAGCACTGACATGTGAGGTGCCTCCGAAGTGTGGGTGTTCCGTCCTCCGTCCTCTGCCCGCGACTCGTCCCTCCACTGCGCGCGACCCTCCGCCCGTACCCGATTGGCGTAAATGACCTTTACGTTCGGCCCGGAAGTCGGAACTCGAAGGTGCTGCTTCTCAGTTTATGCGTCAATTATCCCTGCCCGTCATCGAGTCGCCCGCCGCATGGCCCGGCGGGACAATGGACACGGGCCCAGCGGCAACACGTTCCCGCTGGGGAGCATCATGCCGGAATCAGCCAAACATCATCACTGCGCGCCGCTGCCGAAAGTCCGGCCGCACAAAGTCCGCCAACGCTGAGGACGCCGCGGCGACCCCCACCGCCAGAACGATCGCCGTCCATGGACCGTCGCGGACCTGAGCGAGATGCAACCGAACGGCCGCGGCGACTTCCCCCTCGGGATGCTCACGCAGCTGTATGAACGCGCAAGAAGGACGGGAGCGGTGTCATGACCTTTCCGGTCGAGATCAAGGTCAATATCGACGGTGATATCGCGGATGCTCTCTCGGCGTTGGGCAGGACGCAGGGCCCGGCCCAAAAGCGCCTCATCTGGTTCGCCGAGAATCCCCAGGGCATCGCGGACGGCCGACTGCTGCTGGACAGTGGTGTGATTGTGAGGTTCAGAAGCGGTGATACCCCGGACGAGTTGGCCGTCAAGTTGCGTCCGTGCACCAAGGCGCAGTTGGTCGGACGGTTCTCCAACCCGTTCGACAGGGAGTCGTTTGAGTACAAGATCGAGGAAGACTGGTCGGGAAGCCGCCGAGTACTCTCCGCCTCCGCCACTCGCGCCCACCCGCAGGGAGCGCTCCTGAACGCCGTGACACCCGAAGCCGATGCCGCCGCACCGCTCGACGCCCGGCAGCTGCAGTTCTTGCAGGAATGCGCACCCGCAGTGCACATCACCAGACTTGTCGCACTGGGCCCGATTGCCTCAACGAAGTTCAACAACGTGCCGCTCGATGACCTGGAGGTCGACGTCGAGCGGTGGACAGTTGCCGACCTGGACTTCCTCGAGCTCTCGATCCGGGTCAAGCCCAAAGACGGCGAGAAAGCCGACGAGTTCGAGACACGGGCCGAACACAAGCAGAAGAAACTCGAATCGGCGGTACGGGACCGGGGAGTGGTGATCTCCGAGAACCCCGAGAACAAGACCCGGCGGGTCCTCACCACCCTGGCCGTCAGCCACCGCTGAGCGCTGGTTCAGACCAAAGGCAGGAGGGCGCCCTTCAGCGGAGGGCCGGTAGCGTCACGTCGATGTCGGGCACTGGCTGGCCGCCGATCACGTGGGTGACCTCGAGGTACGACTCGACGGTCGCTCCACCGGAAGTCGGCGCCGGCGACGCGTCGAGGAACCGCACGCTCTCGGCCGGCAGCGTGAGCGAGGCATCGCCGTCGCCGATCACGGGCACCTTGATGTCCGTCGCAGTGGAGTGATCTCAAACCTGAGCGGCTCGCCGGGCCCGGCATAGGGCCGTCGCGGACCATCGAGACCGAGTCGGCGATGGTCTTGAGAAGGCTAGAGATTCGGGCATGTAGTCCTCACCTGGCTGTGGAGCCGGGTCGCGGCGAATGCTCTATGGCAGAGGCGTCACCAAGGCGTGCCGAAGCTAGGTCGGGAAAGGCGGCAGAAGCACCACCCGGTCGGGACCGGATCTCGCGCAGCGACCCAATGTCAGGCTGTGGTTTACACCGAATGGCGGTGCAGAAGACGTCGCAGGGAATGAAGTGTACGCGGGTAAGGGCCGGTTGGACCTGGGCGCTCGGCTTTGTCCCACCATGAGTTGGCGGGGATGATGACCGCGTGCAGCACCGAGAGGAACTCCCCGAACTACTCGCACGCGCCGGACTCACGGTCATCGAGGAGGTGCGCCCGGGCAGCCTGTTCCCGCCCGAGGCCGGCTGGCGGATCGCGCGGGGGATCGCGGCACCGGTCGGCGGGGCCCGGGAGGCTCTCGATGCCGGGTGGTGGCGGCGTCTTTGCGGTGTCGAAGGTGAGTTCTTGGTGGCTGTCCTCAAGCATCGGATCGGTGGCAACGACTCCTGGTGGACCCGGGTCCGGCACGCCGGGAGCGGCTTGCCGGAGTTGACCGGCACCCCCGGGTTCGTGGCGCTCTCCCTCGACGGGCAGGTGCTGCTGGCCAAGGTGCCTGGTACGGGCGGGCCTCGGGTGACGGCCCTCGACCGACTGCCGGAGCGGCTGGAGGAGGCCGCCGAGGCCGCCGGGCGCGAGACGGAGGCCGAGCGCGCCGAGGTGTGGGCGGCGGTGCCCGGCCGACATGGGTGGCCTCTGCACTGGTTGGAGGGGATCGGGTTCAATCCGGCCGCGACGGACGAACTGCTGATTCGGCTGCTGGATGTGGAGGAGGGCTTCCTGCACGGATGCGACCGGCCCGCCGTGCTCGACGCCGCTGTGGCGCACCCCGATCCGCGGGTGCGGTCAAGGCCCGCCGACACCTTCCGGCCCAAGCTCACGTCCGATCAGTGGGTACGTCTGATCCGCGCCGAGCCATCGCCCGATCGGCGCGTGCTCTGGGCGGAGCAGGCCTGCGTCTGGGGCGCCGAACTCCCCGAGGACCTGTACCGCGACCTCCTGGCCGGTCCCTCCCGCGCGCGAGCAGCCGAACTCCCGGGACTTCCCGCACAGCACCTCCCTGGCCTCGCGGCCGACACCGATCCCCGAGTGCGGGCGGCGGCCTGTGCCCGGTGGGAGGACCTCGCGGCGCCGCTGCGAGAGCGGCTGCTGGCCGACACCGACTGCGCGGTGCGAACGACTGCGCTGCTCACCCACCACACCGTTGTGCCCATGCCTTGTGAGGTTTTCGCAGCCCTGCCCGACCCGCGGCGGGCGCTCGAACGGTGCCGCCTCGCGCCCGAGCTGGAGGCGGAGCTGGTCCGGGACGGGGACGCGGAGATACGCCGGGCGCTGGCCGCCAACCCGGGCCTGGGCGCGCACGGCGTCGCCGTGCTGGCGCAGGACCCGCAGGACGACATCCGCTCCGCGGTGGCGCTGCGCGCCGACCTCACCGAGGAGCAACGTGCCGCGGTCCGCCATGACTTCGATACGACCACGATGTCGCACACCCTGCCCTGGGTCGAGGACCTGCACGGCGACGCCGACGCGATGCGCCGTCTCGCCGCGTCCTCCCACCCGCTGATCCGCCGCAGTGTGGCCCGAGCCCGGCACCTCCCGCCGGACGTCGTGGCGCGCCTGGCGCGGGACGAGGACCGGGTGGTCCGCCTGTTCCTCGTGGAATCGTGCGAGGACGCGCCGGCCGACATGCTGCTGGAGGTCTGGCGCTGGTGGGACGGCAGCTTCAGCCACCCCGACCGGCCCCGCAGCCACCCCAACTTCCCACGAGCGGGCCTGCTGCGCTACACCGCCGACCCCAGCGGGCGAATGCGCCGCCTGGCCCTGGACGATCCCGAGTCGACACCGGCAGATGTCGCACGGCTGGCCCGGGATCCCGAAGCCGAGGTGCGCCGCCGCGCGGCTGAGGACCCCCGGCTGTCACCGGCCGACGCGGTGCGACTGCTGAACGACCCGGAGGCCCACGTCCGCAGCACCGCGGTGCGCAATCCACAGCTGCCGGCCCGCGTCCTGGCCGGACTGCTGCATGACCGCGACACGGCACGCGAAGCGGTTACCAACCCGGCGATCCCAGTCGCCGTCCTGTACCGCATCCTTGCCGCGGCCGCGGCCGCGGCAGCCTCGACAGCCCGGCGCTGAACACCGACACCCCAGCGCGGAGGCCGTGATGGTCCGACACCGAACTCCGGCACGCCCAGGACCGTCCGGGCGATCATGCGTCCCGCCAGGGTGACTCGGCGGAGGGACCTGGTGAGTGCTGTGGAGATGAGTCGCGCGGATGCTGTCGCGCTCGTCCAACGGCGAAACCGAGGACAGCCCCGACGCCCAGGTTCTCTCCCCGCTGAGCTGAGTGAGTGTCACTCAGCTCAGGCACGGGCGTCGGCTCTTACGGTGCAGGTGAGGGCTAAGCGGCGTGGGGGAAGCCCAGCTCGTCGAGCAGTGTGCTGAAGAGGTCTTCCACGGGGGTCTCATGTGAGCGAAGCAGCTCTTCGATCCTGACAGACCGTGGCGTCACGGGAATGCCGGCGGCTGTGGCCCATACAACTGCGCCCTCGGCGTGGGTGGGGATCTCCGCGTTGAGCTCCGCGTGCTTATGTCTCACTGCATCATGGAACTCCGGTGTGTCCAGCCATAGGAGCTGATCTTCGAGATCTTCGGGCTCCTCGGCCAGAAGCCTGGCGGCGATGTCCAGGTTGAGCCATGCCTGCCAACGCCGGCCGGTGGTGTCCAGCCCGGTCACGAGAGCTAGGTCACTGTCGGAGACCTCGGCGACACAGGCCGGTGCCCTGCTCCACTCAACTAGGGCGGGCAGGTCCGCGTCGTCCCATGTTCCGAGATCGAACTGAAGTGTCTGCCAGCCGCCCGGCCGTGACTCCCCTGTGCACATGGTGGCCCTGAGTTCTCCGCCGAGGCTGTCGAATACGGGAGCTTCCAGCAGAGGCCGGCTACTGCGAGCAAAGACCAGGTGGCCCGAGAATCCCCTGGCAGTTCCTCCTTCGAGACGTTGGGCGCACCTTAGGGGCTGCCGCTGACAGCGCAGGCATGCCTGGCATCTGCTCGCGGTCGGCCCGGCTCATCTGGCCCTCAGGAGGACGGCCGTCGACGGCTGCTCAGTGACGTGCTCGCCAAAATCGGCATCTCGACTGGTGGGCTTGCAAGGCAGAGGCGCATGCGTGGGACCGGGTCCACCTCAGGCTCACCCACCGCTCGGCCTGGCTCGGCCTGGGCGGCGAACTCCCCTTGCTCGTCGAGGGGGCATGTTGATCCGGCTCAAGGTCGACCACCTGCTGCGTCGACCGCAGGGCCGCGCCGCGCGCCCTATCCGTCGAAGCCGTCCCGGATGATCTTTCGGGCCACCGTCCTGCGCGCGTCGGCGAGCTCTGCGGTGATGCGGCGTTCCCGGTCGCCGTCCACCACCACGGCCGCAGGCGCGGGCGCACCAGCGAGCAGGCACTTCCGTCGCAGATGCGTCGGCGGATGGGTCGAGTCGACGCTGTGCCCCCTCAGGGCGCCGACACGCCGCTGACGCTCGTACTCGGACTCCGGGACCGAATCCATGTGCGCGGCGAGGTGCTCCCACAGCTCGTCGCCCCGATCCTCGGCCTGCCTGGTGCCGCTCCGTAGGGTCCCGGGCTTGTTGGCCTCGCGCCGCAGGGTGCTGGCGGCGGAGTCCGTGACCAGGAGCCGGTCCATGAGCCCCACTGCGGCCTCGGTGGAGCCGGCACGGGCGGCAACGGAGTCGGCGAGGTACTCGGCGCGCTGAGCGGCGCGCAGCGTCAGCTGGTCCAGCAGCATCAGCATGCCCTGGATCAGCGAGTACGGCACGATCCAGGCCAGGTTGACGGCCATCTCGACGGGAGACGGATTCGCGATCGGGGTGAAGTAGTAGCGCCAGGTGCTCAGTGAACGGTACGCAGTAGCGACGACCAGGCCGTGGCGGGTGTCCCCGTTGCTGTAGTGGCCGAGCTCATGGCCCAGCAGCGCGATCCGCTGCGGCGGTGTGAGGACCTGCCACAGTGGAGGGGATGGCGCATGGTGCGTGGGGGCCGGTGGGCTGTGTTGTGCGCGGCCGCGGTGCTGTTTGTGGCGGGGTGCGGGCAGCGAGCGGCGGAGCACGAGCCTGACTTCGCGAGCGCTGAGGAACTGCCGGAAAGGCTTGGTGCGGATGGCATCACCATCTCGGTCGGCGATCCCGGCGCGCCGGTGAAGGTACACCTGTATGAGGATCCCCGGTGCCCGTACTGCGAGGAGTTCGAGACAACCGGCGGCGGTCCCCAACTGCGGCAGGCGCTGCTCGACCGCTGGGCCAGAGCCGAGTACACGCTCGCCTCCTTCCTGGACGACCGGGTCGGCGGCCTCGGGTCGAAGAAGGCGGTCAACGCGCTGCGCGCCGCGCTGGAGGAAGGCAAGTTCGTGGAGTACCACGAGGTGCTGTACGCCAACCAGCCGGAGGAAAGCGTCGACGGTTACACCGACGCCTACCTGCTTCAATTGGCGGGCAAAGTGGAAGGCCTGCGCAGCGCGAAGTTCGACGCGGCCGTGAGATCCATGAAGTACCGCGCCTTCGTCAACGCCTCCGAGGAGGCCTACGAGAAAGCCGGGGGAGCGAAGGAACCCGAAGGCCCCGGCACGCCCACCGCAGTGATCAACGACAAGCGGATCCCGCTGCGTTACAACGCCCTCCTCCTGGAGGGCGATACGTTCGCCGAACTGTTGCAGAAAATCTATGACCAGCCCACCGAGTGGGAGGACACCGCTCTGTGACCGTTTCCAGGGCGAGGACCTCATCGGAGCCGACCGGGTCGCCCAGCAGATCAGCCTCGATGACCCGGGAGGCAAGGCTGGTGCCGAAGCAGCCATCGACCGCGTCCGGACAAGTTCGGCCCCCGCGTCATCCGGCGCCGTCGCCGTCCTCCGCCGCGCCTCGTGACCCGACCCGCTCGCGCCCGTGGAGGCGAAGCCGATGCTGCGTGACCCGCCCGGATGGCCCGGCAGGCCCCATGGGCTGCCGCGCCGGCCCTACGTGAGGGCCGTCGACAAGGCCCTGGCCGCACGCGGTATCCCGCCCGGCTCGGTGCGGACCGGCAGCACGACAGCGGTACTCGGAGGAGTTCAAGCGGGACGTGGTCGCTCGTGGCCTCCTCGGGCCGGACGGTGACGGAGGTCGCGCGGGAACTCGGCGTCAGCAGGGAGAGTCTGCGGGGCTGGGTGAAGAAGGCGAGCGGTGTCGCAACGTCGAGGCGATCACGGTGCGGGACAGGGCTCATCCGAGAGGCGTAGGCGTGCTTCGGCGGCCGGGTGTGAGCCGGGGCGGGCACCGGATTCGGTAGTCCTCTACGTGGTTTCCCCGATGTCCTGCGGCGACCCGGGACGCGAAGATGCGGGCGAACGGGCTTCCCGGGCCGGAGCGAAAGGACCACGTGTTGGGCTGGATCATCTTCTTCGCCGTCATCTTGGCCCCGTCCCTGATCGGCTTGACCTTCGCGGTCCGTACCGCCCGCCGGGTCGGCAAGGCGGACCGGGCGATGCGTGCCCTTGCTGCTCGTCCTGGCTGGCAGCAGCTCGAGCGCGACGAGGACGGGGCGCAATGGGCCGGTTATGCGGTCCACTTCCCCTGGCTGCTGCGGGCGCAGCACGGGACTACCGTGACCGGCCCGCTCGGCGAGCACCAGGTCACCGTCGCCAGGCTCGTCGAGAACCTGACGAGCAAGGTCGACGCCCACTGGTTGGTCGTCGCGTTCGACGTGCCGGGCAGCCGGCCGAACCTGCGTCTGGAGCGCAACTGGAGTGCGGCGGAGCTCGGGCTCACCTTTCCCATGGATGCGCCGTACCTGCCCATGAGCGATGACCGTGCGGGGACGACCGATCGGTTCTACGCCTCGGAGCTGCCAGAGCGCCTGGTCAAGCTCGCCGGACCGGCGGTCTCGGTGACGAAGGACGGGGTCTGCTTCGTCCACCACCCGCTGCCGGAGGTGGGAGACATGGACAGGCTGCTGGAGGAACTGGCCGGGATGATTCCGGGCCTCGTCGCGCTCGCCGGGGACGGCGCCCCGGAGCGCTGAACGTCCTCACGGGGCTTGGGGACTGTCTGATCAACGGCGGATCTGCTGATCAAGGGAGAGACGCCGCATGAGCGAGACGACGATCGGGCGCGAGCCCGCGGAGGAGGCGGCTGATGGTGCGATGCCGTCGGCCGCGTCGGACGGGCAGCTCGTCGCGATGGCGGCTGACCGGGCCCGTTGCGAGGGCCTGTGGCTGACCAAGCGGGTCTCGGAGTCCGCCCTGAAGGGCGAGATCACCGATCACCTGGCCATGGTGCGGTGAGCCGTGCCGGTTCATCGGCCGTTGTGCTGCTTGCCGTACGCAGTGACTCGTCCGGAAGGCATTGGACGGTGGTCCCGGTCGTGTCGTCCGGCATGCCCCGTCGGCGGTGTTCGTCGGGCAGCAGCGGCCCGTCGGGCCGATCGAAGAAGCGGAGGTCCTCGACACCGTCAGCGCCCGGCGAACCGGGCGCCGATGTGCGGCACTTCGTTGTGTGCCTGGAGGCCTGGCTCAGAGGCTGGGGAAGACGGCCGTGAAGAACAGCCACAGCAGGACGGCCCAGAAGAGCGCCGCGGCCAGTGACACGAGCAGGGAGCTGCGCCACTTCAGTACCAGGAACGGGAACAGCACCAGGGCCGCCCAAGGCCCTGCCACGTCGATGGTCATGCGGGCGGCCTCGCCCAGGGTTGCGGCGCGCCCGGAGGCGATCCGGCGCAGCAGCCGCTGGGAGACGAAGCCGTACAGTCCGAAGACGATCGGGAAGAACCACAGGGGTGTGATCGTGACCAGCTCGGACTCCGAGAACTCATTGAACATGACCATGTAGATGAGTCCGGCCCCCATGACGCCGCCGATCAGCGCGATCACGTAGAGGGCGGTCAGCGCGATCGGCTCGGTGGCACCGGCCGGCACGGACACGGGCGAGGCATACGGAACATCGGTCTGCGGGACCCGGACCACTCGGTGACAGTGGGGACAGCGGGCGTCCTGCCCCGCCCGGTCGGCCGGAGCCGAGATCAAATGCCCGCAGGAGGCGTGGAATTCCATCTGCTGACCCGGGTTCATGTGTTGCCTTTCCTGTACCGCTGGAGGAGCGATCATCGCAGCGGCGAGATGGCTCCGGCATCCGGGAAACCACGTAGTGGACCACGTAGTCGTGTGGACCCACGCGGGCGCGGACGGTGACGGCTCGTCACTCCTCCCACGGCCGCCATGCGTCCTCGTCGTCCCCGCGCCACAGGCTGATTCCGCGCTCACACAGCGCCGAACGCAGTTCGTGCGGCGCCAGCCAGGAGTGGAGCGGGACGAGGCCGGTGGTGTGGAGCCGACCCGTCAGCAGGCGGTCCACGGCGATACCGGCCAGCAGGGAGGGAATGCGGCCGCCGTCCTGCCGGGCCGTCATCCCCAGCCGCCGCGTGAGGGGCCGCCCGCCGCGTTCCCCGCTCACGGTGACCGTGAAGCCGCCTGCCTCGTCGCCGACCCGGCCGACGAGCCACGACACCGCGCGCACCAAGGGGGTCCAGTGCCGGGTGGCGCGAGGCCGGCCGGTGCGGGCCCGCAGTGCGGCGAACAGCCCCAACGCCCGGTTCACGGGGGTGAATTCGGTCCCGGCCTTGAAGGCGATGGTTCCGGCACCGCACAGTTCGGCCAGGACGTCCAGGTCGGCCATCTCGTAGACCTGGTGCACCAGACGCCTGCCGACCGGTGGCGGGAACAGTGCCCACTCGGGCTCGGACCAGCCGTGCACCACCGTGGGCACGCCCCCGCGAGGAGCGGTGAACGGCAGTCCGGCGCCGTGCATCATCGCCTCGAACATCGCCGGGCCGCGGTGGCGCCGGGTGTCGGGAGCGGCGCAGCACAGGACCGTGTCGACACGGTCCATGCCGCGTGCGAGGTCCTGGACGATCAGGGCTTGCAGGCCCGGCACGACGGACGCCCCCGTGAGCACGGGAGCCGTCGCCGAGCGGGCCAACGTGCTCGCCGCGCGCAGAAAGGCCCGGTCCTCGCAGATGTCGACGTACGGCACTCCCGCGGACACCGCCGCCCGCAGCGGCCCGAGCGGGTGGCTGCCAGGGCCGTCCAGGGCCTGGAAGGGGCCCGCGCAGTGCACGAGGGCGGCCGCGTCACCCAGGAGTTCGCCCAGCCGCTCCGGGGCGTCACGGTCGCCGGGCGCCCAGCGGACCCGGTCGGACGCGAAAGCGGGACGCGGCGGTCTGCGGGAGACGACGGTGACGCGGACGTCGGGGCGGCGCAGCAGGTCGTCCACGACGTAGCGGCCGTAGAAGCCGCTGCCCCCGACCACAACAATGTTCGATTCCCCCATGCGGTGGCATGCTACCGACCGCCGCGCCCGACAATACGGTTGTGTTCACATCACGTGAGGCTTCTCCGGTTCGCCGTGAGCGACTGCACCGGCGGGTCTTCGTCGCGGCCGGCGTCTACAACATCGCCTGGGGCTGTTACGCGGCCGTCGACCCGCAATGGCTGTTCCGGGTCGCCGACATGCCCCCGCAGAACCACCCGCAGATCTTCATGACACTGGGCATGGTGCTCGGCCTGTACGGGCTGCTCTACCTGGACGTGGCCCTGCGCCCCGCCGAAGGCCTCGCCGTCGCGGCGGTCGGCCTGGCCGGCAAGATCCTCGGACCGCTCGGGTGGCTGTGGCCGGCGGTCACCGGCGAGTGGCCTTTGGCCTCCGGCGTCATCCTCCTGACCAATGATCTGATCTGGTGGGTCCCTTTCGCGTTGTACCTCCACGACTGCCTGCCGCAGTGGCGGACCCGGTACCTGGGCGAACGGCGGGGGTAGTACTCCAGAGCCGGCAGAGACATAGGGGGGCGGAGCCATGGCCGCAGAGGTGCTGAGGACCTTCGAGTACAGGATCACGCACATCGTCACCAAGGAGGAAAGGCTGCCCCGGACCATCGCCCTCACCAATGCCGGCACCAACCGTCTGGAACGGTTCGAGGAGCGCAGGAACGAGACACACGAGACGTGCGACCACTGCGGCGCTCAACTCCTGGTGGGCCTTGCGTCGTTCGCCGAGACGCGCCGTGAGCGGCGCCTGCACCGCGTGTTGTGGAAGGTGTGGGCCCTGGCGACGGTCCTCAGCGGCTACGGCCTCGTCCACGTGACCCGCACTGCCACGGGCACGGGGTACGGGCCCGGGATCGCCTTCACCGTGACCGTGGCGGCAACGCTCTTCTTCGCATACCGCACGCTGATCAGCGGAGGGCTCTCGCGCAGCAACGGAGGGCCCGATGTCACTCGCGTGGATGCCCCGGACCGCAGAAACGTGCGGCACAGCTGGACCTTTGCGGTGGCGGCCGATGAGCCGTGACGCGATCGGGCCCGCCACGCGGCTCAGGACGTGGCGTCCTCGAACTGGCCCAGAAAGCGGAAGCGGCCACCGGATGCCTGGAAGAGGTACATCGCCTTCGTGGTGTAGCCGGCGCTCGAGCCCGAGTAGTGCAGCCGCTTGGTGATTCCTCGGTAGTCGGTCTCCCGCAACCGCCCCACGAGCGGGCCCCGTTCAGTGAGGGACGCGCCCGGCGTCGTCAGCGCGCGGGCCACGAAGAGCGTCGCGTCGTAGGCCTCCGCGGAGTACCAGGGCGGGGCGGTGCCGAAGCGGTGGCGGTAGGCCGCGACGAAGGACTTCGCCGCCGTCACACGGGTCGGATCGAGGAAGGCGGTGGCGAAGACCCAGCCCTCGGCGGCGTCGCCGGCCACCGTGAAGAAGCGGGAGTCGAGGGCGCGTTGGGTGGCCAACCGGGCTCCGGAGTAGCCGGCCGCGCGCAGCGCTCGCGCCAGCTTCGCCGCGCGCTCGAATCCTCCGGCGAACAGCACCGCGTCCGCCTTCCAGCCGGTCACCGACTCGGCGAGGGCACGGAAGCCGTCGGCCGTGTCCTCCTTGGCGGCGAGGGTGCGCCGGGTCGTGGTGCGCTCGCCGGATCGGAGCGCCTGGGCGACGTCCGCGCAGAGCTGCCAGCTGAAGTCGCCCTCGGCCGCGTCATCGACCAGCACCGTTCTGCGCGTTCGGACGGTGCGGACGAGATGGGCGACCAAGGGTGCGGCCAAGTTGCGGTCGGTGGGCCGGGTGGCCGCGTACGTCCGGTACCTTGCGGCGGACACCCCGTCGAGCCCGACCGACACGCAGACCATGGGCAGCAGCGCTTTCCGGTACTGCTCGAGGACGGCCTTGGCACAGGCGTCGGTGGTCGGACCGATCACCGCGCGGACCCGGTCGTCGGCCGACAGCCGCCGGGCGATCTGCTGTGCCCGGGTGGTGCTGCCCGCGTCGTCGTGCACCTGGAGGGCGAGGTCGAAGCCGCGGTCGGCACGGGAGTTGAGGTGGTCGACGGCGAGCCGGACACCGTTCTCCTGCGCCAGGCCGGCCGTCTTCTGGTCCCCCGTCAGATCGGCGTGCAGGGCGACCACCTGCTGCGGAAGCCGTGTGCCGCTCCCTTGCGTCGGCGCACGGCGGGGGCGACCCACGGTCCACCAGGTGGCTGTGGCGCCCGCCGCCACGACCCCGGCGGACGAGCCCAGGATCAGCAGGCGGCGCCGCGTGGCGCCCTTCTGCCGTACCTGCGAATCCGGCACCGTGTCGGCACCTGCCGGTGCGCCGGACACCTCGGTCGCCTCGACCGCGGGCAGCGCGAGGACGGCGGCCGAACGGCGTGCGATCAGCCGGGTGAGCGACTCCGGCAACCAGCCCCCGGCCTCGCCCGCCCCACCGTGCCCGAGGTCCAGAGCCGCCAGGACCTCGGGCACGGTGGGGCGGGCTGTGGGTTCCTTCGCCAGACAGTCCCGCAGCAGCGGCAGCAACGGCGCCGGTACGGCGTCCAGGTCCGCCTCGTCGTGGACCGTACGCACCAGCACCTCGGCCGCCAAGCCCCACCCGAAGGGGCGCTCGCCCGTCACCGCGTACGCCAGGAGACAGCCGAGTGAGAAGACGTCGCTGGCCGGCCCGATCTCCCGGCCCCGCCCCTGGGCCTGTTCGGGGGAGAGGAACCCGGGGGAGCCGACCACCATCCCGCTCGCGGTGAGCGCGGTGTCCTCCGGCGGCCGCGCGATCCCGAAGTCGATCATCCGCGGCCCGTCGACCGCGAGCAGCACATTGGCGGGCTTGACGTCCCGGTGCACCAGACCCGCTGCGTGCACCGCCTCCAGCGCCTCGGCCAGCCGCGCCCCCAGGACGTTGGCACTTCGGTACGGCAGAGGGCCGCATTCCTCCACGGCCTCCGCAAGGGAGGGCCCCGGCACGAACTCCGTGGCCAGCCACGGCGACTCCGCGTCCGGGTCCGCGTCGAGAAGAGGTACGACCCAGGGGCTCGCCACCCGGCTCCCCGTCTCCACCTCACGGCGGAAGCGGGCCCGAAAGCCCGGGTCGTCGGCGTGCGCGGCGCGGATGACCTTCACCGCGGCGAGCGAGCCCCCACCGGAGCGGGCCAGGTAGACCACGCCCATGCCGCCCGCGCCGAGGCGGCGCAGCAGCCGGTAGCCCGCGATCCTGGCCGGGTCGGCTCCGCGCAACGGCTCCATCAATGCCCCATCAGGTGGCCACCCGGTACGGCGCCGGGCCCTGGTACGCGAATCTGCCGCCCTCGACCTTCCACAGGTAGACCCCGCTGCCGTCGGCCACCAGCGCCCCGGTCTCCTTGGTGAACGCGAGGTTCCGGGCGATGCCCTTGTGCGACCCCGAGCGCAGTGCCGTCGTCAGCGTCTGCCGGGTGCGGCGCCCGACGCTCAGCGACCGCAGCGTCTTCACGGCGAACTGCGCCACGTCGTACGTCTCCACGGCGTACCGCTCCGGCTCCGCGCCGAAGAGCCCCCGGTGGGCGGCCCTGAACGCCTTCGCCTCAGGCGCCACGGTTGCGTCCATGGCCGGGGCGACGATCACCCAGCCGTCGGCCGCGTCCCCCGCGGCGGACAGGAACCGGGCGTCGAGCACCCCTTGGGCCGCGGCCCTGGCGCCCGGGAAGTCACGGCGGTGCAGTTCCCGGGCCAGCAGCGCGGCCCGGTCGTGGTAACCGGCGAAGACCACCGAGTCGGCGCCCCCGTCCAGCAGGGCGTCCAGGGTCGGCCCGAAGTCGGTGCGCAGTGCGCTGACCACCTTGGGCACGGCCGGCAGCGGCACCTTGCGCAGGACGGTGGCGAGGGTGCTGCTGATCTCCCAGGCGTAGGCGTCCGCCGCCCGGTCGTCGACGATCCCGACCGTGCGCGACTTCGCCGTACCGCGCAGATACACGTCCAGATAGAGGGGCAGCAGCGTGTCCGTCACCCGGGCGTGCAGGAAGGACCGGCTGCCCATCACCTGCAGCACGGTGGCGCCGGGCGTCACTGCGATCAGCGGCAGTGACGCGGCGTCGTACGTCGCCAGCGAGGCCAGGGCGGTGGCGTCCGTGGTGGGACCGATCACCGCCAGCACGGAACGGTCGGCGACGAGTTTCTTGGCCGCCTCGGGTGCCCGGGCCGGATCGCCTCCGTCGTCCACCGTCTTCACCGCGAGGGTGAAGGGCTTGCCCGCACGGGAGTTGAACTCGTGGACCGCGAGCCGCAGCCCTCGTTCCTGCGCCCGGCCGACCGCCTTCTGGTCACCCGTCAGGTCGGCGTGCAGGCCGAGGGTGTACACCGGGTCGGTGGAGTTCGGCGTGGCGTCGCCCTCCCCGCCGCCGTCACCGTCGAGCGCCGCCCACGCAGCCAGTCCACCCCCGGCCGCGACGACCACCGCGCCTGCGGTCAGGAGCAGGAACCGGCGTCTGCCGACGGCGCGGGCTCCCGGCTGCGCGGCCGTGGTGTCCGACGGCTTGGTGTCGGCGGACGCGGGGTCGACCTCGGTCTCGTCGACGGCGGGCAGGGCGAGCCCGGCCGCCGAGCGTTCCGCGATCAGTCGGACCAACGGCTCGGACAACCAGGCCTCGTCCGCGGGGAACCGCCCCCCGGCCGCCTGCTCGACCTCGCTTTCGGCGACCGCATCCGGCGCGTCGGTGTCCTGCGGGGGCGCGGGAGGCACCGCCCGCAATGCCTCCCGTGGGTCGGGCGGCGCTTCGGACGCGGCGACCGTGAGCGTCTCCGACAGCGCTTCCGCCGTAGGCCGCAGCTGCGGGTCCTTCTCCAGGCAGCCGCGCACCACCTCGGCGAGAGGTCGGGGTACGCCCTCCAGGTCCGGGGCGTCGTGCACCGTGCGGTACAGCAGGGCGTCCAGCGAGCCGGTGCCGAACGGAGGACGGCCGGTGGCCGCGAAGGCCAGCACGCAGCCGAGCGAGAAGATGTCGCCGGACGCGTCCAACTCCCGTATGCCCTGGGCCTGTTCGGGTGGCAGGAAGCCGGGGGTGCCGACCACCACACCGGTCGAGGTGAGCGCGGTGTCCTGCGGATCGCGGGCCACACCGAAATCGATCAGCCGGGGCCCGTCGAGCGCCAGCAGCACGTTGCCCGGCTTGACATCCCGGTGCACGAGGCCGACGCCGTGCAGGTCCCGCAACGCCTGGGCGAGCCGCGCCCCCAGGACGCGCAGGCTCCGCACGGGCAACGGCCCGTGGGCCGCGACGGCCTCACCGAGCGAGGGTCCCGGCACGAAGGCGGTGGCCAGCCAGGGCTGCGTCGCATCCGGGTCCGCGTCGACGAGGGACGCCACCCAGGGACTGGTCATCCGGCGGGCCGTCTCCACCTCCCTGCGGAAGCGTTCCCGGAAGCCGGCGTCCTCGGCGTACTCGGCCTGGATCACCTTCAGTGCGACCAGCGAACCGCCCGCCGAGCGGGCCAGGTAGACCACACCCATCCCGCCCGCGCCGAGCCGCCCGAGCAGCCGATGACCCGCCAGCCTGGACGGATCGGAGGTACGCAACGGCTCCATCACTTCCCCTTCAACCGCTGCTGGACGCGCACCAGCATCTGCCCCAGGGCGTCGGCGCCCAGTTGTTGGAGTTCCTGCTCGGTGTGCCCCTTCGCGCCCGTCACGGAGACGGCCACGACGACCGTGCCCAGCCGGGCGACCATCCACCGGTACGGCTGGGCGGCGCCACCCTTCTCGACGTACTGGCCGGCCTCCAGCACGGAGTCGTCGGCGTACTCCTGCTCGCGGGCGCCGAAGGGGGTGCCGAGCGAGTTCAGTCCCGTGATCCGGGCGTCGGCCCGGGGGCGCTGCTCCGGGCAGCGCAGGACTTCCTCCAGGGTGGTGCTCAGTTGTTCGTCGGCGCCCAGGGCGGAGGAGTGCGCGGTGGCCGCGGCGGTCACCTTGACGGCACCCTTGGAGCCGCCGGCGGGCAGCAGGCTGTAGCGGGACAGGCTGGCCAGCACTCCCCGAGGGGCCTTCTCCCGTTCCCAGCGGCAGCCGTCGTCCAGCACGGCCCAGGTGCCCGCCCGGCTCACGGCCGGATCCTGGGCCACAAAGCCCCGCCCCCAGTCACCCGGAGCGAACACCACCGACTCCACCAGCCCCTGTCCGTCCTTCGAGGTCCTCGGAACGAGGGACGCGTCGGGTGTGAAGACAGGGGCGGCGGTCGACCCGCCAGACGGGGACGCCGTGGCTTGCGGCGAGGCGGTGTGCGCGGACGACCCGGTCCGCCGCGAGGACCCACCGTCCGCCCCCTGGGCCGAACACCCGGCCAGCAGACTCCCCGTCACCAGGAGCGTCACCCAACTACCGCGTACACCACGGACGTTGCCTCTCACACAATCCCCTCTGCACCGCTCGAGTTGTCCGACTGGTCGAACATAGACGGCGGCTGGGGCAGCGACCTCAGTGGAAACACGTAAACGACTACGGGTTTCGCCATGTCGCAGGGCGTTCGGTGCGGAGCCGGCGTGGAGTACGTGGTTTCACGGATGCGCCAGTCCTCACGGCACTGCCACACTGCGGTTGCCGCACCGGGGCAGGGCGTGTTGTGGAGGGCGGTGCCGGTCCTGCTGATGGGGCTGTCGCCGACGGGGGCCCCGCAGCCGGCGCGGTGGGACGTACGGGCTCACGACCCGGCTCCCAGTCCGACGCGGGTCATGAGTCCGGCCAGGGCCGCGCGGGACGGCACCGACGCCTTGCGGTAGATCGAGGACAGGTGGGTCTCGACGGTGCGTCGGCTGAGGTGGAGCCGGGCGGCGATGTCGTGGTTGCTCAGCCCCTGCGCCACCAGCTCGGCCACCTCCAGCTCACGAGCGGTCAGTTCCGCGAGCTGCGCCGGGAGCGCCGGTGTCTGCGCCATCACCTGGGGGCGGATCAGTTCGGCGAGGTCCACCAGCAGGCGTGCGCCGCCGCCGACGGCGATGCGGTGGGCCCGGTGCCACATCGCGGCGGCGCGCGCTCCCTGCCCGGTGCGCTGCACCAAGGGCGCCGCCCGGAGCAAGGAGTACGCCTCCCACAGGGTCTGGCCGCAGCGGACGTATTCCTGTGCCGCCGCGTCGAGGAGCCGTACGGCCTTGCCCGTTTCGCCGTGGTGATCGGCCAGCGTGGCCTGGGCGCGCAGGGCGGCCGCGCGCTGGCCGTCGAGGCCGAGCCGTTCGGCCTCGCGTGTGGCCTGGGCGGCCCAGCGGCCGGCCGCCTCGACGTCCCCGGCGGTGAGGGCCGCGGCCGCGAGGGTGTCGAGCTGGCCCGGACGGATCGACGGCTGCAGCAGGGGCAGTTCGGGGCCGCCGCCTGCCGTCGTGATGGCTTCCTGGGCGCGATGAGGATCACCGCTGACGAAGGTCGCGTGCCCGAGCATGCACCAGGCCAGCGACGACCACCAGCCCCTGCTGCGGCCGGCCGCCGCAGTGGCCTCCTCACCGGTGGCCAGGGCGCTTCCGTCGCCCAGAGGTCGGGCCAGCAACAGCACCAGCGTCTTGATGGCCAGGGTGAAGCCCAGAAGCTCGTCGCTGCCCGCGGCCCGGGCGATGGACTCCGCCTCCTCGGCGGCCTCCAGCGCGGACGGCAGACGGCACGTGGTGAGGTGGACGAAGGCCCGGCTCGTCAACAGGTGGGGCAGGACGTGGAGTTGTCCGGTGCGACGGGCGATGCCCAGCCCCCGGGTGATGTGCCGCTCGGCGTCGGCGTAGCGCTCCAGCAGGGTTTCCGCCCAGGCCAGCCAGACCAGCGCCTCGCACAGACCGGCGAGGCCGGGATCGGTCAGCGCGTCCGCGAGTGACGCCGCGGAGTCGGCGAACCCGGCCGCCCGCTCCGTCTCTCCCTCGTACGCCTCGCCCAGGGCCGCAAGCGCGAGCGCCGCCGCCTCACCGGTGGGATCGTCGTCGGCGCGGGCGACGGCGACGGCCTGCGCGACGTCCGCGCGTGCCTGCGGATAGGACGCGGTCAGCAGGGCGGACATGCCGAGGGCCAGGCGCAGGGAGACCGCCTGGGCGGGGGACGGGCCGGGCTCGCGGGACAGCTCCCGGCGCAGCAGGGCGGTGGCCTCGGGGGAGTGGCCGAGGTGGCGCTCCATCACGGCGCACTGGGCGACGGCCCGCGTCCGCAGTTCGGGATGGTCCTTGCCGGCGGTCTCGATCAGGGTGTGCAGCAGGTCCCGGCTCTCACGGAGGTGACCGCTGACGCCGAGCGCGCGGGCGCGCGCCAGCACCAGTTCGCCGCGTCGCGTGAAGCGGTCCGGAGCGTCCGGCATATGGGTCAGGACGACATCCAGCAGATGGGCGGCGGTCGCCGGCGCGGTCGACGCGAACCGTGCGGCCGCCTCGATGAGCACCTCCGCCGCCTGGGCATCCCAGCCGGTCAATGACCGTGCGACGTGGCCTGCCCGCTCGGTGACGGGAGCGCCGCGGCGGGACAGTTCCCGCGCCGCGCGGCGGTGGAACTCGGCTCGCCGCCCTGGCGCGGTCCTCTCGTGGACCAGGGCCCGGACCAGGGGATGACGCAGCATCCACCGGCCGCCCGGTCCGGCCCGCAGCACATCGCGCGCCACCAGGGCTTCGGTCTCCTGCTCCACGTCCTGCACGGAACGCCCGCTCACCACGGCCAGCAGGGCGGACGAGGCGTGGTCGCCGAGCACCGCCACCGCCTCGACGAGCCGGCGCTGCGACCCGGTGAGCGTGCCCAACTCGTCGAGCAGCAGCGCGGCGAGCCCGCCGGGTACGCCGGCCGCGTACCCGGCGTCCGTGGCGTCGGCGTGGGTGTCCGGGGTGAGGCCCGGCAGCCACGGCCCGGTGCGGTGGGCGTGTCCCAGCGCCAGCAGATACAAGGGGTTGCCCTCGCTGGCGGCGTGCAGCCGCTTGGCCTCGTTCTCCGCGATGTCGGGCGCCAGCGCCAGGACGGACTCCTGCTCGGAGAACGGCTCCAGGGCGAGGCGGAGCACGGTCCCGCTGTCCACGCCACGCGTCAGCGCGGCGGTGAGGGATGTCGGCGTCTGCCGGATCCGCCGGGTCACCACCAGCAGGACGCGTCCGCGCGCGGGGTGCCGGATCAGATGGTCCACGAGCTCGCGTGACGCGGGATCAGCCCAGTGCACGTCGTCCAGAGCCAGCACCAGACCGCGCTCACCCAGCTGCGTCAGGAACGCTGCGATCGCACGATGCAGCCCGAACCGGGCGGCGGCGCTCTCGACGGAACCGTCGCCCGGGGCCTGCCGGATGCCCTGCAGCACCGAGTGCACCTCGGCGAAGGCGGGGTCGGCGAAGGCGGCCTGTGCGCCGGGATCGGAATCGGCGAACGCGTCCGTGAACAGCTGGAAGGGAACATGCTGTTCATACTCGGTGGCCCGTCCGCGCAGTACGGTGACCCCGGCCCGGCGGGCCCGCGCGCACACCTCGTCGAGCAACCTGCTTTTGCCGATGCCGGGTTCACCGACGACGTCGACGATCTCCGGCACTCCGGAACGGCCCAGGCCCGCGAGCACGGCATCCAGCCGCTCGAGCTCCGCCGATCTGCCTACCAGTCCGGTCATGTTCTCGCCCCCCATGGTGATCTCTCACCTGCGTTGATCTTTGCTTCCCCACAGGTCACCCTAAGAGGTCATCTCATTGAGACGTCCGCTTGGAGGTCCTGACAGAAGCTGTTGATCATGCGACTCTCCGCTCGGGGTGGTCGCTGGTCTGGCCGTGGGAACATGTCAGTCGCGGCCGTGGTACGTGTCGGATGAACTGTGGTCGCCAATCGAGCCGTTGCTACCCAAGCGGGCCCGAAGCTGGTCGAGGGGCGGCCCGGGTGCCCGGACCGGCAGGCGTTGTGCGGGATCTTGTTCGCCCTGCACACCGGCATCCCATGGGAGTACCTGCCCCAGAGACTGGGCTTCGGCTCGGGCATGACCTGCTGGCGGCGCCTGGCCGCCAGGAACGAGGCCGGCGTATGGGACCAACTGCATGTGCTGCGGTTGAAGAAGCTACGGTCGGCGAAGATCCTCACCAACGCCCAGGGCATCCCGCTCGCGGCATCGCTGACCGGCGGCAACCGCAACGACGTCACCCAACTCCTGCCCCAGCTCGACAAGATCCCGCCGTGACCGGGACCGTTGGCCGGCCACGGCACCGGCCGGACGCCCTGCTCGCCGACCGCGGCTACCACCACGACAAGTACCGGCGCCTGCTGTGGCAGCGCGGCATCCGCCCGGTCATCGCCGAGCATGGCCATCCCCACGGCTCCGGCCTGGGCATCTTCCGGTACGTCGTCGACAGAATGATCGCCTGGCTGCACGGCTTCCGCCGCCTGCGCATCCGCTGGGAACGACGCGACGACATCCACGAAGCCTTCCCCGGCCTCGCCCCCTGCCTCATCACCCGCAGACACGTCCGACGCCTCTGTCAGGACCTCTTGGCCTCCGGAGTGTGCCGTAGGCGTGACGCACTTCGTGTCTCAATCGCTGCAGGCATCAACGCCGCGATCCGGTCCCGAATCGCATCGCTGCACCACCAACCGGACGGCCACGTCCGATCAACTGCTCAGCCCAGCAAAGAGACGCGCCTCAGGAGCGCGACCGGGCGAGCCGGGTCTGCCAGGCGAGGAGAGCGGGCGGGAGGAGCAGTTCCACGCCGATGAACGCCGTGTGCAGCGGGTGCGGTGCTCCGACCGCGAGGAAGGAGACCAGCCGCGCCACCCCGCCGAGGAACACCGCGCCGAACACCACCCGCAGCGCGGCGCCGTTGCGCTCGACGTGTGGCACGAGCCGCAGGAGGACCAGACCGAGAGTCGTCCAGACGCCGGCGAAGAAGCGGTAGTTGCTGTCCACGGTCGTGCTCACCTCCGGATGACCCGGCAGCGCGGCCGGCCCGGCGACGATGTCGAGACCGCCGGTACCGAGCACGATGAGAGCGAGCAGGACAAGAACGGTCTGCAGAGTACGACGGAAGGGCACGGTGGCAGCCTTTCTCACGATCGGTGGCGGAATTGGGCAGTCGTGGCGCCCGGTTGCGGTCGTACGGCGTGCTGCTTCGTCCGGCTAGACGCGATCAGCGCCACCACGCCGATGACGGGCGGCCCCCAACTGGCGGTGGCCGGGAAGTAGATGACGCACAGCGGCACCCCGACCGCCATCAGAAACCAGCTGACCTGGGGGGCGGGCAGGCGTCCCGTGGCGCGGAGCGTGTGGCGTGTGGCGTGTGAGCGAGCCGAAAGCCAGCAGCACCACGCCTGCCGTCATGAACCACACGGTGGCCTCACGCGGGTAGTACTCCTCCGCATCCTGGTCCACGACGCTGGCGAGGAACCGTCCCGAGCGATAGCGGACCATTTGTTGGGTTGGGCGAACGCCCAGGCGCAGTGGAGCACCGCCGTGGCGATCACGAGCCGCGGCACCCAGCGGGCGAGGCCGTTCATTCGTTTCCCTTCCGGCCGTTTCGATGCCAAGGGGCAGGTTCAGACTGCGTCCGGACTGCGTCTGGACTGCGGACGGGAGTCGTTGCCCCTGATCTCCTGCAATTCAGTCTGGTTGCGCGGCACGGGGTCAGGGAAGATCAGATCAATGTGACGGCACGGGCGATTGATAACCTGCGCTGCATGGGGATGGGTGGGGCAGGTCAAGCGAAACCGCATGACCTGGGGATGCGTGGCCTTGCCTCCGATCCGAGCGTGCACCGGTTACGACTGCTGCTCGTGCTGGCCGAGGAACTGCATTTCGGGCGGGCGGCACGACGGATGTTCATCAGTCAGCCCGCGTTCAGCCGGCAGATCCGGGCCCTCGAGGAACACCTCGGCGTGTCTCTGGTCGAGCGGTCCACGCGACGGGTGGAACTGACGGCGGCCGGGGAGGCTCTGCTGCCCCGGGTGCGAGCGGTGGTGGAGGCCGCAGACAGCCTCCGCCACGCGGCTGAAGTGGAGGCCCACTCGCTCTCGGGCCGACTGGTGCTCGGCTCGTACATCACCGCGCTGCCCGTGATCCGGCTGGTCGTCGAGCGCATGCGCGAGCACCACCCGCGCCTGGAGATCGAGCTCCGGGAGATCGACTTCGTCGAACAGGCCGGTGTCCTCCTGGAGGGGCATGCCGACGCCGTCTTGTGCTACGAACCCATGCCCGCCGGAATCCAGACCCTCCCGCTGGCCGCCGAGCCACAGGTCGTCTGCCTCCCTGAGAGCCATCCACTCGCCGACCGCAACACGCTGACCCTGGCGGAACTCGCGGACGTGCCCGTCATCGGCCTTTCGGAGCGTGTGCCCCGGCAGTGGCGCGATTTCTGGGCGGCGGACCCGCGCCCCGGGGGAACTCCGGTGCGCTACACCGATCATGGGGCGGCCACGTTCGAGTCCAGTATTGCCGCCGTCAGCCTGGGGCACGGCATGCGCTTCGTCTCCGCCAGTTGCCGGGTGCTCTTCCCCCGTCCCGGCATCCGCTACGTCGACGTCGTCGACCTGCCTCCCTGTTCGGCCGTGCTCGCCTGGTCGGCCACGCACCGCGACTCCCCGGCGGTCGCCGCACTCCGGCGCGTCGTCCACAGGTTGGCGAGCGCCGCCGGTGCACAGGGTGCCCAAGCAGCGCACGCGTGCTGGTGGGATGTTCGCAACGGATGATGACCGGCCCATGAGGGCCGTCCAACCCACCTGACGGGTGTCGGGAGTCGGTCAGTGCGCGCTGCGTCAGGCGGCGTTCGCTTGCCACTCGCGGCCGATGGAGCGCATCAACGCGGGGTAGACCCCGATGTAGCGGAAGGGCTTGATGGCGGCCATGTACAGAGTGCCGAACAGCCCGTTCGGCTTCACCAGGACGGCCATCTGGCCGCGGTAGCCGCCGGAGCCGTCTTGGACCCAGCCGATATGCATGACCGCGTGCACGGTCTTGTTGCCCATCTCGGCGGCCCACTCGTCGTCCGTCTGATAGAGGGAGGTGAACGGCGACGAGCCGAGGTCGGGACCTTGAGGACCCTCGCGAAGGTCCGCCGGAAGCCGGTCATGCAGGGACGGCAGCCGGGTGCCGACGCCGGTATCGGGCTGGTCCCAGCCGAGCAGCGCTCCGAGCTTCCAGCGGATGGCGAAGAGCATGCGGGAGACGGTGCCTTCGCCGTTCACCCCGCTGCTGATCCCATCGGCGATCTGGCGCACAAGCCATACAAGGTCGCTGGGTCCGCCGGGGGTGGGCAGTGCCCAAACGTCCTCGACCGCGAAGTCGTCGGCGATTTCGTGGATCCGCCAGGGACGGTCGGTGTGGGCGGTTCGGGGAAGGCGCATGAGCGGGCCCCTATCTATACGGCAGCGTATATATCGAGCGTAGGCCCGTCTATACGCCCCCGTATACTCGGCAGGGACGTGAGGAGGAACACGCCATGGGCGCGACCCGCACGCCACGCGGCAAGTGGATCGAGGAAGGCTTGAGGGCACTGGTCGACGGCGGCCCCGAAGCCGTCCGGATCGAGGCACTGGCGCAGGCACTCGGTGTCAGCAAGGGCGGCTTCTACGGGTACTTCCGCAACCGCGGCGCGCTGCTCGCCGAAATGCTCGACACCTGGGAGTACGAAGTCACCGAGAGCGTGATCGAGCAGGTGGAAACCGGTGGGGGAGACGCCAGGGCCAAACTGGAGCGGCTGTTCGCCATCGTCGCCGCCGCCACCGACGGCCCCGTGCGGGGTACCACCGCCGACATAGCGATCCGCGACTGGGCCCGACGGGACCCGGCCGTCGCCGAGCGCCTGCGCCGTGTCGACAACCGCCGTATGGACTACCTGCGTTCCCTGTTCTCCTCCTTCTGCCCCGACGAGGACGAGGTCGAGGTGCGCTGCCTGCTCGCCGTCTCGGTGCGCATCGGCAACCACTTCAACGCGGCCGACAACGGCAAGCGCAGCCGCGCGGAAGTGATGGAGCTGATCAGGCAGCGGCTGCTGGAGTAGCCGTCCCCGCGCGCCCGTCCCGAAGTGCGGCAGCAGAGCCGGGTCGGACACAGGGGCGGCGAGTGTCGGTCCCGGCAGCGCCCGCGTCACAGCCCCATGCCTTCCACCCGGCCCGCCCGTCGGCAAAGAGCGGACGCCCCCGACCATCGGCCCGACCAGGGCAGGTCAGCGCACTACAACCCCTCGCCGGGGTCTGTGTGTTGATCTCCTGGCGCACGTCCAGGTAGCAGTGCAGCCGGACACCGGGCTGTCCCAGATCCCTGGCGTAGGGTCTGATGTCGCGGTCGCCCTCCGTCCGCAACGGATCTCACCGAACCCGGCGGTGCCGCCGGTAACGGCCGGAAGATCTGAACCAATCCCGGGAATCAGGCCGCGACGAGCTCCTGCTCGCGGGCCGGCGTTTTGATCTCGGACTTCTTGTTCGGCAGCGAGAGCCGGAAGACCTTGCGCCACGCGGAGAACACCTGCTTGGGCAGCGGCCCGGTGACGTACTCCAGCTCGTACTTTTCGAACAACGCGCGCACCTTCACCGCGACCTCGGCGTACCGGTTGCTCGGCAGGTCCGGGAACAGGTGGTGCTCGATCTGGTGCGACAGGTTGCCGGTCATGAAGTGCATGGCCTTGCTGCCGCTGATGTTCGCCGAGCCCATCATCTGGCGCAGGTACCACTGGCCGCGCGTCTCGCCCTCGATCGACCGGCGCTCGAAGACCTGTACACCCTCGGGGAAGTGCCCGCACATGATGACCGAGTGGGACCAGATGTTGCGGACCAGGTTCGCGGTGAACGTGGCGGCGAGCGTGGGGAGGAACGACGGGCCCGACAGCAGCGGGTGGACCACGTAGTCCTTGAGCACCTGCTTGCGGATCTTGCGGCCCACGGCCCTGGCCCGTGCGCGGAACTCCGGGTTCTTGCGGCGGCGCTTGTGCAGGTTCTTGCCGAGCTCCAGGTCGTACGCTGCGATGCCGTACTCGAAGAAGCAGGCGTTGATGAAGTTCCACAGCGGCTGACCGAGGTGGAACGGGTGCCACTTCTGGTCCTCGTCGACGCGCATGATGCCGTATCCGAGGTCGTTGTCCTTGCCGATGACGTTGGTGTACGTGTGGTGCAGCTCGTTGTGCGAGTGCTTCCACTGGTCGGCCGGCGAGACGTGATCCCATTCCCAGGTGGTGGAGTGGATCTTCGGGTCCCGCATCCAGTCCCACTGGCCGTGCAGGATGTTGTGGCCGATCTCCATGTTGTCCATGATCTTCGCCACGGACAGACCGACGGTACCGATCAGCCACGCGGGCGGGAAGATCGAGAACAGCAGTACGCCCCTGCTGACCAGCTCGAGCTTGCGCTGCGCCGAGATGACCTTGCGGATGTAGGCGGCGTCCTTCTCGCCGCGGCCGGCGATCACCTCGTCGCGGATCGCGTCCAGCTCGCGGCCGAGCTCCTCGATCTGCTCCGCGGTCAGGTGGGCGGTGGGGTCGATGGCGGTCAAGGTGCTCCTACCGGTCGATGTCGCAGGGGCCCGCCGCGGCGGACACGCAGGTCTGGATGAGGACGCCCGGCTCGGCCTCGGTGATCTCGCCGGTGCGCAGGTCGCGGACGGCGCCCGCCTTGAGCGGCGTGACGCAGCCGAAGCAGATGCCCATGCGGCACCCGGAGGGCATGAGCACGCCGGCCTCCTCGCCGACGTCCAGCAACGCCGTGGCGCCGTCCGCGTCGACGGTCTTGCCGGTGGCGCTGAACGTGACCTCGCCGCCCTCACCGGCGACGACGATGCCGGGGCGGAAGCGTTCGGTGTGCAGGCGCTCTGGGACGCCGTGCTCGCTCCAGTGCTTTTCGGCGGCGTCGAGCAGGCCCGCGGGCCCGCAGGCCCAGGTCTCGCGCTCGGCCCAGTCGGGCACGAGTTCGTCGAGACGGGCGATGTCGAGCATGCCGTCAATGTCGGTGTGCACCTCGGTGAGCCGCAGCTTCTTGGCCGCGACCAGGTCGTGCAGTTCGTCACGGAAGATCACGTCTTGCGGCTGCGGCGCGCAGTGGACCATGACGACGTCGTCGAGCTCGGTGTCGCGCAGCATGCCCATCACCGGCGTGATGCCGCTGCCGGCCGTCAGATAGAGCACCTTGGCGGGCCTGGCCCTCGGCAGCACGAAGTCACCGGTCGCCTGGTCGAGCTGGATCAGCGTGCCCGGTTTCACCCTGCGGACCAGGTGGTTGCTGACCTTGCCGTCCGGGATCGCCTTCACGGTGATCGTGACCCGGCCGTCCTGACGGTCTGTCGGCGAGGTGACGGAGTAGGCACGCCACAGTCGTACCCCGTCGACGTCGACCCCGATCCGCACGTACTGACCGGCCGTGTGGCCGCGCCAGCCCCGTCCCGGCCTGATCACGATGGTCGCGGCGTCACGCGTCTCGGGGTGCACGGCCTCGATGCGCCCCCGCAGGTCAGCTCCCGCACGCAGTGGGCTGACCAGGTCGAGATAGTCCGACGGCAGCAGTGGCGTCGTGACCATCTCCAGCAGTTTCCACGCCCTGCTGCGGAGGGCTGTACTCGTCATGACTCCAGCTTGCTGTGTCTCAAGGCGTAAAGTCCTGACCGCAGGATGTGAATCTGGGCGGTTGAATTGTTCGCAGGGAATAAAAAGTGAGCCATGCACTCCGGAGGGCCAGCGAACTGGCCCTGGATGAGAGAACGGTCACCGCACTTCGGGCCGCGCTGAAGACCACCGCCGACGAGGTCGTTCAGGCGATCATCGACGAGGTCCCTCCCTACGCCAACGCCCTTTCGGGCCGGATGGGCGGCACCATCCGCCGAGCCGTCCGCACCGCCCTGGGGCACTACCTGGACCTCGCGAGCGGGAACGCCACAGGCGGCGACGCCGGTGACGCGGCCTACGAGCTGGGCCGCGGCGAGGTTCGTGACGGCCGTTCGATGGACGCCCTGCTCAGCGCCTACCGCGTGGGCGCCCGCGTGGCCTGGCGTTGCCTGGCGGCGGGCGCTGTACCCGCAGGTCTGCCCGCCGCCGAGGTTGCGAAGTTCGCCGAGCTGACCTTCGCCTACATCGACGAGCTCTCCGCCGCGAGCGCCGCGGGCCACGCCGACGAACTGGCCGCCCAGGGCCGGGCCCACGAGCGCCACCTGGAACACCTGGCCCGCGACCTCCTCGCCGGCGCGAGCCCGGAGGTGCTGCTGGCCTCTGCTCAACGGGCCGGGTGGCAGCCTCCGGTTTCACTGACCGCGGTCCTGCTGCCCGCCGCCCAGGCCCGGCCTGCCTACCGTGCGCTCGACCCGAGCACCCTCGTCCTCGACGATCTGCCGGACGCCACTGGCTTGCTGCTCGTCCCCGATGCCGACCGAGCACATCTCTTGCGGCAGCTGACCGACCGCACCGCTGTGGTCGGTCCGGCCCGGCCATGGACTCGTGCGTCCGCCTCGTACGCACGAGCCGTACGCGCGCGCTCCCTCTCCTCCGACATCCGCGACACCGAGGACCACCTGCCCGAGCTGGTGCTGAGCGCCGACGCGGACGCCTTCGCAGACCTGCGTGCCCGAGCCCTCGCACCGTTGCAGACCTTGCCTGTCGCAACCGCGCGGCGGCTGGAGGAGACGTTGCGGGCGTGGCTGCTGCACCAGGGCAGGCGGGATGAGGTGGCGGCGGCGTTGTTCGTCCATCCCCAAACCGTCCGGTACCGGATGTCGCAGCTGCGGGAGCTGTTTCCGGATCTCGCATCGCCGCACCGGGTCCTTGAATTGACGCTGGCGGTCGGTCTTCGGGTCAGCTGACGCGTTCTTCGACCGTCCAGGACCGCGTCCGCGAGCGGTCCAGGAATCGTGCCTCGCCCTCGGTGCCCCCACGCTGTTACTACCTTTAGGTGCCCTACACGGAGACGCTGCTCCGGCACGCACGGAACCGATGCCGAGTACCTGAAGCCCGTCACCGAGCATCACCCCCAAGGGCAATCGAGCCCTGCCGGGTGATGGACCTCGTTGTGGGTGGCATCGCCGACGAGCTTGGTTGCCAGGGTGTATTTCGTCCGGCGGGCGCCGACCACGGGGGTTTCGGCCGCCTGTCCGCTCATCGGCGGTTGGTGGCGCTCATGGCATCTGTTCTCCGTTGCTGGCAGTGGTGGCGCCGCGGGCGCGGCGGCCAAGGACTGGTGGTAGGGGGCTGGTGAGGGCAGCGGCCGGGTGTCGGGCGGGAGATGGGCCGGCCGCCGCGCGGTCAGGAAGGCGACGGTCGGTTCCCGCCGCCAAGACTCGGGCACGGGCCATGCCGTGTCGGCGTCGTCGGCGTCCTGGGCCTTGCGGGCATCCAGGGCGATGGCGTCCCGGTGAGCGCGCCCACCCGCAGGGTGGCGGCGAGCCCGGCGACCAGGTGCCCGTGCGGGATGCGCCGGGCCAGCAGGAGCACATCGATCAGGGCCCGGGTGCCGTCGCGGTCGCCGCGGGCTTTGCAGGCCGCAGCCCACCACGCGTCGTGGACCCGGGCGAACTTCCCTGCGGCTTCTGCCTGTTCGAGGGCGGTTGCCCCGGGCAGGGCGCCGGGCTTGCGCACCAGCGCTTCCACATAGTGGTCCAGGACCTCGCCCGGCACGAACACGGCGGCCGATGAAGCGGACCGGCACTGAGTAGCAGTTGGTGCGGACCGAGATTCGGCTGTGCCGGTCCTCCCACAGGGCGAAGGTGCGGCTGGTATCGAACGGTTCGTCCGGCAGCGGCTTCAGGAGGGGCTGTTCGACGGCGAAGTACTCGATGATGGTGCGGGGCCGCAGGCGGATGCGCGGGCGTCGTCGTGTTCGTCCCATTGATCGACGAGCAGGTTCAGCTCGGCTAAGGAGCCCACTTCGGGGACCGAAACCAGGTGGTTGGGGCGGAAGTAGCCGACGTCCCCTTCAACTCCGCCCCGGCCGAGCGGGCATCGCTTCGGTGACATCCCTAGGGTACGTCCGGGTTGTGGGGTACATCCCAGGTCCGCCGGCTGGGTACGCTCGTTGGCCGTTTCCGCGTGCCGAACACTCGGGCGGAGTCGAGAGCGGCCGAATCCCATGGGCGATTTGCCAGAGCTGACCGCCGCGGGCGCCTCAGCGAGTACGACGTCGCCGGAGCGGAGGATGGATTCGAGGTAGGCGACAGCGGTGGCGTTGTCGCCCACCAGCGCGACGTCCGAAAAGCCCTGCCGCGCCTGTGGCGAGGGCAAGTTGCTTGGCGAGGTCTCCGCCGACTGCCACGACCAGATCGACGCCGTTCTCGGCTCCAGGTGGGCGAACCGTCCCACTATGCACCTATCAGAGCCTCGAGCATGTCCTACCAGTGCGCGGGATCCATGCTGTGGCCTGCGGCCGCCGCTCGATCTCCTGTCTTCACACACCGAAGCAACAACGAGTCCGCAACGGGTGGGTGGCGCGGCTACGGCCCGAGGCCGCTCGCTCTCTACCATTCGGGGACAGGGGGTTCACGCGCGCCTCCGGGCAGGGGGCTGGACATGTGGTCGATCACCTCACGGTCGGTGTTCCGGCGCTACGTCGCCGCCCTAGCGGTCGGAGTTGCCCTAGCCGCAACCTCGGGATGCACCGTTCCCGTCGATGCCGTAACCGGCATCTCTGTAACCGGAGAGGGCCATCTGCTCGGCGTCATGATGGTCTGCGGCCACAGGATCGATGGTGCGACCCTCTACGTTGACAGTGACGACGTCGACAAGCAGGTGACGGTGGGTGAATGGACCGCCAACCGTCCCCTAAGTACCGGTCTCGCCACCTGGACTCTCGACGCGCCTACTGCCGGCTGGAAGGCGACCAGAGCTCTCACTCCGCTCAGCACCAGCACCGCCTACACCTTGTACGGCTGGACCAAGGACAACTCGTGGTCATCGAGCAGCGTCTCCTTCAACCTGGCCGACCGGGACCGGCTCACCCCGGGACAGGTCCGCTACCACCACACCTCGGACAATGGCGATGAATCCGTACTCACCGTCTCCATGGCGGAGTTCCAAGCCAAGGCCTGCCAGAACGTGTGACGTCACCACGCCTCCAGCCAGGCCGAGGCACTCCTGTTGTCGGGAGGCACGCACTCAACCTTCACCGTCACAAGACGCGAGATCACGAACGCATCTCCACGACATGGGCCAGGTCACTGCGGCTGTATCCGCGCCCCGTAGCGGCAGCATGCTCCTGGTGCCTGCTCTCAGTGAGAGCACGGCGTGGGAGCTGGCCGGTTCCGGAGTTCTGTTGACCCGGAAGTCCACCTCGTTCGGTTCCAAGCCGGTGGCCGGTCTGGCTATGCGCGTGCTTGGTGCGTGACCTGCGCCACCGGGTGGCGGCCTGAGTGGACGCGCTGCCGGACGATGCCGGGCGCGTGCTGGCCGTGGTCGACCAGGTAGTGGTCCGTGCTGCGGCGCCTTCCGTTCTGGCGGCGCCTGCGGAGCTCTTCTTACGCGTCGAAGTTCCTCCGCTGGCCGCGGTTGGCTAGTGCTGTGACCGCATAGCTTCGCCGGGTTGAACGATCACGGCCATGAGGACGAGCGGTTGGTCTTCCCGCCGGACGCCTTGCCGCTTTGGACCTTGACGCGTTGCGTCGCCGGCACGCCAGTAGGGTTAAACGGTGACCTCCTTACCGGAAGACTCGCCGCCGCAGATGAGCGAAGACGACCGCGATACGGCTGTGCAGCGCCTGCAGGAGGCGTACGCCGAAGGGCTCATCTCGCACGAGGAGTTTGACGAACGCCTCCACCAGGTGCTCACCGCCGAGGCGCGCAGCGAGCTCGTGTCGGCTCTGGCCTCACTCCCGGAGAAGCACCCGGGCACCACGTCAACTATCGGCGCCGCCGGCGGACGGATCCAGCGGCACGGCGTATGGCGGGTACCGCGGTTCCTCAAGGTCGAGTCCGCGTTCGGAAGGGTGCGCCTGGATCTGTCTCGGGCGATCATTGAGCATCCGGTTATCGACATCGAGCTGCAGCTCGGAACCGGCAGGGCCGAGATTACGGTGCCTCGCGACGCGGTCGTCGACGTCGAGGGTTTACGCACTGGGTGGAAGGACCTGCGCTACAACGCCCCGCGGCGTTCCGGCCCCGGCGAGCCGAAGATCCAAATCTCTGGGACCATGGGATTCGGACGATTGAAGATCCGCCACGCCCGGCGTTGAGGCCCATCGGAGCTAGTGCTGTGACCGGCATGGTTCGCCGGGCTGATGGGCGGGGAAGTGGCGGTGCTAATCGGGAGGCGTTTCGAGCAGCCGCTGCGTAGGGTCTGCCGGATGACGCTCTCTCATGATGTGGCCGGAGACGGCCCGGTGCTGGTGCTGTTGCATTCCGGGGTGTGTGACCGGCGGATGTGGGATGCCCAGTGGCCGGCCTTGATCAACGCCGGTTATCGGCTGGTGCGCTGTGATCTTCGGGGCTTTGGTGAGACTCCGGCGCCGGACCGGCCTCACAGCGACGCCGAGGATGTCCTGGCCCTCCTGAACAGTCTGGGCATCGCGCACGCGGCACTGGTGGGATCCTCGTACGGCGGGCAGGTCGCCTTGGAGATCGCCGCGCGCTGGCCGGATCGGGTGAGCGCCATTGGGTTGATCTGTTCCGCCCTGCCCGGTCATGAACCTTCTGCCGAGCTGAGTGCGCTTGGGGAGCGCGAGGAAGCGCTGATCGAGGCGGGGGACATCGTCGGCGCGACGGAACTGATGGTCGAAACCTGGCTCGGCCCGGACGCCGACGAGACCGCCCGCGAGGCGGTACGCCAGATGCAGCGGCACGCCTTCGAGCTGCAGCTGGCCGCCGCTGAGGAGTTCGAGCCAGTCGAGGCCGTGGTTGATCTGGCGGCAATTCAAGCGCCCTGCCTTGTCCTGTCGGGCGCGCATGATCTGGCGGACTTCCGACAGATCGCTGCCCGACTGCCGCATCTACTCGCGAACGCCGACCACGTCGAACTGCCATGGGCAGGTCACCTTCCCAGCCTGGAGCGGCCATCGGCCGTTACCGATCTGCTGATCGGCTTTCTCAGGGAGAGAGTCCCTGTCGGTTGAGCCTGCTCGCGGCCCGTCCTGTCATGCGGCGTTGAGGAGGGGGCGTCTGCCCCAGCGGATGCCTTTCTCGCTGCGGATGCGGGCACGCTCCTTGCGCTGGGCGGCCAGCACGTCGGGATGGCGGGTGTTGGCGTTGCGCCAGCGCAAGTAGGCGTGCAGTGCACGGGTCTGGACGGTGTGGTTCGGATGGTTGGAGTTGGCCAGGGTGAACTGCCGCAGCGGGCCGAAGTGCGCCTCGATCGGGTTGGCCCAGGAGGCGTTGGTCGGGGTGAAGCACAGCTCGACCTTGTTCTTCCGAGCCCATTGGCGGATCTTGCTGCCCTTGTGAGCGGAGAGGTTGTCCAGGATCACGTAGATCGGGGCGCCGTCCGGACGCGCGGTCCGGATCGTTTTCAGCGCAGCTAAGGACGGGGCCGCGCCCTTGTGGCGGCGGTTGACGCCCCACAGGGTGTCATCGCCGACCGAGTAGCAGCCGTGGAAGCAGGTGACTCCGTGGGTGCGATGGTAGGTCGCCGGATGACGGTTGGGCCTTCCCTGCTCGGCCCAGCAGGACCCGCCGGTCGGCCGGATACCCAGCGGTCCGAACTCGTCGAAGGCGAAGACCCGGTCGGGGAAATGGGCCAAGACGTGTTCGATCCGGTCGAGTTTGGTGTCGCGGTCGGGGTCGGTGGAATCCTTCCACGTCTTCGTGCGCTGAAAGGTGATCTTGCGGCGGGCCAGCAGACAGCGCAGGGCCTCGCGGCCGATCCGTATCGGGCAGGCGACGTTGCGCCGCAGGTGGTCGGCGAGTTTCCTGATCGAGCAGCGCGTGAAGGGCTTGCCGAACTTGGTGGGGCGGGTCGTGGCCGTCTGGATGACGAAGTCCTCGTCGTCATCGCTGAGCAGGCGGGGACGGCCTCCCGCCCACCGAGGGTCCAGGCAGTCGAGGCCGATCTCGTTGAATCGGTGGATCACGTCGCGAACGGTGTCCTCGTCCGCCTGGACGAGTTGGGCGATCACCGGCACTCGGTTCCCGCCAGCTGAGGCCAGGAGCATCATCGCCCGCCGGTAGCGCACCGTACTGGTACTGCCCCGCCTCACGATTCGCTGCAGCTGCTGCCCCTCCTGATCGGTCAGTCTGCGTACTCGGACGGGCTCTGCCACCGCGCCTCCATCTGCCAGGCCGGATGTGGCCTTACATCCAACCGGCTCAGCCAGCACTCCGGCGAACCTTCCCGGTCACAGCACCAGGGCGGCGTTCAGCGGACCCACCAGGGCGACTCCAACTGGCCCCAGCTCGCGGATGATTCGTGAAGATCAGACGTCGTGATGTGGCCCCGGAGGGCGGCTTGATCTGGGACCACCAGAGGTGACGGAGGGGCAGTCGGCCTTACTCAGGCTGTCGGCAGTTGTTAAGCCGGGGGTGCTGTGCGTCATCGTGTGATGTTCAGGATCTCCCGGATGCGCGTGGCGTAGGCCCGTGGATGAGTGGTATTTCCGTTGTGGCCGCCGGGCAGCTCCTGGACTTTGCGGTCGAGTTGCGCTGCGAGGGCGGTCGCGCACGTGTAGTCGAAGACAGTCCGGGGTGTGGCGCGTCCGGCGGCGGGGACGATGTATGTGCTGACGCCCTTCAGCGCGGTGATGTCGAGTGTGTCGTGGATGATCGCGGTGAAGTCGTGCCGGATGAAGTAGTCGAAGTTGGCGATGCGCAGGGCGTTCATCGGCTGGGGCGTCAGATCGGGTTCAAGATCCCTGGTGTTGGGGTCGATGCCGAGGGTTCTGGCGATCTCCGGGAGGGCTGCGCTGAGGCCCTTTCGCAGGTAGAGGTCCTGCAGGGCGGCGAGTTCGCGCTCGTGGCGGGCGCGCTCGGCGTCGGGCAGCAGGCGCGGAGCGACGGGCTCGTGGGCGATGAGGGTGCGGATCTGCCCGGGGTGCCGCGCGGCGGTGTGCATGCCGATGACGGCTCCGAGGCTGCAGCCGAGCATGTGAGCGGGGCTGTCCGTGAGCGAGGCCAGGAGGCGGTGGACATCATCGCCGTGCTCGGCGAGGGTTGCGCCCTGCTCGGGGGTGTCGAGTCGGCTGCGGGACAGACCGCGGCGGTCGTAGGTGACCACCGTGTAGGAATCGGTGAGCTGGGCGACGAGGTCGGTGGTGCGGTCGGCGTCGCCCTCTCCACTCTGCGAGATCAGTAGCAGCGGGCCGGTGCCCTGGAGTTGGTAGTGCAGGACGGCGCCGGGAACGGTGAGTGTGCCGGTGGTCTTGGGCATGGTGGTCCCCCTTGTGTGCGGCGGTCCGTCCGCCGCATCCCGCACGATAATCCATCGAACTAGATGCATCAATCTGGATGTATCCAATACGATGTATGTTGGTGGGGTGAACGGAGTCGAGCTGTTCCTGCTGGGACGCACCCTGATGAAGATCGGTGAGGAAGCCCTGCCCGAGCCCCCGGGCGGGGCGGCGCGGTATGCGGGCAGCGCCCGGCTGGTGCTGATCGTGGCCAGCGACATCGCCGCCCATCCCGACACCGCCGTCGGTGAGATCGCCGCCCGCACCGGCCTGCCACAGAGCCAGGTGTCCTCGGCCGTCGCCCGGCTGAAGGAGGCCGGATCGGTGCAGACGTCCCCGGATCCCGTCGACCGGCGCCGCGTGCTGGTGCGCCAGAGCCCCGAGGTGTCCGCGCGGGTGGCGCAGGTGCGCGCCGCCGGCATCGAGGGCGCCCTTGCCGTGGCGATGGGATCCGATGACCCTCAGCGGCTGACGGAGGTCGTGGAAGCGTTGGAGGTACTCGCCCGCAACCTTATGCCGCAGTCAGCGACGTGAGGACGGCGAACTCCGGGCTTCCGGCCGTCGGGGTGTCGGTTACTTCGTCCCGTTGTTCTTGTTCGCTTTGGTGCGGGCCAGTCGGTAGGACTCGGTGCCGGTCTCGATGAGGGTGGCGTTGAAGGTGAGCCGGTCCACGATCGCCGCACAGAGCCGGGGATCGGTGAAGGTCTTGCTCCAGCCGGTGAACGCTTCGTTGGAGGCGATCGCGATGCTGTTCTTCTCCTCCCGCTCGGTCAGGACCTGGAAGAGCATCTCGGCACCTCGGCGGTCGGGTTCGAGGTAGCCGAGTTCGTCGATTTCGAGGAGGTCGACGCGTCCGTAGCGGGCGATGGTCTTGCCGAGCTGCTTGTCGTCGGCGGCCTCGACGAGCTCGTTCACCAGGCTGGCGGCGGTGGTGTAGCGGACGCGGTAGCCGGCCACGGCGGCCTGAGTGCCCAGCGCGATCAGCAGATGGGATTTGCCGGTGCCGGAGTCCCCGATCAAGCACAGTGGGTAGCCCTTGGTGATCCAGTCGCAAGTGGCGAGGTTGTGGATGACGGCCGGGTCGACACTGGGTTGGCGGTGTAGTCGAAGTCGCGCAGGGACTTCTCGCGGGGGAAGCGGGCGGCCCGGATACGGCGTTCGGCCCGGCGCCGGTCGCGGTCCTCGCACTCGGCCATCAGGAGTTCGGCGAGGAATCCGGCGTAGGAGAGCCCTTCGCGTTCGGCGCGGGCGATGGTGTCGGCGGCCTGGGCCCGCATGGTGGGCAGCCGCAGCATGCGGCAGGCGGTGTCGATCGCGGCGTCAGATGCCTGTGCGGTGAGCGTGTGATGGGCAGCGGTCATGACCGGCGCCGGAAGTAGCCGACTTGGCCCTCCACTCCACCCTTCTCATGGGCGCCACGAAGTCCTGGCTCGCAGTAGAAGGGGGTGAACCCGTAGAACTCGTGCAGCGCGGTCCACTTCGGGTTCTCCTCCCGCAGTCGGCTGCGGAAGATGACCTTGCGGACGGCCGGGGTGAGGTTGTCGTAGCGCACCTGCCCGGCCGGCACTCCGCCCAGCACGGACAGGGCGTGCACGTGTCCTTCGAAGAACGCCTGCTGCCCGCAGGAACGGGAGATCCGGTGCACCGCCCGGCCTGAGTAGGCCAGCCGGAAGGCGAACAGATAGCACGTCACCCGCTCTCCGGCCAGGTCGACCCAGACCTCCCCGAAGTCGACCTCGGCGTCCGCGCCCGGCGCGTTATGGCGGATCAGGTAGCCCTCAGCTGGTACCCCGCCCTCCTCGGCGATCGCCCTACGGCGGGCCGTGACGAAGTCCCGCACCGTGGTGTAGGGGAGCGTGACCCCGAATTCCTCTTCCAGCCGCGTCCCGATCCGCTTGGCAGTGTGCCGCTGCTTGCGCGGCGCCTCCAGATCCGCCCGCAGCCACTCATCGACCGTCTTCTCGTACGGCTCCATCCGCGGCGAGGTCCGCACCGGCGGCTTGCGCGGCTTCGGCACCGGCGAGGCCAGCGCCTCCCGCACCAGACGCCGGTGCACGCCGTACTTCTTCGACAACGCCCGGATCGACAGCTGTTGTTGCCAGCTGTCCCTGCGGATCCGGTCGAACAACTCCTGCTTGGACAAGGACATCCGCAGCACCCACCCTCGGCGGACCACATCCACCGTGGCACCGCAAGGCCCGAGGTGGGGCCACTTCGCCTCGCCACCACACCTCAGTTCCCCCGAACGCCCTTCCGCTGGGGCCAGTTGGAGTCGCCCTGGTGGGTCCGGTAAACGCCGCTCTAGCCACGCGGTCGCGTTCACGGGCCGGGCGAGACGGTGAAATCTGCGGATGGGAAGCGCCGCGCAGGCGATTGGCTAGCGGCGGGCGGATTTGTAGGCGCACGACGTGCAAAGCCTCGTCATCGCACTCGCGGCTCTACTCCGGACTCTATGCGACCTGTCGCAGGCCGTGCGTCACGTGCTTGATCCGTGCAACCTGGCGGCGCAGGACGGGTGCGCTGTGCGGTGATGGCTGCTGTGGATCAGAGCTCGCTGCGAAAGTTCGTTGAAGGCCAGCTCATCCGCCTGGAGGGCAACGCCTTTCAGGGCTGCATGGATCGGCTCGGGCTGGGGCTGTACCCGGCGCCTACGAACCAGTGCCGGGGGGGGGGGGCCTCCAAGAGCACCGTGACGTGAAGGTATTGCGCTCCCTCACCAACGACACCCTGCCGGGCGAGGTCGAGCAGTTCATCGACAACGAGCTTCGCTCCTTGCACCCCGGCGTCACCATCGAGGTGTCAGGGCTCAAGGCGCTTGCCCTGGAGATCTGCAAGCTCAGGCGGGAGCAGGTCGACCGGATCATCGACGTCATCTCGGCAGACGAGCCGGAGTTTGAAGTCGTGCCGCTCAACTGCGTGAAGACGGGGCGCGACCTCTGGCCGATCCTCTCCGGGTGCCTTGCGTCTTCGTCGGCACCGCCACCGCGGCGGCCGTAGCCCTCTGGCTCCGAACATGAACTCCTACGCGACCCAGCAGTAGACGTTCTGGCTCTGGCGTCGGGCGTTGCTGACGAGAGCAGCGAGATCACCCACGATCGCTTCGGCGATCTCCGCGTCGATGACCTCGCCGTCCTCCGCACGCAGCTGAACCCACGAGGCAGCGACGTCACGCAACCTGGAGTGCTCGGCGTCCGCGAGTGCAGTGGACAGGCGCGGCGAGATCGCGAAGACGACGCACCCTTCATTGTCCTGGCCGGCGACGACACGAGGTTCACCGGCTTCGACGAGTTCCTCGAAGCTGCCGCCCGCCAGAAGGCATTCCCACTCGAGCACGGCCTCCTCGGGATCGAAGCTGCCGAAGGAGAGCGACTCGAATGTCCGTCCCGGCCCGGTCTGGAGAGTCAGAGCCGCTGACGTGTCGTCCGGCGCCACGAAAAACTTGACGATGATGCTCACCTGGGCATCATGCCTGACTGCCCATGACCATGATCGGCCGGACAAGTCCTAGTAGCCCTTGTCGCCATGGAGCTTGCTGAGCCGGCGTCGCCGTCGACCGCGCCGGAGATGCCGACGGACAGGGGCAGACCGGTTCGCTCAGTGATCAAGTGGGAGGAAAGCAACCGTTGTCAGCGAGTTATGGGGAAGCGGCACGAGGGCTACTGTCATGATCGTATCGTTGGCCGGTGAGCACCCCGTGGGACCGACATGTGGCCAATTACCAGCAGTTTCATGCCTTGGTCACGCTGCTTTTGCTGCGACTGCACCCCCGTGCCCGAGCGTCTTCGGGCGGCATCGGCGGGCCGGATGCGGGCGACGGCGATGTCGTGGAGGAGACAGAAGCCGGCGAACGCATTGTCTATGAGATCAAGGCTTTCGCCGGGCCCATGACGTCGAGCCGCCGTCGCCAAGTCCGCCAGACTCTGGAAAAGGCGGCAAGGAACCCTCCGGACCAGTGGTACCTGGTCTGCGCCGCAGACCCCACGCCAGGTGATCTGCGATGGTTTGACGAGCTGCGGGAACGTTTCCCGTTTGTCAGCGGCTGGTTCGGTGCGAGCTGGCTCGACCAGCAGCTTGCCGCACAGCCCGATTTCCAGCGCTACGTCCTGCTTGACCCTTCCGCTGATGTACTGGCCCGCTTCGAACGAGAGCGCCTGGAGCGTGAGGCGGCTCTGGGGGCCTCCTCGAGCGGACCGGCCTCACGCAAGGGTGCCGTCTACTTCAGGGGCTTCTCCGACCGGCCGGCCGGCAGCGACTTGCTGGACCGTATGGCGCTGGTGCACGCGGTGGCCGACCTGCTCACGCCAGCCGAGGCCAACCCTCAGACGGCGGGTGGTTCACTTGCTGAGGACGGCACCGGCCCATCGGTCGTGGCGATCGAAGGCCCGTGGGGATCAGGCAAATCCACGATCATGCAACTGATCGAGAAAGAGGTCCATGCCCGACAGCAGGATGTGATCCCTCCCGGTGTCGGCCGTTGGCAACGATGGAAGAAACGGGCACGCAAGCGGATGCCACGGCTGCGGCGCCACAACCTGCCCGTCCGCTCCGCCATCAAACTGCTCCTCGCCCAACGCCGACCTGGGCCCCAAAGCAGACGCAGCCTGTGGCCGCTGCTGCGCCGCACGCCCGCCCGTCCAGCATCCCCCCGCACGGTGGTGACGGTTCGCTTCAACCCATGGGCATATCAGACCAGCGACCAGATCTGGGCCGGGCTCTCCCGCGAGATCGTAGAAGCCTCACGCCCCGCACAAGGCGCTGCCGGGCGAGCCCGTGAGGCGTATTGGCTACGACGTAACGCGCAGCGTCTCGACCGGCATCTCCTGCGCCGCACCGTAAGCCGCCGCCTCCTTTCCCCGTTTCTGCGGCTGGGTGTTTTTGCCCTGCTCGTTCCCGTCGTGGCGCAACTGGCCAAGGCAGATGCCGACTACAGGTGGTCGGGTCACACAGTGAACGCCGCCTCCCTGGCCATCGGGCTTCCGGTCCTCCTGCTGGCTCTGGGGCTCATGCACACAGCCCTTCGATTCCTTCTGGGCCGGGCACGCTCTTTCCTGCCGGGAGAGATTCTCGACGGGCCCGTTCTCAGCGGAGCCTTCGCCACCACCACCGGGTCGGCACCGGACAGCGCCCTGCGCGACCCCTACTACAACGCCCGCTCCGGCTATCTCTACCTCATCCAGCACGACATCAGCGACCTCCTGGAGACGATCTCGTCCAGCGGCCGAGAACTCATCGTGTTCATCGACGATCTGGACCGCTGTTCGGCACGCGCCACCGCCGAAGTGTTCGAAGCCATCAACCTGTTCCTGTCCGGCGCACTCCACTTCCAGGACCGCAGCGCCCCATCGCGTGTTGCGCCCTGCCGCTTCGTACTCGGCCTGGACTCCTCGGTCGTCGCGGCACACCTCGACCGCGCGTACACCGATTTCGGCTCAGCGCAGGGCCAAGCAGGCCACCAGGACCCCTCATGGGGATGGACCTTCCTGCGCAAACTCATCCAGCTGCCCATCACCTTGCCGCCTATCGCTCATCACAGCCTCGCCGCCGCGGTGAGCAGCCTGCTGGGACCCGTTGCTCCATCGACTGATCCCCACACCTCCTTCGCCGCACCGGCCGCTTCCCCAACCCCAGCAACCGGCAGCGCGATAGCGAGCCCCGCTCCAACTGACATCGCATCTCACCAGCCCGAGCTGGAAGCCCAAGTGCTCGCCCTGGAAACACACCCAGCCATCCGTGACCGCCTGCAGGACCGACTGACTGCACAGCGCCACCTGTCCATGCGGGAGACCAAGAGGCTTTTGACGGTGTGGCAGTTCTACCTGCGAGTCCTCGCCTACAAAGAAGGCACCGCACAAGCCCTCTCCGTCGAGGACGCCACCCACCTCATCAGCCTCGCCGAGATCACCGCTCGCTGGCCCTCCCTGCAAGCTGCACTCTCCACCCGCGTCGAGGGACAGACCGGTCTGGCCGTCCTCACGCCCCACACCGACGACGATGTGCGCTGGTCCAAGGCACTGAGAAGGCTTGGTCTGGAGTCCGCCGCCCATCGCGACGCCTGCGCAGACCTCCGTGTGCTGCTCGATGCCGGTGAGGGCCCCGCACTCGCCGACCTTGCTCAACGACTGTTCTGAGGCTTCTCCGACCTGTTGGAGTGAGCGTCCAAAGACTGGTGGTGGGTCCTTCGCCGACCCGGCACAAGACCCGCACCCCTGCCCACCCCTCAGGACCCTGCAAGAGGGCAGTCTGCGCGGTCCCGGACGGGGTGTTGGTGGGCCAACGGCGGGGGCCGGAGCCAAGCGTCCTCGCGGACGTGACGTGCCCATCACGTCTCGACGCGGCTGCGCCCCCTCGGCCGGAGCCGACTGGATCTCGGTCCCGTCGACACGGACAGCTACGTCCTGATCACGGGCACGGGCGGACGGAAAACGACATCGATTACGCGCCCACTGAGCATCACGGCTGGTACGCGGCCTACTACTCCGACGCCGGTGACATCCCCGATCCGATCGTGCTGCACGACGCCACTGGCTGCCGCGACGTCCGAGCGGACACAGCCGCCGTCGTAGAGACGATCCGCCGCTTCCTCCCCAGCGCCCGGCGCGCCCGAAGGGGACGAACCCATATACCTGGTGACCACTGACACCCAGCTCGGCGCCGTCGTCGTCGCCCCAGCCTGCGCCGAAGCGCTCGACGACAAGGCCCGCACCGCGATCAATGGCGCCGGCTTCGCCTGGGACGCCGACGAGTGAGGCGTACGCGAAGCCGGGCCAGGACCAGGCCGCAGCCCTCCAGATTGCTGGACTGGTGTTCGCCCTCGGCTACGCCGTCCAGACCCGCTGACCACAGGCCAGCAGCAATCCCCGGCGGCGGGGGAGTGGCACCCCCGCCGACGGGACCGAACGAAGACACATGCGGCGAAGTCCCAAGGAGTACACCGTGACCATCACCGATGTGAACGCCGCTTTCGCCGACGAGAAGGCCCGCCGGATAGACGCCGCGCAACGTGAGCGCACCTTCCAGGCCCGCGTCGACCGGGGCGAAATCCGCCTGCTCGGCGGGACCGGTATGAGGTGCTGAGCGGCTGGGACCGGGGTGAAGTGTTCACCGTCTCCCGCAGCGGTCGGAAGGCTTGGAACTGCTCGCCACGATCACCCCGCGCAGCCTTCCACCCCACGGCCGCCGCCGACGCCGACCCGCACCATGCCCCCGCCGACCCCGAAGGCCGGCTGCGCGGCGTCCACGGCGTACTGATCACCGGCGCCTCGCTGCTGCCCAGTTGCCCCGGGCGCAACCCCCAGCTCAGCGTCATGGCGGTCGCTCTGGCTGTCGCCGTGACCTTCCTGGGCCGATCACTGATGAAAGGGGCGTGGCGGGGAGCGCGTACCGCTGGTCAAAGGTGTCGTCCCGCAGTAAAGGGGAAGAGTCTATTCCATTAGTGGTATTTACGGCACTTCGGAGCGGCGCGCCGCGTCCGGTCCGGCGCCACCCCCAGGCGCACCCCCCGATCCTGCCGGTCCGAGGAGCGGCGGCGCAGGTATGAGCCAGGGGGACAGTGAACGAACCGGGACAGCGGTCGCCGCTTGGCGTGAGCAAGTACGCACGGCGAGGCGGACTCGGCAGCGCGCCCGGCGGATGCGCAGGGCGGCACGCCGGGCGATGCCCTGGTGGCGCAGGATGTTCCCCACCTGGCGCATGGTGGTCAGCGGTCTGCTCAGCGTGCTCCTGATCGCCGTCACGGCCTTCTTCGTCCTGTACGTGACCGTGCAGGTCCCCGACGCCAACGCCGCCGCCGTGAGTCAGAGCAACGTCTACTACTACGCCGACGGCACGGAGATCGGTCGTACCGGCGCCGTCAACCGCGAATCGGTGCCGCTCTCGGAGATCTCCCTCCACGTGCAGCACGCGGTGGTCGCCGCGGAGGACCGGACGTTCTACTCCAACAAGGGTGTGGATGTCCGTGGCACACTGCGCGCGGCCTGGAGAACCGTCACCGGCAAGGGCCTGCAGGGCGGCTCCACGATCACCCAGCAGTATGTGCGGAACTACTACCTCGATCGCGAGCGAACCCTTGACCGCAAGGTCAGAGAGGCCATCATCGCGATCAAGGTCAATCAGACGCAGAGCAAAGACTCGATCATGGCCGGGTACCTGAACACCAGCTACTTCGGCCGCAACGCCTACGGCATCAAGGCCGCCGCACAGGCCTACTACGGCATCCGCGCCTCGCAGCTGAACGCCGCGCAGAGCGCCTACCTCGCCGCCGTGCTCAAGGCTCCCAGCAGCTACGACGTCTCCACGGCGACCCCGGCGAATCGAGCCGCGGTCGTCGCCCGCTGGAACTACGTCCTGGACGGCATGGTCGAGCTCGGCTACCTGGACAAGGGCGAGCGCGCCAGGACGGCGTTCCCCGCACCCAGGGCGCCCCGGCCCACCCCCGGGGTCGGCGGTCAGGCCGGGTATCTGATCGACATCGCCCGCCGGTACCTGATCGACCATCAGGTCATCGAGGAAGCCGTGCTCGGCTCCGGCGGCTGGCAGATCACCACCACCTTCGTGAAGAAGGACCAGGACGCGCTGGTCGCCGCGGTGAAGAAGGTGCTGCGGCAACTGCCGGACACCCGCAGGGCCAAGTACATCCGTGTCGGTGCGGCGTCCGTGGACCCGTCCACCGGACGGATCGTCGCCGCCTACGGCGGGCCCGACTACGCCGAGCGGCCCTACAACGACGCCACCCGACACGACCTGCAGGTCGGTTCCACCTTCAAGCCGTTCGACCTCGCCGCCGCCTTGCAGCACAGCGCCACCGCTCAGGACGGTCACGCCATCACCCCCCGAACCCGCTACGACGGCACCAGCCGCCGCTGCGTCCAGGGCCTGCCCCGCGGTCTGCACTACTGCCCGCCCAACGAGGACGACCGCGACTACGGCCGGATCACCCTGCGCACGGCGATGATGAAGTCCGTCAACGCGGTGTACGCCCAGGTCGGCGCCGACGCCGGTCTTGCCCGGGTGCGCAGGACCGCCATCGCCGCCGGGCTCCCCGCCGACACACCCGACATGGGCGCCACCCCTGCCCTGACCCTCGGAGTGGCCACCCCCAGCCCGCTCGACATGGCCGGCGCCTACGCGACCTTCGACAACCACGGCCGGCACATCGCCCCGTGGCCGGTGCAGCAGCTCACGCGGGACAACAAGGCGCACGACCTGCCCGTCCATGACGCGGCGCGGGCGTTCTCGCGGTCCACCGCCGATCAGGTCACCTCGGTCCTGAAGGGCGTCGTCAGCCCCGAGGGCACCGGCTACCTGGCCACCGCGCTGGGCCGGCCCGCCGCGGGCAAGACCGGCACCACGGATGACAACCTCTCCGCATGGTTCGTCGGCTACACCCCCCAACTGACCACCTCGGTCGCCATGTTCGCCGAGAACCCCACCAGCCACACCCGGATCTCCCTCGGCAGCGCGGCCGGCATCAGCCGGGTCAACGGCGGCTCGTATCCGACGCGGATCTGGACCACGTACATGACCGCCGCTCTGAAAGGCCGCACGGTGGAGAACTTCCATCTGAAGCTGCCCGCGGCAGCCGACATCCCCCGCACCGAGGCCGGGGCCCACCCCTCGGCCACGCCGAGCCGCCCCACGGCCCGTCCCCACCGGCCGACGACTCCCGCGCCCTCCACGACCACGCCGGCCACGCGGCCTCCCGCGACGTCGCCCACCCCGACCATGCCCACGCCTACGCCCACGCCTAGGCCAACGCCCTCCCCGACAGAGACCGCGCCGCCCCCACCCCCGCCAACCACCGCCCCTCCCTCCACTGTCGCCCCGTCCACCCCGGCACCGAGCACGATCGAGCAGCCGAGCACGACCGGCACCAGCCCGTAGTTCCCTGACACCGGCATTCGGCACAGGCGCTGTGGAGTCTGCGACCCCGGGCGCGTCATCGCCCCCGCAGGACGCTCGCCGTCTCTCCGGTGCGCTCGCGAAGGACGATACGGAGCGTGTTGGCGTGCTCGTAGCCGACCTTGCGGGCGATGACGTCCAGGGGCAGATCCGTCGTCCGCAGCAGGTGTGAGGCGCGTTCGACGCGCAGGTCCTGGACGAAGCGTACGGGCGAGGTGCCGAGCGTGCGGCGCACCGTTCGCTGGAGCGTGCGTTCGCTGACGCCGATGGCCCGCGCCGCGTCGGCGATCGAGAGCGGCTGCTCCAGGTGGGAGCGAGCCCAGCGCTCGAAGGCCTCGAGCGTCGGGTCGCTCTGCGCGAGCGCCGAGGAAATCGTGTACGCCGACTGAGACGGGCGCTCGTCGACGACCAGGTAGCGAGCGACCAGCTCTGCGAGGGCCGGACTTCTCATCCGTACGATCGCGAGCGCGAGATCGACGTGCCCGAACGCCGCGCCCGCCGTCGTCACCCCCTCGGACGTGGTGACCATCCGGGTCTCGTCGAGCGTCACCGCCGGGTAGCGCTTGCGGAAGTACGGGGCGAGCCACCAACTCGTCGTGGCCCTGCGCCCGTCGAGGACCCCCGACTCGGCCAGTAGGAACGTGCCCGTACAGGCGGACGCGACGGGGGTGCCGCGTTCACGCGTCGCGGCCACCAGACGGCGTACGGGCGCGGAATCCGTACCCGAGACATGCGCGATCAGGGCGTCGGGCCGCCGCTCGGCCAGTGCGGGCACCAGCAGCAGGTCCGCGCCTTGCGCCTTGCCGACGGGGAGAGTCTCGACCACGTGTCCCGCTCCGGTACGGACCCGTCGGCGAAAACCGATCGTGGACACCCTCCAGGCGGGCGGGGGTTCCGGGAGTTCTGCCCGCATGCTGTTCGCCCCGTCGAGGACGTCGAGCAGGGCGGAGAGCCCGGAGTCGAACACGCCGTCGTACGCCAGCACAGCCACATCCATGTCGGAAACGATATCGGACGCGTCGTTTCCGACACTGGGCGAGGCGAGGGTGGCGGCCTAGGTTTTCCTGTGTCCGGACGACAGCGGGTGCTCGGTACCAGCACCGCACATTTCCCACGACGATCAGCAACAGGAGTGCACCATGACGAAGCTGGGACTGCTGGCCCGTATCGAGGCCAAGCCGGAGTACGCCGAGAAGGTGGAGGCCCTGCTGCGGGACGCGTTGCAGCTGGCGCAGCAGGAGGACCACACCGTCACCTGGTTCGCGTTCCGGCAGGGCGCCACCTCCTTCGGAGTCTTCGACACCTTCAAGGACGAGCAGGGGCGCCAGGGGCACCTGAACGGACAGATCGCCGCCGCGCTGACGGAGGCCGCCGGGACCATGCTCAGCGAGGCACCGGACATCCGGCCGGTCGACCTCCTGGCGGTCAAGCTCCCCTGATCCCACCGTCGGGCGGCAGCGCGCTCACCGCGCTGCCGCCATCGGCGACAGGACCCTCCCTCCGCCTCAGCTCCCGTCAGGACATGCGGATCTCCAGAGTGACGGCACCGGCCCATTCCCGAGCCAGTGCTCAGCCAGGCCCCGCCGCTGCCGGACGGCTTGCGGCAGATCGCGAGGCCGCTGATCCCAGAGCAACGAGCACGGCGACAGGGCGGCAGAACATCGAGCACGCCTGATGAGACGTTGTTCGCGGCCATCATTTACATCCTGGTCAGCGGCTGCGCATGGCGCCAACTTCCGCGGTGCTTCGGCATATCGAAGTCGACTGCCCACCGCAGATTTCTGATCTGGTCGAGAGCCGGCGTCTGGGGCCGCCTCCGCGAAGCCGTGCTGCACCGTCTCGAAGACGCCGGCCTCAGCGACGTCACCCGCGTCGTCCTCAACACCGCGCATGCCAGGGCCAAAGGGGCGAACACACAGGTCCGAGTCCCGTGGACCGGGGCAAGACGGGTTCCAAGATGCACGTCCTGTCGGACGCGAACGGACTGCCCCTTCTCGTCGGTATCTCGGCCTGCAACACCCACGACAGCGAAGGGTTGAAGCCCACGATCGAGGGCCACCAAACGAGACACGCCCCTACCGCCGCCGGTACGTCAAGCCTCAACGCCTGCACGCGGACGGAGCCTACGACCATGCCGACCTGTGCAGATGGCTGCGGTGGAAGCGGATCGGAGTGCGCGTCGCCCGCAGAGGGATCGAGTCCAGCGACCGATCAGGACGCCGCCGCTGGGTCATCGAGCGAACCATGTCCCGGCTGTCCGGCTACCGAAGACTCAGCCACCGCTACGAACGCTATCCCCGCAACTACCTGGCATTTCTCGGCCTCGCCGCCGCCCGGTGCTGCTACAAGCGCCTCGCCCGTCTCACCTTGTAGGACACGGTCTTAAAGGTTGAGCTCAGTGGGCGGCGCGCTCCCGGGTAGTGCGGCGGAGCCCGATGAGTTCGGCTACCGCCTCCAGCCAGCGGGCCACGACCTCGTCGCCGTCCACGGGCCGGGCCACCGACGCGGCCGTATCCAGCCAGCCCCGCACCAGGTCCGAGGCCGTCGGCTCGGGCAGCAGCTCCGGCAGCCGGGCGGTGTAGCCGGTGCCACCGCTGCGGACGGTCCTGCCGAGGAACGCCACCGAGCGGGGCTGGACCCCGAGGCGGTCGAGCGTGACCGCGGCGCCCACGGCTCCATCGCCGAAGAGGGCGCTGCGGCGTGGGCCCCGGGCACCGATGCCGTAGCGCAGGAGCATGGCGACGTCGGCCTGCGCCGACTCTTCGTCGGTCGTGGTGGGGTTCATCGGTACGTCCGTTCCGGTCATCGCACGGTGACCGTGTAGATGAAGTACGCCGGGTCGTTGCCGGGGCTGCCCGTCGCGGTGCGGTCGTCGCCGTCGGGGCAGACGCCCAGGACGCAGTAGCTCATTTTGATCTTCGCGGTGCCCGCGGCGACGGCCTCGAAGGTGAAGGTCTGCGTGCCGTCACCAGCCCCGTCGACACCGCTGTCGCCCCCGAAGTCCTCCTCGCGGCGGCCCTCCTGGCGCACCGTGGCCCGGTCGGGACCGGGGTCTACGATGCTCCAGTCCTGGCCCATCGAGGGGCTGGCCGGGAGCGTCAGCTCGAACGTGTCGCCCGCGTCCACTTCGATGGACCGGTCGTCGGCCTCGAACGTCTCGGGGCCGAAGAGGCCGCACCCGGACAGCATCACGGCCGTCAGTGGCAGGGCCAGGGCGGTGGACAGGCGGTGGCTCGACTTCACGGGGATCGGCCTTCCGTTCACTGGGCGGGCAGGTGGACGCCGTAGGCGTCGGGCAGGTCCTTGTCGGAGGCCTTGCCCATGTTGCCGTTGACGAAGTCGTCCTCGCTGACCCATGTTGTCGTTCCCCAGGGGTTGTAGACCTGCAGCATGTCGCCCTCCTGACCGATGATCATCATGGAGTGGCCGACCCGGTCGCCGTCCTCGTCCTCGCCCTCGACGCCGATCGGTACCGGTCTGCCCTCGGCGACGGCCCGCTGGATGTCGGGCAGCGCATCCCGGCGGTCGTCCGCGCTCCGGATCTCCTGGAACTCGTACTCGCCGCCCGTGTGCGGACTGATCTCCTTGTTGGAGATCTCGGTCTTGCCGTCGTTGTCCATGCCGTCGGGTGTCGAGCCGAAGGGGAAGTCGTACTCGTTGTTGCCGTCGCCTTCGTCGTGCATCCGCAGCTGCTCGTCGCGAAGCCGCTCCCGGAAGGCGCCAGGGTCGTCCTCCTGCCCGGACGGGCCGCCGGTGAGTTCGAGGGCGTACACCGGATCGACCATGGCGCGCCCGGTGACGACGGTCGACGGCACGCAGGTGTTGCCTTCCTGCGACCACCTCTCGCCGTTGAACGTCTGCTGGTCCGTGTTGTGGTTGGAACCCTCGTGGGGGCCGCTGGTGTTGATCCCCTCGTCCTTCATGCTGTCCCCGGCCGTGGTGACCGGCGTCAAGTGCCGCTGCAGCCAGTCCGGGTCCTTGCCGTGGATCTTGTCGCGGAACTCGCCGACCTCCTTGACGTCGTACCCGGCGGCCAGCGCCTTGACCAGGTAGGCGCGTTCCTGCGGGGTCTTGGCCTCGGCGAGCATCCGCTCGAACTCGGCCTCCTCGCGGGCGTCGAGGCGCTCCATCGCACGGCCCGAGCGCTCCAGGTCGTTCGCGGTCAGCAGTTCGTTCATCTCCGCCGGGCCGCCGGGGCCCGCGACGTCGGCGAGCACGAGGCGGTCCGCGGCGGAGATGTTGTCGGTCTTCATCTGGCCCGCCCGCGCCTCGGACGCCAGCTTGTTGAGGTCGCGTGCCGCGGCCCGCGCGGCGTCGTCGGCCACCTCCGCCGCGGTGTGCATCGCCTTGGCGCCCGCGGCCGCGATGCTGCGGGCCCGCAGCCGCTCCTCCTCCTCGGCGTCCTTCTCCACCATGTCGTCGAAGAAGCCGTCCTCACCGCCGAGGATGCCGAGCGCCTCGCGCAACTGCTCGCGGCCGCCTTTGTCCTGGGCCTTGGCGTTGGTCAGCGCGTCGGCCAGGCGGTACAGGGCGCCGGCCGCGCCGCTGAACGCCTGCTCCATCTGCTCGGCGGAGCGGGCCGCCGCATTCACCACCTCGGACGCCCGCGCCCCGGTGCTGCCCACCCAGGCGTCGGGCAGGCCCTCGTTGGCGACCTTCTGCACCCGCCGCTGCACGTCGGCGGCGTCGTCGATCTGCTTGCGGTAGGTCTTGGCGAGACCCTCGAGGATCCCGGGTTCACCGACCGGCGCCGAGACACCCAGGGCGTTGTTGATGGCCCCGATCAGATCGTTCTTGCTGTCGGCCGAGGAGATGGAGTCGTGGTATTCGGCGAGTTTCTGGCGGCGGTCGGTGGTGGATTCGCCTGCGTCGGGCATGACGGTGCGGCCTTCTGTCGTGGTGAGGGCAGGAGTGTGGACTCGTACGCGCTGCGAAGGACGCTCAGTCGAAGTCGGACAGGCCGCGCGGCGCCGTCCCGGGCGCGGGCATGGTGCGGTAGCCCGGCGCGGGAACATTCCCCGCGGGCGCGGGCATCGTCGTCACGCCCTCGCCGCCGGCCGCGCTCATGCCCCGGATGGAGGCGTGCTCGGCGCCCTGGTAGTTCGCCTTGGACACCCGCACCTTGTCGGCCAGTTCGTGCAGGGCACTCTCCAGGACCTTGGCCTCTGCCTGCCAGTCGCCGGCGAAGTTGTTGTAGGCGGGGCCCGCGTCGGAGCCGCCGAGTGCGTCCGAGGTGTAGCAGGCGGTGTCCTTGACCGCCCTGGCTATGGCACCGACGTCGTCACCCGCCGTGTCGAGTGTCTGAGCCTCGCTGTCCATCGCGCTCGTCTGAAGGCGATAGCCCCCGGCGTGCCCTTGCACGGTCATTTCCGGCCCCCGATTTCATGATCTTGAGGGCGCAATCTAGCAGGGGACGGTGGCATGAACGCAACGACCTTCACAGCCCCCGTGCACAACAGCTGGTTCAGGCCCACGACCGACTGGCCTACACCGTGACGCACGCGGCCTGGAGACGTAGCAACCGGCACAGACGGTGACACTGCCTACAACGCTGTGACGCCTACTCGCCCCGTCTCTGGCCGGCGTCACAACCCTGGCGGGTGGTCCACAAGTTCAAGGGACGGGGCTGGCCTGTCTGGACCCCCGGCGGGCGGGAGGCCGTCCCCGACTGCTCGACCGTGACGCCGAGGATTTCGTCATCCAGAAGGCCTCCAGCCGCCACAGCCTGCTCGGCCTGCCCTTCACACGCTGGTCGATCGTCGCCTGAACGTGTGGCTGGACGGTATCCCGGCCGATCGGCGGCCATGCGCGTGCTGGGCTGGTCGTCGTGAGCGAGCGCAAGCCCTACAAGACTGACCTGTCCGATGAGCAGTGGTCGCTGGTGGAGCCTGTGATCACGGCCTGGAAGGCTGCGCATCCCTCGGTCAGCAGCCATCAGGGCCGGTATGCGATGAGGGAGATCGTCAACGCGCTGCTCTACCAGGGCCGCACCGGCTGCCAGTGGGATCTGCTCCCGCACGACTTCCCGCCGCCCGGGGCGGTGAAGTACTACTTCTACACGTGGCGTGACGACGGGACCGACCAGACCATTCACGACCTGCTGCGCTGGCAGGTGCGGGAGAAGGCGCGGCACGTCGAGACTCCATGCGTCGTCAACCACGGTCGGGGGTCGGGCTCAGCCGCACGACAGGGATGTCCCGGTCGGTCTTGCGCTGCGTGGCGGCGCTGCGGTAGGAGGCGACCAGCTTCGGCCATACCTCCTTCTTCTTCTCCGAGGAACAAGATGGCGGCCCGCATGGGGACGTCCTCGCCGCCGAGGTTCAGACACACTTCAGGGTTGGCGGCGACGTTGCGCAGCCATGACGGGTGGTTTGCCGCATCGCCGATCGTGCGGGTCAGCGGCCGGTCGACGGCTGCGGGGCCTGGGCGGGCGGTTCCGGGGCTCGGTGGCACGGATTCGTCTCGGCGAGTCAGAGCCAGTGGGTGTCGTGGCGCAGGAAGAACTCGGCCTTCTCGTCCTCCGTCAACTCGCCGAGGCCGGCGAGGCCCTCGAAGTACGCCTCGCGCGGCGCTCCAGGCGCGAACAGCAGAAGCATGGAGGCGGGCTGACCGGAATCATTGCGGAAGGCGTGCACGCCGCCCTCGGATACGTAGAGGAAGTCGCCCGGTGTCGCGTCGATCCAGTGGTTGCCGTCGAACAGCCGTACTGTGCCGGCGAGTATGAAGAACGACTCCGAGATGGATCGGTGGTAGTGGGGTGCCGGGCCGCTGGGGGCGCCGGTGAAGTCCCATCGGTACAGGCCGAATTGGCCATGGGTGCCGGCAGCGGTGGCGAGGTAACTCGCGGCGCCGGCCTTCATCGGCAGCTCAGGCGGTAGCCGGGCGACTCGGTAGGCGGCGCTGATCCTGCCACCGGTGCCGTGATATTGAGCGGGCGGGTACGACATCGACTGCTCCTCTTGTTCGATGCGGCCTGCGTTCGGCCGGTCAACTCGGCTCGCCTGTTGTCTGTGGGATTCTCCTGGGGAAGTTGTGGGCTGGGCGGGGGCTACCGCGTCCGGTCCAGGCCGTTGAGGAAGGCGATGAGCTGATCGTTCACCTCGTGGGGCCGCTCTTGTTGGGTCCAGTGGCCGCAGCCGGGCAGGATGACGATCGCGCGTAGCTCCGTGAGCTGGGCCTTCATCGGTTCCAGCGTGCCGAGACGGTAGGCGGAGTCCATGTCGCCGGTGATGTAGACGGCGGGCTGGGTGATGGTGCCGGTGCCGAGCTCGGGCAGGTCCGACCAGTCGGCGTCGATGCTGCGGTAGCGGTTGAGGGTGCCGGTGAAGCCGGAGCGCTCGTACTCCGCCGTGTAATGGCTCAAGTCGTCCTCGCTCAGCCAGTACGGCAGCCGGTCCGGCTTCGGAAGCGCGTCGAGGAATCCGGCTCCCTCCGGGGTGCCCATGAGCCATGTCGGCACCAGATCCGGGTCGGCGTCGCCGGACTGTGCGGCGAACACTCGCAGCAGCGTGTCGCGTACGTCCGCCTCCAGCTCGCGTTCCGGGATGTGCGGCTGCTGGAAGTAGGTCACGACGTTGAATTTGCCCTGGCGGTAGGCGGCCAGCGCCTGCGTGAGCGGCATCGGCGGCCTGGGGTGGTACGGCACACCGAGCGCGGCGATGGCTCTCACTCGTTCCGGGTGCGCCTCGGCCAGCGCCCATGCCAGCAGTGCGCCTTGATCGTGACCGGCGACTACTGCTTCGGCCACCTCCAGTGCGTCCATCAGGCCGGTGATGTCGGCCATCATCGTGCGCATGCCGTACGCCTCCGCCTCCGCGGGGGCGTCGGTGCGTCCGTGACCGCGGATATCGGGGGCGATGGCCCGATATCCGGCTGCCGCCAGGGCAGTCAGCTGATGCCGCCAGGAGTACGCGAGCTCCGGAAAGCCGTGCAGCAGTACGACCGCAGGTCCCTCCCCAGCCTCCGCCAGATGCATGCTGATGCCGTTGACCATGAGTGTGCGCTGAGCGATTTCTGACATATCGAGCTTCCTGGTTCGTCGAACGCAATTGCATGTGTGGGCCTGCCGTTGCCCGAGGTGTCCTCATCACGTCCGGCCGGTCTGCGGTCACGGGGAGGGCGAGGAGTCGACACCCAGGTGGAACGTCTCCGTCGGTGGCAACCGGCTGCCTCGTAGGTGGCGAGCGTGGTCCCGGCCTTCTCCCAGAGGCGGCGCGGCCTCTCCCGTGCCCCTCCCTCGTGGTTCAGTCGGTTCCGCTTTGGTCCGAGGTGGGTGATTCCTCGGGGGTGAGCGGTTCGCGAGGGCGGTGTACGCGGTCGGGCCTGATCCACCGGTAGCCGGGGTGGATTCCGGGGCTGAGTCCCTGCTGCGCCGCCATGCGATGGAGCAGCGCGCGCAACTGCTCGTGCTCGTCGGGGGTCAGTGCCTGGCAGATCTGCTGCTCGTGAGCTGCGGCGACCTCTCTGAGCTCGGACAACAGCGTGACGCCCTCGTCGGTCAGGTGCAGTGCGTACAAGCGTCGGTCGCTGGGATTCCTGCGGCGCTCGATCAACCCGCGTTCCTCCAGCCTGTCGGCGAACGGGACGAAGCGGCTCGGCGGCATCCCGAGTTCGTCGGCGAGTTCGCGCTGGCTGCGCCCTGGAGTGCTGGCCAGCAGGCGCAAGACCCCTGCCTGTGCGGGGGTCAGATCGAGCCCGGCGATCCGTTCCGCGAACCGGGCGGCCGCGTGCGCTCCGAGCTGGGCCAGCAGGAAGGCCGCGCCTCCCTGGGGCCTGGACCCGCCATCCTCACGATTCGTACTCATGGTGACACTGTAGCGCCTTGACAATCGTTTCGCTTTGTAATCATTATCGTGAGTATAGAAACGACCGAGGAGCAACCCATGACCACCGCCCCCGCCCGGCAGCCCCCCGAAACCGCCGCCCGCCGCCGGCAGTCAGGCCCGCCCCTGCTGGCCCCCGTCCTGGCCTTCGCCGTGCTGACCGTCGCGTACGTCGTCGCCAACCGCTCCACCCCGCACCCCGACGCCTCGGGCCTCGCGGTCCTGGACTACGCCCAGGCACACGGCACCACGATCAAGGTCGGCGCCTTCCTGCTGTTCTCCTCCGCGGTGCCCCTGGCGATCTCGGCGGCGGTGCTCTACCGCCGGCTGCGCGCGCTGGGCATCGCCGCGCCAGGTTCGGCGATCACCCTGGTCGGAGGGGTACTGGCCGCAGGCGCACTGACGGTCAGCGCCATGTTCGCCTGGACCGGGGGCCGACTGCCCGAGGACGCGAGTTCCGGTCTCGCACGCGCCCTGGCCGACCTATCGTTCCTGTCCGGCGGCCCCGCGTACGTGGTGATGTTCGCCTTGCTCATCGCCGGAGTCTCCGTGCCGGGCCTGCTGGCCGGCCTGCTGCCGCGTGCCGTGGCGTGGAGCGGACTCGTGCTCGCCGCCGCCGGGATGGTCTCCACGCTCACCCTGCTGGCGTTCGGCTTCAGCTATCTCCTTCCCGTCGTGCGCTTCGGCGGCACCGTGTGGCTGGTGGTCGTCGCAGTCCTGATACCGCACACCCGCCACCGCACGCCGCACCGGTAGGACCCGCACGGGCCCTGCCGCCGCCCGCCTCCAAGGAGCCCCTCACATGCTCAGCGACTACCCGGACCTGCAGGGCAAGACCGCCGTCGTCACCGGCGGATCACGCGGCATCGGCGCGCGTACGGCGCGGGCCTTCGCTGCCCAGGGCGCCGCGGTCTGCGCGGTCGGACGAGACCAAGAGGCCCTGGACGCGGTCATCGCCGACATCACCGACCGAGGTGGAACGGCCGTCGCCGCCGTCGCCGACGTCACCGACTCCGCAGCGCTCAACCGGGTGCGCCGGCAGGCCGAGTCCCAACTCGGCCCAGTCGACATCCTCGCCGCCTTCGCCGGAGGCCAGGGACACCCCACCCCCTCCACGGAACTGACCGAACAGCGCTGGCACGAGGTCCTCGACTCCGACCTGACCTCCGCCTTCCTGACCATCCAGGCGTTCCTACCGGGCATGCTCGAACGCGGCCGCGGCTCGATCATCACCATGTCCTCAGCCGCCGGCCGCCAGCCCAGCCGGGCCAACCTCGCCTACGGCGTCGCCAATGCCGGACTGGTCATGCTCACCCGGCACCTGGCCGCCGAGATCGGCCCCCGCGGAGTCCGCGTCAACTCCATCGCGCCGTCGTCCATCCGCACCGAGAAGGTCGAAGCCAATATGCCGGCCGACATCCAGCAGAAAGTCGCGGCCATGCATCCGCTCGGCCGCATGGGTACGACCGAAGACGTCGCCCAGACAGCCCTGTTCCTCGCATCCGACGCCGCCGCCTGGCTGACCGGCCTCACCGTGGACGTCACCGGCGGCCGCATCACCAACTGAGGCATGCCGACGCACGCCGCCGGCAGCCAGGAAGCAGTGCCCGGCGCCGCAGCCGGCACGCCTGCCTCAAGCATCACTTGGAAACGGACATCAACCCACGAACCGCCCTCTGAGTGAGTACGGGGGCTCTCCTGTTCAGGGTGAGCCATCAGTTTCCCGGAGTGTTAATCACCGCCCGCCATCGCAGGGGCAAGGCGTCTCTGACAGAGGTCGATACGCCCTCTACGCTGCCGCGCATGGCACGCACATGGACAAGACTCCATGAACACCTCGGATGCCCGCCCGGTCCTCTCACCTTCGACATGGTCCGCCAGGCCGCGGCGGACAACCTGGAGGAGTCCGACGACCTCGACTGGAAGGAGATGCTTCCCCAGCCGCCCCGGGACGGCCGGTGGAACGAATTCGCCAAGGACGTCGCCGCCATGGCCAACACCCGTGGCGGGCTGATCATCTTTGGCGTTCAGGGCAAGGCGACGGTGCTGACGGGCATCGACCCCGATGAGGTCAACCGGCAGCAGTACGCCCAGTGGATCCGCAACCATGTCCAGCCCAACCTGCCGGACCTTGACATATTCGAGCTGAGCGACGGGACGGAGACTGTCCTATCGTCGATCTGCCGGCCAGCGAGATGCCCCCTCACATCGTGTACGGCGGCGCAGCACGCGACAAGGACCAGCAGGCCGCAGTCGTCCCCTACCGGGACAACGACCACACCGCCTGGATGACAGAGCACCAGATCGAGCGCGCCTACCGCGACCGCTTCGCCCGCGTCGGCCGGGCAAGGAAGAAATCCAGCACATCGACTTCACCACCCAGACCATCACCGCCCACGCCTACGCGCCCTCGGCATGGTTCCTCGCGGTCTCCCGGCCCCAGCAGCCCCTGCCTCGCGGGGGCCTACACGATGAGCCGTGATGAGGCACGGGAGGTCTGGGAGGCCGCCAAGACGCGAGCCCGCGTTCTGCACGCGAGAGAGTCGGTGCCAGGTTCCCTGGTAGGGATGGGACCAGACACTCGACTCAACCCGCGCCCCGGTCTGTGCCGCTGGGTGTGCCACAACCCCCAATCACCCATCAACCGGGAGATCATCACCGAGTTGCACTACGACGGCACCGTGCTCATGGCCGCCAACCTGTCCTTCATCCGCGAGGCGGGCGAGGAGCTCCCAGGAGAAGACGACGTCCTCCGCCTATCCGAGCGCCTGGTCACGGCATGCTGCTACGACTTCATCGCCACCGCGCAAGAGCACCAGCGAAAGCTGCGCCTGGACAGCCCCCTGCAACTGACCGCGTCGATCACCTCCCCGGACAAACCCAGAGCCATGACGCCGCTCACCTCTACCTGGGGAGACGGGCCGGAGACGGAGCCGCCGTACGCCCGCAAGTCCCACCATCTCCAACCCGCGCACACCGTGCTCTCCCCAGCGGCGGCGGATGACGAAGGACGCAGCAGCGCTGACGAACTGCGCACGGACCTGATGAGCCAGTTCGGGCTGTAGCCGAAGACGACGCTCCGCGTTTCTGGCTTTGTTCACGAGAACGAACAGCAGATGTTCACCGCTTCGGGAGGCGCGCGAGTCAACCGCCGGAATCGAACGCCGAGCCCCCAACCTGGACTGCCGAGTCGCCGACTCAGGGTCGGCCTCGCGCACCTTCTCGTCCTCGGCTCGCGGATCGCCGTCGTCCTTGAGCAGACTGATGATCACTTGCCCCTTACGCTTTTCACCATCCAAGTGACTGGACCAGGGGTGGGGATCCGTATGGCGGAGCGAACGAACAGCGACCGAAGATACGGCACAGCAGCGCCGAGCACATTGCGGACCGTACTCGGCGGCCTGACCGCCATCGGTATCCTGCTCGCGATCGTCGTCGGCGTCGCCTGGACGTTCCTGAGCAACACGGGCTATTGGCCGGGGTCGTCCATGACGACAGCCTGGGAGACCCAAAGCGACAACCAGGCACCCGGGGACAGCATCCACCAGGCCTGGCTCGTCGATGACACCCTCGTTCGCGCCCGTTACGACGCCGTTACCGGCTTCGACGCCGGCTCTGGCAAGAAGCGCTGGGAGTTCGTCCCGCCCCGGCGCACCGACATCTGTGCCACCAGCATCACCGCCGACGGCACCCGCGTGCTCATTGCGTACGACGAGAACGTCAGGAACGCCGAGGAGGGCTGCGCCACCGTCGCCGCGCTCGACCTCGCCGACGGCAGCGAACTGTGGCACACCGCTCTCGCGGCGAACGGGGACACCGCCGACAGGGTTGGTGCCCTCGCCGTCGGCAGCGGGCTCGGTGTGCTCCTCGACGCCGGAACCGGAAAGGGCGCCCCCGTTCTGCGCGCCGTCGATCTGCGTACCGGCTCCCCGCGCTGGACGGCCGCGGTGCCGAAGGGCTGCGTTCCGGGCCGGATGGCCACCGCGCCGAAGCAGGTCCTCGCCGTCCTGGCCTGCGGCGAGGAGATGAAGCTGGCCGTTTTCGACCCGGCCGACGGCAGGGAACGGTGGACCACGCCCCTCGACACCCGCAACGGTGTCCCCACCGACGCGAGCGTGACGATCACGGCCACCGAGCCGATCGTGCTGCGAGTCGACGGAGGCGACCGGGGCATCGACGCCTTTCTCACTTTCGGGCCGGACGGCCGCCCTGGGGCGCGCGTTCAGGCCACCGGCGACAGCTACGGCTCGATCGGCACGGACGTGGTCGTATCCGACCGGCGGCTCTTCGCGCTCACCGATGGCGGCAAGTGGGGGCTCCTCGCTGCCTTCGACCCGACGACCGGCGACGAGCTGTGGCAGGAGGACATCGGCGGCGCCGGTTACGTCATCAAGGGACTGCACGCGGAGGCCGGCCGGGTGATGGCTGTGAAGGGATCCGCCAAGTACGGGGACGTCCTGTACGTCTTCGACGCGGCGACCGGCAACGAGGAGGAGGACCGCGCCTTCCGCGACGGTACAGGCTCCGTCGACGACCTGCTGCCGTACAAGGACCTGATCATCGCCGTCCGCTCGGGCAGCTACAACAAGCCCTTCACCGCGTACGAACGCTGGTGACGGCCGCCGCCATGAGCGACACCGCCATCTGCTCACATGTCCACAAATGACATCGAACATCCGCCGACCAGGCTGCCTCCCGAAGTAGTGAACCTGAGCTGTCCGTTCTCGTGAACAATGCCAGCGTTTCATACGCTCAGGCGGCGAGGACGTCCCGCAACTCGCGTACGGCACGCTCCCGGTGGTGCTGGGTGGGACCGCTTCGTACAGGTCCTGTGTGCGGTGGCGTCCGTGTCCGGTGCGGCAGCAGACCCGAGCCGGGCACGCCCTGGCCGCGGCCGCGGTGGCGCCTGCCGGGACAGCTCCCGAAGTCGCCGCGCCGCCCGGCGGGATGACGAGGGCCAGGGCGCGCACCGAGCCTGGCTACGGCGTACTCAGGTCTTGGGCCCTCACGAACGCGGGGTCGGTCAGCAGGCGGTGCGGCACTTGGGCGGATTACAGCGGGCAAGTCGTCCACAAGTCCCCCTGAAGACCCGTGTAATGACAGTGCGTCAGCCTCACGACCATACCCATCGTGGGGCCCCCATGGAGGGGTTACAACGGCTAACACAATGAGGCGGATCGGTCCTGCGCGCCGTGGCTCGGCGGCGGGTTGAGCGTTGTCGGATGCGTGGGGGCATCGCCGTGATTGTGTCGGATGAGCTGTGGGAGCGGATCGAGCCGCTGTTGCCGAGGAGGGAGCGCAGGTTCCTGTATCCGGGCCGTAAGCCCTTGCCGGACCGGCAGGTGCTGTGCGGGATCCTGTACGTGCTGCACAGGGACATCCAGGGGGAGTACCTGCCCAAGCAGCTGGGGTTCGGTTCGGGGATGACGTGCTGGCGGCGGCTGCGGGACTGGAACGAGGCCGGTCTGGCAGCGGCTTCACGAGGCTCTCCTCGCTGAGCTAGACGCAGATCGGAAGCTGGACTGCTCCCGCTGTGTGGTCGATTCCTCGCGCGTCAGGGCGTCAAAGGGGGAGCCGCACGGGCCCGTCGCCGGTCGACCGGGGCCGGGCCGGCTCCAAGCACCACCTGATCACCGACGGACACGGAACCCCGCTAGCCGTCACCCTCACCGGCGGCAACCGCAACGACGTCACCCAGTTGCTGCCGCTGCTGGACGCCGCCCCGCCCGTCCGCGGCAGGGTCGGTCGGCCGACCGACCTCGGCTACGACCACGACTGCTACCGCAAGGATGTCCGCGCCCGCGGCATCGTACCGCCATCGCGCGGCGCGGCACCGAGCACGGTTCCGACCTGGGTGTCTACCTGTGGGTGGTCGAGCGGACCTTTGCCCGGCTGCACGGCTTCCGCCGGTTGCGCGTGCGCTGGGAACGACGAGCGGACATGCACGAGGCGTTCCTGAAACTTGCCTGCTGCTTGATCACTTATCGATAACTCAAGTCATTCTGTCAGCCGTTGTTAGGGTGTAGGGGTCGCGCCGTCCGACCCGTGCCCGGTGCAGATAACCGGCCTGTTCGAGGTCGGCGATGATGACCTGGACCGCTCGTGCCGTGATCAGGCAGGCGGTGGCGATGGAACGCAGCCGTGTATCGGGATCTCGCGCGATGGCAAGCAGCACCCGCGCATGATTGGTCAGGACGTCCACCGGCGGGCCGGGCGATCTGCGGCGTCATCTGCCATCCCGCCCCGCCTCCGGCCACGAATCGAGATGCGTGGTCTGCGAGCCCCGGCACTCCCCGGACGGCGTGGTCACCGTCGCCGCCCTCCTCGAGGCCGCCGGGATCGATCCTCATGACCACCGCGGTGATGCTCCCCGCCGAACGGCCGCCAGCTCACTGTTGACCGTTGATCAGCTGCCGCAACAGTTGCGCCACCCCACCTGCGTCCGGAGGAGTCCCACCCCCAGGACCAGAGGCAATGACCTGAACCAACTGCCCGACCACTTCCGCCCTCCGGTCTTCGCTCAATCCCGAATCCGCCAACAGCCGCTCGGCAGCGAGATAGCGGGAGAACTCAAGCGGCTGATCGAAATACGCCTTCAGGTGCTCGGCCGCAGTTTCCTGAGACTTCACGAACGTCTTGCTCACGAAACCGGCGAGTGCCGCGGACACGGTGCCGAGGCCCCCGGCAACGACCGCTCCGGCGGTAGTACTTGCCCGAAGTGCCACGCCGACGAACAGCACGAGCAAGATGAAACCGATCACGATCGCGATCTGTGCGCTGGCGAAAGACCACTTCGCCTGATTCGTTGCGATCTTGTGGTACAGGTCCAACCGTCGATGAGTCAGCTTCCACAGAGGAGCTAGCGCCAGGTCGCGGCCGTCGCTGGCCGCTTCCCCCTCGTGCTTGACGTCATCCTTTGGTACAGGTTCATCCTCCGCCGCTGCCCGGCTACGCGGCACGCCCACGGCCTCACCTATGACCGAGAGGGCGCCTTCCAACCCCTGCTCCGCCTCGCGCACCTGTTCACGACCCTGCTCAATGCTCCGGCCGTCCTTGCGCAGATGGAGCGTGAAGAACACCAGGGCCAAGGCAAGCATGAATACAGTGGCGCCCATCGCGATCAACAAGCCAGGGTCGAGGAGCGAATCGCTGCCCGAACCGCCGCCCGAATGCACAGACCTGGCGTAGTCCTCCTCGGCCCGCTGCTCCGCTTCCTCCGACCTCGTGAAGTCGAACAGGCTGCTGACTCCTACTGCCAAAACAGCACTGAGCAGGCATGCCACCGCCCACGGCACAACACGCGGCTTGGTCTCCGATGCCTCGCTGGGCTCCGTCGAGGTCCCGCGCGACGATGACGAATTGTTCGACATAGTTGATCAGCATGTCGATCCGCCAGGCACGCCGCCACCCACTCCACGCAATCCAGCCACTCCCAAGTGGAAACTCTCGCGTATCCGCCCCGGGGCCCTGCCCACCCAGAACAGCGGGTTCGCCCCATCGCCCCCGAAAGTGATCACGACGGGCGCTCATCCGCTTCGTCCCATTGCTCGACGAGCGAGTTCAGCTCGGATAAGGAGTCCACCTCGGGGACCGGGACCAGGTGGTTGCGGCGGAAGTAGCCGACATCCCCTTCCACTCCGCTCTTCTCATGGGCGCCGGCCAGGCCGGGGCGGCAGTAGAAGCTGTCCAGGCCGTAGTGGCTTCCCGGTCTCAGACGGGTCGCCGGACGCGCCGAGCAGGTCGTCGCGCAGCTGGAACGCCTCGCCCAGCGGCTGGCCGAACGTGCTCAGCGCCGCGCAGACGCCCGCGTCCGCTCCGGCCAGCACCGCCCCGAGCTGCAAAAGGACGCTCCACGGTGTACTTCGCGCTCTTGAATCGGGCGGTGCGCAGCGCCGCGTCCAGGTCGGTGCTCGGTCGGCCGGTGGAGAGCAGCGAGGTACTGCCCGTACATCAGCTCCGTGCGCATCCCGTCCAGCACCACCGTCGCTGCGGCGAACCGGTCCGCGCTCAGTCCGGCCGTGTGCAGCAGCTCGTCGGACCACGCCAGGGCCAGATCACCAAGCAGCACAGCCGCACACGCGCCCAGCCGCGCCGCATCGAGGCGCCCCGCATGGCGGGCGGCGATGGCCTCGTGAGCGCTCGGCTGGCCCCGGCGGGTGGCGCTGCGGTCCATGACGTCGTCGCGCATGAGGGCGAAGGTGTGGAACATCTCCAGCGACGCGGCCACCCGCAGCACCGGGTCCTCATCACCACACCCCTCGGCCGCGCGCCAGCCGGCCACGCACAACACCGGGCGGATCCGCTTGCCGCCGCCCAGGACCAGATCGCGCAGAACGTCGGTGACCTCTGGTGGGAAGCTCTGCGCGGCCGCCAGACGCGCCTTGGCGTCCAGGAAGGTCGCCAGGCGCTCATCGACGGCGCTTCGCACACAGGCAGGGTCGAGTCCGGAGGCGGGGAGCGGGACGGCGGTCTCGGACAAGGGATCCTCCTTCAACCAGCAGCCGGCGGGCACACTCCCAGACCCGCTCAGCCTGTTCCTCCCCTCGAAGACGACACGACTCGCCAGACCTCACAGGGCGCACAGAAGCGCGCCACCGCCCCAGAGGGCGCCGGAAACGTCACCACTGCGCCAGCCTATGGAGTGGAGAACCTTCGATACCAAGACGATGACGGCCCCGCATGGTCCCCACTGGTACCGCTAGTCAGCTTTCTGAGAACGAGTACGGGTTCGGCGGGGGTCTGGCGACTTGTAGTTGATTTTGCTCGCGTAAAGGATCTCTACCGGATGGCCTTCCACCTTTCCCGGGCAATCGGACGATGACGGTGAGAGCGCGGGTGCTGAGGAGTCGTGCAGACCCCGGGCATGCGTGACATCCACGGAAGCGCTGCTCCCTGAACCCCTGCGGCTCGACGCACTTGCTTCAGCAATGCACGCCCTGCAAGGCCCCGATAGCCGCCACAGAGGCAACGACTGCACCCCACGCCTCTGGAGTCTGGTAGCCCGTCAGCAGCTTCAGCGGGCCCGTGTTGGTCACGTCCAGGGCCCGCTCCAGAGCCGGGAACATGCCCAGCAGGGCTCCGCGCAGGCGGTTGACAGATCGGGTGAGGCCCTCGACCAGGTCAGTTCGGCGGCCGGTCAGAAGCTTGCGCTCGATGGCGGCTTCGTCGCCGGGGTGGATGGGCCGCAAGTCGCGGCGCATTCTGGCCGGTCGGCGATGACGTAGGCGTCGCGAGCGTCGGCCGTTCCGCATCGCACGAGCTGGGGCGTGGTTCCAGTGGGAGACCTCGCAGGCGTGCAGCGGCTCGTTCGGCTCGCAGAAGCTGCAGACGCAGACGTGGCGCAGCTCGTGGAGCGGTCCGCGCGGCTACAACAGCTGGCACGGTACGGGGCTGACCTCCAACAGCTTCATCGACTACAGGTGGTCGACGGACTGTAACGACGGGGGCGGTACCTACACGTACTACCCTGTGATGCAGGGCTATGCCAGCGGGATCGGCTGGGGCCCGAAGACCCGCTCCGACAACGATCTGCGCAAGGGATGCGGGACCAGGTCTCCGAATCCGTAGGAGAGACGCATGGTCGAACAACCTCCCACGCGGTACTCGCCCGAGGGGACGCCCCTTGGGCGCACCGCGGACGACATCAGGTTCAGCACCAGCTACTCCACTGAGACCCCACGGGCCCGCAAGCTGCGGTGGCGAATCAGGGACATGCTCCGTCGGCAGGTGAAGAACAGCGGGTAGAGCCGCCGGATCATGCGAGTGCCGAGCGCGGCTGGGTCCTCTCCAGAGGGCTGGCTCATGGGGAGGGCCCACTTCTCTCCCCCAGCGTGGCTCCGGCCAGGGTTCAGGAATGGGTTCTTTGCCCAAAAGCTCAACGGTTGATTTCGAGGTTCGTCAGGACGAGCAGGGCGCGCAGGTGTCCTCGGTGTGCTCTTTGGCTTTGGTCACACATTTCCAACAGCCGCCGAGGGCACCCCGGTTACGCCCGCTTAAAGCGCGTTGCAGAACACCGTGAACAGGCAGGCTGAACTGGGCGTTTGGCGCCTCTGGTCACGCGGCGAGGGCGAGGTTGTGCATGCGGGCGATGGCCTGGACGGCGTGGTGGAGGCCGTCGCTGCGCTACCGGCAGTCACGCAGAATCTTGTAGTTCTTCATCCGTCCGATCACATGCTCCACGCGGGCGCGGACCTTTCGGTGCGCGGCGTTGTCCTCCTCTTCGCCCTTCAGCAGAGGCCGTCCGGGGCGTTTGCGGTGCGGGACAATCACTCCGGTGTTGAGACAAGCGCCGTCGCCGAGCACCGTCACGCCTTCGCAGTGCTCGGCCAGGCCGGAGCGCCGCCAGGCGTGCGCGTCCGCGGTGGTGCCCGGTACAGGGCGCGCTGCGGCCACCACGAGACGGGTGTCTGCGTCCACAATGACCTGCACGTTTGCTGAGAAACGGTAGTTACGCGCGGAGGCACCCACACCTCGCTCACGGACCGGGATCAGGGTGCCGTCCACGATCCACAACCGCTCGACGGCCTCCTGCGAGGGCACGTACCGGCTGGCCGGCTCTCGAGCGCGAGCAGCGGCCCCAACCGCTGGATCACCCGGCACACGGTCGCCGGGGAGATACCGAACAGCGGGGCGAGCTGCCGCATCGTGAGGTTCGTGCGGTAGTACACGGCCACCAGCAGCACCCGCTCGGCCAGCGGAAGGCGCCACGGACGACCCCACCCGCACCCCTCACCACCGCGTTCCCGAACCGCCCTCAGCAGCCGCCCGAACTGCTCAAACCCGCAGACCGGTTCACCCGGCTGGTGTGGGCGGTGCGGGAGTGGGTGGTGAGCATCCGCGGATGGGCCGGCCGTGGCGGCTGCCGCTGGCCGAGCGGGTGCTGTTGGTGGCGGTCTACTACCGGACCAATGTGACCATGCGGCAGTTGGCCGTGCTGTTCGGGGTGTGCCCGGCCACGGTCTGCCGGACCGTCCAGCAGGTGGGCCCGCTGCTCGCGCTGGAGCCGGCACCGCGGGCCGAGGGCGTGGTGGACCGGTTGTGGATCGTGGACGGCACGCTCGTCCCGGTGCGCGACGGAAGCGTAGCCACCTCCAGCCGCACCTACCGCTTCTCGGTGAACGCGCAGGGCATCATCGATGCCGACACCCGCCTGATGGTGGCGACCGGCCGCCCGGTGGCGGGCAACACCGCTGACGCCCATGCCTTTCGGGACACCGGCCTGGCCCACGCCTGGGCGGGAGTGACGGTCCTCGCCGACGGCGCCTACTGGGGCACCGGCCTGGTGGTGCCGCACCGCCGCCGCGGCAAACGGCCCCTGCCGCCCCTGCGGGAGGCCGACAATGCCGCCCACCGCACAGTCCGCGCCCGCGTCGAGCACACCTTCGCCCGGATGAAGAACTACAAGATCTTGCGGGACTGCCGGCAGCGCGGCGACGGCCTCCATCACGCCGTCCAGGTCGTCGCCCGCATGCACAACCTCGCCCTCACCGCATGATCCACACATCTGCAACGGCCCGCCAGAGTGCCCACCCACGGACTTCTGGAACAGGCTTTAGCTGACTTTGAGTCAACTTTCGAACGCATTAGCGGATCGAGGCGCTGTGCCGGTCGTCGTGGATCGGCCCTCAATGGCTGCCCAGAGCCGCCTGTGGCGGCAAGGGGGCCTCGCCGGCCAGGCGCCGATCCTTTCGGGGGTGGGATTGGCTGCCAACTCCTTTTACGCCAACGCCAGTTAAACCGTGGCCTTGGTCATACGGTCTAGGCGGGGTGTCTGCTGGGATCGCTTTCGAACATCCGTACGCCAAGGGGGGAGCGATCTTGAGCTGCAGACACGCGCTCAGTCATCTGCGCAGCATCCTGGCAGCAACGGCCGCCGCGTTACTCATAGGCGCCGGCACTGCCACGGCCGCCGATTTCACGCCCAGCCCTTCCCCGACTGGTGCACCATCAGCCCGCCCTGCAGCCGGTCCGGAGAACGCCGCCGCCGCAGGTTCCCGGCCCGTTTCGGGTAGATCCCCATCCGCTGGGCCGCCTTTCGTCAAGGGCGGCAGCACCTGGAACGTCATCGGCCCGAAAGTGGTGCTGCGCAACACCGTTACCGACGCCGACGGCGACACGGCCAACCTGACTTTCGAGGTCTGGACGACGGACTCCGCCGGCAAACCCAAGACCCAGGTAAAACTCACCGACGACAACCCGTACGGGGTCCTCGTCTCCGGATTCGTGGCCTCCGGCAAGACCGCTCAGGTCACCGTGCCGGACAAGAAGCTGAAGCCGGGCGTGACTTACACGTTCCACACCTCTGCCTACGACGGCAGCCTGTATGAGACCGAGTGGTCACCGTGGGCCAACTTCAAGATCAACCCGTATGTGAGCTTCCCGGCCCCGCAGGCGTCGTCCACGATCGATTCACTGGCCCAGAAGAACATCGAGTTCACCCGGACCGACCCGGGGCCGGTCGCTGGTGTGACAGTCAAGGGGACGAGGCCCAAGGGACTCGTCCCCAGCCAGTCCGGCGGCAGGCAGTCCTGTTCCCAGCCTGACGACAAGGGCCGCAGGCTGTGCATCGAACTGTCCCCACCCACCAAGGAGAGCAAGCAGCGTGTCGCCGCGGCGAACGCCGTTGCCGCGGACGGGAACGACCCGAACCTGGTCTCCTGGTGTGGGGGGAGTACGGCGGGCAAGGACTTCATGAACCGCACCGAGGCCTGCATGAAGTCCATCGGTAGTGCAACGCTTACCTTCGTGGACAGTGACCCGGATTCTCCCAAGTTCGGGATCGCCGTCTTCGATATCCAGCAGCAGATCAAGACGTACACGAAGAAGGCGACAGCGGCAGCGACTTCGCGGAGTTCGATCAGCAGTTCGTCGCCATGCCCGCCCAGATCGACCCGGCTCTTGAAGGCGTCACCCTCAACTGGAACGTCGGCCACACATGCAGGAACTGCGTCCAGTCGCAGACGAAGTGGGCCGACATCAACAACAAGCCGTCCACCGGTCACTGGGGTATCACCGAAAGCGGCCCGCTGAACGCCCGCTGGGGCACCGTCCAGACCACCTGGAACGGCACCGGCAAGGAGGTCATCGACCTGGGCTGGTCCGTGACCGCCAGTGTCGACGCCGGCGACTTCCTGACGGCCACGGCCGACTTCGGCACCAGCGGCGACACCAGCGTGCGTGAACTCGCCCCCCCGCTGCGACGACATCCTGAAGTCCATAGCGCCCGGCTGCGTCCTGCCGTTCTTCAAGCCGACCTACACCGTCGACACCAACCTCTACCCGGCTGCCGGCGCCTACTACTGGCTCATGCAGGAGAAGCTGCCCACCCACCCCGGGTCCAAGAAGTGGGACTCCCTGCTGAGCTACCTCGGCCCCGACACCCCTGTGAAGAACGCCAACGGCCAGCCGTGGACATCGGCGGACAGCCGCGGAAAGGTCTGTCCCTCCAGTTGGACGGCGCACCCGGCCGACGCGTCCGTGGGCACGACGAGCTGTGACGAGTACGCCATGGCCTCCACCCATGAAAGCGGAGGTTTTCCCGGCGGCCCGAACCAGGTCGGCGACGGCAAGGAGTGCGCCCAGCTGTTCACCGACAAGATCACCAGCACCGACTTCGGACTGCTCGCCGACATCCGCACCGCCAAGAACGGCCCCACCTGGAAGGAGAAGTGCGGCCGGGCCGCTATCCCGAACACACAGAACGAGACGGCCTTCAAAAAGCTCCAGCCCACCGTCTGGCGCCTGCTGGACAATGACGGCTTCTTCGTCAGCAACCCCGGCTTCGAACACTGCGCAAACGCCACCAACACCTGCGCCTGGCGCAAGGTCGGCTGACAGCCCCTGAGGCACGCGCGTGGGGGCAGGCGGCCCCCACGTGTTTCAGCCGGAAAACGGCTGCCAGCCAGGTACGTCGCTCACCGGCCCCCATACCAAGGCCCCGTCAACCAGCCCCGGCTTCTGCTTCCCGGCCAGCACCGGCGCCTCCAACGCGTCAGCCATCTCCTCCAGATAGACAGACAACGACGCACACTCCTCCCAACGCTCCCCATACCGCGACGCATATCCCACCGTGCCGGCCGTGGCATCGACGTACAGCACGAAGGACCGGTCATGCACGCCGGAGGAACAAAACGGGATCCATGCGCGCTGCCACACTTCGTCGTCGCCCACCATCATCTGGCTGCCGTGGTACTCGGCCACTGAGGCAAGATCCATCAGAGCCCAGTTCCGAACCATGAACCCAGCGCCGCGCACGTCATGGACGCCCCCGCGCAGCCCCCACAGTGTCTTCAGTTCCGCCGGGAGCCGGGTGCCGAGTACGCCCTCGAGCGCGGCAAGCTCCTGGCCGGACACGCCCGGCCGCAGGGCGCCGTACGAAGCGGTGGCGTGGGCACGCAGCCAGGCCTCGATCCGCAGCCAGGCATCCCTCACCTGGCGACCAGCAACCTCCTCCTGCGCCGCGTCATCCCGAATGTCCCCCGCCGCCTCAAGCCGTTCCTGTTCAGCGCGCTCACCGCGCTTCTCGGCCGCACTGATCGGGGCCGTCACCTGCGCAACCGATCCGATCTGCAGAACCCCTTCCGCCGCATACGGGGGCCCGTACAGGTAGTGCACGCTCAGCCGCACGCCCTCACTTGTGGTGACATACGAGCGGTACAGGTTCGTGAACGTGTCGAACTCGCCCACCAACGGGGTGCCTTCCAGCGTCCGGGACAGCTCCGCCACTGCAGCCTCGGCCGCCGGACCCAGCTGCCTGCACTGCTCACTCGCACCGTCCGAGATCTCCACGGCCACCTCAGACTCCTGATCGCTCACGGGTCCTCCCACGTCGTTATCCGGGGCGTGCCCTCGATCCTTCCATCCTGGTGTCCGTCACCGGGTAACACCATGGTGGCGTGGTCAGGTCACACGGGGTTTGGGGCCCTTCCGCCAGGCCGGGGGGACGGACACGCCGTCGCCGGTGTTCGGTGGGCACCGCTCCCTGAGCCCCGCAGTGTGAGCGGCGTCGGGCGCCCCCTGCAACGGCTTCACTGATGCCAGCGAACCCCGCCCCTCAGGAGTGAATGTCGGCTTCCGGTGGGACCGTAGGGGGCAGCTCGGCCCGTCGCTTCCCCTCGTGGCGACGGGCCGAATTCTTCTTCAGCGCGCGAGGGTCTACTCGGTGTGCCTTCGGATCGACTCTGTACGCGACGCCGACGTCGAGGACCTCGGCCACCACGTCATCAACGCCCGCATCAAGGGCGGCACGCGGAAGAAGAAGGCGATCCCGCCGCAGACCTGGAACGCCCTGCACGACTACCTCGACGGCCGCACCACCGGACCGCCGTTTCCCCACCGCCCCCGGCGGCCGCCTCGACGAGCCCGCCGTGTGGCGGACGATCCGCTCGCTCGCGAAGCGGGCCGTGCTGCCGTAGGCCGGCTCGATCCACCCGCACGTGATGAAACAAAACGCCATCACCCACGCCCTCGCCCGGCCCGACGCCCGGATCGACCGAGCGCAGTAATGGGCCGACCACAAGGATGCCCGCACCACCGGCCCGTACAACCGCCGCCGCGGGCTGCTTGACAACAGCCCCGGCTACGGCCTGGCCGAGGCGCTGGCATACGGTCTGGACCCGGCGGCGGATACGGAATCGGACGGGCGTCCCTGAGACAGTCAGCGGAATCCGCCATCCTCGGCCGGCTGTTCGCGCGGCGACAAGCAGCCCACGTCCTACCCGGGTGTGGCACCGTGGGATCGTCAAGCCCGTCGCCGTCCCCCGTGGCGACGGATCCCACATGCACCAAGGCGGTAGCGCCCACGCGTCGCTCGCGGCCCCGGTACGTGTCCTGCTGCTCACTCGAGGGCGGGGCGCATCGGCGCGGGCACCCTTGACGCGCCTCGACGAGGACGCCCCGGCCGCGCT
>NZ_JBITLW010000025.1:0-96611 GCF_044465645.1 Streptomyces sp. NPDC049627 | reverse complement strand
GTAGACGGCCACGCTCGCGATCCCGGCGTCCCGGCAGGCCCGGGCCACGCGGACAGCGATTTCGCCACGGTTGGCGATGAGCACCTTGCGCACGACGGCCCTCTCCTCAATCGGCAGGAATTCTGGGATGATCAAGCGCGGCCGGGGGAATTCCCGTTCCGGACCGGCGCCTGAATACCTGTCCATCCTCCGAGTGGGGCCTCGGCGCTTTCAACAGCCGGCAATTAAGCCTTCGGACCAGATCCTCAGACGGGATACGGCTTTGTTGGCGCAGCGCCAGGCAAGTGTCAGGAAAGGGTCAGAAACCCCCATCGAACCGCCGCCCGGCGGAGAACGTACGACCGCCTCCGCAGAGCGTGTGCGAAGGAGCGGGCACAGCCGAAAGGGCGGGCTCCCCGAGGGGAGCCCGCCCTTTTCGATACCCGGCGGCGATGACGTCACATCCCGCCGGGTGAGGTGTCAGCCACTGCCGAAGCGGAAGCCCACTCCGCGCACGGTGACGATCCAGTCGCTGTCCCCCAACTTCCCGCGCAGGCTGCTGACATGGGTGTCCACCGTGCGCCGGGACCAGGAACCGCCCCAGACCTGCTGCATGATGCGCTTGCGGGAGATCACGGTCTCCGGATGGCAGGCGAGCAGGTAGAGCAGGTCGAACTCCTTGCGGGTGACCTCCACGACCCGGCCGTGCAGACTGACCTCGCGCGAGGCGGCGTCGATGCGCAACGGCCCGCGTAACACGACCTGCTCGGTGTGCACCTGCGGACGCGAGCGGCGCATGACGGCGTCCATACGGGCCATCAGTTCCCGGAAGCCGTAGGGCTTGACGAGATAGTCGTCCGCGCCGGCCTGGAGGCCCAGGACGCGGTCCAGCTCCGTTCCCCACCCCGTGACGGCGATGAGGGGCACGTCGCTCAGGGACCGGATGGAGCGACAGACCTCGAGACCGTCCAGGTCGGGCAGTTCGAGGTCCAGCAGGACGATGTCAGACCCCTGGTAGGCCTGCAGGGCGGCATTTCCGGTGCCGACACCCTCGACCTGGTGGCCGTGCCGGCGCAGTCCGGTGGCCAGGACCTCCATGTCACCGGCGTTGTTCTCGACGACCAGGACCCGCCAGTTCGTCGACGTCTTGCGGATCTGCGGCGGGACGGGCTTTCGAAACTCCAGAGTGCTGCTCGTTGCGCGTTGGCTCACTGCTCTCCCCCTGAACACGTAGTTCCCGCTCGAGCGCCTTGGCTCGTCGAGCCTAAAAACCTACCCCTCGGTTTGTCAAAAAAAGACTCGGTAAACTTACCTACCGTGACAACTGATGCCGTTTTTGCCGGAGTTGACACGAGATGAAGGATCAATTCCGCTCCATTGTGTGATCGGTCGCGGAATACTTGATCTTGCAACTGCGTAAATTTCGACCGTGAACCAAGTGCAAACGTCCACTGACAGCCACCGCGGTTTGTTCTTGGCGTCAGCAGTTGGCCATACCGGCCAGTAGATCGAGGGTCAATGGTCGGCTCTGCCCGATGCGTTGCACATCCCCCGTGGCGGTGGTAGACCGTCCGGGATGTTCTCGGCTGGCTGATTCCCTGCTTCCGCTTTTCCCTTGCCCTGGTCACGAGGTGGGAAAGTGTGATCTTCTGGGCAGTACTGACGGAGTGTCGATAGGAACGGGGCCGCCGACGGGACCGGCGCTCCCCCCGGGGGGACACTCAGCGTCCACAAACCAAACCGTCAAGTCCGTTTCCCGGGACGTGGGATGAAAGGATTCACGCAGGTGGGACTACAACAGGAGAGGGCGATCCGCACCCGACGGCTGATGCTCAAGTCGGCGGCGGAGGTCTTCGACCGCGAGGACTACGCCTCCGCCAGGCTCTCCGACATCAGCGCGCGGGCCAACATGAGCACGGGCGCGCTGCACTTCCACTTCGCGAACAAGGAGGACCTGGCCCAGGCCGTCGTGAGCGAGGCCCGCGGCATCCTGTGGCGCGCCTCGCGCCTCGCGTACGAGAAGAACTCCGAGCCGCTGCAGGCCCTCACCGACATCTCGCACACCCTGGGCCAGCTGCTGGCCTGGGACGTGGTGTCGAGGGCAGGGCTGCGACTGGACAACGACCGGTCCCGCAAGGGGCGCGAGCAGTTCCTCCACGCATGGCACGCCTGTGTCCACCGCCTGCTGGACCGCGCGCACCAGGAGGGCGGGCTCGCGGCGCAGGTCCAGCAGCAGGCGCTGACCTGCGCCATCGTCGCTTCCACCACGGGCATAGGCGTACTGATCAAGGGAGGAGAGGGCGACCGGATCCGGATGGCCTTCACGGGTTTCTGGCAGGGGTTTCTGCCGGGGCTCGCCGCGCCGGACGTACTCGGCACCCTGAACCCCGGCGGCACGAACGACGTGGTCGACTACGCGGTGAACGCCTCGCGTTATCTGCCCTACGACCCGGAGGACGCGGTCGGCACGGATGCGGCGCCCTCCGGGGTGACGTGACCCGGCCCGACTGCCGGACCCGGGACCGGCCGTGGGTTCCGGTACCGGTCGGCGTGGCGCGGGAAGTTCTCGGCGAACCCCGCTCCAGGAGCGCGGCCGAGGCGGGCCCAGACCGTGTCGTCCGTGAACCAGTGGTCCGTCGCCAGCAGTTCGAGATGGTGCCGGGCGAGCGGGTCGTCGCGGAGCCGGGCGCGGGCGGTCTCCACCGGAATGCCGGCGGCGGCCTCCGGAAGCAGACCGTACGTTTCGGCGACCGCCGTGAGCAGGTCCTCACCGGGCACCGGATCCGGGTGGTTGACGAAATGGACACGCCCCCCGCGGACCGCGGGTGCCAGCGCGGCCGAAAGCAGTACGTTCCCCAGAATCGCGGCGTCGATCATCGACTGCCGTCCGAGCTGCCCCTCCGGCCGGCCCCCGAGTGCCCGCAGCAGCGTCAGGACGCCGGGCACCACCCAGCGGTCCCCCGCCCCGTAGACCAGATGAGGGCGCAGCACCGTGCCGCCCGCCGCGAGGACGTGGCGCTCGGCCGCCGCCCTCGTCCGGCTGGTGTCCGACACCGGCGCGATCGGCGCCTGCCCGGGCCGCACCCCGCTGAACGGGCCCCGGCCGTGCACCGCCGCGGTGCTCAGGTACACGAACCGTTCGACCCCGGCCCGCCGGGCCTCCTCGACGAGGGCGTGCGTGCCCAGATCGTTGACCCGGCGCAGGAGTCGGGGGTCGCCGCCGACCTGGGCGGCGCAGTGCACGACCGCGTCGACGCCGTCGCAGACACCGCGCAGCGAGCCGGGGTCGGTGAGGTCGCCTCGTACGTACTCGACATCCCGTACATGCTCGTCGCCCCGTCCGTTCGCGACCGGGACGCCGTCGGGCAGCGGCGGACCGTCGGCCGCCGGCGAAGGAGACGCCGACGACGGCCGTGCGCGGACCAGTAACCGCAGCCGGACGCCCCCCGCGGCGCGGGCTGCGGCGACCACATGTCCGCCGACGAAGCCGCCGGAGCCCGTCACCAGAACGTGCCGGCTCACCTGCCGCCCCGGACGGCGCCGCTCAGGATCGCGGTGAAGACGGGCTCCTCCTGCTGCACGCCCTGCACGCGCAGCACCGCTCCCTGCTCCGCGCACCGCTCGTGCCGGGCCAGGATCCAGCAGGGCTCGGTCAGTTCGCAGTACTTGTCGAAGGAGATCCGCATCGACGCGGGGTGGAAGTCGTGCCCGGGCGTGAGCGCGGTGGCGGCCTGCCGTGCGGCTTCCAGGAGCACCATGCCGGGGACGTGGTCGTTGGGGCGGGCGAAGAGAGTGGGGTGGGTGGTGTCCAGGCGGAGCCGCCAGCCGGGGCGGTGCTTGGACAGGGCGAGGACGACGTCCTTGCGGTCGTCGCGGCCGGTCTCGTGCGGGGCGACGGCGGGGAGCAGCGGCACGGGACGGCCCGGGTCGGACATCCGCTCGCCGCGGAGCCTGCGGTAGACGCGGGCCGAGGTGCAGACCAGGATGCCCATACTGGTGGCGAGGACGCGGCCCAGCCGCTGGAAGCGCAGGTCGACCCGCATGCCGACGAGGCGGCCGGCGCGGAGCTGGACGTCGGAGCACTCGACCACGACGTCGATCGCGCCCGAGGCGCTGTGCACGGTGAAGTCCGGGGTCTCGACCCGGTATCCGAGCTCGCGCATCACGAACTGGTCGCCGACCGGGACCCCGAACTCGGCGTGGGCCAGCATCATCGTCGCCTGCCGGGTGGTCTCGGCGACGAGCAGCGGATCCTGACGGCCGTCGGGGAGCGGGGCGAAGAAGCGGTGTGCGGCGGGCCAGTGCACCGAGACGAGGAAGCGGTGCTCGGAAAGGCGCAGCCAGTCGAGGGGGAAACGATCCTCCGGATCCGGGCGGTGGCAGAGCTCGCCCGTGGCCCGGCCGTCCGGAGTCAGAACCGGGGAGTCGGTCCGGTATGCGGGGCGTACGGCGGTGTCGCCGGAGGGGATCGTGGCGGTCTGCGCGGGAAGCAGACCGGTGTGTCGTGCGGGGTGGGCCACGGCGGTGCGGTCGGATCGTTCGTGGGCCGGGTCCAGAACGGGACGGGCCTCAACAAAGCGGTTGACTACGGATATCGCGCCATCAGACATGGATTGCCCCCTGAGTCGATACATGCGGGGATCGTTGCCCCCTCGACAAAAGACTGGCAGTCCGGTTCTCTTTGCGCGGGGACCTGACCAAGCTCTGACATAGAAACAGGCACGGTGGCATGGCACGTCAAGCACGAGCAATCCAGACCCGTACGTCGATCCTGCTGGCGGCGGCCGAGGTGTTCGACGAACGGGGCTACAGCACGGCCACGATCACGGAGATCATCGCGCGGGCCGGCGTCACCAAGGGGGCGCTCTACTTCCACTTCACCTCCAAGGAGGATCTGGCCCTCGGGGTGATAGCGGCGCAGCTGGAGCTCGGGCCGTTGCCTCCGCAGCGGACGAGGCTGCAGGAACTCGTCGACCAGGGGCTGCTGTTCGCGCATCAGCTGCAGCACGACCCGCTGACCCGGGCCAGCGTCGGGCTCGCCATGGACCAGTGGAGCGAGAGCGCCGAGGGCGGCAACCCGTTCCACGGCCGCCCGTTCCAGTCCTGGGCGGACCGGCTGACGGAGGTGCTCGTCGAGGCGCGTGAGCGCGGGGAGTTGCTGCCGCACGTCGACCCGGCGGAGACGGCGGAGTTGCTCTCCGGGTCCTTCACCGGCATCCAGTGGACGTCCCAGGTCCTGTGCCAGCGCAAAGACCTGACGCGCCGGGTGATCGCCATGTTCCGCCACCTCCTGCCCAGCATCGCGATGCCCCAGATCCTCCCGACCCTGGAGCTGACCCCCGACCGGGCCGTGTCCCTCCTGGCCTCACGCGCCGCCGCCCTGGACGCCGAGGACACACCGCTCGACGAGGAGTACGACGAGCCCCTGGAAGAGGAGCGGGGCCCTGCCCCGGAGGGCGAGGACAGCGCCGCCTGACCGAGGCGACGCGCTCACGGCACGGCTGTACGGCAGGCTCGGTGGGGTACGGCACCAGGAAACCGACACCCCGGTCCCGTGCCGACCGGGCCCGCGCCGGCCGTAACCAAGGGCATTCAGACATCGAGCCGACTGACCACGCCCGCGTCTCGCTGCGGGCACCCGATCACAGCCGACCCCAATCCGACCGGAGCGGCACTCCGCCACCCGAACCGCCCCGACCGAACCGCTACGACGCCATGGTCGCCGGTCGGCTCGCTCGGCGGTTGCACTCCGCACTGGGCACACGCCCCTGGGGCAAACCCCGGCGCTACGACGGCGGACACGGGTCGTCGCGCGGGCCGGGCATGCGGTGTCGCCGCCGCGGAAGCCTCGGCACCCGGCCTCGCGACAGCCGCGCTTCGTGCAGCGCGGCCGCCCCTCTGAACCAACCCAACGCATCCCGCCTCAAGCGGCACTCAGCTGACACGGGTCGTCGCGCGGGCCGGGCATGCGGTGTCGCCGCCGCGGAAGCCTCGGCACCCGGCCTCGCGACAGCCGCGCTTCGTGCAGCGCGGCCGCCCCTCTGAACCAACCCAACGCATCCCGCCTCAAGCGGCACTCAGCTGACACGGGTCGTCGCGCGGGCCGGGCATGCGGTGTTACCGCCGCGGAAGCCTCCGTGTCCGGCCTCGCGGCAGCCGGGCTTCGTGCCGTGCGGCCGCCCCTTCGAACCAACCAGACGCATCCCGCCCCGAGCGCCACTCCGCCACCCGGGCCGGGCCCTCGCGCGGGTCGGAAATGAGGTGTTGCCGCCGCAGAGGCCTCGGGACCCGGCCTCGCGGCAGCCGGGTCTCCTGCAGCGCGGCCGCCCCTCAGCCCGCCATCCCGTTGAGGGGCTCGGGGCGGCCGTCCCTCGCGCCGGGCCCCGCACGGCCCGGCGGTGGGGTGGTGCGGGAGGTTTCCTCCAGGCGGTAGCCGACGCCCCGGACCGTGGTGATCCAGCCCTCGCCCAGCTTGGCGCGCAGGGCGCTGACGTGCGTGTCCACCGTGCGGGTGGAGATGGCCCACTCGTCCGCCCAGACCGCCGCGATCAGGTCCCGGCGCGAGACCACCGTCTCGGGTGCCGAGGCCAGCAGCAGCAGGATGTCGAACTCCTTGCGGGTCAGCTCCAGGGACTGCTCCCCGAGCCACGCCTCCCGCGTGCCGGGGTCCAGGCGCAGCGCCCCGCAGGACACTCCGACCGGACCGCCGCCCGTGGCGAAGCGCCGCGTCACCGCGTTCATCCGGGCGACGAGCTCCCGGAACCCGTACGGCTTCACCAGACAGTCGTCCGCACCCGAGCGCAGACTGAGCACCCGATCCAGCTCGGAGTCCCGGCTGGTGAAGGTGATCAGCGGTGTGTTGCCCCGGGCCCGGATCTCGGCGCACACCTGAAGACCGTCGAGGTCCGGCAACTCCAGGTCGAGCAGGACGACTTCGGCCTGCTCCCACGCCTGGAGGCCGGCCCGCCCGGTACGGGCCCGCCGGACCTGATGGCCGTTGCGCACCAGGCGGCACACCAGCGGTTCGGCGGTCCCGTCATCCGGATCGATCACCAGTACGCGCATGTGCACTCCACACCGGGCCGTGCCCCTTCGGCGTCACGCACCTCGGGCCGACGGCCCGGGCCGTCACTCGCCCGCCGACCGGGTGTGCACCACGCGGTAGGTGTTGGAGTCCCGCCAGACGGCCAGCGCGTCCACCCGGGCGTCGATCTTCTGCCGCTCCGCCGACCGCTCGGCGCTCGGCTGCTCGAGGAACGCGTCGTAGGCCTCCTTGCTGTCCCACTGCGAGTAGACGACGACCCACTTGCCCTCGATGCCGCGCCCGCGCAGCCCGCGCAGCACCGTGTGGCTGCGGTACCCCGGGACCTTCTGGAGCCAGTCCTGGGACGCGCCGAGCGCCTCGACCAGGTCGTCCTGGTGCTTCTCGAAGACGCCGTACAGGTCGATGACCGTGTAGTCGTCGCGGTCCGGACCGATCTCGGTCTCCCCGGCGCCCGGCTTCTGCTGGGTGAAGACCACCTCGTTCTGCAGCAGCCGGATCGCCGTGGTGATCTCACCGAACAGCGGCAGCGTGCGGTGCTTGAACTCCTCGCCGGCGTAGCGGGCCTCCAGGTCCTCGGTGGAGCGCCACTGGATGAAGTTGGCGGTGCCGAACTTGGTCTGCCCGCTGTGCACGGTGCTGGACTTCCAGCCCTCGTAGGTCGCGGCGTCGACGATCTCGCGCATCGCGGCGAGCAGGCTGTCCTGCTTCTCCGCGGAGTCGGTCGAGAACAGGTTGAGCACGGTCAGGTTCTTACCATCGGCTGCGATCTTCGGCATTCTCTCTATCTCTTCCGGTCGATCGGTTGATGAGTTGACGAAAGAAGCAGAACTCGAATTGCTTGGTCGGTGCTTCCCGATCAGCATGACAAGCCATCAAGTCCGGTTGAAGACCGTTGTGTTCAGGACTGCGCGCGGATTGTCAGGTCTTTGCTCCCGGCGTCAGATCTTCGGCAGCTACGTCAGGTCTTCGACAAGTGCTCTTGGGCGTCCATTGGCCCGCGCGCGATGCTCGGGTAATGAATTCCGCCACGACAGCAGCCGACATCAGCACCCTGCTGGACCGATATCTCATAGATCTCGACGAAGAGAAACTCGACGACGCGTGGGCGCGCGCGCTGTTCACCGACGACGCCCGCGTCGAGTTCCCGATGGCCCGGCACGAGGGCATCGAGGGCCTCGCCGCCTGGCACCGGCAGGCGCTGGAGGCCTTCGCCCGCACCCAGCACCTCAACTCCCCGGCGGTCGTGGACCTCACCGGCGACGAGCGGGCGGCCCTGCGAGCCAACCTGGTCTCCACCCACGTACACCACCCGGACACTCCCGGCGATCCGCTGTTCGTCGCCGGCACTCTCGTGCACGGCGAGGCCCGGCGCACCGAGCGGGGCTGGCGGCTGTCGGAGCTGTCGTTCCGGCTGGTGTGGTCGACGGGCAGCCCGCCCCGGTCGGGTGACGCTCGATGACCGCGCTCGCGGCCGGGATCAAGGAGCAGCAGATCGCGACGATGCTGCTCGACATCGGCGTGATCCTGCTGGTCGGTGCCGCGCTCGGGGCGCTCGCCCGGAAGCTGGGCCAGCCCAAGGTGATCGGTGAGATCACGGCCGGCATCGTGCTCGGCCCGAGCCTGCTCGGTCTGCTGCCGGGTGATCTGACGGAGCGCCTGTTCCCGGTCGACGTACGCCCGTTGCTGTCGGCGGTCTCCCAGGTCGGCCTGGTCCTGTTCATGTTCGTGGTCGGCTGGGAGTTCGAGCGGCGGCTGATCCGGCCGTACGCACGTCTGGCGGCGGGCGTCTCGCTGTCGTCCATCGTGCTCGCCTTCGGTCTGGGCGTCGCCGCGGCGGTCGTGCTGTATCCGCACCACGACACGGTGGCCGGCCACCACATCTCGTTCACCGCGTTCGCCACCTTCATGGGCACCGCGATGTCCGTGACGGCGTTCCCCGTGCTGGCGCGGATCCTGACCGAGAACCGACTGACGAACACCCGAGTGGGCGCTCTGGCGCTGGCCGGCGCCGCGATCGACGACGTCCTGGCCTGGTGTCTGCTGGCGTATGTGTCGGCGCTGGTCAGCTCGGACGGCAACTACGCCAACCTGGCCCGGATCGGGGCGCTCAGCGTCGGCTATGTGGCGCTGATGTTCCTGGTGGTGCGGCCGCTGGTGTCCCGCCTGGTGTGGCGGTGGGCCGCGATGGAGCGCTGGAACGTGCTGCTCGCGGTGCTGGCCGCGGGCGTGTTCGCCTCGTCGTGGCTGACCTCGTGGATCGGCATCCACCAGATCTTCGGCGCGTTCCTGTTCGGCTTCGTCATGCCGCGCGAACCCCGGCGGGTGCTCGCGGCCCACCTGCGCCGCCCGCTGGACGACGTCAGCGTCGTCCTGCTGCCGGTGTTCTTCATCGTCACCGGCCTCGGTGTCGACCTCGGCGCGCTGACCGGGACCGACTACCTGTCCCTGTTCCTGGTCATCGGCGTGGCCTGCGCGGGCAAGCTGCTGGGCGCGATCGTCCCGGCCCGGCTGTCCGGCCTGTCCTGGCGCGAGGCCAAGGACCTGGGCGTGCTGATGAACACCCGGGGCCTGACCGAACTCATCATCCTCAACGCCGCCGTGAGCCTCGGAGTGCTCGACGGACGGATGTTCACCATGTTGGTGATCATGGCCCTCGTGACGACGGCGATGGCGGCCCCGCTGCTGTCCCGGCGCGAGCACCTCACGGCCGGCGAGACCCAGAAGGTTCGTACGACCGCCGCGGACGCGACCGCGCCGCGCACCTGACGAGGGGGCTCACGTGATACCCGTCCAGCCGTTGTCCCAGCACGGCCGACATCTGCCGCAACCGCCGGTCGACGGCCGCGCGTTGCGCACGGTGTGCGGCAGCTTCGCCACCGGCGTCACCGTCATCACCACCGGCGGACCGGAGGACGGCGCCGCCACCACGGTGAACTCCTTCACCTCCGTCTCGCTGGAGCCGCCGCTGGTGCTGTTCTGCCTGCACCGCCAGTCCAGGCTGCGCCCGGTCCTTCAGCGGTCCCGCGGCTTCGTGGTGAACTTCCTGACCCGCAGTCAGGAAGGGCTCGCCTGGAAGTTCGCGGGCCGCGAGTCGGCGCAGCTGTCGGAGGTCCCGCACCACCGCTCCGCGAACGGACTGCCGGTCCTCACCGAGGCGCTGGCCTTCCTGGAGTGCCGCCTCGCCGAGGAGTACGACGGCGGCGACCACGCGATCGTGGTCGGCGAGGTCACCGCCCTGGGCACGTCCAGCGAGGAGGCCGACCCGCTGGTCTTCTACAAGGGCGCCATGCGCGTCCTCGACACCGATGTTCCGGCGCCCGCCCGTGGTTGAGACCGGCACCGGCCGCAGGTCAGCGCAGCGCCGAGGCAGCCTCGTCGGCCTCGTCGAACTCCCGCCTGGCCCGCTCGACCTTCGTCAGGTTCTCCGCGGACCAGTCGGCGAGGTGGGCGAAGATCGGCGCCAGGCTGCGGCCGAGTTCGCTGATCTCGTACTCGACCCGGGGCGGCACCTCGGGGTGGTACGTGCGCACCACCAGCCCGTCGCGCTCCATCTGGCGCAGCCGCTGGGTGAGCACCTTCGGCGTGATGGTGCGGATATTGCGCTGGAGTTCGACGAAACGCTGCCGGCCGAACTCGTTCAGCGTCCACAGGATCGGCGTCGTCCAGCGGCTGAAGACGATGTCCACCACCGGGGAGACCGGGCACGCCAGCTCCGAGTCGACCTGTCCGCCATGCGTGACGGCGCTACCCATGGCGCCGGTGCTGCTGCCCATTCGGACCCTCCCAGGAAGTCACTTTCCTCTAGGTACCTACTTTACCGAGGATGCTAGCTTCCCGGAAGACGGTGAGCGGCCCCCCGCTCCCGGTCCCGCGCCATGTCCTTCCGTCCGGCTGTCCCGTCCCTGCGGAAGCCGTACATCCCGTCCCTACGGAACCCTTCCGTCACATCCCTTAGGAGCGACATGTCGACCCAAGAGTCGATGCGCCTTCCCCGCCACGCCGCCGAATCGGAGCCGCCGCGCCGCCCGGGACTCATCCTGGCGTTCCTGTGCCTGGCCGGCTTCATGACCTTCCTCGACGTGTCGATCGTCAACGTGGCCCTGCCGACCATCGAGGACGAGCTGAACATCTCCCAGACGTCCCTGCAGTACATCGTCACCACGTACGGCATGCTGCTCGGCGGCTTCCTGCTGCTGACGGGCCGGCTGGCCGACGCCTTCGGACGCCGCCGGATGCTCCAGACCGGCCTGATCCTGTTCGCCCTGGCCTCCCTGCTCGCCGGGTTCGGGCAGAGCGCGGCCATGCTGATCGTGGCGCGCGGGGCCCAGGGCCTCGGGGCCGCGTTCATCGCGACCGCCGCGCTGTCCCTGCTCGCGAACAACTTCGAGGAGGGCGCCGAGCGCAACAAGGCCCTCGGTGCCTGGGGCGCGCTCAGCGGTATCGCCGCCGTCGCGGGTGTCACCCTCGGCGGTCTGCTCACCGACGGCCCGGGCTGGCGCTGGATCTTCTTCATCAACGTGCCGATCGGCCTGGTCCTCGCGCTGATCGCCCCGCGGGTCGTCGCCGAGAGCCGTGCCGCCGAGCGCCGCAGCTCCTTCGACGTCGCCGGTGCCGTGACGCTGACCGCCGGTCTCGTCCTGCTGATCTTCAGCCTCGGCCAGACCGTCGACGACTCCGACGTCCCGATGGCCCGCGTCTACGGCGGCTTCGCCCTCTCCGCGGTCCTGCTCATCACGTTCCTGCTGATCGAGCGCCGCGCCGCGGCACCGCTGATCCCGCTCAGCGTCTTCAAGCGCAAGTCGCTGCGGGCCTCCAACGTCGTCGCCGTCCTGCTGCTCGGCACCTGCGTCACGCTGTTCTTCTTCGCCAGCCTGTTCATGCAGCAGGTCCTCAACTGGTCGGCCCTGAAGACCGGTCTGGCCTACGTCCCCCTCGCGGTCATCGTCGCCGTCGGCGCGGGCGTCGCCTCCCAGCTGGTCACCAAGGTCGCCGCCAAGCCGGTGCTGATGGTCGGCCTCACCCTGACCAGCGTGGGCATGTTCCTGCTGTGGCGGGCCCCCTCCGACGCCTCCTACCTGGTGGACCTGCTGCCCGCGTTCCTGATCTCCGGCCTCGGCCTCGGTCTGTCCTTCGTGCCGGTGCAGGTCGCCGCGTTCACCGGCACCGACGAGGACGAGTCCGGCCTGTCCGCCGGTCTCATCAACACCGCGCAGGAGGTCGGCGGCGCCCTGGGCCTCGCCGTGGCCGCCACCTACGCCTTCCGCCAGGTCGAGGAGCTGACCAAGTGGGCGGACGGGGTCCCCGCGCGGGTGACCGAGGCGCGCACCGAGGTCTTCCACGACGCGTTCCTCGCGGGCGCCTGCTTCGCCGCGGCGGGCCTGCTGCTCACGCTGATCCTGCTGCCCTTCACCAGGGCATCGGACCAGCCGGCCGCCGCTCCCGCCCACGCCTGAGATCGGAAGACCCACCATGCCGACGTCACCGCATCTGTCCGCCGCGGCCGAGGACTTCCTCGCCGAGAACCAGCTGTGCACCTTCACCACCCTCCGCCCCGACGGCTCACCCCATGTGACGCCCGTGCGCTTCACCTGGGACGGCGAGGCGGGTCTGGCGCGGGTCATGACCGCGGTGACCCGGCGCAAGGCCAGGAACGTGCTGGCCACGCCCGGCGGCCGGGCCTCCCTCTGCCAGACGGTGGGCGGCCGCTGGCTCACCCTGGAGGGCACCGCCACCGTCCATGAGGACCCGTTAAGGGTCCAGGAGGGCGTACGGCGGTACGCCAAGCGGTACTGGTCGCCGCCGCCGGAGCCGCCGGGCCTGTGCGTGATCGAGATCCAGGTCGACAAGGTGATGGGCCTGCTCTGAGCCGGCCCCGAGCGGACCGAGGGTGCCGGGAGAACTTCCGGCACCCTCGGCGTATTTCCACCGTCTGACGCTGCTGCAGAACCTCTGACGAAACTTGTCAGAGACCTGTACTTGCATCCGTTCAGCTTCCCCCACTCCCCCGGAATACTGGTGAAAAATCCACTGGGAGAGGAAACATGGACCGTTTTCATGCCGACGTGATTGTCGCCGGGGCCGGCCCTTCCGGACTGATGCTCGCCGGTGAACTCCGCCTGGCCGGGCTGTCGGTGGTCGTGCTCGACCGCCTGACCGAGCCCATGCAGCAGTCCCGGGCGCTCGGCTTTTCCGCCCGGACGATCGAGGAGTTCGGCCAGCGCGGACTTCTCGACAAATTCGGTGAACTCGAGACGATACCCTTCGGGCATTTCGGCGGACTGCCCATCGACTATCGCATCATTGAGGGCGGCAATTTCGGCGTCCGAGGTGTTCCGCAGTCGCGGACCGAGGCCATTCTGCACGCGTGGGCGACCGGCCTCGGCGCCGAGATCCGCCGCGGGCACGAGGTCGTCGGCATGACCCAGGACGACGCGGGCGTCACGGTGGAGGTCTCCTCCTCCACCGGCGTCGAGACGCTGCGCGCCCCCTATCTGGTCGGCTGTGACGGCGCCCGCTCCACCGTGCGCCGCCTGGCCGGCGTCGACTTCCCCGGCACCAGCGCCACCATCGAGATGCTGATGGCCGACGTCGCCACCAACGAGCTGCGCATCCGCCCGACCGGCGAGGTCGGCGAGTCCGGCATGGTCGTGGTGCTCCCGCTCGGCCCGCAGGCCACCCGCGTCGTCGTCTTCGAACGCGGCGCCGGCGTGCGCCCGACCCAGGAGCCGCCCACCTTCCCCGAGGTCGCCGCCGCCTTCCAGCGCGTCACCGGCGAGGACATCTCCGGCCACCGCCCGCTGTGGACCAGCTACTTCACCGACGCCAGCCGCCAGGCCGCCGAGTACCGCAAGGGCCGGGTCTTCCTCGCGGGCGACGCCGCCCACATCCATCTGCCCATCGGTGCCCAGGGCATCAGCGCCGGCGTCGGCGACGTGGTCAACCTCGGCTGGAAGCTGGCCGCCGAGCTCAAGGGCTACGCACCCGAGGGGCTGCTGGACACCTACCAGACCGAGCGCCACCCGGTCGGCGCCCGCATCGTCGCCAACACCCTCGTGCAGCGCTCCCTGTACCTCGGCGGTCCCGAGATGCAGCCGCTGCGCGAGCTCTTCGGCGAACTGGTCGGCATCGAGGAGGTCCGCCGTCACCTGGTCGGCCTGGTCACCGGCCTGGACATCACCTACGACATGGGCGAGGGCGGCCACCCGCTGCTCGGCCGCCGGCTGCCGGACCAGGAGCTGCTGGTCGGGGACGAGAAGACGAGCACATACGAACTGCTCACGCGCGGGCGTCCGTTGCTGCTGAACCTGCGAGGCGGCGAGGCCCTGACCGAGGCCGCCGCCGGCTGGTCCGACCGTGTCGACGTCGTCGCCGCGTCCCGTCCCGACCCGGCCGCACCCTCCGCCGACCTGCTGGTCCGCCCCGACGGCTACATCGCCTGGGTCGGCATCGACGGCACCACCGACGGCCTCTCAAAGGCGCTTGAGCGCTGGTTCGGCGCCCCCGTGGGCAGCTGAGCACCTGGCCGCAGTTCCCCGCGCCCCTTGGGGGCGCTTCGGCGCCGATGTGACGCGCCGACCGTTCGTCTCAGAAGAGGAGTTCCGAGTTGACCGGCAAGGCCGAGACAGAGATGGCCCCCAAGGCCGACACACAGAAGAAGGCGCCGAAACCCGGCGAGTGGACCGAGTGCGACGTCGTCATCCTGGGTGCCGGGATCGGCGGCTCGATCACCGGCGCGATCCTGGCCCGGCAGGGCGCGAAGGTGGTGCTCGTCGACGCCGGCCAGCACCCGCGGTTCGCGGTCGGTGAGTCGCAGAACCCGCAGCTCGTGGAGTGGCTGCACATCCTCGCCGTGCGCTACGACGTCCCCGAGATCAAGCACCTGCTCGACATCAAGGCCGTCACCAAGCACATCGGCGCCCACCACGGCAGGAAGCAGAGCTTCGGTTTCGTGCGGCACGTCCCGGACCGGGAACCGGACCCGCGCGAGGCGACGATGTTCGTCATCCCGAAGATGCTGACCGAGGCGTCGCACATGTTCCGCCAGGACACCGACACCTACTACTTCAACGTGGCCGCCAAGTACGGCTGCACCCTGCGCCAGAACTGGCGCGCCACCGACCTCGACTTCGACGACGACGGCGTCACCGTCACCGGGCAGAACGGCGAGGTCTTCCGCGCGAAGTACCTCATCGACGCCAGCGGTTTCCGCTCGCCGCTCGCCCAGAAGTTCGACCTGCGGGAGAAGCCCTCGCGGATCCGGCACCACGCCCGCTCGATGTTCACGCACTACGTCGGCATCAAGCCGTACGACGACGTGTGCAACTACCCCGAGGCGCTGCGGCCCCCGGAGGAGTCCCCGTTCCACGGCGGCACCCTGCACCACCTGATCGAGCGCGGCTGGTTCTGGATCATCCCGTTCGACAACTACAAGGACTCCCGCAACCCCGTCTGCAGCGTCGGCCTCACCTTCGACGAGCGGCTGTACCCGCAGCCCAAGGACATGACCCCGGACGAGGAGTTCAACCACTACCTCGACATGTACCCGGCGGTGAAGCGCCAGTTCGAGGGCGCGCGGCGGGTGCGCGAGTGGGTGTCGACGCCGGACCGGATCCAGTACTCGTCCAAGCAGACCGTGGGCGACCGCTGGTGCCTGATGTCGCACGCGGCCGGCTTCGTCGACCCGCTGTACTCGCGCGGCCTGTCCAACACCTTCGAGGTCGTGGACGCCCTGTGCTACCGCGTCCTGGAGGCGCTGCGCGACGACGACTTCTCCGCAAAGCGCTTCGAGTACGTCGAGCGCCTGGAGCAGGGGCTGCTCACCTACAACGACATGATCGTCGACAGCTCCTACATCGCGTTCTCCCACTTCCGGCTCTGGAACGCGGTGTTCCGGGTCTGGGCCTGCTTCACCACGCCGGCCACCATGCGGCAGATCCAGGCCCGCCAGGAGTTCACGCTGGACGGCGACGACCGCCACTTCCGGGAGATGGAGAACGCGCCCTACCCGGGCCTGTGGTGGCCGGACAGCCACGCCTTCAAGCACCTGCTCGACGTCACGCACGAGACCTGTGTGCGCTACGAGCAGGGCGAGATCGACGGCGACAAGGCAGCCGACATCGTCTTCCAGGCCATCAACGACTGCGAGTCGGTCAACACGCCGTTCGGCTGGAAGGACGGCGAGGACCACCGCTTCTTCCGGGCCACCACCCCCACGATGATCAAGTTCATGTGGTGGGCGAGCACCAACGGCCCCAAGGAGATGCGCGACCTGGGCCGCTCGATGCTCAAGGGCGTCGTCAAGTCCGCCGCACGCGGCAAGAAGGTCTCCTGACGCACGCTCCGCTGGTAGTGCCGCGCCTGTGTCGTTCTTCGTCTGCGGCGCCGTCGTGGCCTGTCGCGCAGTTCCCCGCGCCCCTTCAGGGGCGCTGCCGCACCCCTTCGACCGGTCTGCACAGGGCGTGGTGCTACCCCCACGCCCAGGCCCTGTGCGGGCCCACTCCCCGATCTTCCGTCCACCACACCCGTACACCGACCTCTGGGACACCGTGTGATCAGTCGTAGAACCCTGCTCGGCGCCGGCACCGCCGCCGCCGGTCTCGCCCTCGTACCCGCAGCTCCCGTCGCCGCCGAAGGCTCGGGGACGCCGTGGAGCCAGCTCGCGTCCAAGCTCTCGGGCAAGCTGGTGCTGCCCACCGACCCGTACTACACCGTCGCCCGCCAGGTGGAGCTGGGCCAGTTCGACTCCGTCAACCCGCAGGCGGTCGCCTACTGCACGAGCGCGGCGGACGTGTCGACCTGCGTGCGGTTCGCCCAGGACTACGGCGTCCGTACGGCGGTCCGCAGCGGCGGCCACAACTACGGCGGCTGGTCCACCACCCCGGGCATGATCATCGACGTCTCCCGGCTGAACGCCGTGACCGTGCGGAGCGCCTCGTCGGTGGAGATCGGCCCGGGCGCGCAGAACGTCAACATCCTCAACGCGCTGGCCCCGCACCACCTCGTGGTCAGCGAGGGCGGCTGCCCGACCGTGTGTGCCGGCGGCTTCCTCCAGGGCGGCGGCTTCGGCTTCCTGACCCGGCCGACGGGCATGGCCTGCGACGCGGTGACCTCCGCCCAGGTGGTCCTCGCCGACGGCCGCGTGGTGACCGCGTCGGCACAGCAGAACACGGACCTGTTCTGGGCGATCCGCGGCGGCGGTGGCGGCAACTTCGGCATCGTCACGAAGTTCACGGTCACCCCGCACAGCGGCGACCAGATGGCCATCAGCAACCTGATCTTCCCCTACGACCGCATGGCCGACGTCCTCGACGGCGTGGCCCGGTGGCTGGTGGACGCCCCGCACACGATCGGCGGCGGCGCCTACGTCGTCCAGCCCGACGCCGCGCCCGGCTCGGTGCCGCAGGCCAACGTCTTCCTCGCCTCCCGCGGCACCCCCACCGAGCTCGCCGGTGAGGCGGCCCGGCTGCTCGCGCTGACCGGCGCGCCCCTGCAGCGCCAGGACGGCGTCATGACGTACCAGCAGCTCATGATGATGATCTTCGGCTGCGCCACGCTCACCGAGGCCCAGTGCCAGCGCTCCGAGAAGACCCCCGAGGGCACGCTGTCCCGTCCGGCCTACGGCCTGGAGCGCACCCGCATGGGCAGCGAGCCCTACTCGGCGAGCGGCTGGGCGGACGTGATGACTGCGTTCGACGCCAACCGCAGGGCGGGCCAGGCGCGTTACCTGGACTTCCACTTCTTCGGCGGCGCCGCCAACGACATCTCGCGCACCGCGACGGCGTACGTCCACCGCGACTCGCTGTTCTCCGTCAACTACCGGGTCCTGATCAACGACCCGGCCCAGGTGACCGACGAGGCGAAGGCGGTGGCGAACGCCTGGGTCGACAACGGCTTCGCGACGATCGACCCGCTGTCGAACGGCGAGACCTACCAGAACTGGATGGACCCGTCCCTGAAGGACTGGAAGACGTCGTACTACGCCGAGAACTACGCGCGGCTGTCCCGCATCAAGGCCAAGTACGACCCGTACCGGTTCTTCTGCTTCCCGCAGTCCATAGGCGCCGCCTGACCGGCATCGTCCGACGATGCCGCACCGACCGCCCGCCTGGCCCCGGGCGCCCCTCCCCCAGGCAGCCCCGGGGACCGGGCGGGCACACACGCGCGAGGCCGCCGGACAACGGGGTCCGGCGGCCTCGCGGGGCGACCGTCCTACGGGGCCGGGGCGTACCGGCTCAGGGAGTACGGCCGTACCAGCCGACCAGGCGGTCGATGGCGGGGGCGTCCTCCGGGACGTCCACGACGGGGCCGAACGGCACTTGGCCGCCGCGCGGTTCGCGGGGCACGGCACGGTGCATCGCGGCCAGGGGTGCGGCCAGGACGGCGTCGTCCCACTCGGGGCTCTGGCCGGTCGCCTTGGCCAGGTCCCAGGTGTGCAGCACGAACTCATTGGTGTAGATGACCGCGGCGACGGCGCCGGGCACGGGCCCCCAGGGCAGGCCGATCTCCCGGCCCAGGACCGCGGGGTCCGTCCAGACGGAGCGCAGTTCCTTCGTCCCGGCGGCCCAGGCCTCGGCCCAGGCGCCGTCGGCGACGTCCTCGGCGAAGTGCGGAACGCTGAAGAACTGTCCGCCGGCGCCGATCACGGCGACCCTGCGGAGCACGGAGACAAGGTGATTGGACAGTTGGCGCACCGAGTAGTCCGGACACGGCGTGGTGCTGTCGTACTGCTCGGGCCGCACCGTGGCGAGCACGTCACCGGCCAGGTCGACGGCCTTCAGCAGTCCACCCACGGGACCGGCGAGGGCGGGCGCCTCAGAAGAGTTCATCGGGTTCGTCATGCCGTCGAGTCTCCCGGCCAAACAGGCCATCCTCCGGCCACTTTCCACGAAAGGCTGATCATTGATGCGAGCTGACCGGTTGGTGGCGGCTCTGCTCTTCCTCCAGGCGCGCGGCCGGGTGACCGCCGCGGAGCTCGCCGCGGAGCTGGAGATCTCCGAACGCACCGCACGACGCGACCTGGAGGCCCTGATCGCCTCCGGTGTGCCCGTCTACGCGCAGCGCGGCCGGGGCGGCGGATGGCGGCTGGTCGGCGGCGCGCGCACGGACCTGACCGGGCTCACCTCGCCGGAGGTGCAGGCGCTGTTCCTGGCCGCGGGATCGTCGGGGACCTCGCCCGAACTGCGGTCCGCGCTGCGGAAGTTACTGCGCGCCGTACCCGAACCGCTGCGCCCGCACGCCGAGGCGGCGTCCCGGGCGCGGATCGTCGACGAGCTGGACTGGTCGCGCACCGCCGTGACGGCGGGCGGCCCGCACCATACGGCCCTGGAGCGGGCGGTGCTGGACGGCGTACGGGTCCGGCTCGGCTACGCCCGCCCCGGCGACGAACCGCACGAACGCACCGTGGACCCGCTCGGCCTGGTCCTCAAGGCGGGCCACTGGTACCTGGTGGCCGGCACCCCGGACGGGCTGCGCTCCTTCCGGTTGGGCCGCGTGACCTCGGCGGAGCCGACGGACGAGCCGGTCCGCCGTCCCGCCGGCTTCGACCTGGCCGCCGCGTGGCGCTCGCTCGCCACCCGCCTGGAGGACCGCCTGCTCGCCGCGACGGTCACGGCACACGCGGATCAGGACGCCCTGCCCCTGCTCCAGCGGCTGTTCGACGGGCGGCTGAGCATCGGCCGACTGCTGGCGGACGGCAGGCGGGAGGTCGAGGCCGCGGGGCCGTCGGTGGAGGTGCTGGCCGCGCAACTGGCGGGTCTGGGCAGCCGGGTCGAGGTGGTGGGCCCGCCCCGGGCACGCGAACACCTGGCCCGTCTCAGCCGCGAGCTCATGGCGCGCTACGGGGCGCTCCACGAGGCGGCGACGCCATAGTCACTTTCCTCTAGGTACCTACTATACGGAGGATGCTAACGTCGGAGACACAGCCCAACCCGCCCCAACTTGCCCTCTTCTTCACCACTTTGGAGTTCTCATGATCGTTGTCACCGGAGCCTCCGGAAACGTCGGCCGTCCCCTCGTCGAGGCGCTCGCCACAGCAGGCGAGAAGGTCACGGCCGTATCCCGCAATCCCCTCTCCTACGACCTCCCGGAGGGAGCGCGGCATGTCCGCGCCGACCTCGCCGATCCCACCACCCTGGGCCCCGCCCTGGACGGCGCGGACGCCCTGTTCATCCTGCTGGCCGGCGACCTGCTCGGCGGCGGCGCACCCGCCACCGAGGTCCTGGCCGCGGTGCAGGAGGCCGGTGTGCGACGCGTGGTGCTGCTCTCCTCGCAGATCAACGGCACCCGCCCGGACGCCCTCTCGCACGGCCGGCTGCGGGAGTTCGAGGAGGCCGTACGCTCCTCGGGCCTGGACTGGACGATCCTGCGCCCGGGCGGCTTCGCCTCCAACGCCTACGCCTGGATCGAGACCGTCCGCACACAGCGCGCGGTGATCGCCCCGTTCGCCGACGTGGCGCTGCCGGTCGTGGACCCGGCGGACATCTCCGAGGTCGCCGCCGTGGTCCTGCGCGACGAGGGCCACTCCGGGCAGACGTACGAGCTGACCGGCCCGGCCGCCGTGACCCCGCGCGAGCAGGCCGCGGCGCTCTCCGAGGCCCTCGGTGAGCAGGTGGGCTTCGTGGAGTTGACGCGTGAGCAGGCGCGCGAGCACATGGCGCGGTTCATGCCCGAGCCGGTGATCGAGGGCACCCTCGACATCCTCGGCGAGCCCCTCCCCGCCGAGCAGCGGGTCAGCCCCGACGTCGAGCGGATCCTCGGCCGCCCGGCCGGCTCCTTCGCCGGGTGGGCGAAGCGCAACGCCCCCGCCTTCAAGTAACGCTCCCCTCAGCACCGCCCCGGACCCGGAAATCCCCCGTACGGGTCCGGGGCGGCCCCTCTGCACGAGCGACGCGATCTGTACGAGCGACGCAGGGAGACCGCCCATGGAAGCCGCAGCCACCGACGCCGCGACGGCGACCGAGACACTGCTCCGCCTCACCCGTGAGGCACCCCCGGCCGACCCCGAGCAACTGGCGGACTGGCTGGACGCGACCGCGGAGCAGCTCGGCGCGACCCTCACCCACCTGACGGCCCTGTGCGCCACCCTCCGCGACGCGACACCGCTCAGCTTCCACCACCCCCGACTGGCCCACTGCGCCGACCACTTGGCCCAGGCGACGACGACCTGGAACCAGCTCCAGGCGGACCGCACCTGCTCCGGAATCCTCTGACCGGGGACCAGCCCACGCAGGCAGCACCGCGGCTCAGCCCAGCCCCCAGGCCCGCCCCATCCGATACGCCGCGCACAGATTCACGTCGAGCAGATAAGCCCCGGCACTCCCGCACTGCTCGCTCCCGCTCCCCGGATCGACGGGCTGCCCGTGCCCCATCCCGGTCACGCTGTACGTCTCCACGACCGCACGCCCGCCCGCGTCCCGGAACACCTGATGCGGATACCCGGCGACACTGTCGCTCACGTCGGCGACCTGGTCGGTCCCGTGCACATCGGTCCACTGCCGCATCAAGTCCGTCATATTGACGGGCTTCACGGTGTAGTCGGCGGCGCCCTGAAAGACGACGAGCGTCGGCCAGGGCCCGGCGTACCCCGGCCGGGCGGCGCGCACCCGATCCCCCCACTGCTTCGGCGTCTGCGTGGCCCCCACGTACATGCACACATACGGCGACCCGGCGGCCTGCGCACACCCGTACGGCAGCCCGGCGACAATCCCTCCCGCCGCGAACCTCTCCGGATACGCGGCCATCATGACGGCGGCCATCCCGCCCCCCGCGGACAGCCCGGTGACATACACCCGCGACGCGTCCCCGGAGGCATCGGCGAGCTGCCGGTCCACCATCTGCGCGACCGACGCGGCCTCACCCTGACCGCGCGCGATGTCCCCGCCCTGGAACCAGTTGAAGCAGGCCGAAGCATTGTTGGCGGACTGCTGCTGCGGCAGCACGACGGAGACCCCCCAGCGGTCGGCGAGCTGGATCCATCCGCTGCCGGTGCCGTATCCGGAGGCGTTCTGGGTGCACCCGTGCAGCGCGACGACCACGGGCCGACCGGCGGGCAGCCCGTCGGGGACGTACCGGAACATGCGCAGGGCACCGGGGTTGGTCCCGAACCCGGTGACCTCCTGGAGCGAGGCGGCGGCAGCGCTGCCCGGCGTGAGGAACGTGGCGATCAGGGAGGCGACGACAAGCGTCGCCCAGAGAAGCACTCGTCGGCTTGCGGCTCTGGTCTGTGTCATGCGGAGGGACGGTAAAAGCGTTAACGACCCGCCGATATGGAGCGGGACACCACAACCGACGCCCCCGTCATGTGGGACAGGTGGAATCGAAGCGCTTCGATAGTGCTCCACCCCTTGTTTCCTGAGAAACCTGTCATTAGCGTTCGCCAGCGCAGTGAAGCGCTTCGACTCATCGAAGGACCGACCTACAGAGAAAGGTCAAAGATGAAGGGAACGCACCACCTCGCCGGCCGCCGCAGCCGCGGCCCCGGCCGTGTGCTCGGCCTCCTGCTGGCGCTGGTCACCATGATCGGGCTGACCGGCACGGCGGCCTTCGCCGCACCGAGCCACAAGGGCTCACCCCCGATACGGCTGCCCCTGCTCGCCGCGAGCCCGATGGACACGGTGGCCGCGATGCAGCCCAGCTGGAACCTGGGCAACACCCTGGACGCCATCCCCGACGAGACCTCCTGGGGCAACCCGCTGGTCACCAAGTCCCTGTTCGACACCATCAAGGCCCAGGGCTTCCGCAGTGTCCGCATCCCCGTGACGTGGACCGACCACCAGTCCTCCACCGCGCCCTACACGATCGACGCGACGTGGATGAACCGCGTCAAGCAGGTCGTCGACTGGGCTCTGGCCGATGGTCTCTACGTCGTGATCAACATCCACCACGACTCGTGGCAGTGGATCGCGAAGATGCACACCGACCACGACAACGTCCTGGCCCGCTTCAAGGCCTCCTGGACCCAGATCGCCGCCACGTTCAAGGACCACCCGCGGAACCTGCTCTTCGAGAGCAACAACGAGCCGCAGTTCGACAACACCACCGACGCCCAGGGCATCCAGTACAACGACGAACTGAACACCGCGTTCCACACCGTCGTGCGCCAGTCCGGCGGAAACAACGCGACCCGTCTGCTCGTCCTGCCCAGCCTGCACACCAATTCCGGCCAGGTCTTCCTGGACGCGCTGGTCAGCAACATGAAGTCGCTGAACGACCCCAACCTCGTGGCCACCACGCACTACTACAGCTGGTACCCGTTCAGCGTGAACATCGCCGGCGGCACCCAGTTCGACGCCACCGCGCAGAAGGACCTGACCGACAACTTCGCCCGGATCCGCGACACCCTTGTTTCCAAGGGAATCCCCGTCTACCTGGGCGAGTACGGCCTGTTGAGTTACCCCGACCACTTCCAACGCGCGCCGCGTGTCGAACGTGGCGAGGCACTGAAGTACTTCGAGATGGTCGGATACGAGGCCCGCATCTCCGGGGTGACCACGGCCCTGTGGGACGCCTACAACTTCCTGAACCGCTCCACGCTGCAGTGGCGTGACACCGAGCTGATCAACCAGATCAAGTCGAGCTGGACCACCCGCTCCGGCACCGCGTCCTCGGACCGTGTCTTCCTGGCGAAGTCGAGTGCGATCACCGCCAGAACGCTCACCCTGAACCCGAACGGCACCACCTTCCAGGGCGTTTGGCAGGGCAGCACAAAGCTCGTCCGGGGCAAGGACTACACCGTCTCCGGCAACCAGCTCACGCTCACAGCCGGCGCCCTGACCCGGCTCGCCGGCGACCGCGCCTACGGGATCAACGCGACGATCGAGGCCCGTTTCTCCCGGGGCCTGCCCTGGAAGATCCACGTGACCACGTACGACAAGCCGGTGCTCTCCGACGCGACCGGCGACACCAACGGTCTCACCATCCCCACCCAGTACCGCGGTGACCAGCTGGCCACCATGGAGGCCACGTACGCCGACGGCAGCAACGCCGGCCCGACCGACTGGACTCCCTACCAGGAGTTCAACGAGGCCTTCTCGCCCGACTACCCGGGCAACGGTCTCGTCCTCACCTCCAAGTTCGTCGCCTCACTGCGTGACAACACCCAGGCGACGCTCATCTTCCACTTCTGGAGCGGAGCCACCGTGACCTACCGCGTGACGAAGTCCGGAAGCTCGGTGACCGGCACCGTCGGCTGACGCTCCTGGCCCACACGTGACGACAAAGGCCCCGCTGCTCGAAAGCAACGGGGCCTTGCCCACATGGGATGAGTGGAGATGGCGGGAATCGAACCCGCGTCCAACGGTGCAGAATCAGGGCTTCTCCGTGTGCAGTTCGCTGCGATTTTCTCGGCCCCGGCGATCACGCGAACAAGTCGCCGACGGGCCCAGTCACTGTTTGATTTCCCTTTTCACCCCGTGACCGGGATCAAGGTTTAGTTCCCTAGCTGATGCCAGGATCCGGGTCGGGAACAGCCCCGGGCTGACACTTCGCAAGTCGCTACTTAGGCAGCGAGGGCGAAGGAATCGCGCTTGGTGTTGGCGATTATTTTTTGCGACATATGGTTTACGAGATCATTGCCGCTTCCTCGACACGCTTCCCCTGCTTCAACAGCCGCTGTCGAAACCGATCATCCCCATGTTGTTTTTTCAAGGCACATCAGCCAGTGGCTGGTGTTGGTGCCATCGTACGTGACCAACGCACGACGATGCCAGCGCATTCCCGCCGCTAGCCGCGCTGGCGCCTGCGCGCCGCCGCGATCGCCCGGTCCGACTCCCGCCGGTCCTGCTGTTCCCGCAGGGTCTGGCGCTTGTCGTACTCCTTCTTGCCTCGCGCGAGAGCGATCTCGGCCTTCGCACGGCCGTCCTTGAAGTAGATGGCGAGGGGCACGATGGTGTGACCCGTCTCCTGGGACTTGGCCTCCAGCTTGTCGATCTCCTCGCGGTGCAGGAGGAGCTTGCGCTTGCGGCGCGCGGAGTGGTTGGTCCAGCTGCCCTGGTGATACTCGGGGATGTGGGCGTTGTGCAGCCACGCCTCGCCCCGGTCGATCTGGACGAAGCCGTCGGTCAGCGACGTCCGACCCTCGCGCAACGACTTGACCTCGGTGCCCATGAGCACCAGGCCGGCCTCATAGGTGTCGATGATCGCGTAGTCGTGCCGGGCCTTCTTGTTCTGGGCGACGATCTTGCGCTTGCCGCCCTTCTCGCCGTCCCTGGCCTTCGCGGCCGCCCCGCCCTGCTTCGGCTGGGACTCCTTGGGTACGTACATTCCCTTGCTCATAGTGCCGTCCATTTTCGCACCACGGAGGGGGTGCGCGGAAAGCCGATTTACGAGCGGAGCCGAACCGGCCTACGACTCGCCCAGGCCGCTCAGGACCGTCTCGGCCCGCTCCAGGACCTGCTGGTCGGCCTCCAGGTCCGGCGTGATCCCCCTGCCGTCGACCATCCGTCCGGAGGGGGTGCGGTAGTGGCCGACGGTCAGCTCGGCGACGGAGCCGTCGGGGAGGCGGCTCGGCATCTGCACCGAGCCCTTGCCGAAGGTGCGGGTGCCGACGACGACCGCGCGGCCGCGGTCCTGGAGGGCACCGGTGAGCAGCTCGGCCGCGCTCATCGTGCCGCCGTCGACGAGCGCGACCAGGGGTCTGGCGGTGTCGCCGCCGGGCTCGGCGTGCAGGGCGCGCTGCTCGCCGTCGACGTCGTACGTGGCGACGAGACCACCGTCCAGGAAGGCGGAGGCGGCGGTGACGGCCTCGGTGACCAGGCCGCCGGAGTTGCCGCGCAGGTCGAGGACGATGCCGGTGTCGGGCGCGGCCTGCCGTACGGCGGTGCGGACGGTGTCGCCGGAGCCCTTGGTGAAGGAGGAGATCCTGATGACGGTGATGCCGTCGGCGAGCTCTCGAACGGTGACCGAGTCGGTGGACAGACGGGCCCGGCGCAAGGTGAGGTCCCACGCGCGCGTGCCGCGCTCCAGGGCCAGCTTCACCGGCGTACCCGCGGGCGCGTCCGTCGGGTTCCCTCGCAGTAACGAGACGACCTCGGTGACCGGACGCCCGTCGACCTTCTCGCCGTCGACGCTGCGCAGCCGGTCGCCCGCGCGGATCCCGGCGGCCGCGGCGGGCGACCCCGCCCGCACCTTGGTCACTTCGATACGGCCGTCCCGCTCGCGCCGCGCCCACAGCCCGACGCCGGTGTACTCGCCGTCGAGGGCCTCCTCGAACTCCTCGTACTCGCCCTCGGAGTAGACGGCGCCCCACCGGTCCCCGCTGCGGCTGACGGCGCGTTCGGCGGCCTCCACGGGGGACTGACCGGCGGCCATGGCCTCGGCGGCCGCCTCGGCGACGTCCTCGTGGTGCCCGGCGGGGGTGGCGGAGCGGGCCTCACCGGCCGGAGATTTCCGGTCAGGGCCGGGCAGGGCGCCGGTCGCGGCACCGGCGACCAGCACGCTCGCGAAGACCAATGTCAGGGCGGCCCCGCGGCCGAAGCGGCGGGGCTGACAGAACAGGTCACGACCTGACATGCCGGTGAGTCTAGGACAACGCAAGGGGCCGTACGGTCCGTTGCCCGTACGGCCCCCTTGGTGTTGGTCACACCTTCAGATACTTGCGCAGCGCGAAGAACGCTGCCAACGCGGGCATCAGCAGACTCGTCGCCAGGATGAGCGGCAGCTTCGTCAACACGGCGTCCCAGCCGATGAAGTTGATCAGGTTCAGCTTCTGCGACAGGGCCAGGCCGTGGTCGATGATGAAGTACCGGGCGATCACCAGGAAGGCACAGGCGACCGTCCCGCCGATGAGCCCGGCGACCGCGGCCTCCATGATGAACGGCGCCTGGATGTAGAAGCCCGAGGCGCCGACCAGGCGCATGATCCCGGTCTCACGCCGCCGGCTGAACGCCGAGACACGCACGGTGTTGACGATCAGCATCAGCGCGACCACGAGCATCAGCGCCATGATCGCCCGTGCGGCCCAGTTCATGCCGTTGAGCAGCCCGAAGAGGTTGTCCAGGATGCCCTTCTGGTCCTGCACCGACTGCACGCCGTCGCGCCCGTCGAAGGCGGTCGCGATGACCTGGTACTTCTCCGGGTCCTTCAGCTTGATCCGGTACGACTCCTGCATCTGGTCCGGCGTGAGCGAGGCGGCCAGCGGGGAGTCGCCGAACTGCTCCTTGTAGTGCTTGTACGCCTGGTCCTGCGACTCGTACGTCACCTTCTCGACGACCGACATCTTGTCCAGGTCGGCGAGGATCTCCTTCTTCTGGTCGTCGGTGACCGCGCCCTTGGCGCAGTTGGGGTCGGACTCGGCGTCGCTCTTGTTGCAGAGGAAGACCGAGACGTTGACCTTGTCGTACCAGTAGCCCTTCATGGTGTTGACCTGGTCGCTCATCAGGAGCGACCCGCCGAACAGGGCGAGCGACAGGGCGACGGAGACGACGACGGCGAACGTCATCGTCAGATTGCGGCGGAGACCGACACCGATCTCGGACAGAACGAACTGGGCGCGCATGGCGTCTGGTTAAGCCTTTCCGTGGAGCGTGTCGGCGGTCAGTGCTGGTAGCCGTAGACGCCGCGCGCCTGGTCGCGGACGAGGCGGCCCTTCTCCAGCTCGATGACGCGCTTGCGCATCTGGTCCACGATGTTCTGGTCGTGCGTGGCCATGACGACCGTCGTCCCGGTCCGGTTGATCCGGTCGAGCAGCTTCATGATGCCGACGGAGGTCTGCGGGTCGAGGTTGCCGGTGGGCTCGTCGGCGATCAGCAGCTTGGGCCGGTTGACGAAGGCCCGCGCGATGGCGACACGCTGCTGCTCACCGCCGGACAGCTCACCGGGCATCCGGTCCTCTTTCCCGCCCAGCCCGACGAGGTCGAGCACCTGCGGCACGGACTTGCGGATCTCGCCGCGCGACTTGCCGATCACCTCCTGCGCGAAGGCCACGTTCTCCGCGACCGTCTTGTTCGGCAGGAGCCGGAAGTCCTGGAAAACCGTCCCCAGCTGGCGGCGCATCTGGGGCACCTTCCAGTTGGAGAGGCGCGCGAGGTCCTTGCCCAGGACGTGCACCTGACCGTGGCTGCACCGCTCCTCGCGGAGGATCAGCCGCAGGAAGGTGGACTTTCCGGAGCCGGAGGACCCCACGAGGAACACGAACTCGCCCTTCTCCACTTCCAGGGACACATCCCTGAGGGCGGGGCGGGTCTGCTTGGGGTAGACCTTGGAGACATTGTCGAATCGGATCACGGATGCACCACGGGTCGCCGGGGGTAGATGAGCGTGACCATACGCGAACCGGGGCCGGGGGCGCAGTCGCCGGAAGGTGTTGTGCCGGGGTTGTGCATTTTTGTGAAGGACGGTGCCTCTTCATGGGCCGCGCGGCACCACGAGGAACCTGGCACAGTAGGTAAGGGAACGTCTGCCGACCTTCGGGCGTTCTCCCAGTGGAACGCAAGGGCTAGGAGGGCGAGCGCATGACGTACGACCGGCTGGTGTGCGCGAACTGTGCGGCGCCCGTGAGTGAGGGCCGCTGCCCCGTGTGCAGGGCGAACCGCGAGCGGCTGCAGCAGGAGAACCCGTTCGCGTCCCTGAACCCGATGGCGCTGATCGCCCTGCTGGCGATCCTCATCGCGGCGGTGGCCCTGCTGGCCCACCAGACGGCATAGGCCGGCGCGAACGCCGTAGGCATGGGCGAGGGGCCCGGAGCGGAATACGCTCCGGGCCCCTCGGCCGTTTCATCGTTCGTCACACGGCGTGACCGAACGGCTGCCGTCAGGCAGCCGCACCGCCGCGGCCGCCCACGAGGCGCGGCAGGATGCGGAAGCCGATACCGCCGGCGATCATCGTGGCGGCGCCGACCAGCAGGAACGTGGTCTGAGCCGCACCGGTCTCGGCGAGCTCGTCACCGCCGCCCTGGGCCGAGGTGCTGGTGCCCGTGCCGGTGCTGTCCGTGTTGGTCTCGGTGAGGGAGGACGAGCCCTCCTCCTGCGGAGAGGTGCCGCCGTTGGGGTCGGTGTTGTTGTTACCGCCGCCGTTGTTGCCGTTCCCGTTCCCGTTCCCGTTGCCGCCGCCGTTACCGTTGCCGTTGCCCGGGTCGGTCGGGTCGACGGTCGGGTCGTCGGTCGGGTCCGTCGGCTCGGTCGGCTCGACCGTCGGGTCCGTCGGGATGGTGGGGTCCTCGGTCGGGATGCCCGGGTCCGTCGGGATGTCGGTCGGGATGCCCGGGTCCGTGGGGATGTCGGTGGGCGGGGCGGTCGGGTCCTCGTCCCCGCACAGGATGCCCAGGATGCAGTCGTCCGCCTCAGCGGCAGAAGCGGCACCCGCAGCGGTCAGCGAGGCACCGGCCGCGATCACGGCGCCGGCTGCGAGCCGCGCGATACGGATCCGCGTCTTCTTCGTCATGTGGTTGCTACCCCCAGTAGCTGAATCGTCAGTGAGGCGGCGCTCGGGGGCCGTGATCGACGGAGGTAGCTGAACTTGAGCCCCCCGGTTCACATGCGCCCCAGAGATACGCATGCCACGCTTTACCCTTCCCATTTTTCAAAGACACGTCAAGGCCGTTTGCGGGCGCCATGTCCGAATACGGGAACTATGCCGGGGGTCGGAGCCTGTGAGTGTGATGTAAAACCCAGACATGCAGGCACAGATAAGGCAACTGCCGCCGGAGTGGCGGCAGTTGCCTTGTCGACAAAGTAACTTCGCTTGGTTACTTCGCTCGGCTACTTTTCCTGCTGCTTGCGCCAGCGAATTCCGGCTTCGAGGAACCCGTCGATCTCACCGTTGAACACGGCCTCGGGGTTGCCGACTTCGAACTCGGTGCGCAGGTCCTTGACCATCTGGTACGGGTGCAGCACGTACGACCGCATCTGGTTGCCCCAGGAGTTGCCGCCGTCGCCCTTCAGGGCGTCCATCTTGGCCTGCTCCTCCTGGCGGCGCCGCTCGAGGAGCTTGGCCTGGAGGACGTTCATCGCGGTGGCCTTGTTCTGGATCTGCGACCGCTCGTTCTGGCAGGAGACGACGATGCCGGTCGGCAGGTGCGTGATCCGCACCGCGGAGTCGGTGGTGTTGACGCCCTGACCGCCGGGCCCGGAGGACCGGTAGACGTCGATCCGCAGCTCGCTCTCGTCGATCTCGACGTGGTCGGACTGCTCGACGACGGGAAGGACTTCCACGCCCGCGAAGGAGGTCTGCCGCCGCCCCTGGTTGTCGAAGGGCGAGATACGCACGAGCCGATGGGTCCCCTGCTCGACCGACAGGGTCCCGTAGGCGTACGGCGCCTGCACGGAGAAGGTGGTCGACTTGATGCCGGCCTCTTCGGCGTACGACGTCTCGATGAGCTCGGTCTTGTAGCCCTTCTGCTCCGCCCAGCGCAGGTACATGCGCTGCAGCCGCTCCGCGAAGTCGGCGGCGTCGACGCCACCGGCTTCGGCGCGGATGTTGACGAGCGCCTCACGGGAGTCGTACTCCCCGCTGAGCAGCGTCCGGACCTCCATCTCGTCCAGCGCCTTGCGGACGGCGGCGAGCTCGGTCTCGGCCTCGGCGCGAGTGTCCGGGTCGTCCTCCTCCTCGGCCATCTCGAAGAGAACGCCGAGGTCGTCGATACGACCGCGGAGGGCCTCGGCCTTCCGCACCTCCGCCTGGAGGTGGGAGAGCTTGCTGGTGATCTTCTGCGCCTCGTCCGGGTTGTCCCACAGGGACGGCGCGGCCGCCTGCTCCTCGAGCACGGCGATGTCTGCCCTCAGCTTGTCGAGGTCCAGAACGGCCTCGATCGACTCCATGGTCGAGGAGAGGGACTTGAGCTCTTCGGATACATCGACGACTGCCACGCCTCCAGCGTAACGGCTCCGCCAAGCGGGGAGGTCCGGTGACCGTGGCCTTAGGGCTCCGCCCCAGACCGCGCCGATGCTTCGCCCTCGCCGCGGGGGCTGACGCCGAGTGCGCGACGAACGGCCGTCGGGGGCTGGTCGCGCAGTTCCCCGCGCCCCTAGGGCGATGCCGGTCCGCATCTCCAGCCCGTCCGGCGTTTGAGGACGAGGCCCTTTCGGGGCCGAAGCGGGGGGTCCAGGGGGCGGAGCCCCCTGGCGGGGTCGAAGGGGCGGAGCCCCTGGGGATGGGAATGGGTAGGGGCGGCGGGGGCGAGAAACGCTAGGGCGTCGCAGGGGCGGAGTTGTTCGTGTCTTGGGGAGTCGCCCCGGCGTCGTCGTCCGACGTGGCCAGCCACGTACCCACCCCGGCCGCAGCCACCAGCGCCACCGCCGCCGCCCCCAACGCCACCCGCCGCCTGCGCGCCACGGCCCGATGACGGGCGGAGCCCGGCCGCGGCGCCCCCGCCGCCCTCGGCACCCGCGCCGTACCCCGCGCGCCCCCGGCCAGCTCGTCGGGCCCCGGCACCCTCATCGACGTATGCGTGTCCCGGTTGGAGTCGGCAGGCTTCGCCCCCGGCACCAGGGGCACCGCACCTCGCCGCCGCGCCCGCTCCCCCACCGGCGCCGCTTCCTCCGCGGCCGGAGCCTCGTCCTCCACCGGCTCCGCATCCGGCTCGTCCACATCCAGCGGCGGCATCCCGGCCACCAGCGGCAGCAGCTCCCGCAGCCGCACCCCCAGCTCCGACGCCCGCAACCGCGAGGCCGGCGCCTTCGCCAGGCACTGCACGATCAGCTGCCACAGCTCGTCGGGGATACCGGGCAGCGGCGCCACCGTCTCCGTGACATGCCGCCGGAGCACCGCGCCGGGGTGCCCGCCACCGAACGGTGTGAAGCCCGCCAGCAGCTCGTACAGGACCGTGGCGAGCGCGTAGATGTCGACCGCCGCCCTGGGCGGCAGCCCCTCGACGATCTCCGGCGCCAGATAGTCCGGCGTACCGATGATCTTCGTGGCCCGGGTGCGTCGCGGTGAGTCGATGAGTTTCGCCACACCGAAGTCGGTCAGCAGCGCCGGGTGAGAGCCGCCGGGCCCGAGCGGGCCCTGCATGTCCAGCAGGACGTTCTCCGGCTTCACGTCCCGGTGCACGACCCCGGCCGCATGCGCCGCCGCCAGCCCGTCCGCGACGTCCGCGACGATCGCCACGGCCGCCTCGGGCGCGAGCCGCCGGTCGCGGTCGAGCCGGGTGCGCAGGTCCGTGCCGCGGACGAGGTCCATGACCAGGGCGAGGTCGTTGCCGTCGACCACCAGGTCACGGACGGAGACGACGTTCGGGTGCTCCAGGCCGAGCAGCGCCGTCCGCTCCTGCACGAAGCGTCCTACGAGCTCCTGGTCGGAGGCGAGATCCTCGCGCAGCAGCTTGATGGCGACGGGCCCCTCGGGCCCCTCACCCAGCCACACCGTGCCGGCGCTGCCCCGCCCCAGAATCTGGTTGGCGGTGTACCGGCTGCCGATCTTCCGTGCCAAGACTGCTCCTACAGACGCGTGTTGTCGCTAAAGCTACGCGCCCGAAGAGCCAACCTTCACTCCCGAGACGGAAATCACCCGTCAGGTGTCGACAAATCCCCAGACTCACGGTCCGGGTCCGGGTCACTTGCCCAGGTCGCCCAGTTTTCCGATCCACCCGCCCACGGTGTCGATCATGTCCGTCAGCTGCTGCCAATAGCTCTTGGTCGTGCCGATCCACTCCTGCAGCGGGCTCAGCTCCCAGATCAGCCAGCCCGCGACGAACAGGATGACGATCGTGAACAGGCACCCCTTGAGACAGCCGAGCCCGGGAATGCGCATCGGGTTGGCGCTGCGCTGCCGCGGCGGACGCGGCTCGCGCTGGGGCCGCTGCGGCTCCGGCGCGGGCGGCGGGGCGTACCGCTGCGGCTGCTGGGGGCGCTGGGGCTGCTGCGGGGCGTACTGCTGGGGCTGCTGCTGCGGGTAGCCGTACCCGGGCTGCTGACGCTGCGGAGGCCGCTGCTGCTGGGGGCGCGGCTGCTGCTGCGGGCGGGCGACCTGCCGCTGGGGGCGGCGGCGCAGCGGGTCCTGGTTGGGGTCGAGGTACTGGACCTGCGTCTGCTCGTTGCGGTCCCGGGCCGCGCGCAGCTGGTTCTGCCAGGGGTGCGGCTCCTCGGGCCCGGGCTGCCCCGGCTGCCCACCGGGCTGTCCCGGCGGCATGGGCGGCATGACGGCCGTCGGGTCGGCGGCGCCGCGCCCGCCCGGGCCGCCCGTGTTCGGCAGGACGGCCGTGGGGTCCGCGGCGCCCGCCGGGCCGGGGGCGCCGGTGTGCGGCAGGACGCTGGTCGCGGCGTTCGGGTCGAACGAGCCCGCGCCGTGCGGGAGGACCTGGGTCGGGTCGGCCGAGCCGGGCACGGTCGCCGGCGCGGGGTCGGGGGCGAGCAGCGCGCCGACGCCCTCGGCCGCGGCGATCTGCGCCGAGTTCGCGTGCACGCCGATGCCCTCGGCGACGACGCGCAGGCCGCGGGCGAGGTTCTCGGCGCTGGGCCGTTCGTCGGGGTTCTTGCGCAGGCAGCGTTCTATGACCGTCCACAGCGGGTCGGGGACCGTGGACGGGCGGCGCGGCTCGGCGCTCAGGTGCTGGTGGAGGACCTCCAGGGCGGAGCCGCCGCCGAACGGCGGGCGCCCGGTGACCAGTTCGTAGAGGAGGATGCCGGCGCCGTAGATGTCGACGGCGGACGTCTGCGGGCGGCCCTCGGCGGACTCGGGCGCGACGTACGCGGGCGTGCCGACGAACTCGTGGGTGCGGGTCAGGCCCGGGGAGTCGGCGAGGCGGGCGATGCCGAAGTCGGTCAGCAGCGGGTGCATCTGGCCGCCGTTCTGCTGCAGCAGGACGTTGGCGGGCTTCAGGTCGCGGTGGACGACGCCGTCGGCGTGGCTGGCGGCGAGGGCGTCGGCGATCTGCGCGGTCAGCAGGGCGGCGGCGACCGGGGTGAAGGGGCCGTTCTCGCGCAGGTAGCGGTGCAGGTCGGGGCCCTCGACGAGGTCCATGACCAGGGCGAGCAGATCGCCCTCGACGACCAGGTCGCGGACCCGGACGATGTTGGGGTGGGTCAGGCGGAGCAGGACGGAGCGCTCACGCAGGAACCGCATGACGATGTCCGCGTCGCCGGCGAGCTCCTCCTTGAGGACCTTGATCGCGACGGTCTCACCGGGCTGCCCCGGTACAGCCGCCTCGGCGCCCGCGGTCTCCCGCTGGCGGGCTCGCCAGACGGTTCCCGTGGCACCGCGACCGAGCGGCTCCTCGAGGATGTACTTGCTGCCTACCGGCCGCACGTCGCGCTCCCTGCTGCTTGCCTACGTTCCGACCCACTGTAGTGCCGTGCCCCGGGGCACCGGCCTGTCGTCATTCTGTGCGTCTTACGTACGACTTCCCGTACATGTTCGAAGGAAAGACGCTCGGCTCTGTCTCGTGGTTGCCGCAAGCGGACGTGAGCGATCTCAAGTGATCGCCCGCAGGTCAACTGTCAGGCACTTTTGCGGGCAGAGCCGACCAATCAAGATCACTTGCCTCCGGGCGGGGGGCGCGTTGTCAGTGGCAGGTGCGAGGATGCGTGCAGTACGTGGAGTACTGGCCGATGTGCTCGTGTGGGGTGGGGGAAGTCCGCCGCGCCCGCGCAGAAGGGACCGCTGACGCCGATGCAGATCCGGCTGACCGTCGTAGACCCGCAGGCCCCGGCTGCCCCGGCGCGGGGCCGTGCCGCGAGCTGCGACGTGCTGGTCACGGCTCCCGCGGGCACGGCCCTGGCCGCGGTGGCGTCGGCCCTCGCCTCGGCGGTGTCGGGGAGCGACGGCCCGCTCGTGCTGTACGCGGGCACGGAGCGGCTCGACGACCGCCGCAGCACGCTCGGCGAGCCCCCGCTGATCGACGGCGCCGTGCTGTCCCTGGGCGCCCCGGCGGCGCCCGAACCGCACCCCGAGCTGGACGACGCCCCCACCCAGCTCCATGTCGTGGCCGGCCCCGACGCGGGCGGCGTCCACCTCCTGCACGGCGGCGAGATCCGCATCGGCCGCTCCGCCGACGCCGACGTCCCGCTCGACGACCCGGACGTCTCCCGGCTGCACTGCGCGGTCACGGTCTCCGCGGACGGCCGCGTCTCGGTCGCCGACCTCGGCTCCACGAACGGCACGACGCTGGACGGCTCCGGCGTGACCACCCGCCCGGTGCGCTTCGCGCCGGGGGCGCTGCTGCGGATCGGCGAGTCGGCGCTGCGGCTGGCCCCGGCCGGGGGCCCGGGGGCGCGGGTGCGGACGGAGCCGGACGGGGAGGGGCATGTGCGGGTCCCCGCCGGGGACGGCGGGGGAGGCACCCAGCGCCCGGGGAGCGAGGGTCCGGCGGTCCCCGCGCCGCGTGACGCGGCTGTGCCTCACGCGCGCGTGGCGGACGGCGGCGACGGCTCCGCTCCCTCGGGCAGCTCCCACTCGGGAAGTGTGTCGTCCGCTCACGAACACGGCCCGGTCGAGCCGCCCGTCGTGCCGGTCCAGGGCGGGGCGCCGCGGATCGAACGGCACGGCGGGTCCGAGCTGTCGCCTCCGGGACCGCGCGGAGGCGACACACACGGCGCGGGCTTCGGGGTGGGCGCGTTCGACCCGGGTGACGGGAGCCATGCCGCCACCGGCGCCGACAGCCGTAAGGGCACCCCGCTGCGGGGCACCGACGTACCGCCGGGCGTGCGCAGGCGCGGAGGGCTGACGGCGTGGGCGCGGCGGCTGACCGGCGGGCGCGCGGAGCAGGGCGCGGCCCGGCGGGAGACGTACGACGACGGCGAGCGGGCCGAGGCGACCGAGCTCCCCTCGGCGACGCGCCGCCCCCGGCTGCCGGAGGCCTGGCCGGACCCCGCCTCGCTGCTGCTGACGGCGCTGGGGCCCGGACCCCGGCTGTGGGAGCGCGCACCGGGTCACCCTGAGGCGCTCACGGTGCGGCTCGGCACAGCGGACCGGGCGGCGCCCGGCGGCTCGGGGCTGCTGCCCGCGGTGCCGGTGACCGCCGATCTGCGGGAGGTCGGGGCGCTGGGGCTGGCCGGTCCGCGCGAGCGGCTCGCCGGGCTGGCCCGCGCGGTGATCGCCCAGCTCGCCGCGCTGCACTCGCCCGACGCGCTGGAAGTCGTTCTGATCAGTGCGGACCGCTCGCGTCCCCTGGAGGAGCGCACCGCCGAGTGGGCCTGGTTGGGCTGGCTTCCGCACATCCGCCCGGGACACGGCCAGGACTGCCGTCTCCTGCTGGCCTACGACCGTGAACAGGCCACGGCCCGGGTGGAGGAACTGCTGCGGCGCCTGGAGGACGTGGCGGACCGGACGCCCGCGGGCGCGGGGTCCGGCGGTGCGGTGAGCGGCTCGCCGCGTGGCGCGGGCGGGCAGGCCGCTGTGCGGGGTGCCGTTCGGCGGCCCTCGTGGGCGCGGGACGACGACCCGGCCGACGGGACGGACGGTTTCGCGGGGCCGTACAGCGTGGTCGTCGTGGACGGTGATCCCGGGGGCGCCGATGTGCGCGAGGCGATGGCACGGCTGGCCCTGGAGGGACCGCGGGCCGGGATCCACGTCGTGTGCCTGGCCGAGACGGCCGCGGCGTCGCCAGCATCCCCGGTGACGGAGACCTACGAGGCGGCGTGCACGGTGTCGCCGGTGTTCCGGGAGTGCGGCGCGGTCGCGCTGCTGAGCGGCGATGTGGCGACGGCGCTGCGGCTGATGCGGGTGGCGCGGGCCGGGGCGGTCGCGGGGAACGGTGCCGGTACGGCTGCGGGAGCGGCCGAGAGCGGAGCGGAGGGCTTTCCGCGCTTGGCGGACAGCTCAGTGGGACACTCCCCGGCCGACTCCAGCCCGTCCGGGCACAGCTCCGCCGGAAACGGCCCCTCAGCCGTCTCCACCTCTGCCGTCTCCACCTCCGCCGCCTCCGCCCATGGCCCCGTAGGCCACGGCACCGTCGCCACCGTGGACGCCGTTTCGCTCGCCTGGGCGGAGCGGTTCGCGCGGGCTCTGGCGCCGTTGCGGACGGAGGGGACCGGTGGGGAGCGGCATGCGCGGGTTTCGGTGCCGTTGCCTCAGGCGGCGCGGCTGCTGGACGAGTTGGGGCTGGCCCGGGCCACACCGGCGTCGCTGATGGCGCGGTGGGCCGACGCCGGTGACGACAAGGAGTCCCTCGGCGGGCGGGCGTGTGCCGTGCTCGGGGCCGGCCCGCGCGGGCCGGTCTGCGCGGACCTCGGCGCCGACGGACCGCACCTGTTGATCGAGGGGCCGCCCGGCAGCGGACGTACGGAACTGCTGCGGGCCGTCGTCGCCTCGCTCGCCGCGGCCGAGCGGCCGGACCGGCTGAGCGTGGTGCTGATAGACGGCCGGGACAGCACGGGCTCGGGCAACGGGCACGGCGACGGACTGCGGGTCTGTACGGACGTACCGCATGTCACCACCCACCTCACCGCCAACGACCCCGTGCGCATGCGGGAGTTCGCCCAGTCGTTGAGCGCCGAGCTGAAGCGCCGCGCGGAGCTGCTCGGCCGGTCCGACTTCACCGAGTGGCACACGGGGCGCGAGCTGTCGGGCCGGATGGTCGCGCAGCGTGCGGCGGGGGCCGGAGGTGCCGGTGCCGGTGACCTCACGGGCGATCTGGACACACCGCCCAGCTCCACGATCCGGCTGCGGCCGGGGGCGTCCCGCCGACAGGCCGAGGCCGTGCCGCCGTTGCCGAGGCTCGTCGTCGTCGTGGACGACCTGGACGCACTGGTCTCGCCCGCGCTGGGCTCGCCGGGCAGGCCCGCGGCCGGCTCGGTGATACGCGCGCTGGAGGCGGTGGCCCGGGACGGCGAGCGGCTCGGGGTGCATCTGGTGGCCGCCGCGGGCGTCGGGGGCCGTACGGCGGAGTCGGAGCCGGCCCGCCGGGCGACGCTGCGGGTGACCCTGGACGCGGTGACGGTGGGGCCGGACGAGCCGGCGCCGGGGCGCGGGCGGCTGGCCTGGGCCGACGGGCGGACAGTGCCGTTCCAGGGCGGACGCGTCACGGGGCGTATCCCGCGGACCGCGACACTGCGGCCCACGGTCGTGCCGTTGGAATGGCACCGCATGGGCGATCCCCCGGCCCGGCGTCCGGTGCGCGAACTGGGCAACGGACCCACGGACCTGGCACTACTGGCCAGCGCACTGGAACGAGCAGCACGCGAAGTCGCGGCAACCAAGGTCCCCTCACTCCTGTAACACCGGCCGGCAAATTCAGCCCCTCCGGCGATTGAGGACGACGCCGTTCAGGCCGACAGCGGGATCGGAGGCGCCGACGCCGGGCGCGACCGGCCTCGGCCGACGGACGGTGCCGTTCCAGGGCGGACGCGTCACGGGGCGTATCCCGCGGACCGCGACACTGCGGCCCACGGTCGTGCCGTTGGAATGGCACCGCATGGGCGATCCCCCGGCCCGGCGTCCGGTGCGCGAACTGGGCAACGGACCCACGGACCTGGCACTACTGGCCAGCGCACTGGAACGAGCAGCACGCGAAGTCGCGGCGACCAAGGTCCCCTCACTCCTGTAACACCGGCCGGCAAATTCAGCCCCTCCGGCGATTGAGGACGACGCCGTTCAGGCCGATAGCGGGGTCGGAGGCCCTGGTCACGAGGCGGTCACGATCCCCCGCTTGACAGCGGACGCGGTCTTGCCGCCCCCCATACCAGGGCGTAGACCAGATCGCACGGGACAGCGCTCGGACGTTCGACGAGGCACGAAGAACGGGGCAGTGATGCGCAGCACGAGCAGGAACCGGACAAGCAGGGCCGCCAGGACCGCAGCAGCCGTGTGCGCGGGAGCCCTCGCACTCTCGCTCACCGCGTGCGGAGGCGGCGACGACGACAACGGCAGTGGCGGCGGGCAGGGCGGGAACGACCAGGAGACCGCGAGCACCGTCACCCTTCCCAAGCTGGACGGCGAATCCCTCGAGGTCGCCGCCGTGTGGACCGGCGCCGAACAGGACAACTTCAAGAAGGTCCTCGCGGAGTTCGAGAAACGCACGGGTGCCAAGGTGACCTTCGTCCCCGCCCAGGACCCCATCATCAACTTCCTCGGCTCGAAGGTCGCGGGCGGCCAGCCGCCGGACATCGCGATGCTGCCGCAGCCCGGCGCCATCAAGCAGGCCGTCGACAAGAAGTGGGCCAAGCCGCTCGGCGCCGACGCGGTCAAGGAGCTGCAGGAGAACTACTCCCAGGGCTGGCAGGACATCGGCAAGGTCGACAACAAGCAGTACGGCGTCTACTACAAGGCCGCCAACAAGTCCCTGATCTGGTACAACAACGCGGTCTTCGAGAACGCGGGGGCCGACGAGCCCAAGACGTGGGACGAACTGCTCACCACCGCGCAGACGGTGTACGACTCCGGCGTCACCCCGTTCTCCGTGGGCGGTGCCGAGGGGTGGACCCTGACCGACTGGTTCGAGAACGTCTACCTCTCCCAGGCCGGTCCCGAGAAGTACGACCAGCTGGCGAAGCACGAGATCAAGTGGACCGACCCGTCCGTGAAGGACGCGCTGACCACCCTCGCCCAGATCTGGGGCAAGAAGGACTATGTGGCGGGCGGCGCGAAGGGCGCGCTGCAGACGGACTTCCCGGCGTCCGTCACCCAGGTCTTCACCGGCGGTGACCAGCCGAAGGCCGCCATGGTCTACGAGGGCGACTTCGCGCAGGTCAACATCACACAGGCCAAGGCGGAGGTCGGCTCGGACGCGAAGGTGTTCCCGTTCCCGGCCGTCGGTGACACCGCGCCCGTCGTCTCCGGCGGCGACGCGGCCGTCATCCTGCAGGACTCCAAGGCGGCGCAGGCACTGGCCACCTGGCTGGCCTCCCCGGACGCGGCGACGATCCAGGCGAAGCTGGGCGGCTACCTCTCGCCGAACAAGAACGTCGACAACTCGGCGTACCCGAACGACGTCCAGCGGAAGATCGCCAAGGCTCTCATCGACTCCGGCGACGACTTCCGCTTCGACATGTCCGACCAGGCCCCGCAGGCCTTCGGCGGCACGCCCGGCAAGGGCGAGTGGAAAGCGCTGCAGGACTTCCTGAAGAACCCCTCGGACATCGCGGGCACGCAGCGCAAGCTGGAAGCCGACGCGGCCGCGGCGTACGGAAACTGACGCCATGGCGTCGGCGGAAGCGGCAGGGATCTCCTCGAAGAGTCCGGCCCCTGCCGCACCCAAATCGCGCAAGAGCGTGACCGGCACGCGCTGGACGATGGCGGCGCTCTTCCTGCTGCCCGCTCTCCTGCTGCTCGGCGCGCTCGTGGTCTACCCGATCGGGTACTCGGTCGTCCGCAGCTTCTACGACCAGTCCGGCGACGGCTTCGCCGGCTTCGACAACTACGAGTCCCTCTTCACGGACGACGGCATCCGCACCGCCCTCAAGAACAACGTGATCTGGGTGGTGTTCGCCCCGACGATCGCCACCGCGCTCGGTCTGGTCTTCGCGGTGCTGACCGAGCGGGTGCGCTGGGGTACGGCGTTCAAGCTGGTCGTCTTCATGCCGATGGCGATCTCGATGCTGGCGGCGGGCATCATCTTCCGGCTGGTGTACGACCAGGACCCGGACAAGGGCGTCGCGAACGCGGTGTGGGTGGGCGTCCACGACACCTTCGCGCAGGCGTCCGCGTTCCCGAAGGCCCACCCGGGCCGGGAGTCGCCCCTGGAGGCGGCACCGGGCGGCGCCTTCATCACCAAGGCCACCGTCAGCGCCGGCACCCCGGTCACCCTGCCCCTGGTCGGCGTCGCCCCCGACCAGATGCCGGACGACGCCAAGAAGGCCGTGGCGGCGAAGGCCGAGCCGGGCAAGGTCACCGGCACCACCTGGCAGGACTTCACGCGCGGCAAGGGCGTCGGCACGCTCGGCGGCGTCGACCCGGCCGAGCTGGGCTATGCCGGGATGAAGATCGAGGCGGTCAAGGACGGCAAGGTCGTGGCCTCCACGAAGGCCGCCGACGACGGCACGTTCACGTTGCCGGCCGCTGCCGACGGGGCCCGGCTCCGGCTGCCCGGCAGCAACTTCAAGGAGCCGTACAACGGGCTGGACTGGCTCGGCCCGTCCCTCGTCACGCCGTCCATCATCGGGTCGTACATCTGGATGTGGGCCGGCTTCGCGATGGTGCTGATAGCGGCCGGGCTCGCGGGCATCCCCCGCGATCTGCTGGAGGCGGCACGGGTCGACGGCGCCAACGAGTGGCAGGTGTTCCGCAGGGTCACGGTGCCGCTGCTGGCCCCCGTGCTCGCGGTCGTCACCGTCACCCTGATGATCAACGTCCTGAAGATCTTCGACCTGGTCTTCATCATCGCCCCGGGCTCCTCCCAGGACGACGCGAACGTGCTCGCGCTGGAGCTGTACCGCAAGGGCTTCTCCGAGGACCAGCCGGGCATCGCCAGCGCGATCGCGGTGTTCCTGCTGCTGCTCGTGATCCCGGTGATGTGGTTCAACGTCCGTCGGTTGAGGCGGGAGGGCAGGCGATGACCACCGACGTAGGCGGGCTCAGGAAGAACACACCCGAGCCCCTCACTGTCGTCAAGGCCGAGCAGTCCCTCGGCGCCCGGCTCGCCGCGTTCGTCAGCGGCGGGCTGGTGCGGGTGTTCCTGATCGTCGTCGGCCTGTTCTGGCTGGTCCCGACGATCGGTGTGCTGCTGTCCTCGCTCCGCTCGCCGGGGGACATCGGGGCCAGCGGCTGGTGGGAGGTCTTCAGCAAGCCCTCCCAACTCACCTTCGACAACTACGACAAGCTGCTGAGCAACAGCGACATCACCGACTCGATCCTCAACACCGTGCTGATCACGGTCCCGGCGACGGTCCTCGTCGTCGTGATCGGCTCGCTCGCGGGCTACGCGTTCGCGTGGATGGAGTTCCCGGGCCGCGACTGGTGGTTCCTGGCCGTGGTCGGTCTGCTGGTCGTGCCCGTGCAGGTGGCGCTGATCCCGATCGCCGAACTCTTCGGCGACATCGGCATCTTCGGCTCCCTGACCGGCGTGATCCTCTTCCACGTCGGCTTCGGGCTGCCGTTCGCGGTGTTCCTGCTGCGCAACTTCTTCGCGGAGATCCCGAGGGAGCTGCTGGAGGCGGCCCGCCTGGACGGCGCCGGTGAACTGCGCCTGTTCTTCCGGGTCGTGATGCCGCTGGGCGGGCCGGCGATCGCCGCGCTCGGCATCTTCCAGTTCCTGTGGGTGTGGAACGACATGCTGGTCGCGCTGATCTTCACGGACGCCGACAGCCAGCCGATCACGGTCGCCCTGCAGACGCAGGTACGGCAGTTCGGCAACAACGTCGACGTCCTGGCGCCCGGCGCGTTCATCTCCATGGTGATCCCGCTGGTCGTGTTCTTCGCGTTCCAGCGGCAGTTCGTGTCCGGCGTGATGGCGGGCGCGGTCAAATAGACGGAAATTCAGCACACTTGAGGGGGACGGGCCGTCACCGGCCCGTCCCTTTTCGTTTCTTCACCGTCCCCCGTATGCCGTACCACGCCGTAACCAAGTCACTCCATTGGCCGTTCCCGGCAGGGCGACAGCCCCACCGCCCAGGTCGACCCAGTGGATGTCCCTTGCCCAGGTTCAGTGTCATCGTCCCCGCGTACAAGGTCCAGGCGTACCTGCACGAGTGCCTGGAATCGGTGCTCTCCCAGTCGTATCCCGATCTCGAACTGATCGCCGTCGACGACTGCTCGCCGGACGCGTGCGGCGCGATCATCGACGAGTTCGCCGCCCGCGACCCACGGGTACGCCCGGTGCACCTCGCCGAGAACCAGGGGCTGGGGCCAGCCCGCAACGCGGGTATGGCCGAGGCCACCGGCGACTACCTGGTCTTCCTCGACAGCGACGACACTCTCACCCCGGACGCCCTGCACGCGATCGCCGACCGGCTGAAGGAGACCGGCGAACCGGACGTCCTGGTCTACGACTACGCGCGCACCTACTGGACCGGCGAGACGATCCGCAACCAGGCCGCGGCGCAGCTCTCCGAGCAGGGCCCGGCGCCGTTCCGGCTGGCGGACCGGCCGGGGCTGCTGCGGCTGCTGATGGTCGCCTGGAACAAGGCGTACCGGCGGGAGTTCGTCGAGGAAGAAGGCTTCGTCTTCCCGTCCGGCCACTACGAGGACACGCCCTGGACGTACCCGGTCCTGATGACGGCGGAGTCGATCGCGACCCTGGACCGGGTGTGCGTGCACTACCGGCAGCGGCGCCGGGGCGGCATCCTCGGCACGGTCAGCCCGCGGCACTTCGACATCTTCGAGCAGTACGACCGTGTCTTCGCGTACGTCGACCGCACCCCCCGGCTCGACTGCTGGCGGCCGCTGCTGTTCCGCCGGATGGTCGACCACCTGATCGTGGTGTTCGGCCGCCGCGACCGCCTCCCGCGCCGCCGCCGCGCCGAGTTCCTGCGCAAGGCGCGGACGTACTACCGCCGTTACCACTCCCCCGGCGGCGCCCCCGTCCCGGCGCGCACCCGCCTGCACTACACGCTGGTCCGCTTCGGCCTGCACCGCACCTACCACGCCCTGCAACGGACGGGGGCCCTTCTCCGCCGTACCGCCAAGCTCACCGACCGCCTGCTGAAGGGCGTGCGTTCCACCGCCCTGCGCCTCCACTACCGCATCCAGCGCTGCCTCCCGGTGCGCTCCGACCGCGCCGTCTTCGCGGCCGACGGCGTCCGCGGCCACGGGTGCAACCCCGGCGCCCTGGAGCAGGCGTTCCGCACGCACGCCCCGGGCATCCGTACGGCCTGGATCGCCGACACCGGGCAGCACGGCTCCGTCCCCACCGGCACCCGCCGTCTGCGCCCCGACACGGCCGCCTACTGGACGGCCCTCGCCCGCTCCAAGTACCTCGTCCACAACGCCGACTTCGACCGGCGCCTGGTCAAGCGCCCCGGCCAGGTCCTCGTCCAGACCCGGCAGGGCACCCCGCTCAAGCGCATGGGCCTGGACCTGCGGGAACGCCCGGCGGCCTCGGGGGACACGGACTTCGACGAGCTCCTCGACCAGGTCGACAAGTGGGACTACGTCCTGTCGGCCAACCGCCATTCCACCCTGACCTGGGAGCGCGTCTTTCCGGGCGGCTACACGACGCTGGAGTACGGCAGCCCGCGCAACGACCGCTTCCAGCAGGCGACGTCGGCGGACGTGGCCCGGATCCGCGAGTCGCTCGGCGTCCCCGAGGGCGCGGTCGCGATCCTGTACGCCCCCACCCACCGCGACTACCGCCGCACCCAGCGCGGCACCCTCGACCTGCATCGCGTCCTGCGTCGCCTGGGCCCCGGCCACGTCATCCTGGCCCGCGCCCACCACCGGCACGGCGGCCCGCTCGCGCCCACCGGAGGCCAGGTCATCGACGTCACCGACCACCCGAGCGTCGAATCGCTGTGCCTGGCCTCGGACGCCCTGGTGACGGACTACTCGGCGATCATGTTCGACTACGCCAACCTGGACCGGCCGATCGTGATCCACGCCGACGACCGGGAGGCGTACGAGGCGGCCCGCGGCACCTACTTCGACCTGCGGTCCTTCCCGCCGGGGGCGGTGTCGCGCAGCGAGGACGAGCTGATCGACATCTTCGCCACCGGCCACTGGCGCGGGTCGCGCTCCGCGCAGCTGCGGGCGGCGTTCCGGGAGCGTTTCTGCCCGTACGACGACGGTCGCGCCGCCGAGCGGGTCGTACGCCATGTGGTGCTGGGCGAGCGGGGAGTCCCACCCTTCGTCCCACTCGAGCAGCGTCATCCGGTGCCGAGCGCTGTGCCGGCAAGGCCGCGCTAGGCGACCGGCCCGGGTCCCCCGAAGAACCTCGACAGAAAGAGCAGTATGCCCCGCTTCAGCATCATCGTTCCGTCCCATGGGGTCGCGGGCCGGCTGTCCCAGGCGCTGGACTCGGTCCTCGCCCAGTCGTTCGGCGACTTCGAGCTGATCCCGGTCTGCGACGCGCCCGACTCCCCGGCGGCGGACGTCGTCGCCGGGTACGCCGAGCGGGACTGCCGGGTGGCGCCCGTGCACTCGCCGCCGGCAGCGGGGCTGGCCGGGGCGCGCAATGCGGGGATGCGGGCGGCGCTCGGTGCGTGGCTGCTGTTCCTGGACGGTGACGACGTGCTGGTGCCCGGTGCGCTGGCGGCACTGGACGCCCGGCTGCGTGAGACCGGCGACGTGGACGTCCTGCACTTCGAGCACGAGCGGACCCCGTGGTGGGTGGGCGAGCCGACCAACCCGGCCGCGCCGCTGCTGGAGCGGGCACCGGACGGCGTCTTCTCCCCCGCCCGGGCGCCGGAGCTGACGGGGGTCCAGCTCCCGGCCTGGAGCGCGGCCTACCGCCGGGCCTTCCTCACCGAGCGGCATCTCGCCTTCCCCGACGGCCACTTCACCGATGTCGGCTTCGGTGGCCTGGTGATGGCGCGTGCCGAGCGCGTGGCGGTGCTGCGGCAGGTCGTCGTACGGCATCTGCTGCGGCGGCAGGGCAGCCGGCTGGGCCTGCCGGGGGAGCATCATGTCGAGCTGCTCGACCAGGCCGAGCTGGTGCTGACGCGGGCGGCCGAGGAGGGGCTCTCCGGGGAGCGGTTCGCGGCGCTGTTCGAGCAGCTCTTCGCCGCCGTACTGAAGACGGCGGCCCATCCGCGCCGGCTGCCGCGCGGGCGGCGTGCCTTCTTCCGCCGGGCGAGCAGGCTCTACCGGCGGCACTGTCCCGCCGGGTTCCGGGTCCCGGGCGGCAGCCTCGGCGTGCAGCACCGGCTGCTGGCGAAGGGGGCGTACGCGGCGTTCCGGGCGCTGCGCGGGGCCAACCAGGCGGCGGCGCGGATGGCGGCGGGTGTGCCGCGCCCGCACGGGCTGCGCACCCGGCTGCGCTACCGGCGTCAGCTGCGGCGCCCGCTGGACCACAACCTCGCCGTGTACTGCGCGTACTGGGGCCGCGGCTACGTCTGCAACCCGGCCGCGATCCACGCCAAGGCGCGCGAACTCGCCCCGCACCTGCGCTCGGTGTTCCTCGTCGAGGCGGACCAGGCGCACACCATGCCGAAGGACGTGGAGTACGCGGTCATCGGCAGCCGTGAGTACTGGGACGTGCTCGCCCGGGCCAAGTACCTGGTCAACAACGCCAACTTCGCGGACGCCGTCGTCAAGCGCAAGGGCAGCGTGCATCTGTCCACCCAGCACGGCACCCCGCTGAAGAAGATGGGCGCCGACCAGTCGACGTATCCCGTGGTGGCCGCGGCGACCGGCAGCTTCGCCAAGCTGCTGGCCCGCGTCGACCGCTGGGACTACAACCTCACCTCCAACCGGCACTCGACCGAGATGTGGGAGAGCGCGTACCCGTCGGCGCACGAGCCGCTGGAGTACGGCTATCCGCGCAACGACGTCTACTACACGGCGACCGCCGCCGACGTCGCCCGCGTCCGCCGCGAACTCGGCGTCCCCGACGGCAAGAAGGCCCTCCTGTACGCGCCCACGCACCGCGACTACGCCACCGGCTTCGAGACGAGCCTCGACCTGGAGGCCCTCTGCGAGGAGATCGGCGACGAGTACGTGGTGCTGCTGCGCGCCCACTACTTCTACGACCAGGGCAACGCGCGCGGCACCGGCCGGATCATCGACGTCACCGCGCACCGCTCCTCCGAGGACGTGTGCCTGGCCGCCGACGCGCTGATCACCGACTACTCGTCCATCATGTTCGACTACGCCAATCTGGACCGGCCGATCGTCGTCTACGCCGACGACTGGGACGTCTACCGGGAGCTGCGGGGCGTCTACTTCGACCTGATGGAGGCCCCGCCGGGCCGGGTGGCGCGGACGCCGGGGGAGCTGGCGGCCGTGTTCCGCGACGGCTCGTACGCGGACGAGGAGGCCCGGGCCCTGCGCGCCGCGTTCCGGGAGCGCTTCTGCCAGTTCGACGACGGACGCGCCGCCGAGCGCGTCGTACGCCGGGTGCTGCTCGGCGAGCCGCCCGAGGCGATCCCGCCGGTGATCCCGCTCGCCGAGCGCATCCCCGCCCCCGCCGCGACGACCCTCGTGAGGAACTGACGTGCCCCGCTTCAGCATCATCGTCCCCGTCTTCAAGGTGCAGGGCTTCCTGCGGGAGTGCCTGGACTCGGTGCTCGGGCAGTCGTACCGGGACTTCGAGGTGATCGCCGTCGACGACCGCTCCCCCGACGGCTGCCCCGAGATCCTGGACGCCTACGCCGAGCGCGACGCACGCATGCGCGTGCTGCACCTCCCCGAGAACGTGGGCCTCGGCCGGGCCCGCAACGCCGGTCTGGAGCAGGCGAGCGGCGACTACGTCCTCTTCCTCGACAGCGACGACGCCTACACGCCGGGCCTGCTGGCGGCGGTGGCGGCCCGTCTGGAGGCGTCCGAGGACCCGGACATCCTGGTCTTCGACCATGTGCGCACCCACTGGTGGGGGCGCGGCGGCCGCAGTTCGGCGGCGGACCTGCTGGCCGCGGCCGGCACCGGCACCTTCACCGTCCGCGAGAGCCCCGAGTACCTGCATCTGTTCCTGGTCGCCTGGAACAAGGCGTACCGGCGTGACTTCTTCATCAAGCACGAGCTGCGCTACGCACCCGGCCTGTACGAGGACGCGCCCGTGACCTACCGCTCGATGGTGCTGGCCGACCGCATCGCCTGTCTGGAGCGCATCGGGGTCGAGTACCGGCAGCGCCGGCAGGGTGCGATCACGAAGACGCCGGGGCGGCGGCACTTCGACATCTTTCCGCAGTACGAGGGCCTGTTCGCGTTCCTGGAGGGGCGCCCGGACCTGGCGTGGGCGCGTCCGCTGCTGTTCGAACGGGCCCTGGACCACATGCTGTTCGTGCTCGCGCGCGAGGACCGGGTGCTGCCGAAGGACCGCGGGGCCTTCTACCGCGGGATCCGCTCCTTCTACACCCGTCACGTCCCGGAGGGCTTCACCCCGCCCGACGGCTGGCGCGGCAAGGAGATGCGGCTGCTGGCGACGGCGCCCTACGCGCGGTACGCCGTGGCACGCGGTCTGCACGAGGCGCGCAGGACGGCGGGGAACGGCAAGCGGCGGGTGACGCGGGCGGCGTCGGAGCGGGCCGGGCGGGTCTGGTACGGCGCCCGGTGCAGGCTGCCGCTCGATCCGCACCTGGCCGTCTACTCTTCGTTCTCGCACCGCGGCGTGCTGGGCGACCCGGCGGCGATCCACGCCAAGGCGCGCGAGATCGCCCCGCACCTCAAGGGCGTCTGGGTCGTCCAGGAGGACGCGGTGGACGCGCTGCCGCCCGGCACCGACTTCGTGCTGCCGGGCTCGCGGCGCTACCACGAGGTCATGGCGCGGGCCACGTACTGGGTGAACAACGTCAACTGGCCGGGCACCCTGGCCAAGCGTCCCGGCAGCGTCCACATCCACACCCACCAGGGCACCCCGCTCAAGTACATGGCGGCCGACCTGCTCACCAAGCCCGGAGCGCGGCACGGCTTCGACGTGCCGAAGATGCTGTGGCGCGCCGACCGCTGGGACTACAGCCTGGTGGCCAACCGGCACTCGGAGCTGGTGTGGGAGCGGGCGTATCCCTGTCACTTCACGTCGCTCAGGACGGGGAGCCCGCGCAATGACGTGCTGGTCGGTGCGGGACCGGAGGCGGGTGAGGCCGCCCGTGCGCGGCTCGGCGTCCCCGCCGGGCACACCGTCGTGCTGTACGCGCCGACCCGCCGCGACTACCGGCGGGGCGGCCATGTCGACCGGATCGACCTGGCCCGGTTCGCCGAGGACCTGGGCGCGGGCCATACGCTCGTCGTACGGCTGCACCCGTCGCTGGCGAAGGGCACGGCACGCGGGATGGGCCTGGCCGATCTGCACCGGCGGGGCGTGCTGATCGACGCGACGGACGAGCCGCACGTCGAGGACGTGATGCTCGCCGCGGACGTCCTGGTCACCGACTACTCCGCCCTGATGTTCGACTACGCCAACCTGGACCGGCCGATCGTGATCCACGCCGACGACTGGGGGGCGTACGCGGCGAGCCGGGGCGCCTACTTCGACATCACGGCCGACGCGCCGGGTCATGTCTCGTGCTCCTACCGGGAGTTGGCGTGGCTGTTCACGTCCGGGACGTGGCGGGACGAGGAGTCGGCGCGGTTGCGGGCGGGATTCCGGGAGCGGTTCTGCGAGTTCGACGACGGGATGGCCGCGGAGCGGGTCGTACGGTCGCTGATGCTGGGCGAGCCGGTGCCGGAGCGTCCGGTCGGGACGGAGCGGGTGCCGGCTCCGGCGGCACCGCGGGCTCACTCGATGAGGTGACGTGAGGCAAAGCCGTTGACCCGACCGACCCGGCCGGGAACATACGGCAAATGCCTCAAACCCACACAACCTCCAAGAACAAGACTGCGGGCGCCGCTGCCGGTGTCCTCATCCGGAGGACCGTGCGCGGCGCGAGTGCCCTGCGCGGCGGCCGCAGTTGGCGTCCGACGCCGTACCAGGTCTTCGGTTTTCTGTTCTTCCTGGTGATGACGCTGGCGTACTGTGCCGTGCCGCTGTGCTGCGACGCGGGCCAGCACGCGGCCGTCGTCGAACGCCTCAAGGCGAACCTGCTCCACCCGCGCCATCCGATGGCGGACCTGCCGGGCGCGGGCAGCCCGTACTACTCGCCGTACGCGGTCGCACAGGGCGTGTTCGCCCGGCTGACCGGGCTGGGCGGCTGGGAGGTGGTGCGGCTGGCCGGCCCGCTGAACCTGCTCGTGCTGCTGACCGGCATCGGCCGCCTCGTGCGGGTGCTGACGCCCCGGCCCTGGGCGCCGGTGCTCGCGCTGGGCGCGATGACGCTGCTGTGGGGGACCGAGCGGGCCTGGTGGAGCGGCTATCTGAGCCTGATGTCGATGACGGGGAACCTCGGCTACCCGTCGGCCTTCGCCATCGGGCTGACCTTCTGGGCCTGGGCGCTGACGGGTTCGCGAGCGCGCGGCGAGGGGCTCGTGCGGTACGTGGGGCCGAGCGGACTGCCGGGGTACGCCGGGTACGCGGGGATCGGGGCGCTGTACGGGCTGATCCTGCTGATCCATCCGATCACCGCGGCGGCCGCGCTGCTGGGGGCGGTGGCGTTCGTCGCCGGGTGGCAGCGGGGGTGGCGGGAGGGGCGGGATGCCGTGGGCGTGCGGTGGGGGGTGGTAGTGCGGTGGGGGGTGGCGGCGGCTGCGGCGGTGCTGGTCGCCGGGGTCTGGCCGTACTTCGATGTGTTCGCGCTGGCCGGGGACCGCAGCGTGGACGGGATTCACCGGCAGCTGTACGAGCACCTGGCCGGACAGTTCTGGCTCGCACTGCTCGGGCTGCCGGCGCTGTGGCTGCGATGGCGGCGAGGCCCCTGGCGGGATCCGCTGGTGCTGCTGTTCGCGCTCGACTGCCTGCTCGTGGCGTACGGCTGGGTCAGCGGCCACTACACCTACGGCCGCATCCTCGGGCTCACCCTGGTGCCGTTGCAGTTCGCGCTCGCCGTGGAGCTGGCGGCGCCCCGGCCGTGGGGCAGGGCGCGCCGGGCGCTGGGCGGGGCCGCGGCCGTCGGGGCCTGCGTCGGGTTCCTCACCGTGCAGGGCGGGGCGGTGGTGCCGGGCGCGCTGGATCCGGTCGGGCTGGAGCAGCCGTCGATCTGGCCGTCGTACGCGTGGGCGGCACGGCACATCAAGAAGGGCGAAGTGGTCATCTCCGACGGGCACTTCGCCCCGCGCTCCCTCCCCGGGTACGGGCCGGACCTCGCCGCGCCCATCTGGCCCGACCCCGCCCTGGACGAGCGGGAACGGAAGCGCCGGCTCGCCGACGTCCGCGCCTACCTGTCCGTCACGTCGACCCGCGCCGAGCGCACGGCCGTCGCCCGGCGCTATCACGCGCGCTGGCTGCTGCTGACGCGGTGGAAGCGGGTGCCGGAGGAGGCGGTGGTGGTGGCGTGGAGCCGGGAGACGGGGGAGGTGCTGGCGCGGATCGGGTGACGGGCCGGCGGATCCGGTGACGGTCTGTCCGGTGACGGTTGATCCGGTGACGTCGAACCGGTGACGGTCGATCCGGTGACGGTCGATCCGGGGTGGGGTTACTCGATGACGAGGTCGACGTCGATGTTGCCGCGGGTGGCGTTGGAGTAGGGGCAGACCTGGTGGGCCTGCTCGACCAGCTTGCGGCCGGTCGCCTCGTCCAGGGTGTCGGGCAGCTCCACGCGCAGCGTCACCTTCAGACCGAAGCCCTCGCCCTGCTTGCCTATGCCGACCTCGGCGGTGACGGCGGCGTCGGAGACGTCGACCTTGGCGGCACGGCCGACGAGGCCGAGGGCGCTGCCGAAGCAGGCGGCGTACCCGGCGGCGAACAGCTGCTCCGGGTTCGTGCCCTGGCCGTTGCCGCCCAGCGCCACCGGCATGGCGAGCGCGAGGTCGATCTGGCCGTCGTTGCTGACGGCGCGGCCCTCGCGGCCGTGGGTGGCGGTGGCGACAGCGGTGTAGAGCGCGTCCATGGAAAACCATCCCTCTCGAGTCGAGTCACGGTCCGGCGGCTCTGTTGGCGGCCGCCGCACGACGACAAGTAGAGCACACAATTCAATTGCACACAACTGAATGGCGAGCGCGAGCTACCCTGGAGGCATGACGACCACGCCCACGGCCGACTGGCTCCGCCTCGACCAGCAGATCTGCTTCTCCCTGAACGCCGCGTCGCGCGCCTTCGGCGGCGTCTACCGCGTGGTCCTGAAGGACCTGGGGCTCACCTACCCGCAGTACCTGGTGATGCTGGTGCTGTGGGAGCACGGCGACCTGCCCGTGAAGAAGCTGGGCGAACACCTGCGCCTCGACTCCGGCACCCTGTCACCGCTGCTCAAGCGGCTGGAGGCGGCGGGCCTGGTCCGCCGGGAGCGCAGCGCGCGCGACGAGCGCTCGGTGGAGGTGCGGCTGACGGAGGACGGCGCCGCGATGCGCGAGCGGGCCCTGCAGGTGCCGCGCCGGATCGCCGCGGCGACGGGCTTCGACGTGGACGAGATCCGCGAGCTGCGGGCGCGACTGGACGAGCTCACGGCGGCGCTGGACGCGGCGGCACTGAGGGAAGAGGAGGAGGCGGCGGGACACGGGGCGTAGACGGCGGGGCGCGAGGCGTAGGCGGCGGCCCGCGCCGCCGCAGGGCCGACTTTGTGCTATTAAACGACACGTTCTACTTATTGCTGCCTCATTACCCCTGATGCGGCATTCCGGCAGCTTACGATCCGCGGTGAGGAACTCAACGAGCGATCTCCGACCACTCCCACGATTCCGGAACTCGGCCCCATGCACCCTCGCACCCCCCACACCGCGCGCGACGCGCGGGCCGAAGCCGGCATCGATGTCGGTGTCGGTGTCGTCGTCATCGGCTACAACGACGCCGCACACGTGACGTCCGCCGTCCGCTCGGCGCTCGCGCAGGGGCCCGTCGTCCGGGAGGTCATCGCCGTCGACGACTGCTCGACGGACGGCAGCGCGGAGCTCCTCACCCGCCTCGCCGCGACCGAACCACGCGTCACGGCGGTCCGGCGCCGGGTCAACAGCGGCGGCTGCGGCAGCCCCCGCAACACCGGGCTCGACCGGGTGACCTCGCCGTACGTGATGTTCCTGGACAGCGACGACGTCCTGCCGCCGGACGCGGTGGACACGCTGCTCGCGGCGGCGACGGGGGCGGATGCGGAGGTGGCGGGCGGGCTGTGTGTGCGACGGGAGCTGCCCGAGGGGCGCACGGTGCCCTGGGAGGCATCGCTCTACGCAGCGCACGCCGTGTTCGAGCGCCCCGCACAGCGCCCTCGCCTGGTCCACGACACGCTCTGCGTCAACAAGCTCTACCGCACGGACTTCCTGCGCGGCCACGGCATCCGTTTCCCCGAAGGCCGCTTCCCCTACGAGGACGTCGTCTTCAGCGCGCGCGTGCTGGCCGCCGGTCCGCGCGTCGCCCTCGTCCCGGACCGCGTGTACATCTGGCACGTGCGCCGCTCCGCCGACCGGCTGTCGATCTCCCTGGACCGCGCCAGCATCGCCAACTGGCGGGCGCGCACGCAGGCGTGCCGGCTGGCGTACGAGATCCTGCTGGGCGCCGGGCAGAAGGAGCTGGCACGGGCGGCCCGCGCCAAGTTCCTGGATCACGAACTGCGCATGTACACCCGCGAGTTGGGGTTGCGCGACGCGGACTACCAACGTGCGTGGTGGGCGCACACCCGGGCGTACCTCGCCGAGTACGACGCCGCCGACTGGGCGCACAACCCCACCGCCCCCGGCCGCCTCATCGGCCGCGTCGTCCTCGCCTCCCCGGAGCCCCGCGACCTGCCCCGCCTGAGGGACCTCGCCTCCCGCCCCGCCCGCCTGCTCCCTCCCTACGCCCACACCCCCGACGGCACCCCCGTCTGGTCCCCCGCCCTCCCCCAGGTCACCCTGGAGCCACTGCTGACCCGCCCGGTCCGCCTCCTCCCCCTCACCGTGGACGCGGAACTGCGCCCACGCGCGCGTGCCGCCGTTCTCCGGCTGCGCCTGCATGAGCTGTACGGCAGGGTCGCGCAGGCGGGCCCGCAGGCGCTGGAGGTGGAGTGGCGGTGCCGGGAGACGGGGCGGGCGGCGGGACCGCCCACGACCGTGGCACTCGCGCACTCGGCCGACGGGGGCTTGTGGTCGGCTGAGACGACGGTCTCCTGGACGGCGTTTCCCGGAGCGTCCCCGGCGGGCCGGTCGGCCACCTGGGATTTACGCCTGCGCGTGGGCTTCCGGGGCGGCGCGTACCGCGAGGTCACGGCGCACGCCCGCACGGGCGCCGGCCTGCTGCGCCGCAGAGCCGTGATCACCGCCCGGCACGCCGTAGTACTCGTGCACCCGTACATCACGCACTCAGGCGCGCTGGCTCTCCGCGTGGCCCCCGGCATACAGGGAGCCATGACAGTGGCCCGCGGCAGACTCCGCCGCCTGCTTCACTGGCACTGACACCGCAGCCCCACTGACAAGGACTGACGAGGAGACGGCCGCATGACCTGGCTGATCACCGGCGGCGCCGGTTACATCGGAGCGCATGTCGTACGGGCGATGACCGAGGCGGGCGAGCGCGCCGTGGTGTACGACGACCTGTCGACCGGCATCAAATCCCGCGTACCCGACGGCGTCCCGCTGGTCGTCGGCTCGACGCTCGACGGCGAGCGCGTCGCCCGCGCAATCGCGGCCCATCGCATCACCGGTGTCGTCCATCTCGCGGCGAAGAAGCAGGTCGGCGAGTCCGTCGACCGCCCCCTGCACTACTACCGGGAAAACGTCGAGGGCCTGCGAGCCCTCCTGGAGGCCGTGACGGCGGCGAGAAACGTGAGAGCCTTCGTCTTCTCGTCCTCCGCGGCGGTCTACGGCATGCCGGACGTCGACCTGGTGACGGAGGAGACGCCGTGCGCACCGATGTCGCCGTACGGCGAGACGAAGCTGGCCGGCGAGTGGCTGGTCCGGGCGACGAACCGCGCCACAGGCCTCTCCACGGCATCCCTCCGCTACTTCAACGTGGCGGGCGCGGCCACCCCGGCGCTCGCCGACACCGGCGTCTTCAACCTCATCCCGATGGTCTTCGAGAAGCTGACGGAGAACGCGCCCCCGCGCATCTTCGGCGACGACTACCCGACCCCCGACGGCACGTGCATCCGCGACTACATCCACGTGGTCGACCTGGCCGAGGCCCACGTGGCCGCGGCCCGCGCCCTGCGCTCCACGCCCGGCCTCGACCTCACCCTCAACATCGGCCGCGGCGAGGGCGTCTCGGTCCGCGAAATGATCGACATGATCAACGCCATCACCGGCTACGACCATCCCCCGACCGTCACTCCCCGCCGCCCCGGCGACCCGGCCCGCGTCGTCGCCTCGGCGGATCGCATCGCCACGGAGCTGGACTGGAAGGCCAAGCACGATGTGCAGGACATGATCGCGTCGGCTTGGGAGGGCTGGGTGCGGGCGCATCCGGGGGCGGCGCGGGACTGAACCTCCGGCTTGGCCGACATCGTCGAGCCGCCGTCAGCGGCCCCGCCCGACGGCGGCTCGAAGCTCAGCCGAGCCAGGTCACACGCTGGATGCATACGCGCTTGCGGTAGTCGATGACCTGGTACCACACCATGAGCGGCCCCATGGCAATCACCCGCGAACGAACCGCGCCCTCGGCACAGTCATCGGCTCGGCCGTCGGCGACGCCCTGGGCGCCCCCTTCGAGTTCGGCCCCGAAGGCGCCTTCTCGGCCCGCTTCCCGGAGCTCGGCCACGGCGGCGAGATGTGCGGGGGCGGCGGCTGGGACCCTGGCGAGGCGACCGACGACACGCAGATGGCCGTACTGCTCGGCGAGTCAGTGCTGGAGTGCGGCGGACTCGAACTCCCGGACGTCTTCCGGCGCTTCCAGCGCTTCCAGCGCTGGGCGGCGGCGGGCCCGAAGGACATCGGGCTCCAGACGGAAGCGGTACTGACCGGCGGCGACCCCTGGGACATGGCCGCCGCGCTGCACTTCCAGGTGAATCAACGCGCGGCGGGGAACGGCGCGTTGATGCGTGCCGCCACCTCCGCCGTGCACTTCGCCCGCCACGGCCGCAAGGCCACCATGGACGCGGCTCGGCACCTCGCCGCGCTCACCCACGGAGACCGGGCAACCTGGAAGGTACCGCCATCTTCCATGAGCTGGTCCGGGTCGCCCTGACCGGAGAAGACCCGCTCACCGCCGTCCCCGACACCCTCGACGCGGTCCACCCCGCCACCGCGAGCGCTACACCACCGTCCTCGCCCCCGACTGGCACCCCGACCAGGCAACGGAGTTCAACGGCGCCGTGTGGCCCTGCCTCGGCTCCGCCGTCTGGGCCCTGCGCACCACCTCCTCCTACGAGGACGCCGTACGCGCCGCCGTCGACCTCGGTGGCGACACGGTCACCGTCGCGGCGGTGACCGGCGGGCCGGCCGGGGCGGTGTACGGCATCGACACGGTACCGGCGCGGTGGGCGGCGGCGCTGCATGTGCCGTTGCCGGGGTTCGGCGAGCGGGTGCTGCTGGTACGGGACTTGACCGAGCTCGCGCTGCGACTGAGCGACTGAGTCGCGCACCGCGGCCGTATTGCACTCGATCAGGCCGGCGGCGTGCGACGGCAAAATCCGCACCGAGGTTCCGGAATGTGACGTTCCGCTCAGCCGCAGAACAGGGGCGAATTTCAGCCATAAGGGCTTGATAAGTTTGCGCCGACCATGTGGCCGGGGGCTTGCGCTCCCGGCCTCCTGTGCACTCACTGTGCACTCGCTCCAGGGGGAAACCCAATGATCGCGAGGAAACTCGCCGTGCTCACGGCAGCGGGCGCCTGCGCTGTCGCCGGCCTTCTCAACGTGCCCGCATCCCAGGCGGCGACAGGGGACCCGGTGGCCTTCACCGGGTCGGTCGACACGCAGATACCGCTGGACAGGGCCCTGTTCACGCTGCGCGCCGACCTTCCCGCCGCCCGGACCGCCGGCCTCGCCGACGGCGACGACGTCCCGATGCTGAAGCTGCCGACCGCGGGGATCAGCACCAGCGGCACCTCCTTCAGCGTCGCGGTCGACCCGGCCGACGTGCCCGAGAACTACATCGGATCCAACGGCCTGGTGTCGCTGGAGCTGGAGATCTACGACCCGCAGAGCAACAGCTACGCCTGGACGACCCAGTCCGTGCGGCTCGTCGGCGGACAGTCCACGCGGTCCGCGGGCGCGGCAGGACGGAGCTGGGCGGACCCGCTCATCCCCGGACAGGCCTCGGCCGGCACCCGCTCCGCCGCAAGTCGGCCACCCAAGGTCAAGGTCCACCTGGGCAGGGCACCCAAGGGTGTGAAGAACGCCTTCGTGTCCCGCGCCGACACCTGCCGCACCACGAAGATCGGTCAGAACGACGCCTGGGCCACCATCGGCGAGGGCTACCCGGCCGCCCCCGGTTACGGCACGAAGCGCGGCACGGTGTGGATGACCCACAGCAACGGCTCCGAGATCACCTACGGCGCGGCGGTCACGACGGACGGCCACAAGTGGTCCGCCGAGGGCAGCTCCTCGGTGGCCAACACCCAGGGCTTCGACTTCCAGTGGGACCCCGACAACTTCATGTCCATCTCGTACCGGACCGAGGTGCGCTACTACAAGTACAAGTACGACTGCGGCGGCGTCATCATCAACCGCAAGGTGAAGGCCGCGCTGGAGACCGGCGGCGTCAAGACCATCCACACGGACGGACTTCCGCCGCACTGGCTGTCCCGCTCGAAGTGCACCTTCAACATGCCGTCGGGCACGTGGACGAAGACCACCGGCAAGGCGTACGCCAACTCCGGCGGCGTCAAGATCAGTTCGGTGATCGGCATCGAGCTGAGTACGGCCCGCACCTACACCAAGGGGTCCACGCTCAGCTACAAGATGGACGCCGGACACGACTCCCTGTGCGGCAACACCGACAAGCCGAATCCCGCGTCCAAGGTGCAGCAGTACTACAACCGCATCGAAGAGGAACTGTGATCCGCGGCAGGGCCACGCTGATTCTGGTCGCGACCGGGGCAGCGGTCGCAGTGGCTGTGGCCGTGGCCCTGCTGGTCGTCCGGCCCCTCGGCGATGAGCGGGTGGAACACGCCGACGGGAAGGGCCCGCTCAGCTCCCAGAGCTCCTCGGGCACCACGTCGGTGTACGCGCCCAAGAACATTCCGTGGACGGCGACGTTCGGCAGTTTCCTGCTGTGCTCCGCCGACGGGGATCCCCTCACCATCGACGGCGTCCGGTACCGCGCGCCCGTCAAGCCGACGTCGGTCGCCCTGAAGCTGAGGACCGTAACCCCTCGGATGTGGAAGGACACCATTGACGCGGGCTGGATCGGCGCCGCCGTGGGGCAGCCTCCGCACTTCCAGAACCGGGAGGCACCCGGCCACTACGAGAACGTCCGAGCCGGGGCACGCATCACCCAGAGGTGCGAGGACCAGAAGAAGGACGGCGCCGGTTTCACCGAGTTGCTGTTCGTCCTGGATGTGGGCAAACAGGGCGGCTACATCGACGCGGCATGGGTCGACTACCACGTGGGCGGAAAACCCTACACGCTGCGCCTGGAGTGGAAGATGGTCGCCTGCGGAAACCGCGTCCCGCACACGGTGGACGGCACCGTCGTGTGCGACGGCCGACAGAGCTGACGGTCACCCGAGTCCGTCTACGTCCGGTACGAGGCCGCTCAGGAGTATGAGGAGCTCGGCGACGACCTCGGGGGCCAGGGCGGCGCCGCCGTCAGCGACCCGCTCCAGCGCGTCGAGGAACTCGTCGACCCGGCCGACCCGCCCGTGAGCAGACAACCGACGCCGCTCACGTCGAGGACCGGCAGGCAGGGCATCTCCTTGCCGCGGTGAGAGCGGCGCGCAGTCCCTCGTCACGGAGGTCCGGCGGCATGCGGGCGTCGAGCACGGGGGCGTCGGGGCGGTGGTCCCGCAGGGCGGGCAGGTCATCGCCGCAGCAGCGCGTCGTCCTGGGCGATCGCAGTCCGCTCACAACGCCTTGAGCGCCTGAGCGGTGGCCCGGGCCAGGGCGTCCAGATAGCCCTTGGGCAGCTTGGGGGTGCGGGCCACCACCGAGCGCCAGTACAGAGGGCCCGAGATGATGTCCAGGGCCAGCGCGTCGTCGACGCCGGCGCGGAGCTCGCCGCGCTGTTCGGCCGCCTTCACGATCCCGCTGGCGACGCCCTCCTGCCCCTGCTCCAGCGCCTTCTGCAGAGCCTCGGCGATCTCGGGGTTGCGGGCCGCCTCCGCCTGCAGGTCCGGGATGATCTGCGAGGCCACGGGGTGGCGCAGCGCACGCGAGGTCACCTCGTACAGCAGCCGCAGATCGCCCTCCAGAGAGCCCGTGTCCGGTGCGGGCAGACCCATCACCGCGATCGCGGACACCACGTCGAGCACGAGGTGCAGCTTGGAACGCCAGCGGCGGTACACCGCCGTCTTGCCGACACCCGCGCGACGCGCGATCCCCTCGATGGACATCCGCGCATAGCCGACGGCCGCGAGTTCCTCGAAGACGGCCGCCCGGATGGCCTCCGTCACGTCCTCCCGGAGCACGGCTGCCCCGGCAGGGCTCCGACGGCGCGGACGCGTCTGCGGTTGGTCGGCGTTGGTCGTCATACCGACCAGCATAGGGCGTAGCGACGAAACGGTTGCGTTCCGACGTCTAGTCGGCCTACGCTCACGTTGCGACGATACGGTCCCGTCCCGACGTAAGAGAACGTGAAGAGGAGCGTAAGGAACCGCCGAACCCCACCGGCACCCTCACGCCCACCCCCCGCCCCCCGAACGAAAGCAGCGGATGTGAGCCAGGTCCTCGACACACCGCCCCCGACGACACCCGCCCCGGCCGAAGCCGACCTCAAGGTCCTCGCCGCCCGTCACGGCCTCGCGGTCAGCGGCGCCCGCCCCTCCCTCACCGAGTACGTCCGCCAGCTGTGGGCGCGCCGCCACTTCATCACGGCGTTCGCCACGGCCAAGCTCACCGCCCAGTACAGCCAGGCGAAGCTCGGCCAGGTGTGGCAGGTGCTGACGCCGTTGCTGAACGCGGCGGTGTACTACTTCATCTTCGGCAAACTGATGGGCACCAGCCGCGGCATACCGGACTTCGTCCCCTTCCTGGTGACCGGGGTGTTCGTCTGGACCTTCACGCAGAGCTCGATCATGGCGGGCACCCGCGCGATCTCCGGCAACCTCGGCCTTGTCCGGGCCTTGCACTTCCCGCGGGCCGCGCTGCCGATCTCCTTCGCGCTGCAGCAGCTCCAGCAGCTGCTGTTCTCGATGGCGGCCCTGGTCGTGATCCTGCTCTGCTTCGGCGTCCCGGTCACGGCGTCCTGGACGCTGGCGGTCCCGGCGCTGGTGCTGCAGTCCGTCTTCAACGCGGGCGTCGCGATGATCGTGGCCCGGATGGGTGCGAAGACGCCGGACATCGCACAGCTGATGCCTTTCGTGCTGCGTACCTGGATGTACACGTCGGGCGTGATGTTCAGCATCACCCACATGATGAGCAAGCACCACCACCTGCCGTCCTGGGTGACCCCGGCGTTGCAGGCCAACCCGGCCGCCGTCTATATCGACCTGATGCGCTTCGCACTCATCGACAGCTTCCAGGCGAGCCAGCTCCCGCCGCACGTGTGGGCGATCGCGACGGGCTGGGCGCTGCTCGCCGGAGTCGGCGGCTTCATCTACTTCTGGAAGGCTGAGGAGACGTACGGCCGTGGCTGACAACGCAAAGCTCGCACAGGAGCCGATCCCCACCGTCATCGCCGACGGCGTCGACATCGTCTACCGCGTCAACGGCACGGGCGCCGGCCGCGGCTCCGCCACCGCCGCCCTCAACCGCATCCTGCGCCGCAAGCAGACCGAGAAGGCGGCGGGCGTGCGCAAGGTGCACGCGGTCAAGAAGGTGTCCTTCGTGGCGTACCGGGGCGAGGCCATCGGCCTCATCGGCACCAACGGCTCCGGCAAGTCGACCCTGCTCAAGGCGGTCGCCGGACTCCTCCCGGTGGAGAACGGCCACATCTACACCGACGGCCAGCCCTCCCTCCTCGGCGTGAACGCGGCCCTGATGAACGACCTGACCGGCGAGCGCAACGTGCACCTCGGCGGCCTCGCCATGGGCATGTCCCGCGAGCAGGTCAAGGAGCGCTACCAGGAGATCGTCGACTTCTCCGGCATCAACGAGAAGGGCGACTTCATCACCCTCCCGATGCGCACGTACTCCTCCGGCATGGCGGCCCGCCTGCGCTTCTCCATCGCCGCGGCCAAGGACCACGACGTCCTGCTCATCGACGAGGCGCTGGCGACGGGCGACCGCTCCTTCCAGAAGCGTTCCGAGGCCCGCATCCGCGAGCTGCGCAAGCACGCGGGCACGGTGTTCCTGGTCAGCCACAACAACAAGTCGATCCGCGACACCTGCGACCGCGTCCTGTGGCTGGAGCGCGGCGAGCTGCGCATGGACGGCCCGACGGACGAGGTCCTGAAGGAGTACGAGGCCTTCACGGGCGACAAGTCGGCCAAGCCGAAGCCGAAGACTCCTGTTCCCGCGTGAAGCTCCTACCGGAGGCCTCCCTCGTGAGGCGCAACTCCGGAGGCCCCTTTCATCCTATTAGTGCCACTATGGCGGACACAGGGTCCCCGGCGTGATGCCAAAGGTGAAGGAGTCCCCGCGATGCCCGAGCTCAGCGTCATCGTCCACGGGCCGAACACCCAGGACCGCCTGACCGGGCTCCTCGCCTCCCTGGCCGCGCACCCCCACCCCGAGGTCGAGGTGATCGTGGCCGCGGTCGGCGACTGGGCGCAGGAGGCGGCCCGGGCGTACGCCTCCGAGACGCTGGTGCTGCCCCTGCCGGACGGGACGGACGACACCGTGGCGCGGTCGGCGGGGGCGGCCCAGGCCTCCGGCCGTTGGCTGCAGTTCGTGCACGCCAAGGACGGTCTGCCCGCCGGCGCGCCCCGCACTCTCGCCGAGCGCCTCGCGGATCTCCCGGACGAGGTGGACGTCCTCCTCTTCGACCACGTCCGCTCCACCTGGGACACCTCCGGCCTGCCCTCCGAGGACGGCCCCCTTCTGGCCCGCACGGGTCGCGCCGCCCACCAGCTCGACACCATCGCCCGCACCGCGCTCCGCATCACCCCGCTCCTGGGCAACCGCGCGCTGCGCACCCCCTTCTGGCAGGCGCACGAACAACAACTCACCACCCCCGACGAGCCGTTCGCGGCCTACGCCGCCCTCCTCCTCGCCGACGAGATCGCGGCCCTGAACCAGGTGGCGTACGAGCACTACGAGCTGCGTCCCGAGAGCCTCCCCCCGGTCATCCCCGAGCAGCGCTACGCCCTGATCGACCGCTACGAGGCGCTCCTCACCCTCGCCCGCAACCGCCCCGACTCCCTCCCCACCGCCGGCCCCGCCCCGGACGCCGTCCTGTACGACCTCATGGTCCAGGACTGCCTGCGCACGTTTGCCCGCACCGCCATGCCGGAGGTGGTGGCCAGGGAGTTCTTCCGCCGGGCCGGCGAGGCGGCCGTCCGGCACCGCCCGCCCGGGCACCGTCCCCCCAGCGGCCCCGAGGCCATCCGCCGTGCCCTCCTCGAAGAGAACGCCTACACCAGGTACCGCGCCTTCCAGAGCGCCAACCGAGCCCGCCGCGCCGCGAAGTCGGCCGTACGAACCCGTGGACGCCAGGTCGCCGCCGCCCTCGGCGACCACCACTACCGCAAGTCCCTGTCCCGCCCGGTCGACCCCAACCTGGCGGTCTTCGCGGCGTACTGGAACCGCGGGGTCGCCTGCAACCCGGCGGCGATCGCGGCCAAGCTCACCGAACTCGCCCCGCAGATCCACCCGGTGTGGGTGGTGACCCCGGAGAACGCCCCCCTCCTCCCGCCCCACACCGACCACGTACTCCCCGGTACCCGCCGCTACCGTGAGGTGCTGGCCACGGCGAAGTACCTGGTCAACAACGTCAACTACCCCAACGCGGTGGTGAAGCGCCCGGACGCGATCCACCTCCAGACCCACCACGGCACACCGCTCAAACGCATGGGCGTGGACCAGCTGGACTTCCCCGCGGCGGCCAAGGGCCTCGACTTCCAGGCCCTGCTGGCCCGCATCGACAAGTGGGACTACAGCGTCTCCGCGAACAGCCACTCCACCCGCATGTGGGAGCGCGCGTACCCCTCCCGCTTCGTCTCGCTCGACTACGGCTATCCGCGCAATGACGTCTTCTACTCGGCCACAGCGGCCGACATCCGGACGATCCGCGACCGCCTGGGCATCGCCCCGGCCCACCGCGCGATCCTCTACGCCCCCACCCACCGCGACTACGAGGCCGCCTGGACCCCCCGCCTCGACCTCGCCACCCTCGCCGACCAACTCGGCGAGGACACGGTCCTGCTGGTCCGCGGCCACTACTTCTACGACGGCACGCCGTCCCCCCTGACCGCCCTGCGCCGCACCGGCCGGATCATCGACGTCTCCGCCTACGACCCGGTCGAGGACCTGGCCCTGGCCGCGGACGCGCTGGTCACGGACTACTCGTCCATCATGTTCGACTACGCCAACCTCGACCGCCCGATCGTCGTCTACGCCGACGACTGGGAGACGTACCGCTCCACCCGCGGCGTCTACTTCGACCTGATGGCCGAGCCGCCGGGCCAGGTGGCCCGCACCCAGCAGGAGCTGACGGAGATCCTGGCCACCGACGCCTGGCAGGACGAGGGCGCGACGAAGGCACGGACGGCCTTCCGCCGCCGTTTCTGCGAGTACGACGACGGACGCGCCGCCGAACGGGTCGTACGCCACGTGTTCCTGGGCGAGAGCGAGGACGCCCTGCCGCCGGTGATCCCGCTGGAGGACCGCACACCGGCACCGAGCCCTCGGGAGGCCGTATGAACCCCGAAGTCATGGCCTCCGACGTCATGACCCCCGACGTCACCGTCACGGTGATCGTCCACAACGACGCGGAACGCCTCCCGCGAGCCGTGGAGTCGGTGCGCCGCCAGACCCACGCCGCCGTCGAGATCATCATCAGCGACGACCACTCCACGGACGAGACCCCGTACGTGGCAAGGCGGTTGGCGGCCGAGGACCCCCGCATCCGCCACCTGCGCCTGCCGCAGAACAGCGGCGGCTGCAGCGCCCCGCGCAACCGAGCCCTGGAGATCGCGCGAGCGCCGTACGTGATGTTCCTCGACAGCGACGACGAACTCACCGACAACGCCGTGGAGCTGCTCCTGGCGGCGCACCGCGAACGGGAGATCGACTTCGCGATGGGCGCGGTGGAACGGGTCCGGGAGGACAGCGGCCGCCGCAGACGATGGATGCCGCACCTGGTCGCCGAACGCCGCACAGTGCTCGGCATCGACTCCGAACCCCGGCTGCTCTTCGAGCACTTGGCGACGAGCAAGATGTACGCCCGCGCGTTCCTGGACCGCCACGACCTGCGGTTCCCGGAAGGCATCCACTACGAGGACCAACTCTTCACCACGCAGGCGTACTGTCTGGCCAAGGAGTTCACGATCATCCCGGAGCCGGTGTACCGCTGGCACATCGCGCCGTACGCGGCCACGGACGCGGCATCGATCTCCAACCAGCGCCACAAACTGGACAACGTCCACGACCGCGTCCACGTGCAGCGCCTCATCGACGACTTCCTCGCCGAGAGCGGGCACGGGGCGCTGCGCGAGGACAAGGACTACAAGTTCCTCAAGCACGACTTCCGGATGTACGCCGGGGACCTGCCGTACCGCGACGAGGACTGGCTCGCGTCCTTCGCGGACATCATGCTCCCCTACCTGGAAACCCTCTCCCCCACGGCCTACGCCCGCCTGCCCCGCACCGACCGGGTGGTCCTGCAGCTGATCCGCGAACGCCGCTTCCCCGAGGCGCAGCTGGCGGCACGCGGCCTGGGCCGCGCCGTCGCACCGCGCCAGGTGACCCCTGACACGGAAGGCAACGTGTACTGGGGCGACACCGTCCCCACCACCGACTGGGCCCGCCGCGAACTGGACGTCACGGACCTCGACCTGGACACCCGGCCCTTCCGCAGCGCCCAGTTCCGCCACGAGATCACGGAACTCACCCGCGGCCCCGGCGCGTCGATCGACCTCACCGTCCGGACCTACGACCCCGGCCTGCGCCTCCCGGTGGGCCCCCACCGCGCCAGCCTCCTCCTCACCCCCGGCCGGCGCCGCCTCACCACCCCCTTCCGCCTCTCCCCCGTCCGCCCCGGCATCTTCGAAGGCCAGGTCCACCTGGACCTGACCTCGGCCCCCGTCCCCCACCACGGCTTCGAGGGCGTCCGCCACCCCCTCCTCCGCATCGACCACCAGGGCCAGACCCACACGGCCGTACTCCTGGCCCCCCTGTCCTTCCCACCCCTGACGGCCCACATCAACTACCACACCGGCACGGCCCCCCACCGCCTCACCATCGAACCCGAGGGCCGCGGCCCAGGCCGCCTCCAGCTCCGCTGGCAACCGGTGGGCGTCACGGCAAGGCTGGTACGCCCAGTGGTACGCCACATGGCACGCCCGAGGGTGAGAAGGGCAGCCCGCTTGCTGAGGAGCGCACTGAGATAGAGCAAGGACTTCGGCGCCGGGCTCCGCCTTTCAGCCCCCCTCGACACCGGCCAGCTCCACTCAGCCCGGGGCTCCACCTCTCCTCGCCGGCCGCGTCATCCAGCCCGTCCGACGTCCGAGGGCGAGACCACACCATCCCCAACCCCCACCCACCCACAGAGACGCGGCCACCTATCAACGCCGGCCCGCACACTTCAGCCCGTCCGGCGTTTGAGGACGAGGCCCCTTCAGGGCCGAAAGCGGGGGTCTGGGGGCCGCAGGCACCCAGGGACCGGGGTCGAAGGGGCAGAGCCCCTGGAGGATGGGACGGGTAGGGGCGGCGGGGGCGAGAACCCTCCTTACCGCACCACCTCATACAGCACCTGCCCACCCGGCCCCCAAGCCACCACCCGCAACCCCGCATCCCTCCGCACAGCCCCCCGATCCACCACCCACCGCACCCGATACGCCTCCGCAATCCCCCGCCGCACACCCCCCGAAGTCCCCTCGGCGAAATACCGCCGCACAGCCGCCACCCGCCGCCCTTCATCCGGCAGGAAGAAGTCGGGATACCCAGGCGCCACGGTGTACGCCCCATACGCCGGAATCTGCCGCGCCGGAACCGTCCGCGCCATCACCACATCCCCGTACTTCACCCACGGCGTGACCCAGTGATACCCCACCCAAGGCGCCCGGTACTTCTCCGCGACCACCCCCGGCAGCACGCCTCGCGGAACGACATACCCCACCGTCCCGACCTGCGTCCAAGCCCCCACGACCAGCGCCCCGACCAGCACCACCGCCCCCACCCCACGCCGCCGGCCCCGCCACCCCTCGACCACCCCCACCGCGGCAGCGACCTGCGCCGGAATCACCACCGCAGGCAGCGCCCGCCCCCACGAGTAGTGCCCACTGACCCCACCCACCCCCACAACCACCACTCCCGCCGCAAAGAACAGCACCAGCGGATCCCACCGATCCCGCCACCACCGCACCCCCAGCGCGGCCACCCCCAGCAGGACCAGCCAGTACCTCCCCACCAGATCCCGATACAGCCCCCGATGCACCGACTCCAGCTCACCGCCCGCCCCGAACAACGCGAAGAAGTCGTAGTAGGGCCACCCCCACAGCACCACCATCCCCACGGCCAGCCCACCCGCCGCCCGCAACCACACCCGTCGCCCCACCCGCGCAGCGACCACCGTGGCCAGCGCCCCCAGAGAAGCCACCACCCCGGAGAACTGATGGCAGAGCAAAATCACCGCCCACAGCGCCCCGAGCCCGATCCACACCCCCCACCCCGCCGCCGGCTCGCGCACCGCCCCCGCCAGCCACGCCCAGAAGTGAAAGGCCAGCCCCAGCGCGAACACACTCGGATACGACACGGTGAGCGCCAGGGAGTTCAGGCCGAGAAACCCGCTCCACGCGAACAGCGACGTCCCCCACAGGAACACCAGACACAGCACGGCAAGCGCAGGCGCGGCCCGATGCGCGCTCAGCGTCCGCACGTACCGCCACACCCCGCTGACGAGCAGCCCCAGCCCGACCACCGCGCCGATCCGCAGCACGACGAAGACCGAAACCCCCGTCACCCGCGCGACGCACCCGAGCACCAGCATCCAGGGCGAGTAGTACGGGCTCGATGTATCGGCGTCGACCAGCGGATTGCCGGGGTCGACGAGGTCGTGCCGCAACCGTTCGACGGTCGCCGCGTGCATCCCGAGGTCACCGGCCCAGGGAAGCCGAACGATCACCAGAAGCAGCAGAACGACGACCAGCGCGGCGGCGACCTGCGGAACGACCGTGGTTCTCCGCAACGCGGCCCGCATCGTGCTCACCCGAGCACTGTAATTCCCGTTTTGTCCCGAATGCGTGAGCGCCCCGGGCTGTCACAGCCCGGGGCGCCCTGACGCACATACGGCCTACGAATGCTGCCGCAGCAACGTCCGCATCGTCCGCATGGCCACCGACAGGTTGGCCAGGTCGAAGGCCTCCGACCCCTGGATCTCCTCCAGAGTCGTCCGCGCCCGGCCCAGAATCGCCGCGTTCCTCTGCTCCCACGCCTTGAAGCGCTGCTCGGGCGTCGCACTGCCGTTGCCGGCCGCGAGCACGTCCGAGGTCAGGGCCGCGTGGGCGGCGTAGAGGTCCTCACGGATGGAGGCGCGGGCCATGGACTGCCAGCGGTCGGCGCGCGGCAGCTCGATGATGCGGTCCATGAGCTGGGTGATGTGGAGGCGGTCGGCGAGGTCGTAGTAGACCTCGGCGACGTCCATCGGGTCCTTGCCCATGCGGTCGGCCACGGACACGATGTCCAGCGTCGGGAAGGCGGAGGAGAACCCGGCCACCCGGCTGGCCAGTTCGTCCGGGACGCCGGCGCCGGTCAGCTCGTCGTAGATCTGCTGGTACCACTCCAGGTCCGCGCCGCGCAGCAGCTTCGGCAGCTGCGACCACACCTGCTCGACCCGCTCGGCGAAGAAGTCGACGGTCTCGGCGAGCTCCAGCGGCTGCGGCCGGTTGTTGAGCAGCCAGCGCGTGCCGCGCTCGACGAGACGGCGCGAGTGCAGCCGGATCCGGGTCTGGACGTCGGCCTCGACCTTGTTGTCGAGCGCCTCGACCGCGTCCCACACCGCCGCCGAGCGGAAGATCGCGCGGGCCACGGTCTGCGCCCGGACGATCTCCTCCAGCGAGGCGCCGGTCTCCTCGCGCAGCCGGTGCAGATACGTCGTACCGCCCGTGTTGACCGTGTCGTTGACCAGCACGGTCGTGGTGATCTCACGGCGCAGCGGGTGGCTGACGAGGTGCTCCGGGAACCGCTCGCGCAGCGCACTCGGGAAGTACGCGTGCAGCAGGGTGCTCAGATACGGGTCGTCCGGCAGCGAGGTGTGCAGCAGCTCCTCGGCGACCGTGATCTTCGTGTACGCCAGCAGGACGGCCGTCTCCGGGCCGGTCAGGCCGTGGCCGGTGCCGAGGCGTTCGCGGATCTGGCGGTCGGTGGGCAGGAACTCCAGCGCACGGTCCAGGTGCCCCTCCCTGACCAGGTGCTTCATGAAGCGCTGCTGGGCGTGGAGCATGTCCTTGGACTGGGCGAGGGCGTTGGCGATCGCCGTGTTCTGCGCGTAGTTGTTGCGCAGCACCAGGCGGCCGACCTCGTCGGTCATCTCGGCGAGCAGCTTGTTGCGCTGCTTGACCGTCATGTCGCCGTCCGCGACCAGGCTGTTGAGCAGGATCTTGATGTTCACCTCGTGGTCGGAGGTGTCGACGCCCGCGCTGTTGTCGATGGCGTCGGTGTTGATCTTGCCGCCCTGCCGTGCGAACTCGATCCGGCCGAGCTGGGTCAGGCCCAGGTTGCCGCCCTCGCCGACGACCTTGACGCACAGGTCTGCGCCGTCGACGCGGATCGGGTCGTTGGCCTTGTCGCCGACGTCCGCGTGGGACTCGGTGGAGGCCTTGACGTACGTACCGATGCCGCCGTTCCACAGCAGGTCCACCGGCGCCTTGAGGATGGCCCTCATCAGATCGGCCGGCGTCATCTTGGAGACCTTGCCCTCGATGCCGAGGGCCTCGCGGATGTGCGCGTTGACCGGGATCGCCTTGGCGCTGCGGGGGAAGATGCCGCCGCCGGCCGACAGCAGGTCGGTGTTGTAGTCCTCCCAGCTGGAGCGGGGCAGCTCGAACAGGCGGCGGCGCTCGGCGTAGGAGGTGGCCGCGTCCGGGTTCGGGTCGATGAAGATGTGCCGGTGGTCGAAGGCGGCGACCAGGCGGATGTGCTCGCTGAGCAGCATGCCGTTGCCGAACACGTCACCGGACATGTCGCCGATGCCGACGACCGTGAAGTCCTCGCTCTGCGTGTCGACGCCCAGCTCGCGGAAGTGCCGCTTGACGGACTCCCAGGCGCCGCGGGCGGTGATGCCCATGCCCTTGTGGTCGTAACCCGCGCTGCCGCCGGAGGCGAAGGCGTCCCCGAGCCAGAAGTTGTACTGCTCGGCGACCCCGTTGGCGATGTCGGAGAAGGTCGCGGTGCCCTTGTCGGCGGCCACGACGAGGTAGGTGTCGTCCTCGTCGTGCCGTACGACGTCGGCGGGCGGCACGACCTCTCCGGCCACCATGTTGTCGGTGATGTCGAGCAGCGCCGAGATGAACGTCTTGTACGACGCCACGCCCTCCGCGAGCCACGCGTCCCGGTCCACGCTCGGGTCCGGCAGCTGCTTGGCGACGAAGCCGCCCTTGGCGCCGACCGGCACGATGACGGTGTTCTTCACCATCTGCGCCTTGACCAGGCCGAGGATCTCGGTCCGGAAGTCCTCACGCCGGTCGGACCAGCGCAGGCCTCCGCGCGCGACCTTGCCGAACCGCAGGTGCACGCCCTCGACGCGCGGCGAGTACACCCAGATCTCGAACGCCGGGCGCGGCGCCGGCAGGTCGGGGATGGCCTGGGGGTCGAACTTCATGGAGACGTAGTCGTGCGGGTGTCCGCCGGCCGCCTCCTGGAAGAAGTTCGTGCGGAGCGTGGCCTTGATGACGGTGAGGAAGGACCGCAGGATCCGGTCCTCGTCGAGGCTCGCCACCTGGTCGAGCGCCGCGTCGACCTCTTCGAGCAGCGCGTCGACGATCTCGCGGCCCGCGCGCTGGCGGTCCGGCGACATCCGTGCCTCGAACAGGGAGACGAGGAGGCGGGTGGTGTGGACGTTGTTGCGGAGGGTGTCCTCCATATAGTCCTGCGAGAAGGTGGAGCCCGCCTGCCGCAGGTACTTCGCGTACGCCCGCAGCACCATCGCCTGCCGCCAGGTCAGCCCGGCGCTGAGCACGAGGGCGTTGAAGCCGTCGTTCTCCGCCTTGCCGGTCCAGGTCGCGGCGAACGCCTCCGAGAACCGCTCGCGTGCGTCGTCGCCGAGATAGTCGCCGCCCTGGAACTTGGGCATGCGCAGACCGAAGTCGTAGATCCAGGCGACGCTGCGGTCGGTGCAGCGCAGTTCGTACGGCCGCTCGTCCACGACCTCGACACCGAGCCGGTTGAGGACCGGCAGAACGGCGGACAGGGAGACGGCCGCACCCTTGCGGTAGATCTTGAACCGGCGCTCCTCGGGGGCGGCACCGACCGGCTCGTACAGGCTCAGCGAGAAGTTGTTGTCCTCGGTGAGCTGTTCCAGGTGGACGAGGTCGGAGACCGCCGAGCGCGGGGAGTGGTCGGCCTTGTAGCCCTCGGGGAAGGCGTTGGAGTAGCGGCGCAGCAGTTCGGCGGCGTGCTCCTCGCCGAGTTCGGCGTTCAGCGCGTCGGCGAAGCCGTCGGCCCAGGAACGCGCGGCCTCGACCAGGCGGGCCTCGATGCGCTCCTTGTCGCTGTCGCTGAGCTGCGGCAGCTCGGTGCCCTGCGGGACGCGGACGACGAAGTGCAGCCGGGAGAGGATCGACTCGGTGTTCCAGGCGGTGAAGTCGACGCTGGTGCCGCCGAGCTCCTCCTTCAGGATGTCGATGATCCGCAGGCGCACGCCGGTGGTGTAGCGGTCGCGCGGGAGGTAGACGAGGGCGGAGTAGTAGCGGCCGTACTCGTCCTGGCGGAGGTAGAGGCGCAGCCGCCTGCGCTCCTGGAGGTAGAGGACGGAGGTGGCGATGCGCTGGAGCTCGGGGACCGGGGTCTGGAAGAGCTCGTCGCGCGGGTACGTCTCCAGGATCTGCAGCAGGTCGCGCCCGTCGTGGCTGTTGGGCGAGAACCCGGAGAGCTGCAGCACGTCGTCGACCTTGCGCCGGACGACGGGCACGCGGCGCACGGACTCGGTGTAGGCGGCGGAGGAGAACAGGCCGAGGAAGCGCCGCTCGCCGACGACCTCACCGTTCTCGTCGAACTTCTTCACTCCGACGTAGTCGAGGTACGACGGCCGGTGCACGGTCGCCCGGCTGTTGGCCTTGGTCAGGACGAGGAGCTTGTGCTCACGGGCCTTGGCGCGGGCGTCGGCGGGCAGCCGCTCGAAGGACGGGCTGACGGGGTGCTTCTCGTCCTCGGCGTGGTGCGGGTCGGAGCGCAGGATGCCCAGACCGGTGCCGGGCACGGCGGCCAGCGAGTCGTCCTCGCGCAGCTGGTACTCGCGGTAGCCGAGGAAGGTGAAGTGGTCGTCGGCCAGCCAGCGCAGCAGCTCGCGGGCCTCCTCGATCTCCTGCTCACGCAGGTCGGAGGTGGGCTCCCGGGGCAGCTCGTCGGCCATGCGCAGGGCCGCGTCCCGCATCTTGCTCCAGTCCTCGACGGCCTCGCGGACATCGGACAGGACGCGCAGCAGGTCGGCGGTGATCTGCTTCAGGTCGCCGCGGTCGGTCTCGCGGTCGAACTCGACGTGGATCCAGGACTCGGCGTGCGTGTCGTGCGGCAGCTCGCCGGCGGGCGCTGCGGGGAGCACCTCGATGAGCTTGCCGGTGAGATCGCGGCGGACGTGGACCAGCGGGTGGATGACCACATGGATCCCCCGCCCCTGCCGGGTCAGCTCGTTGGTGACGGAGTCGACGAGGAAGGGCATGTCGTCGGTGACGACCTCGACGACGGAGTGGCTGCAGGTCCACCCGTTCTCTTCGACGGTGGGCGTGTGCACCCGCACGTTGGCCGTGCCCTGGGGGCGGTTCTCGGCCAGACGGTAGTGCGAGAAGGCGGCTCCGAAGATGTCGACCGGGTCGCGGTCGGTGAGGTCCTCCGGGGCGGTGTGCAGGTAGTAGCGCTGGAGGAACGCGAGCACGGTGTCGTGGTCCGGGGTGCCGGGCGTGCTCTCGTCCGTCGTCCCGGTCGGTAGATACCCCCCGACCGGGCTGTTCTCAGCTACCCGGGCAGCCCTCTCGAGCAGCTCGGCCTTGGCTTCGTCCAGCTTGGTCTGCATTGTCCTCTGGCTCCTGTCGCGCGCCGTTGCGTGACGTTGAAGGAAGTACGGTCTCTTCCCCTCCGGCGTAACGCCGCGACGCGGGGTGTCCGGTCTGCTTCGACGCTATGCCGCGAGGTGAGATGAGCGGGGATATATGAGCCAATTTTGAGCTGCCCACGGGGTGTGACGCTGCTCTCTGCGACGTCCGGGCCCAGGGTGTGCATGACGTCCCGGGAACCCTTACGCCCCCCTCCCGCCCGCGAAGACCAGCGACCGCCGCCCGGTCACGGATGTCGTCCGTGCTCGCCGGGCGCAGGGCAGGGGCTCCAGTGCCCCCGCGAGCTATCGCGCTGATCACGCCACTAAGGCTATCGCTCCTTACAGGGGGCCCGTCATGAGCCGTATGTGTACAAAACCAGGGGTGGAACTTTGACGTTCTGCACAGGGGCAAACGGGGCGGGCAGGGCGTAACTGGCGAGGTGGGGCGGCGAGCGCGAGGCTGGTATCCACGGCCGAGGCGGAGCTTGAACGGCGAACCAAGACGAAAGCACGCCACCTGGAGGCAGCCCGTGTCCGAAAACAGACGGTGACCCGAAGCCGCACGGCAACACCCACGGCAGCGGCAACACCCACGGCACCGGCGAACGGTTCCGTAGCGCCCGTAGCTGCGGGCAGTCGTGCCGCTGGGGCGGTCCCGACCCAAAGAAAGGCGGCACCCCGCAGCGCCGGACTGCGCAACGGCCAGGCCTCAGCTACAACGCCCGGCACCCAGCAAACACCGCCAAGCGAAACCCACCGTCCCGGCACCCCCGACGACGCACGGCCCCTTGGCAAGACCCCGCCCCCGAGGCACGTTGCCCATAAGGCCCCACGGAGACGCAGACCACGGCCAAAAAGAGGAGCGCACCCGACATGACAGCGAAAATCCTCATCGTCACCGGCGACGCCGCAGAGTCCCTGGAGGTCCTCTACCCCTACCAGCGCCTCCGCGAAGAGGGCTACGACGTCCACATCGCCGCCCCCACCCGCAAAAAGCTCCAGTTCGTCGTCCACGACTTCGAACCCGGCTTCGACACCTACACCGAGAAACCCGGCTACACCTGGCCCGCCGACCTCGCCTTCTCCGAGGTCGACCCCGGCGACTACGTCGCCCTCGTCATCCCCGGCGGCCGGGCCCCCGAGTACCTCCGCAACGACCTCGAACTCCGCAAGATCCTCAAGTCGTTCTTCGACGCCGACAAGCCGGTCGCCCAGATCTGCCACGGCCCCCTGCTCACCGCCGCGATCGACAGCCTCCGCGGCCGCCGCGTCACGGCGTACCCCGCCCTGGAGCTGGACATGCAGGCCGCCGGCGCCACCTTCCAGGACGCCGAGGCCGTGGTCGACGGCACCCTGGTCTCCTCCCGCGCCTGGCCGGACCACTCCCGCTGGATGCGGGAGTTCCTGACGGTGCTACGGGCGAAGGCACCGGTGACGTGATGTCCACGGCACCGATGACCTGACCGGCCCAGCACCATGGCTGCGGGCAGTCGTACCAACCGGGTACCTCACCGCCGAACCCAGCGGCACCACCGGACCCGGCGGAACCACTGAACCCGGTTGCGCCCACCGGACACCGGCTGCCCGCCGCCTACGCCGCCAGCCGCTCCGCCTCCGCGACCGCCTCACCGAGCGTGTCCACCACCGGCACGCCCACCTCCTCAAGGCTCGCCCGGCTGTGCGATCCCCCGGTGTAGAGCACGGCCCGCGCCCCCACGTGCAACGCCGCCACCGCATCGTCGGCGGCGTCCCCGATGACCACCGTGCGAGCGGGATCCACGCTCGCCAGCGCCGCGATGTGCCGCACCATGTGCTCGGCCTTGCTGCCCCCGGACGGCCCGGTCCGCCCGTCGACGCGTATGAAGTGCTCCTCGATCCCGAACCCCCGTACCAGCGGCACGAGTTCGTCATGCACATACATGCTGAGGATCGACTGACTGCGCCCCGCCGACCGCCACTCCACGAGCAGCTCCGCCACGCCTTCGGTGAGACCGCACCGCACCCGGTGCTCGGCGTAGTACCGGTGGAAGGTCACGTCCATGACCTCCCACTCGGCCTCGGTCGGCAGCCGCCCCATCAGCCGCTCGTAGAACTTCGGCACCGGCACGCAGTACAGCGACCGGTACTGCTCCATCGTGATCGGCTCCAGCCCCAGCTCGGCGAACGCCGCGTTCGTCGCCCCGATGATCGCGTCATTGTCGTGGAACAGGGTCCCGTTCCAGTCCCAGACAATGTGCGCCCCTACTCGCATCCCCATGCCAAAAACCGTACCCGCCACCACTGACAATCAAGAGAACAGCAGGTCAACGAGGCATCCGGACGAGCGGGCGGGCGCCGGCCTCAGTCCCCCAGCCCCACCAGATTCGCAATCTCCTGGGTCGCGTACCACAGCAGCTCGTGATCCTCGGCTCCGTCCACGATGAACTGCGCGTCGTCGTCCCCACCGTCCGCCGCCTCGAGCGCCTCGGCGGCCGCCGCCACATCCGCCTCCGCGTCACCCGAGTCGACATGCACCGCGGCCGCCTTGGCCAGTGCGACACCCCCGGCGATCCGCACCTCACCCAGCGCGGCCGGATCCAGCCCCCGGTCGGGGTCGGCGACCGCCGCCCCGTCGGGCACGTCGACGGCGACCACGACCCGACGCCGCGCCGCCCCGGCGTCCGCCGCCAGCAGCCGCAGCGAGGCGAGTGCGGCCCGGTTCAGCGCCGCGTACTCCAACTCCTCGATGTCGTCCGAGAGATACCACTCACGCAACGCGGGCGTGACGGCGTACGCGACGAGCGGCCCGGTCCCCAACTCGCCCGTCTTGTACGCCTCGGCGAGACCGGGGAGGGTCAGGGGGACGTAGACGCGCATGGCTGACCGCTTTCGTGTTCGTAAGGCTCCGCAAGGAACCGAGAGGGCGGTCCCGCACCTCCCGGAGAGCCTTCAGGATACGTGCGGGCGTCCCCTTTCGAGTCCCCGCCGCCACCTCGCCCGGCGTCCACTCCAGTCCGGAAACTCACCCGGCACCGCCCCATCAACACGGGCCTTCCACACCCTTCGGTCACCCGGATAAGTGAAGTTTCCTGCCGCCCGATCCAGGTCCCCGCTTCCTTGCCGCCGACACCCGGAACCCCGTACAAGATCACCGACCGCGAAGTTACCGCCCGGTACAAGGCCGGGCTCACCGAACGGGGACCCCATGAACAAGGTCATGACCAGGGCCCAACTCCGCCCCGGCACCCGCCCCCCGAGCCGCCGAGACCCCCGCCGCCCCGGCACCACGCCACCCCGCACACCGAGCGCAGGAACGGCCCACACACCGGCTCCCCTCACCCCCGCCACAGGCACGCCCCACAGGACGGCTCCCGACGGCCACCCGCCGCACACACCTGACAGCGACACGACCCGTACGACGTCCCCGAACGGCCGCCCGCCCCGTACCCCGGGCAGTGGCACCCCCCGCACAACCTCCCCCGACGGCCGCCCACCCCGCACACCGGGCAGTGGCACCTCCCGCACAACCTCCCCCGACGGCCGCCCGCCACGCGCCCCGGGCAGTGGCACCTCCCGTACGACCTCCCCGGGCGGCCGCCCGCCACGCACACCAGGTGCCGGCGCCTCCCGCACGACACCCCCGGACGGCCGCCCACCCGCCTCACCGGGCGCGATGGCAACCCGCACCCGCACCAGGCCCACCGACCCGCGCCCACCAGCCGCCCCCGGCCGGCTGCGCCCCATCACGCCGCCGACAGCCCCGGTCCAGTCGCAGCCCATCACGCCGCCCCCAGCCACCGCTTTGCCTCGCCCCATCGCACCCCCGCAGCCTGCGGGCAGTCGTGCCGCTGGGGCGGCACGGGTGGGCGCAGGCGGCACCCCGTCAGCGCCGGGCTGCGCGACCCACCCGGCCTCAGCCCCCACGCCGGGAAACCTCCACACGCGAGCCGGCGAAACCACGCCTCACCGACCCGCCGTCCCCCAACCCCGCCCCACCGACGTCTTCGCCGACCGCCTGCTCCTGGTCCTGAGCGGCCAACGCCCCGTCCACTCGATGCTCCGCCACACCGCCGGCCGCGCCTACGACGAACTCGCCTGGCTGGCCGAACGCAGCCCCCTGCGCACCCGCGGCACCCGCCCCGTCGTCCGCGACATCGGCTACTTCGAACCCCGCCCCGGCGCCGTGGAAGTCTTCGCCCGCATCGGAGCCGGCGACCAACTGCGCGCGATGGCATTCCGCCTGGAACGGGGCCAGGACCTCCGCTGGCGCTGCACGGCGGTCGAACTGGGCGGTCCTCGCAGGCCACACACGGGCGACGACTGACCCCTCCCACAGAGCCACAGGGCACGCACGGACGACGACAGACCACCGCGTCGGACCGCAAGCCGAAGGGCCGGGCCCCCAACGGGAGACCCGGCCCTTCCGGCTGCTACGGCACCGCGGGCACCGTCGCTGTCTGCTCGACGGCGCTGTCTGCTCGGGGCACCTTCATCCGGCGTTGCTTCTTACGGCGTTACTTCTTACGACGCCGCCCACCACGCGACTGCTTGCGCCGCTCCGCGCGCGTGAGCCCGTCGGCCTCGGAACGCACCGGCTCGTCGCCGTTGGCGAAGTCGCCCTCGACGATGTCGCCCTCGCCGTCCACCTTGGGCGCGGTGAAGTGCAGCCGGTCGGGACGGCGCGGAGCCTCGAGCCCCTTGGCACGGATCTCGGGACGCGCGCCCGCCTGCGCCGGCACCGCGTCCTGCTTCTCCAGGTCGGCCACCGGCTTGGCGTCCTCGACGGGAACCTCCTCGACCTGCTGCTCGACCTGGACCTCCAGGTTGAACAGGTAGCCGACGGACTCCTCCTTGATGCCCTCCATCATGGCGGTGAACATGTCGAAGCCCTCGCGCTGGTACTCGACCAGCGGGTCCTTCTGCGCCATCGCGCGCAGGCCGATGCCCTCCTGGAGGTAGTCCATCTCGTAGAGGTGCTCGCGCCACTTGCGGTCCAGGACCGACAGCACGACCCGGCGCTCCAGCTCACGCATGATCTCGGAGCCGAGCTGCGCCTCGCGCTGCTCGTACTGCTCGTGGATGTCGTCCTTGATGGACTCGGCGATGAACTCGGCGGTGAGACCGGCCCGGTCGCCGGCCGCCTCCTCCAGCTCCTCGATGGTCACCTTCACCGGGTAGAGCTGCTTGAAGGCGCCCCACAGCCGGTCGAGGTCCCACTCCTCGGCGAAGCCCTCGGCGGTCTCCGCGGAGACGTACGCGTCGATCGTGTCGTCCATGAAGTGCTGCACCTGCTCGTGCAGGTCCTCGCCCTCCAGGACGCGGCGCCGCTCGCCGTAGATGACCTCACGCTGCCGGTTGAGGACCTCGTCGTACTTCAGAACGTTCTTACGGGTCTCGAAGTTCTGCTGCTCGACCTGCGACTGGGCGGACGCGATCGCGCGCGTGACCATCTTGTTCTCGATCGGCACGTCGTCGGGGACGTTCGCCATCGACATCACACGCTCGACCATCTGCGCCTTGAACAGCCGCATCAGGTCGTCGCCGAGGGACAGGTAGAAGCGGGACTCGCCCGGGTCGCCCTGACGGCCGGAACGTCCGCGCAGCTGGTTGTCGATACGCCGCGACTCGTGCCGCTCGGTACCGAGCACGTACAGGCCGCCGAGGGACTCGACCTCTTCCTTCTCGGCCTTGACGGCCGCCTCGGCCCGCTCCAGGGCGGCGGGCAGGGCGTGGGCCCACTCCTCGATGTGCTCCTCGGGGTCGAGGCCGCGCTGGCGCAGCTCGGCCTCGGCGAGGTCCTCGGGGTTGCCGCCGAGCTTGATGTCCGTACCACGGCCGGCCATGTTGGTGGCCACGGTGACGGCACCCTTGCGGCCGGCCTGCGCGACGATCGTCGCCTCACGGTCGTGCTGCTTGGCGTTCAGCACCTCGTGCTGGATGCCGCGCTTGCTCAGCTGCTGCGACAGGTACTCGGACTTCTCGACCGACGTCGTACCGACGAGGATCGGCTGGCCCTTCTCGTGCTTCTCGGCGATGTCGTCGACGACGGCCTCGAACTTGGCGACCTCGGTGCGGTAGATCAGGTCCGACTGGTCCTTGCGGATCATCGGCCGGTTGGTCGGGATCGGGACCACGCCGAGCTTGTAGATCTGGTGGAACTCGGCGGCCTCGGTCATCGCCGTACCGGTCATGCCGGAGAGCTTGCTGTAGAGGCGGAAGAAGTTCTGCAGGGTGATCGTGGCGAGCGTCTGGTTCTCGTCCTTGATGTCCACCCCTTCCTTCGCCTCGATCGCCTGGTGCATGCCCTCGTTGTAACGGCGGCCTGCGAGGATACGGCCGGTGTGCTCGTCGACGATCATGACCTCGCCGTCGATGACGACGTAGTCCTTGTCCTTCTTGAACAGTTCCTTGGCCTTGATGGCGTTGTTCAGGTAACCGACGAGCGGCGTGTTCACCGACTCGTACAGGTTGTCGATGCCCAGCCAGTCCTCGACCTTGGAGACGCCGGACTCGTGGATGGCGACGGTGCGCTTCTTCTCGTCGACGTCGTAGTCGCCGGTCTCCTCGATGCCCTTGAGGGGGTTTCCGGCCTCGCCCTTCTTCAGGCGCGTGACCAGCTTGGCGAAGTCGCCGTACCACTTGGTTGCCTGGTCGGCCGGGCCGGAGATGATCAGCGGCGTACGGGCCTCGTCGACCAGGATGGAGTCGACCTCGTCGACGATGGCGTAGTTGTGACCGCGCTGGACCAACTCGTCCTTCGACCAGGCCATGTTGTCGCGCAGGTAGTCGAAGCCGAACTCGTTGTTCGTGCCGTACGTGATGTCGCAGTTGTACTGCTCGCGGCGCTGCGCCGGGGTCATGTTGGCGAGGATGCAGCCGACGGACAGACCCAGGAACTTGTGGACGCGGCCCATCATCTCCGAGTCGCGCTCGGCCAGGTAGTCGTTGACCGTGATGAGGTGAACGCCGTCTCCGGAAAGAGCGTTCAGATACGCGGGCAGCGTGCCGACCAGGGTCTTGCCCTCACCGGTCTTCATCTCGGCGACATAGCCGAGGTGGAGGGCGGCGCCACCCATCAGCTGGACGTCGTAGTGCCGCTGTCCGAGGACGCGCTTGGCGGCCTCGCGGACGGTGGCGAAGGCCTCGGGCAGCAGGTCGTCCAGGCTCTCACCATCGGCGTAGCGCTGCTTGTACTCATCGGTGAGGGCTCGCAGCTCGGCGTCGGAGAGGTCGACGAAGTCCTCTTCGATGGAGTTGACCTGGTCCGCGATGCGGTGCAGCTTGCGCAGGATCTTGCCTTCGCCTGCACGCATGATCTTCGAGAGGACGGACACGGGGGTTGGTCTCCTTGCCGGTCGGGCCTGGGACGGTCGGTTTCCATTTGACTTGTCTGAGCAACGGCCATCGTATGCGAGGACCCCGCCGCGCCGGGAGCCTGCCGGGGACGACGACGGTCCGCTGCTTCAAATCTCCGTCAAAGGGACAACGGCCGGGGGTCGCGGATGGTGCCGCGTTCCGCCAACGAATTGTGCGAGACGCGATCGCACGGTCACGCACCGCATGGTTCACGCACCGCATAAAAAATGGCGTTCGCACCGCCCCCCGAGCAGAATCGGTCGATGGAACCCGTCACGCTCACCACCGACCGCCTCCTCATGCGCACGGTCGGCCCCCAGGACACCGATGCCGTGTACGAGGCCGTCCAGGACCCCGACATCCTGCGCTGGACCACGATCCCCTCGCCCTACCTGTACGAGCACGCCCACAGCTTCACGCACCAAATGGTCCCCGAGGGTTGGCGCCACGGTTCGATGTTCACCTGGGGGCTCTTTCTCCCCGAAGGGGAGGAACTGGTGGGCATGCTCGGTCTCACGATGCGTTCCATGAGCGATGCCGAGATCGGTTTCTGGGGCACCAAGGAACACCGCGGCAACGGCTACATCACCGAGGCCGTCCTCGCCGCGTCCCGCTGGGCCTTCGTCCACGTCTCGATCGACCGCGTGGAATGGCGCGCGGAGGTCGGCAACCTCCCCTCCCGCGCGGTGGCCACCCGCACCGGCTTCACCCCGGAGGGCACCCTCCGCTCCGCCATGGTCCACCAGGGCGTACGCCGTGACTGCTGGGTGGGCTCCCTGCTCCCCTCAGACCTGAGCCTGCCATCGACAGCGCCATACCTGCCGGCCCCCACACCCCCCAGAGCCTGACCACACGAGCGGGTCCACACGTGTCGGCGCCGGTCGGCTGTATCCAGCCCGTCCGGCGATCGAGAACGAGACACCACCGTCCCCCCACGACGCCGGTCACGGCATTTTCAGCCCGTCCGGCGTTTGAGGACGAGGCCGCTTCAGGGCCCGAAGCGGGGGTCTGGGGGCCGCAGGCCCCCAGGGACCGGGGTCGAAGGGGCAGCGCCCCTTCAGGATGGGACGGGTAGGGGCGGCGGGGGCGAATCCACCAACCCCACCCCAACACCGGCCGCCCTCCCACAAACCCCAGCTCACTCCCCATTGTCAGTGCCACCCCCTATCGTCCGAACCCATGACGACCCCGCGCCCCACCGCCACCCTCTCGGCAGACGAAGCCCGCCGCATCGCCCTGAGAGCCCAAGGCTTCCTAGGCAGTCCCGACCGCCGCTCCGGCGTCCGCGGCATACTCCGTCACCTCGGCGCGGTCCAACTCGACACCATCTCGGTCCTGGCCCGCTCCCACGAACTCATCCCGTACGCCCGCCTGGGCGCGGTAGGCCGCAAGACGGTCGAGAAGGCGTACTGGACGGACACACACGCCTTCGAGTACTGGTCCCACGCCGCCTGCATCCTCCCGGTGGAGGAGTGGCCCCACTTCGCCTTCCGCCGCCGCGCCTACCGCAACCGCCCCCACTGGAACCACGAACTCCCCGACGGCGCCTACGACCAGGTGATCAAACAGCTCCGCACCGAAGGCCCCCTCACCGCCACAGAGCTGGGCGGCGCGAAGAGGACCAGCGAGTGGTGGGACTGGTCGGGCGCGAAGGTCGCCGTCGAACGGGCCCTCATGTACGGCGAGGTGGTCTGCGTGGAGCGCCGCGGCTGGAAGCGGGTCTACGACCTCGCCGAGCGCGCCGTCCCCCCGTCACTGCTGCATGACGAACTGGACGACACCGAGTGCCTGCGCCGCCTGGTCCGCCTGGCGGGCCAGTCCCTCGGCGTCGGCACACGCGCGGACATCGCCGACTACCACCGCCTCAAGGGCGAGCAGGTGGACGCGGTGATCGCCGACTCGGGCCTGGTCCCGGTGACGGTGGAGGGCTGGGGCAAGGCGGCCTGGGCCGACCCCACGGCCCTGGAGACGCCCCCGCGCGGCCGCCACCGCACCACGCTCCTCTCCCCCTTCGACTCCCTGATCTGGGAAAGGGCCCGCACGGAGCGCATCTTCGGCTTCACCCACCGCTTGGAGGCCTACGTCCCCAAGCAGAAGCGGGTCTACGGCTACTTCGCGATGCCGGTGCTGGCCAGCGGCCATCTGGTCGGCCGCGTGGACCCGGCCCGCGAGGGCCGCACGCTGGTGGCCAAGCAGGTCACCCTGAACGGCCCGAAGGCCGTCCCCGCGGTGGCCCAGGCCCTGGCCGAGGCGGCGAGCTGGGTCGACTGCACGGACGTACGCGTGGAACGGGTCGACGCACCCGAACTGCGCGAGCCACTCGCCAGGGAGCTCACACGCATACTGGCGTGACCGTCGGGCCCGCCAGACCAGCCATCAGCCGGCCGCCTTATCGGATCTCGAGGATCTTCTCCCGCATCGCGTACACCACGGCCTCCATCCTGGAGTGCAGCTGCAACTTCTCCAGGATGTTGCGCACATGGTTCTTCACGGTGTTCTCGGAGATGAACAACTCCTTGGCGATGTCGCGGTTGTTCATCCCCGTGGCGACGAGCTTGAGGACCTCCAGCTCACGGTCCGTCAGCCGCGGCGCGGGCACGAGCCGGCGCTCGTCCGTCCGCTGGATCATCGACTTGAACTCGGTGAGCAGCTTCGACGCCATGGACGGGCTGATCTGTGACTGCCCGTCGGCCACCGCGCGAATGGCGGTGGCCACCTCGTCGGTGGAGATCTCCTTGAGGAGATAACCGGTCGCGCCCGCCTTGATCGCGTCGTAGAGGTCGGCCTCCTCGTCGCTGATCGTCAGCATGATGATCTTCGCGCTGGGGGCGACCTCCTTGATGGAGGTGCAGGCCTCGATCCCGCCCCGCTTGGGCATGCGGACATCCATCAGGACGATGTCCGGCAGGAGATCCGCGGCCTTGTCCACGGCCTCCGCGCCGTCACCCGCCTCGCCCACGACCTGGATGTCCTCCTCGGCCGCGAGCACGATCTCCAGTCCACGACGGAAGAGGGCATGGTCGTCCACGACGAGGACTCTGATCGGCTCCTTGCGTGGAGAGCCCGCCTCCGGGCCCATGCCGACGACGTCGCCGTCGGCATCCTCGTCCCGCATCGGTCCGAAGCTGTCCGCCATCGTTCCTCCCCCTGAAGGCTGTGGCTGGTCCTGTGCCATCGCCAACCCAAGGCAACGACCCACCGGTTGGGCCGGTGCGGCCATGATTTCATGCCCGGCCGACACTACGGTGACGAGCGGGGCGCGAAGTGGTCGCACACCGGTGCCCCTGGGGGCGCACACGCGCTCCAGGGGCACCGGCTCAGCCGTCAGCCGGATGGATCAGCCGCCCAGCGTGCCACCTGCCGCCGGGGCCTGCGCCTGGGCGACCATCGGGTCCGTGCTGAGGTGGATGACGCCGTAGTCGTAGGCGTGCCGCCGGTAGACGACACTCGGTTCCTTGGTCTCGGAGTCGACGAACAGGTAGAAGTCGTGCCCGACCAGCTCCATCTCGTAGAGAGCCTGGTCGAGGGTCATCGGGGAGGCGACGTGCGTCTTCTCGCGCACGACGAGGGGTCCTTCGCCCTTCACTTCCAGCGAGCCGATCTTCTTGGTGGGAATTCCCTCCGGCTCTTCTTCCTGGAAGGTGTGGCCGTTGCCATTGAGCGTCGCCGCGCCCGGAACGTGGTCGGGGACCTCGGCCGCCGAGATCCGACGTGCGCCGCGGCGCGAGAAACGCTTGTCGTGCTGTTTGCGCAGCCGCGCATCCAGCTTCTCCGCCGCCAGGTCGAGTGCCGCGTACGGATCACTGGCCGCTGCCTCCGCCCGGATCACCGGACCGCGGGAGCGGAGCGTGATCTCCACTCGATCGCTACGGTCGGCCTGTCGGGGGTTGGGCTCCTTGGACACCTCGACGTCGAGGCTGATCACCTTGGCATCGAGCCTCTGGATCTTCTCCAGCTTCAGCTTCTCGGCCACGTGCTTGCGGAACCGCTCGGGCACCTCGGTCTTGCGGCCTTTGACGACGATGTCCACGCAGAACTCCGTTCCCGGATCGCTCCGCTCGATCGGCGGAGCATCTCCCTTTTGCACCCGGCTCCGGGGAACCCCGGAACCTCGGACTCGGTGACTTCCACCTCCTCCTCCCCCATGGGCAAGATCTCCACCCCATGGTCGCGGGTGATTGCGCAAAACCCGCGGCACGGCATTCGGATAGGAGAGGGATGGCCTGCGCCTTTCTCTCACAACCGAACATATCTCGCCCGGACGGATGTCGTCACCCTCTACTGCGGCGTACCTCCGTTCAGGTGAATTGACCCTCTCGTTACCTGCAACGATGCAAGTTCGCAGTCAGTTCCGGTTTATCTCGAAAGAATCCGGCGACGCAGCGACCACGGCCGCGCAGATCACGTCACCGGCCCGTCCGGTATCCATGATTCCCGGCATCTCACGCGTCCGCCGCACCACGCCCTCCGTCGAGCCCACACTCCGTTCCCCAGTGCTTTCCCGACTTCCCGCCAGGTACACAGCGGACCTCCCGTCACCGCACGCTCCGTGCGCGGTCACCCATCCATACGCATCCACCCCCTCCTCCGTTCTGCCGTATCCGCACGTTCCTCCCGCCGCACCGCCGCAACTGCCCCTGCCGTCGGGGCGGCAGGCGTCCACCGCCCGCTCCGGGCTTCGGGAGTCCACCGCCGCCGCCAGGGCCGCCCGCACGGCACGCGCCGCCTCCGCCAGGGAAGCACCCGTCGTCGTGAGGTCGTCGACGAGCACGACCGCACCACCGGCGAGGAGCCGGCCTCCTCCCGGGGCCACGGTCAGCGCGCCCGCGAGATTGCCCCACCGCTGCCGGGAGTCGAGCCCCGACTGATCGGCCACCGGCCGCCGTTGCCGCAGCACGGCGAGCACCCGCGCCGACGTCCCGGCCCGCCGCAGTTCGCCCGCGGCCGCGAGTGCGATCCGCCGGGCCGGATCATGCCCTCGTGCCCGTACCGCCCCGCGCCCGGAAGGAACGGGTACGAGCAGCACCGGCACACCGGCGCTCCCGAACCGCCCTGCCCCGCCGGCCCGTACCTGAGAGCCGCAGGACCGCACGCCCCGCACCGATGCCCCACCGCCCTCCGCACGGGCGTCCCCAAGCCCCGCGCGCACAGCCCCCGCCAGAGCCGTCCCGAGCGGCGCCGCGAGCGCCAGCGCGCCGCGCTCCTTGTGGGCCAGCAGCACAGCCCGCACCTCGTCCGCGTACCGGGCAGCCGCGTGCACGACCGGCAACCCGGGCGGTTCCGGCACCGGCCGCACCCGGCTCGGTGCGACCCCGCTCAGGACCGCACGGCACTTCGGACAGAGCACCGTACGCGGCCTGCCACAGCCCCCGCACTCGGCCGGCAGCACCAGGTCGGTGAGGTCCTGCCACCACCCCCGCATGCCCACCACTGTGCCAACGCCCGCGCCGGCCGACCACCCCTGTGGACAACTGCCTGTGGAAAACTCCGGCCACCGCCCAAAGTCGCACTTCAACCCCGCAACCACGCCGGATTCCCCCGGCCCGAGGAAGAACCGGCCGCCCACCTCGCAACGAAAGAAGCGGCCGCTTCCGGCCGGAGTCCCCTCCGGCCGGAAGCGGCCGCGACGCTCACCGGGCCCGAGCCTCAACGGCCCGCCCCGGACACGACGTCACCCCGGATAAACCGGCGCGGTCCCGTCCGTCACCACCTTCTGCCACTGCATCCCGGACGGCAGCCGTACGATCCCGTCCTCCGAGTAGCCGACCAGCGGCAGCCGAGCGTCCTCGGACGCGGTGATCTCCTTCACGCCGCTGAGGGCCGCGGGCACCGGCCCGTCCGGTGTCGAGCCGTCGACCTGGACGTAGCGCATCGTCTGGACGCCGCCCCGCTCACGCCCGACCACCACGAGCCGGCTGTCACCGGCCCACGACATGGTGGTGACCTCCTCCAGCTCCGGCGTCGCGGAGCGCAGTTCGTGCACCGATACGGCCGCGGGCTCCCCGGCCTTCACGTTCTCGCTGTGCTCGATCCGCCCGATGAGCAGCGACGACCTGTCGCCCTGCTTCACCACGAGCGCGATCCGCACGCCGTCCGCGGCAACCCGGACGGACTCGATGCGCCCCTCCAGCCCCGGCGGCGTCTTCACCACCAGCGGATCGCCCACGCCCTCCTTCAGCATCAACAGCCGGGGATGGCGGGGATCGCGATCGGCCACCCAGAGGTCGCCCTGGGCGTCCCAGCTGGGCGCCGACAGCCGCTCCTCGGCCGTCCTGCCCGCGCTGGTGAGCTCTGGCTCCCCCAGCGGACCACCCGACACCAGCGCCCCGACATACAGGTTCTTGCCGTCGCGGCCCACCCCGGCCGCCATGTCCTCGTCGCGCGACACAGCCACCGACTCCAGCTCGGTGTCGCCCTCACCCAGGGCACCCGGCACGGGATCGGGATGCGTGTCGTTGGTGGCGGCGGCCAGCCGTGCGAGCCGGTGCTCGGCGTCGAGGAAGTACAGGTATTCGGCGCGCTCGACCGACCCGCGCGCGGCGATGGCCTCCGCATCGTTCTCGGTGAGCGCGCACAGCTGCCTGCCGCCCGCCCGCAGCTCGACCTCGTCCACCGTGGGAGTGAGGTTCTGCAGGGTGAACAGGAGCTGCGCCGCCATCTCGTTGCACTGGGTCAGCCCGACCCGGGCCGCCTTGTCGTTCAACAGCACCGTCAGCCGGTTCTGGTCGTCCGGCGGCAGCGAGGCGACGTCCTTCGTCAGCGCCGTACCGGTGGGGAAGCTCGACCTGACCACCGGGTCGAGCCAACTGGTGGGCCCCTTGAGCAGGGACCGCACCATCTCGGACATCGGGTCCACGTTCCTGCGCACATAGACGGGATCAGCGACGGCCGCAGTGTGCGGGGAAGTCCCGAGCGTGGTGTTCGTGGCGAAGTAGTACTTGTCGACGGACATGTAATTGCGCTGGAAGTCCGACTTGCCCATGACGACGCCGCGCGGCGGCACGTCGATGCGCCACTGCCTGGTCTTCTTGTCCCGGGTGAGATGCATCGTCTCGCTGTAGTCCCCGTCGGCGGGCGAGTACGACTGCTGCGCATCGACCGTGGCGACCCTGGCGCCGGTCAGCGTGTACGACAGGCCGTCGCTCTCCTCCCGTCCCGGCACACGGTCGGCTTCAGCACCTGGCCCGTCGGCGAGCACCGTCGTGGACAGCAAGGGCCGCCACTTGTCCGACGCCTCCTTGGTCAGGTACTTGCGTGCTATCTCATAGTCCGGATCGTCGCTGGTCAGCGCCTCCAGGAAGCCGGTCACGATCTCCGCCGACGAAGCGTCCTCGTGCGGCGGCATGGCGAAGACCCGCACTTGGGTGTCCTGGCGCGGCGTGGACTCGACGCCACGCAGATCGCCGCTGTCGGGCATCGAGGCGCACCCCGCGAGCAGTACGACACCACATGCGGCGAACACCACCGCGCGTCCCGGCCCGCGCCGGGCACCCCCTTCGCGGTCAGCGCCCACGAAATGCCTCCCCATGCTTGTTCGGCTCCTCTGCCCGCCCGGCTTCCTCCTTCGGCGGCCCTTCCGCGCCGGCTGCGTCGTCCGGCGGCCGTGCGCCCGAGGCGGGCCGGGGGACCACGCGCGCGCCGTTGCCGGGCAGCGCCGTCGGATCAGCCTTGGGGGCCGCCGTGCCGAGCCGCGCGGCGAACGGGTCCCTGGACGGCATCGAAGGCACCTGGTCACCCGTGGACTGGGAGGGCACCGTCGCGGCCTTCTCACCGCCGCCACGCGGCAGACCGGCGTCATTAAGTCCACGATTGCGTCGCGAGTCCTTGGGCTCCAGCGGTATCGGCGAACCCCGCAGGGGCTCGTCCGCGGTCCGCGGCAGCGTCAGCCGGAACTGCGAACCGCCTCCCGGCTCACCCCATGCCTGCAGCCAGCCGCCGTGCAGCCGCGCGTCCTCCAGCGCGATGGACAGCCCGAGCCCCGTACCGCCCGTCGTACGCGCGCGTGCCGGGTCAGCCCGCCAGAAGCGGCTGAAGACCCGGGTCGCCTCGCCGGGCTTGAGCCCGACGCCGTAGTCGCGCACCGCGACCGCGACCGCCCCGCCCGCCGCCGCGAGCTTGACGACGACGTCCCTGCCCTCGCCGTGCTCGACGGCGTTGACGACGAGGTTGCGCAGCACACGCTCGACGCGCCGTGCATCGGCTTCGGCCACGATCGGCTGCTGGTCGCCGAGGATCCGTATCCGGGTGCCCTTGCGCTCCGCGAGGGGCTCGGCACCGGTGACGACGCGCCGTACGACCTCCCTCAGGTCGATCGGCTCGGCCTCCAGCGCCGCCGCGCCCGCGTCGAAGCGGCTGATCTCCAGCAGGTCGGCGAGCAGCGACTCGAACCGGTCCAGCTGGTCGGCGAGCAGTTCCGCCGACCGCGCGGTCACCGGATCGAAATCCTCCCGCGCCTCATGGATGACGTCGGCAGCCATGCGTACGGTCGTCAGCGGCGTACGCAACTCGTGCGACACGTCGGACACGAACCGCCGCTGCATCCGCGACAGGTCCTCCAGCTGCTGGATCTTCAGCTGCAGGTTCTGCGCCATCTTGTTGAAGGCCTCACCGAGCCGCGCGATGTCGTCCTCGCCGGTGACCTTCATCCGTTCCTGCAGACGCCCGGCCGACAGCCGCTCGGCGATCCCGGCCGCCATCCGCACCGGCGTGACGACCTGCCGCACCACGAGCCAGGCGATGGCCCCGAGCAGTACGACCACGAAGAGACCGGCGGTGGCGAGCGTCCCCTTGACCAGGCTGAGCGACTTCTCCTCCTGGGTGAGCGGGAAGAGGTAGTACAGCTGGTACGGGTCGTCGTTGGGGTCGTTGACCTGCTTGCCGATGACCAGGGCCGGCTGCGATTCCTTGTGCGCCGCGCGCAGGTAGACGATGCGGGTGTAGCTCTGGAACGCGCCTGTAGCGCTGTCGATCCGCTCACGCAGTGCCTCGGGCACGCTCGCCGTCGGGTCGACAAGGCCGGAGCCACGCCGCCCGCGCCCTCCGCTGTCACTTCCCGCGGAGGCGGGGAGCGTCACCACCTCGAAGGCGCCCTGCCCGCCACTGGAGAGCGAGGAGACGAGATCGGTCATCCACGGGCTGACGTTCTGGTCGAAAGGCTCGTCCGCCGCCGAACGGTCGTCAGCGGTCCCGGCCGCCGCCTCCTCCGCCCGCTGCTTGGCCGCCGCGAACCCGCCCGTGGCCTGGCTCTGCGAGGCCTTCACCTTGGCGTCCAGCAGGCCGTTGCGCACCTGCCCGATGACGACGAAGCCCAGCAGAAGAACCACGCCCAGCGACATCAACAGAGTCGTGACGACGACCTTGAGCTGGATATTGCGCCGCCACAACCGCATGACGGGCAGCAGCGGCCGGCGCACCCAGCGCAGTACCAGCCGAAGGACCGGGCTGCCCTGGACTCCGCCCTGCAGCAGCCCGCCTTCAAGGAACCGTCCCCAGCGGGAGCCCGCCTTCTTCGGACCGACAGGCCGCTCCGGACGGGCCCCGGTCCGACCGGGGGCCGAAGCGGCACTGTCCCCGGACATGTCAGCTCGGCCCTGCCTTGTAGCCGACGCCACGAACGGTCACCACGATCTCCGGACGCTCCGGGTCCTTCTCGACCTTGGAGCGCAGTCGCTGCACATGCACATTGACCAGACGGGTGTCGGCCGCGTGCCGGTAGCCCCACACCTGCTCGAGGAGCACCTCACGCGTGAACACCTGCCACGGCTTGCGGGCCAGCGCGACCAGCAGGTCGAACTCCAGCGGCGTCAGCGCGATGGACTGCCCGTCCCGCTTCACGGAGTGCCCGGCCACATCGATGACCAGGTCACCGATGGCCAGCTGCTCGGGCGCCGGCTCCTCCGACCTCCTCAGCCGCGCCCGGATCCGGGCGACAAGCTCCTTCGGCTTGAACGGCTTCACGATGTAGTCGTCCGCGCCGGACTCCAGACCGACCACCACGTCCACGGTGTCGCTCTTGGCCGTGAGCATCACGATCGGCACCCCGGACTCCGCCCTGATCAGGCGGCACACCTCGATACCGTCCCGCCCGGGCAGCATCAGGTCGAGCAGCACCAGATCGGGCTTGGTCTCCCTGAATGCGGCCAGCGCCTTGTCGCCGTCGGCTACGAAAGACGGCTCAAAACCTTCACCACGCAGCACGATGCCGAGCATCTCGGCCAGTGCGGTGTCGTCGTCGACGACAAGGACTCGTCCCTTCATGGATGCCATCATCCCATTCTCATAACAGTGGCGAAGGCAGTGGTGAGATAGGTCACCGGCCAGTGACCTTAGTCGTACGCGATGGCTACTGTCTGCCCTCGCCGACAGGACGGAGTGTGACCTCTGGGCGCATTCACCCACCCTTGCCCCGACTGGTCCCGACCCCTACTTCACAACGTCTGTGTCACCTGACGCGACCTGGCACACAACTCCGCCAGCGCCTCAGCAGTCACCGGCGACACAGCGCCCTCCTCAGTGACGATCGCCGTCACCAGCTCGGGCGGCGTCACATCGAACGCCGGGTTGTACGCCTGCGTCCCCAGAGGCGCCACCGGAATCCCGCCACCCGCCTCCGCTCCCGCCACCGGCACCTGAGGCGCCACGATCTCGGTCACCTCGAACCCAGGACGCTGCTCGACCTCGATGGACACCCCGTCCGGCGTCTGCGGATCCACCGTCGTCAGCGGCGCCACCACGATGAACGGCACATGGTGGTACCGCGCGAGCACGGCGAGCGGATAGCTCCCCACCTTGTTCGCCACCGAGCCGTCGGCCGCGATCCGGTCCGCCCCGATCAGCACCGCGTCCACCTCACCGGCAGCGAACAGCGAGCCCGCCGCATTGTCCGTGAGCAAGGTGTACGCCATCCCGTTGCGCGCGGCCTCGTACGCCGTCAGACGAGCCCCTTGCAGCAACGGCCGCGTCTCGTCCACCCACAGCCGCCTCAGCCGCCCGGCCCGGTGCGCCGCAAGCGCCACCGCGAACGCGGTGCCCTCGCCTCCCGACACCAGCGCCCCTGTGTTGCAGTGCGTGAGGATGCGGTGCCCACCACCGGGCAGCAGCTCGTCCAGCAGTGCCAGCCCACGCTCGGCCATCCGGGCGCTGGCCGCGGCGTCCTCCTTGTGCAACGCCCGCGCAGCAGCCAGTGCCGCCGCGGCGGCCTGCGCGACATCACCACTTTCGGCGAGCTCGGCCCGGTAGGCGGACTGAGCCCTGCGCACGCCGACGGCGAGGTTCACCGCGGTGGGCCGGGCACCCGCCAGCGACTCCGCCGCGGCATCCACGTCGAACCCGCGCGCGGCGGCGAGCGCGACACCGTACGCCCCGGCGATCCCGAGCAGCGGCGCCCCGCGCACGGCGAGCGAACGGATCGCCTCCACCAGCGCGGGCGCGTCCGTACAGACCAGCTCGACCTCCTCGGCCGGCAGCCTCGTCTGGTCGAGAAGGACCAGAACGGGGCCCTCGGGTGGCTCGTCCCACCGGATCGCCGGTATCCCTGTCGGTTTGCTGTCCTCGCCGAATTGCGCGTGCTGATCAGCCATGCGGCCAGTCTGCCCTTTGTCCGCCGGACAATTGAAGGTGTGCAGCCGATACCGCGGCCGGTACCTCGCCGACCGCCCCATGGCACGATGGCTGCCAACCTGCCGCCGCGACCGCGGACGGGCACCGTGAAGGAGCGACGATGAAAGACACTCCGGGCTGGGCCTCGCCCGGATCCGCCCCGTCCGACGGGCAGGAACCGGCGGCGTCCGGACCTGCCGAGCCCGCAGACCGTCCCGATCCCGAACAGCAGCCGGGACCGGACCCACAGGGCCCCGGCACGAAGTGGTCCAAGGAGCAGCCGCCGCCCGGCCAGTGGTCCGCCCCGACGGGACCCCAGGCTCAAGGCCAGACCCCGCCACCCCCACCGCCCGGCCCGGGCTGGGGCACTCCCCCGCCCGCCGGCCCCGGGGGATACGGCGGCGGCCACCCCGGCTACGGCGCCCCCGGCGGTTACGGCGCCTGGGGAAGCGGCTGGGGCGGCCCACCGCCCGCTGCCAAGCCCGGCGTGATCCCGCTGCGCCCCCTCGGCGTCGGCGAGATCCTCGACGGCGCGGTCTCCACCATGCGCACCTACTGGCGCACGGTCCTCGGCATCTCGCTGACCGTCGCGATCGTGACGGAGATCCTCGTCATCCTCCTCCAGGGCTTCGTCCTGAACGACCGCACCAACACCGAGGCCCTCAACGACCCGAGCGCCACCCTCAGCGAGCTCGCTCGCGCCACGCGCGACGCCCTGCTCAGCTCCAGCGTGATCTTCCTGATCTCGGTGATCGGCGCGATCGCCGCGACCGCTCTGCTCACGACGGTCACCAGCCGCGCGGTGCTCGGCAAGTCGGTGACCACCGGCGAGGCCTGGCACGATGCCCGCCCTCAGGTACTGCGGCTCTTCGGCCTGCTCTTCCTGCTGCTGCTCATGGCCTTCGGCCTGTTGGTCGCAGGTGCCGTGCCCGGCATCCTCGTGGCCGCATCCGGCTCCGGCGACGGAGGAGCGGCGCTCGCCGTCCTGGGCATGTTCGGCACCGGCATCGTCGCGCTGTGGCTGTGGTTCCGCTTCTCCCTCGCCTCGCCCGCGCTGATGCTGGAGAAGCAGGGCATCTTCAAGGCACTGAGCCGCTCCGCGAAGCTCGTCCGCGGCTCCTGGTGGCGCGTCTTCGGCATCCAGTTGCTGGCCACGATCATCGCGAACATCGTCGCGGCGATCGTCGTCATCCCCTTCACCTTCCTCGGCGGCGCCCTCAGCGGCGAGGGCGCGGCCAGCTTCCTCAACGGCACGACCGACTTCGGCTGGACGTTCCTCATCGTCAGCGGCATCGGCTCGGTGATCGGCTCCATGATCACCTTCCCGATCACGGCCGGCGTCACCGTCCTGCTCTACATCGACCAGCGCATCCGCCGCGAGGCCCTCGACCTCGAACTGGCCCGCGCAGCCGGCGTCCAGGGCTACGGCACCACCACCCCGGGGAGCTGAACCGGTGAGCCTGGCGGGGGGAGTTCTCACAACAGCGTCAGCACTGCCGGACGGGGCCATACGCCTGTTGCTGCTGACACGCTCGGACGACGAGCCGCCACTGACGATCCCGCGTGATCCCGCGCGGGAAGCCGCCCGGCGCGAGCTGTCCAAGGGCATGTACCACCAGAACGAACCCAGTTGGTTCCAGCGCGCCCTGGACGCCTTCTGGGACTGGGTCGAGGACCTGTTCAGCAGGGCCTCGACCGTGACGCCCGGAGGACCGCTCGGCCTCATCGTCGTCATCCTGGTCGTCCTCGCGGTCCTCGGTGCCCTCTGGTGGCGCCTGGGCACCCCGCGCCGCGAACCCACCTCCACCACCGCCCTGTTCGACGACCGCCCCCGCACCGCCGCCGAACACCGAGCCACCGCCGAAGCACACGCCGCCCAGGGCCACTGGAACCAGGCCGTCCAGGAACGCATGCGCGCCATCGTCCGCTCCCTCGAGGAACGCGCGCTCCTCGACGTCCGCCCAGGCCGCACCGCGGACGAGGCCGCCGCCGAAGCGGGCCGCTCGCTGCCCTCCCACACGGATCGACTGCGCGCCGCCGCCCGGGACTTCGACGACGTGACATACGGCGGACGGAGCGCGACCCAGCAGGCGTACCAGCGCATCGCCACACTCGACCGCGACCTGGAGAACAGCAAGCCACAGCTCGCGAGCAGCGCCCCCAGCACGGCGCACAACGCCCGCCAGGGAGCCGCCGAATGACCACCGAGGCCCAGCTCCCCTCCACCGCGGCCTCGCCCACGGCACGCCAGATCTGGACCCACGCGCGAGGCGTCGCTCTCGCCGTCGTCGCCCTGCTGGCGGCAGCCGTAGCGATCGCCACGATCCGCTCCGACGCCCGGCACGGCACCCTCGACCCACGCTCCGCCGACCCCAAGGGCAGCCGCGCGGTCACCGAGCTCCTCGCCGACCGCGGCGTGGACACCCGCGTGGTCACCACCCTGGAGGAGGCACGCGCCGCGGCCGCCGCGGACACCACCCTCCTGGTCGCCGTCCCCGATCTGCTGACGCACCGTCAACAGACGTCGCTGCGTTCGTCGACCGCCGGCTCCGGCGGCCGTACCGTCCTCGTCGCCCCGGGCAGCTGGTCCGTCGAAAAACTCGTCCCCGGAGTCACCGCAGACCCCGCCACCAGCCTCGACTCGGAGCTCTCCCCCGACTGCGCCCTGCCCGCGGCCCAGCGCGCGGGCACCGCCGACCTGGGAGGCATCCGCTACACCACGACCCGTCTCGGCGCCGACGAGTGCTACCCCAGCGAACGCCTGGCCACCCTGCTGCGTGTCCCGGAGACCACCGGAGACGGCGACACCGTCGTCCTCGGCGCCCCCGACATCCTCTACAACGAACGTCTCGACGAGCAGGGCAACGCCTCGCTCGCCCTCCAACTCCTCGGCTCCCGCCCCCATCTGGTCTGGTACCTCCCCTCGCTCTCCGACACGTCGGCCGACGCCGCGGACGACGAACGCGGCTTCTTCGACCTGCTCCCCTCGGGCTGGATCTGGGGCACCCTGCAACTCTTCATCGCCGCAGCCCTGGCCGCTCTGTGGAGGGCACGCCGACTCGGCCCCCTCGTACCCGAGAAACTCCCCGTGGCGATCCGCGCCTCCGAGACCGTCGAAGGCCGTGCCCGCCTCTACCGCAAGGCCAACGCCCGCGACCGCGCGGCCGCCGCTCTTCGCTCCACCACCCGCACCCGCCTCGCCCCCCTCGTAGGCGTTCCCGTCTCCCAGGCGCATGCGCCCGAGGCCCTGCTCCCCGCTCTGTCCGCCCACCTCCACAACCACGGAGACGGACAGACCCTGCACACTCTTCTCTTCGGCCCGCCGCCCAGCGACGACGCGGCCCTCATCGCCCTCGCCGACCAACTCGACGCCCTCGAAAGAGAGGTACGCCGTCCATGATGGACCCGACCACTGACAACGCCGGGAACACCGGGGACCCGGGCACCGCCCGCGCCTCCCTGGAAGCCCTGCGCGCCGAGATCGCCAAAGCCGTGGTCGGCCAGGACCCCGCCGTGACCGGCCTCGTCGTCGCCCTCCTCTGCCGCGGACACGTTCTACTGGAAGGAGTCCCTGGGGTCGCCAAAACGTTGCTCGTCCGCGCCCTCGCATCCGCACTCGAACTCGACACCAAGCGCGTCCAGTTCACCCCCGACCTGATGCCGAGCGACGTGACGGGCTCCCTCGTCTACGACACCCGCACCGCCGAGTTCTCCTTCCAGCCCGGCCCGGTCTTCACCAACCTCCTCCTCGCCGACGAGATCAACCGCACCCCGCCGAAGACCCAGTCGTCCCTCCTGGAGGCCATGGAGGAACGCCAGGTAACCGTCGACGGCACCCCCCGCCCGCTCCCCGACCCGTTCCTGGTCGCCGCGACGCAGAACCCGGTGGAATACGAGGGCACCTACCCCCTCCCCGAAGCCCAGCTGGACCGTTTCCTCCTCAAACTCACGATCCCGCTCCCCTCTCGCCAGGACGAGATCAACGTCCTCACCCGCCACGCCGAGGGCTTCAACCCCCGCGACCTGCGCGCCGCCGGCGTGCGCCCCGTAGCAGGCCCCGCAGACCTGGAGGCGGCGCGCGCAGCGGTGGCCAAGACGACGGTCTCCCCGGAGATCACGGCCTACGTCGTCGACATCTGCCGAGCCACCCGCGAATCGCCGTCCCTGACCCTGGGCGTCTCCCCACGCGGCGCCACGGCCCTCCTGGCCACCGCCCGAGCATGGGCATGGCTGACAGGCCGCGACTACGTCATCCCCGACGACGTCAAAGCACTGGCCCTGCCCACTCTCCGCCACCGCGTGCAGCTCCGCCCGGAGGCCGAGATGGAAGGCGTCACGGCCGACTCCGTCATCAACGCGATCCTCGCCCACGTCCCCGTCCCCCGCTGATGGCACTCACCGGACGCGCCGCACTCCTCGCGGCCCTAGGCTCCCTCCCCGTAGCCATCTGGGAACCCAGCTGGACGGGCATCCTCGCGATCAACGGCCCCTTGGTTGCGGCCTGCGCCTGCGACTTCGCCCTGGCGGCACCCGTACGCCGCCTGGGCCTGACCCGCTCCGGCGACACCTCCGTTCGCCTGGGCGAAACGGCCGACGTCACCCTCACGATCACCAACCCGTCCGGCCGCCCCCTCCGCGCCCAACTCCGCGACGCCTGGCCGCCCAGCAGCTGGCAGCCAGGCACAGAGGTGGCGGCCTCCCGTCACCGCGTGACGGTCCCCGCCGGCGAACGCCGCCGCATCACGACCCGCCTACGGCCCACCCGCCGCGGCGACCGCCAGGCCGACCGCGTGACGATTCGCTCGTACGGCCCCCTGCGTCTCTTCTCCCGCCAGGGCACCCACAAAGTTCCCTGGACGGTGCGGGTCCTGCCCCCCTTCACAAGCCGCAAGCACCTGCCCTCCAAACTGGCCCGCCTCCGCGAACTCGACGGCCGCACCAGCGTGCTCACGCGCGGCGAGGGCACAGAATTCGACAGCCTGCGCGAGTACGTCCCCGGCGACGACACCCGCTCCATCGACTGGCGTGCTACGGCCCGCCAGTCAACGGTCGCCGTACGCACCTGGCGCCCCGAGCGCGACCGCCACATCCTCCTCGTCCTGGACACCGGCCGCACCTCCGCAGGACGCGTCGGCGACGCTCCACGCCTCGACGCCGCCATGGACGCGGCACTGCTCCTGGCCGCCCTCGCCTCGCGAGCCGGCGACCGCGTGGACCTCCTGGCCTACGACCGCCGGGTACGTGCCCTCGTCCAGGGCCGCACAGCAGGCGAGGTTCTGCCCTCCCTGGTCAACGCAATGGCCACGATCGAGCCGGAGCTGATCGAAACGGACGCGCGAGGCCTTACGGCCATGGCCCTGCGGACGGCGCCCCGCCACTCCTTGATCGTCCTGCTGACCACCTTGGATGCCGCCCCGATCGAGGAGGGCCTGCTCCCTGTACTCTCCCAGCTCACCCAGCGCCATACGATTCTGCTGGCATCAGTAGCGGATCCTCACATCGCGCGCATGGCAACCGCACGCGGAAACACGGACTCTGTGTACGAGGCCGCAGCCGCCGCCCAGGCCCAGAGCGAACGCCACCGCACAGCGGAACAACTCCGCCGTCACGGCGTCACGGTCGTCGACGCAACGCCGGAAGAACTCGCGCCGGCATTGGCGGACGCCTATCTGGCTCTGAAGACGGCAGGTCGTCTGTAGTCCAACGGGGGAGTCTGACGGACTTCCCCCTGATACTGGGACCCCACCAGATCCCGAACCGGAAATGCAGAAAACCCCCGAACCGGTATCCCCGGCCGGGGGTTTTCTCAAGAATTGTTCGGCGGTGTCCTACTCTCCCACAGGGTCCCCCCTGCAGTACCATCGGCGCTGTAAGGCTTAGCTTCCGGGTT
>NZ_JBITLW010000024.1:0-122874 GCF_044465645.1 Streptomyces sp. NPDC049627 | reverse complement strand
CCCCGCCAGGGGGCTCCGCCCCCTGGACCCCCGCTCCTCAAACGCCGGAGGGGCTGGTTTTTCAGCCCGTCCGGCGTTTGAGGACGAGGCCCCTTCAGGGCCGAAGCGGGGGTCCGGGGGCGGCAGCCCCCAGGGACGGGACGGGTAGGGGCGGCGGGGGCGAGGAAGTCCTGGGCCGCCGGCTACGTCAGGTCCGCCACCCCCAGCCGGCGGAACTCGATCGTCTCGTACGTCCCCGTCACGCCCGTCTCGTACAGGATCCCCACCGCGTCCCGCCCGAGCGGCACGAGGTCGGAGTACGCCGCCCGTTGCTGAGACAGCGTCAGCGCCTTCGTGAAGGTCGCTCCGCCGTCCGTACTGCGCCACACGGCCATGGCCTGGCGGGCGGTGGGGACGGACGGGGCGGAGAACAACAACGGGGCGCCGGGGCCGACGAGTTGGAGGACGCTTCCCTCCACCACCGGAACCTCGTTGAGGGTCGGCTGGACGGCGTACGGGCGGTCCAGGGTCATACCCCCGTCGCTGGAATGACTGTCGAGCCGGTTGCCGGTGCTCGTGCCGAGCTGGTCGCGGGCGTTGAAGTACAGCCGCCCGTCGGGGAGTTCGGCGGCCGTGGACTCGTTGGCGTTGCCGAAACCGTCGTAGGTGTCGTCCACGAAGCCGATCCGCCAGGTGAGACCGGCGTCGTCGCTGTAGAGGGCGTGTGCGCCGTAGTACTTGGGCTCCTGCCCGGTGTCGGCGGAGCCGGGCGGCGGTGCCGCCGAGTGGTTCGCCGCCGCCACCAGCCGTCCGGCGTGCGGGCCCCGTCGCAGGGCGATCGCGTGCCCCGGGCCCGTCGCGTACCAGCGCCAGTTCGCCGGCTTCACCTGCCGCGTGATGTCCCGAGGTGAGGAGAAGTGGCGGCCGTCGTCCGCACTCCGCTGGACGAAGACCCGGCGGCTCTCCTCCGCCGTCACCTCTCCCCGCATGATCTCCGCCTCCGTCACAGCACCGCTGTTGTAGGAGGTGACCAGCACGACCGTGCCGGTGCGCGGATCCACCACCGGCGCAGGATTGCCCCGCGTGTTCCCGTCCCCGGCGGCGACGACCGCCATCGGGCCCCAGGTGCAGCCGCCGTCGGTGGAGCGTCTGAGGACGACATCGATATCGCCGGTGTCCCCGGCACTGTTGTGCCGGCCCTCGGCGAAGACGAGGACCGTGCCGCGTGGGGTCGTGATCGTCGCGGGGATGCGGTACGTGTCGTAGCCGCCCTCGCCCGAGACGTACGGGACGGAGGACGTGCAGCCGGTGTCCGCCGAGGCGTTGCCGGCCGTGGTGAGAGGCGTGGTCAGAAGTGCTGCGGTGACCAGGAACGTACGACTGAGTGTGCGGCTCAGAATGGTCATCGAGTTCCTTTGACGGAGAGTCAGACATTGACCTGTCCGTCACAGACTCCCCGGTGTCACCATTCCCGACTCGTACGCCACGATGACCAACTGCGCCCGGTCCCGCGCCCCCAGCTTCCCCATGATGCGGCTGACGTGGGTCTTCGCCGTCAGCGGGCTCAGGCCCAAGGCCTCGGCGATTTCGGTGTTGTTGAGGCCGCGCGCGACCAGCGTCAGCACTTCGCGTTCACGGTCGGACAGGCATTCGGGTCCCCCGGCCGTGGGCGCGGAGGGGCTGCGCAGGAAACGCTCGATCAGCCGTGCCGTCGGGCCCGGGGAGAGGAGTGCCTCACCCGCCGCCACCGTGCGGATGGCGTCGAGGAGTTCGGCGGGGCGGGTGTCCTTCACCAGGAAGCCGGAGGCGCCCGCGCGCAGGGCGTCGACGATGTTCTCGTCGGTGTCGTAGGTGGTGAGGACCAGGACCCGCACCCCGGCCAGGTCGTCGTCGGCCGCGATGAGGCGGGTCGCCTCGATGCCGTCGAGGTCGGGCATGCGAATGTCCATCACGACGAGGTCGGCGCGTGTGCCGCGGGCCAGTTCCGCGGCCTCCCGGCCGGTGGCCGCCTGCCCGACGACCTCCATGTCCGGGGCCGACTCGACCAGCATGGCGAACGCCTCCCGTACAAGGGTCTGGTCGTCGGCGAGCAGTACGCGGATCATCGGTCTCCCTCCCGTTCGGCTGCGATCGGGAGCACGGCACTCACCTCGAACCCGCCCCCCGTACGCGGTCCGGCGTCGAGTGTGCCACCCACGCTGCGGGCCCGCTCGCGCATGCCGACGAGGCCATAGCCGGAGGCCCCGCCGCCGGGCCCGGCCCCCGTGCCGTCGTCGGTGACCGACACCCGCAGGGCGCCCTCCTCCTCGTACAGCTCGACGCGTACGGCCGGTTCGGGTCCCGCGTGCCGCACGACGTTCGTCAGCGCCTCCTGCACGATGCGGTACGCGGCCGCGCCCACGGCGGGCGGCACCTCCCGCACCCGTAGCGCGGGGGCCACCCGCGCCCCGGCCAGCCGTGCCGCCTCCACCAGGTCCGGCACCCCGTCGAGCCCGGGCAGCGGGCCGCGCGCCTCGCCGGCGACGCCCTGCTCGCGCAGCACCTCCAGCGTCGTACGGAGTTCACCGCGTGCCGTGCGGCAGGTCTCGGCGATGTCGTCGAGGGACTTCGCGACCGTCTCGCGGTCGAGGCGTTCGGGGTCGGCGGCCAGCACGTGCGCGGCGACCGACGTCTGCACGCCGATGAGCGTGATGCTGTGGGCGAGCAGGTCGTGCAGGTCGCGGGCGATACGGAGCCTCTCCTCGGCGACCCTTCGGCGGGCCTCCTCCTCGCGGGTGCGTTCGGCGCGTTCGGCGCGTTCGACGATGGAGCGGACGTACTGGCGGTAGTAGCGCACGTCGATGCCGGTGAAGATCACGGCGAGGAGCCAGCCGGAGATGCGCAGCAGTTCGATGGCCTGCCGGGTCTCGCCGAGGGTGAGCATCGCGGTGAGGGTGACGCCGAGGACGGTGAGGCCGGTCAGGACCGTGCGGGCGGGGCGCTGGGTGACGGCGACGGTGTAGAGCGCGATGATCGCGGCGGGGGTGGGGGAGCTGTGGTTGTTGTCGAGTGCGTGGTACGGGATGCCGAGCGCGACCACCGCGGCGAGCACGAGCAGCGGCCGGCGGCGCCGCCACACGAGCGGTACGTGGACGGCGAGCAGGAGTGTCCAGCCGAGGGCGTCGGGCCGACGGGACTCGTCGGTGAAGAGGGCCAGGCAGACGGCCGCGACGGCGGCGGCGACGGCGAGGAGGGCGTCGTTGCGGAGGGCGTGCGGGGCGGTCATCGGGTCGCGGTTGATCGCCGCCATGATCCGTTCGCCGCGGCGGGGTCGCTCCGCCGGGGTGCTCGGCTGCACAGGTGTGGTGGTGGGCTGCACGGGCTCATCTTCCGCTGGGACGGCGCCCCTCCGGCAGAGGAGGGGCGCCGTTCGGATCAGTGGGTCGCCGCGGGTACGGGTTCCGGTTCCCTCGGTGGCACCGGCCGTTCGGGCTCCCGGGAGAGCCTTCCGGGCCACCACACCTTGCGCCGCAGTGCGACGCTCGCGCTGGTCACCAGGTAGGTGCGGACGAGGAAGGTGTCCAGGAGCACGCCCACCGCGATGACGAAGCCCAGCTCGACGAGCTGCACCAGCGGCATGTTGGTGAGCACCGCGAAGGTCGCCGCGAGGACGAGTCCGGCGGAGGCGATGACCCCGCCCGTGGTGCGCAGTGCGGTGAGCGCGGCGGCGACGGGTTCGGCGCCGTTCAGGGATTCTTCGCGCATGCGGTGCATCAGGAAGATGCCGTAGTCGACGCCGAGCGCGACGAGGAACACGAAGGACAGCAGGCCGAGTCCGGGGTCGGTGCCCTCGAAGCCGAACAGCGGCCCGAAGACGAGCCCGCCGATGCCGAGCGCCGCGCCCCACACCGCGACCACGGCCCCCACCAGCATCAGCGGCGCGACGAGCGACCGCAGCAGGGCGACCAGGATCAGCAGCACGGACAGCAGCACGAGCGGCACGACGACCAGGCGGTCCCGGGCGCTGGTGTCCTTCAGATCGAGCTGTTGGGCGCTGGTGCCGCCGACGTAGGAGCCGTCGAGCCGGTCGCGCAGGGCCTCGATGGTGGCCGTCTCGCCGGCGGACTGGGGCGGTGCGGAGGCGAAGACGGAGATCTCGGTCCAGCCGTTTCCGGTACGTCCTTCCTGCGCGCTGTCGACGCCCCGCGTGCCGCGGACCGACGCGAGCGTGTCGTCGGTACGGCCGTCCGGCGTCATGACGGTGAGGGGCCGCGTGCCGCGCTCGGGGTAGGCCGCGGCGAGGGTTTCCATGGCGGCGACCGAGTCGGGGGTGCTGGTGAAGGAGTTTTGCTGCTTGAGGCTGCCGGGGAGGTTCAGGGTGCCGAGGGCCAGCGCGCCCAGCAGGACGACACCGCCCGTGAGCACCGCCAGCGGCCGGCGTCCGGCGGAGCTGCCCATGGCGGTGAACAGGGACCGGCGGGCCTTGGGCGTGCTGCCGTAGCGGGGCACGAGCGGCCAGAACACGCGCCGGCCGAGCAGCACGAGGATCGCGGGCAGCAGCACCAGCATGGCGGCCAGCGCGCACAGCACGCCGACGGTGCCGAGCGGACCCATGCCGCGGCTGGAGTTGAGGTCGGCGGCGAGCAGGCAGAGCAGGCCGACGGCGACGGTCCCGGAGGAGGCGAGCACGGCCGGCCCGCAGCCCTTGAGCGCCGCGACCATGGCGTCGTATGGCCGCTCGACGCGGCGCAGTTCCTCGCGGTAGCGGGAGACGAGCAGCAGCGCGTAGTCGGTGCCGGCGCCGAAGACGAGGATGGTCATGATGCCGGAGCCCGCGCCGGAGACCGGGGTGTCGAACCACCGGTTCAGGCCGTAGGCGACAGCCATCGACAGGTAGTCGGCCACGCCCGCGACGGCGAGCGGCACCAGCCACAGGAAGGGGCTGCGGTAGATGATGATCAGCAGGAGCGCGACGACCGCGACGGTGGTGTAGAGCAGCGGCCCGTCCAGTGACTGGTAGACCTCGCGGGAGTCGGTGAGGAGCGCCGCCTCGCCGCCGACGTCGACGCTCAGTCCGTCGCCGCCCTGCGCCACGTCCCGTACGTCGCCCACGAGGGCGTCGCGGGCGTCCTCGTCCTGGCCGGGTTCGGTGCTGGCCACCGGGTACATCAGGGTGGTGCCGTCCCGGGACGGGACGCCCCGCGGTTCGCCGGTGAGCCGGTGCGCGCTCGCGATCCGGTCGATCTGGTCGGCGGCGGTGGCCTTGTCGGCGGCGGTCAGGCCGCCGTCGCGGTGGTAGACGACGACCATCTCGGTGGCCTCGCCACCGGGCAGCCGCTCCTGGATCTTCGCCACCTGGGTGGAGTCGGCGCTCGCCGGCAGGTAGTCGATGGCACGGTCGCGCTGGACGTCCGCCAGTTTCGACGCGAACGGCGAGGCGAGCGCGAGCACGGCGATCCACAGCCCCAGTACGAGCCAGGGCACGGCACGCCGTCGCCGCGCAGCAGTTCTTACGGCCCCCATCTGACGGGCCTCCCTCCGGTCCGGGTGTCTGGGTCGGTTCCAGACTCCCGGCCGGGAGGGGGTGGATCGTCGGGCGTGAGGGCGAGTTCGGGGGTACTGCCGGGGTCGGCTGAACGGGGGCTTTACTCCCCGGGGAGTACTGCGGGCAGCGGCAGGTGCGCGCGCAGGTACCGGTTGCTGCCGGGGTCTTCCCCTCACCCGGCAGCAACCGGTCGTCGGGTGCCGTTGAGGCAGAAGGTCAGTCGCAGGGGGTGGCGGTGCGCTTGGCGTCGATGATGGCGGGGCCCGCGATGCCGTCCCACATGATGGCGTACACCGTCGAGCAGAACACGTAGGAGTGGCTGCCCTCGATCTTGACCGGGCCCGCGTACTCGGTGAAGAGGCCCTCGTCGACCTTGCAGGTCGGGTTGACGCGGTTCGGGCACAGCTTGAGCTTCATCTTCATGCCACCCGGCATGTTGTTGTCGAAGACGGCGCAAGCACCGGAGAAGCCCTGGCTGTTGGACTTGGTGTAGGTGAACAGGGTGCCGTAGCGGCGGGAGTCGGGCAGGCGCTCGGCGACGTCCAGCTTGTAGCCGGAGCCGCACATGGTGGCGGTCGCCCTGACGGCCTTCTGGTTCTGCGCGGCGATGGACTTGGTCTGCTCGGACGCGGTCGGCGTGAGCTGCACGCTGGTCCCCGGCACGCGCAGGGTGTCGACGGTGGGTGTGGCGGCGGTGGCCGCGGGAGTCACGAACGCGGTGGTGAGCAGCGCGGCGCCGGCGGCGAGGCTGCGAACGAGCGCACGGGACATGGTGGTTCCCCCTGTAAGGCTGTGAAACTCCGCCAGAACATGTGCAGTTGCACAGCGTGGCGGTTGAGTGGTCAGCGAAACCATACCCGCCGTCAGATCTCCGGGCAGTGGGAACTGGCGTGTTGTGTGTCACGTGTGAGTGCGCTGTGAAAAGTGTGGGTGACACGCACTGTGGCACCTGATACGTTCCAGGTGACCACTGAACCGAACATCGGTTCCCCATGCGCGCTTTTCACGGGGGAATGCTGCGCTATGTCCCGCGACGCCTTGCGTCTCACCTTGCTGCCCGTCGCACCCATGTGCCCGGCACGGCCGCATCCTGACCAGTGCGGTCGGTGACCACGCGACCACTCGGCTCGCGCGACCACCGCCGTCTCCTTCGCCGACTGTGCCGTGCGTTCCCTTTGCAAGGGGAACGTTGAACTTCGCAGGAAGAGATTCCACGGTGATACGCGACGCGCTGCTGCGGCGTGTGCGGATACCGGTGACGGCAGCCCTCACCATGGCGCTGTCCGCCGGTGTCGCCACGACGCAGGCATACCTGCGGCCAACCCTCAGGGGGAAGCCGAGGACGCGGTTGCACGGTCGCCACGAAGGGCACGTTCCAGTTCACCTTCGCCGGTGAGGGCGGCAAGTACGTCTCCGGCAAGTGGACGCCGAGCGGCGCCCGCCTGTACGCCGACTCCCTGGAGCGCACCTTCACCGGGATGGGCCTGTACCCCACAGCCGCCACGGCTGACATCCCTACGACACCGGGTCTTGAGTATCCGTACTCAAGACCCGTTCCTGTCTTCGGGAGAGACTCGTCCCCATGACCACCCCCGCCCGGCCCTCCGGACTCCCGCACTTCCGCGGCGAGAACGTGCCGCCCCCACCCACCGGACGCCGGGGACTGCCCGTCGCCGGGGACATCGCCCTGGCCGTCGGGCTGCTCGTCCTGGATGCCGTCGGGACCGTCGTGGCCTTTCTGATCGGCATCGACTACAGCGGCTGGGAGCCGTTCGACCCCGCCGCGGACAACTCCGACATCGATCTCACCGCCAACTGGCTCTACGTGGGCCTCGCCGGCGGCGTCGTACTGCTGACCGCCGCCCTGCTGTACTGGCTGCGCGCCGTCGTCAGCGCCGGCCTGCAGGTGCTCGTCGGCATCGCCGTCCTGGTCATCGCCGCGAGCGGCGCACAGTTCGACGAGGAGCGGGGCGCCCGGGCCTACGACGGTGTGCGCGCCGCCGCGGCCAGCAGCCGGATCACGTCCTCGGCGCCGATGGTGAGGGCGGCGCCGACCGTCGACAGCACGTCGCGCTCGGCCGGCGTGTAGGGGCCGTCGGCCAGGGCGATTCGAGCGCCCTGGAGCAGGATGGACTCGCGTCCGACCGGGGCGAGGTGTGGGGCGAGCGGGTCGAGGGCCTCGTGCAGCTCTATGGCCAGCCCGGCCCCGCAGGGCTCGGAGAAGACCCGCCCGGTGTCCGCGGCCAGCGCCTCGACCAGGGCGTTCAGCTGCTCCTCCGTACAGTCGTCGAAGCCTGCCGCACGCACCGTGGCCGCCGCGGCCTCCAGCGACGGACGGGCGCAGGTGCCGCCCGCGGCCAGCACCGCCAGGGCGACGGTGTGGACGGCGTCGCGGAGCATCGCCGAGAAGCGGGTGGTCGTCGGATGGTCCAGGACGTCGGTGCCGAAGTGCCGACGGCAGGCCGCGCACTCCACGACGGGGCCGGTCTCACCACGCGGCAGCACGGGCACCCCGAGCAGGGTGAAGCGACGGTGCCCGGTCAGCCGCTGATAGTTGCGGTCGCCCCCGCACCCGGGGCAGAAGAACTCGCCGTCACCGACGGCCGACCACGCGATGCGGGTGCCCAGGATGCGCGCAAGCCTGGCGGCACGGCCGTCTCGTCCCCGTCCTGGCAGCACGTCGCACCTCCGCGAAACCCCGCGGCAACGTCGCCGCGCTTGCGTGATGTTAGCCACATCCCGGACGCGGAGTCAGCACCCCGGACGAGACCTTTCCGTGACCTGCACGGACCGATGGCCGAATAACGACGGAACCCCGCGCCCCAAAGGGGCGCGGGGAACTGCGCGACCAGCCACGACGGGCTCACACTCACCCACTCGCCGGTGGGCCTACGGCGAGCAGGTCAGAACCCACCCACCGGAGAGGAGCGTCAACGAGCCGCCCGGTTGACCGCCGACACAACCGCCTTCAGCGAGGCCCGCGTCGTGTTCGCGTCGATGCCGATACCCCACAGCACCTTGCCGTCGATCGCACACTCGATGTACGAGGCGGCCTGCGCGGACGCCCCCTCGCTCATCGTGTGCTCCTGGTAGTCCAGCAGCCGCGCATCGACGTCGATCTTCGCCAGCGCGTCGAAGAAGGCCGAGATCGGACCGTTGCCCGTACCGGCCAGCACGGTGTCGACGCCGTCGACCGTGGCCTCCACCTTCAGCGTGTCCACACCGTCCGTGTCGGTCGTCGACTGCCCGTTCTTGACCTGGATCCGACCCCACGGGTTCTCGGGGTTCGGCAGGTACTCGTCCTGGAAGACCGCCCAGATGTCGGAGCCGGTGACCTCGCCGCCCTCGGCGTCCGTCTTCGCCTGGATGATCTTCGAGAACTCGATCTGCATCCGGCGCGGCAGGTCCAGCTTGTGGTCGTTCTTCAGGACGTACGCGATACCGCCCTTGCCGGACTGCGAGTTGACGCGGATGACCGCCTCGTACGACCGCCCGACGTCCTTCGGGTCGATCGGCAGGTACGGCACGGCCCACTCGATGTCGTCGACGGTGACGCCCTTGGCGGCCGCGTCGGCCTCCATCGCGTCGAAGCCCTTCTTGATGGCGTCCTGGTGGGAGCCGGAGAAGGACGTGTAGACCAGGTCGCCCACGTACGGGTGGCGCGGGTGGACCTCCATCTGGTTGCAGTACTCCCAGACGCGACGGATCTCGTCGATGTCGGAGAAGTCGATCTGCGGGTCGACGCCCTGCGAGAACAGGTTCATGCCCAGGGTGACCAGGTCGACGTTGCCGGTGCGCTCACCCTGTCCGAACAGGCAGCCCTCGACGCGGTCGGCGCCGGCCATCAGTGCCAGCTCGGCGGCGGCGACGGCCGTACCGCGGTCGTTGTGCGGGTGGATCGACAGGCAGACGTGCTCGCGGCGGGACAGGTTGCGGCCCATCCACTCGAAGCGGTCCGCGTGCGTGGACGGCGTCGAACGCTCCACCGTGGCGGGCAGGTTCAGGATGATCTCGCGGCCCGGGCCGGGCTGCCAGACGGCCATGACCGCCTCGCAGACCTCCAGCGCGAAGTCCAGCTCGGTGTCGGTGAAGATCTCGGGGCTGTACTGGTAGCCGAACTCGGTCTCCGGGCCCAGCAGCTTCTCGGCGTACTCCATCACCAGGCGGGTGCCGTCGACGGCGATCTGCTTGATGTCGTCCCTGGAGCCGCGGAAGACGACCCGGCGGAAGACCGGCGCGGTGGCGTTGTACAGGTGCACGGTGGCGCGCTTGGCGCCCTTCAGCGACTCGACCGTCCGCTCGATCAGGTCCTCACGGGCCTGGGTCAGTACGGAGATGGTGACGTCGTCGGGGATGGCCCCGGGCTCCTCGATGATCGACCGTACGAAGTCGAAGTCCGTCTGGCCCGACGCGGGGAAGCCGACCTCGATCTCCTTGTAGCCCATCTTGACCAGCTGGTCGAACATCCGGCGCTTGCGCTCGGGCGACATCGGGTCGATCAGGGCCTGGTTGCCGTCGCGCAGGTCCGTGGAGAGCCAGCGGGGAGCGGAGGTGATCCGCTTCTCGGGCCAGGTGCGGTCGGGAATGTCGACCTGCTCGTACTGGCCGTACTTGTGGATCGGCATGCTGCTGGGCTGCTGGCGGTTCGCCATGATGACTCGGGCTCCTCAGGGTGTCCGGAAGGACGGCCGACGACGCAACGCCAAGCTCCGCGGGGAGGGAGTCGACCTGGACTACAGGCCCTCGCCGCGGCAGCTAAGAAGAAGCAGCCCGAAACGCATGATGCGAAGCATGCTAGCCGAGCCGTTCCCCGTGCGGGGCGTCGTATCAGTATGCGGGACCCGGGGTGCGAATGGGACAAAAAGTGCGCCATACCACTTCGTCACGGAGCGTGGCGCTCCCTGTCCGTATATTTCACCAATCATGGTTGCGGGTAGTGACACGGCCATGACTCAGTGCAAGGGTGCCGGGCATGACGACGAACGGGGGCTTCGAGCCCGTCTTCTGCACCGTCGTACCGCCGCACGTCCTCGACAAGCTGGCACGGAACGACGACCCCGCACTCTCCGGTCCCGCCCAGCGGACCCTGATGCGCGACAGCGAGCTGCGCGGCCGGCGCCGCGTCACGACCGAGTTCGCCCTCGCGGCCGCCCCGGCGGCGAAGGCACCGTCGGACCAGCCGCTGCGCACCATCTACGACGCCGAGCACGGCACCTCCCTGCCCGGCACCAAGGTCCGCGGCGAGGGCGAGGACCCCGGCCAGGACGCCACGGTCAACCGCGCCTACTCCGGGCTCGGCGCCACCTTCGAGCTCTTCCTCAAGGCCTACAGCCGCCACTCCATCGACGGCGACGGCCTGCCCCTGGACGCCACCGTCCACTACGACGAGAACTACAACAACGCCTTCTGGAACGGCGAGCAGATGGTGTTCGGCGACGGTGACGGCGAGATCTTCCTCGACTTCACCATCCCGATCGACGTCATCGGCCACGAGCTCACCCACGGCGTCACCCAGTACACGGCGAACCTCACCTACTACGGCCAGCCGGGCGCCCTGAACGAGTCGATGTCGGACGTCTTCGGCTCGCTGATCAAGCAATACACGCTCGGCCAGACCGCCGCCGAGGCCGACTGGCTGATCGGCGCGGGCCTGCTCGCCCCGAGCGTCACCGGCAAGGCCCTGCGCTCCATGAAGGAGCCCGGCACCGCCTACGACGACGACGTCCTCGGCAAGGACCCGCAGCCCGCGACCATGGACGACTACGTCCGCACCGGCCGCGACAACGGCGGCGTCCACATCAACTCCGGCATCCCCAACCACGCCTTCTACCTGGCCGCCACCGCGCTCGGCGGCCACGCCTGGGAGAAGGCGGGACAGATCTGGTACGACGTCCTGACCGGCGGCGAGTTGTCGGACCGGGCGCTGTTCACCGACTTCGCGGGGCTGACCGTCAAGGCCGCCCGCGAGCGCTTCGGCGACGGCGGCGAGGAGCTCCAGGCCGTACAGAAGGCATGGGAGCAGGTCGGGGTGCGGATCCTGTAAGTCCGTACTAGACAGGAACCCATGCGTATTCAGGTACGGCGCACGGGCGGATTCGCGGGCATCGAGCGGCACGCCGAGGTGGACACCTCGGGGCGGCCCGACGCCCAGGAGTGGCAGGCCCTGGCCGAACGCGCGGTCGCGGACGGCCGGGGCACGCCTCCCATCGGGGTTCCGGACGGCTTCAGCTACCAGATCACCGTGGACGGCAAGACGGTGTACTGCTCCGATCCCCGGCTCACGGACGAACAGCGCAAGCTGATCTCCAGGGTGCTGAAGGAGGGAGCGTAGAGGCGCGTAACGGGCAGTTCACGCCGGGGCGTTGACTTCTGTTACCGACGGTACGGATGATCCGGCGCATGGCGACTGACCCGATACCCCAGTTCCCGGCCGGCTTCCTGTGGGGCGTCTCGACCTCGGCCCACCAGATCGAGGGAGCGGCGGACGAGCGCGAACCGTCCGTCTGGGACGCCTTCACGGCCGAGCCGGGCCGGATCAAGGACGGCTCCACGGCGGCGGTGGCCTGCGACCACTACCACCGCTACCGCGAGGACGTGGCCCTGCTGGCGGACCTGGGCGTGGACGCGTACCGCTTCTCGATCTCCTGGCCGCGGGTGCGTGCGGAGAAAGGCCTCGACTTCTACGACCGTCTCGTGGACGAGCTGTGCGCGGCGGGCGTACGCCCGGTCCCGACCCTCTTCCACTGGGATCTTCCGGTGACCCTCGACTGGCTCGACCGGGACACCGCCGCACGCTTCGCGGAGTACGTCTCCGTGGTCGCCGGACGCCTCGGTGACCGCGTGGAGAAGTGGATCACCCTCAACGAGCCGGCCGAGCACACCCTGTTCGGGCACGCGCTCGGCGCCCACGCCCCCGGCAAGCAGCTGATGTTCGACGCCCTTCCGGTCGCCCACCACCAGCTCCTGGGCCACGGTCTGGCCGTCCAGGCCCTGCGTGCCGCCGGAGCCGGTGACATCGGGATCGCCAACTCACACGGGCCGACGTGGCCCGCCTCCCGAGACCAACCGGACCTGGAGGCCGCGGACTTCTACGACCTGCTGCTGAACCGGCTGTTCGCCGACCCGCTGCTGCTCGGCGCATACCCGGAGGGCATCGGGGAGTTGATGCCCGGGGACGTCCCGGCCGACCTCAAGGTCATCGCGGAGCCGCTGGACTTCTACGGCATCAACTACTACGCGCCGACCCGGGTGGGCGCCCCGCAGGGCGCGGACATCGAGTTCGGCGGCCTGACCATCCCGGCCGAACTGCCCTTCTCGGTCCAGCAGATCGAGGGCGTACCGGTGACGGACTTCGGCTGGCCGGTCGTGCCGGAGGGCCTGACGGAGCTGCTCACCGGCTTCCGCGAGCGCTACGGCGACCGGCTGCCGCCCGTCGTCATCACCGAGAACGGCTGCAGTTACGAGGGCATCGACGACCAGGAGCGGATCGCCTACCTGGACGGCCACATCCGCGCGCTGCACCGGGCGGTGGAGGCGGGCGTCGACGTGCGCGGGTACTTCGTCTGGTCGCTGCTGGACAACTTCGAGTGGGCGGAGGGGTACGCGCGCCGGTTCGGACTCGTCCACGTGGACTTCGAGGATTCCGCGACCCTCGCCAGGACCCCGAAGGCGTCGTACGGCTGGCTGCGGGACATGCTCCGGGCGCAGGGATGACGGTCGGCGCCCTCGCCGAGCCGGTCGACCGGGTCGGCCGGGGCTGGACGGCGGCGCTGTCGCTGGCCAACGTGGCGATCTGGGTGGGCTGGTACGGCCCGCTGCAGATCCTGCTGGCCCGGCAGGCGGAGGACTTCGCACCCGGCACGGGGATGTCGAAGGAGACGCTGCTGGCGTGGGTGACCGGCGCGGGCGCGGCCGTGTCGCTGGCCGCGAACCCGTTCTTCGGCGCGCTGTCGGACCGCACCACGGCCCGCTGGGGCCGCCGTACGCCGTGGATCGTGGCCGGTGCGGCGGGTGGCGCGCTGTCGCTGCTGCTGCTCGCCGGTGCCGGCGGGCTGTGGGCGATGGCGGTCGGCTGGTGCCTGGTCCAGCTGACCCTGAACGCCGCGTTCGCGGCGGTGACGGCGGCGGTACCGGACCGGGTGCCGCGGCTGCAACGGGGCGCGGTGGGCGGCTGGCTGGGGGCGGCGCAGATCCTCGGGGCCGTCGCCGGGACGGGGCTGGCGACGGCGGCGGGCGGGATCGCGGCCGGGTATGCGGCGTGCGCGGTGTTCGCGGTGGCGGGGGTGCTGCCGTATGTGCTCAGGTACCGGGATCTCAGGCTGGGGTTCGCGGACCGGCCGGCTTGGTCGGCGAAGGCCTTCCTCAGCGGCTTCTGGCTGAGCCCCCGCCGCCACCCGGACTTCGCCTGGGCCTGGCTGACCCGCTTCCTGATCAACCTCAGCAACGCGCTGGTGCTTCTCTACCTCCTCTACTACCTGCGGGACCGCCTCCACCACGACGACCCCGAGCAGGGCGTGCTGATCCTGACCGCGGTGGACAGCGTGGCGCTGCTGGCCACGGTGGTGGTGGGCGGCGTCCGGTCGGACCGGGTGGGGCGCCGCAAGCCGTTCGTGATGTGGTCCGGGGTACTGATGGCGGCGGCCACCGCCCTGCTGGCCGCCTGGCAGACGTGGGCGGGCGCGATCGTCGTGGCGGCCTTGCTGGGCGTGGCCCTCGGGGTGTTCATGTCGGTCGACTTCGCCCTGATGACGGACGTCCTGCCGAAGGCGCTGGACCGGGGCAAGGACCTGGGCGTCATCAACGTGGCGAATGCCCTGCCCCAGGTGGCGGCACCCGCCCTCGCCGCCCCGATCGTGACGTACCTGGGCGGCTACCGGGTGCTGTACGCGGTGGCGGCGGTGATCGGGTTGGCGGGGGCGGTGCTGGTGGGCCGTATCAGAGGCGTGGACTAGACGCCCCTAAGGGGCGCGGGGAACTGCGCGACCAGCCACACCGAACCCGCAGACGCCCGACTACCCCTCGTGGCACCCCCTTAGAGCGCTCCAGCCTCCCTCGCTGCGTAAACGGACGGATACACCGGCCGATAACCCAGCTCCCGCCGAATCCGCTCCGTGGACGTGATCGCCAGCCACGGGTCAGGATCAGTACGCCCGTACAACTCCTCCGGCACCTCGACCCCGTTGAGCTGATGCAACTCCACCGCCGTCACGGGTGTGTCGTCGGCGATGTTGTAGATCCGACCCGCGATCCCCGGCGCATGAAGGATCCGCAGCAGCCCCTGGGCGACATCCGCGTGATGCCCCATGTGCAGCCGCTGGGTCGCGGCCCAGTTCCCGGCCCACATCAGGGACTGGGCCAGGTGCGGGTCGCCCTCGCCGTACACGAAGGGAAGCCGGCCGATGCGTACGTCCAGGCCCTCCAACGCGAGCAGCTCCCGCTCGGCGTGCGCCTTGGACTCGGGATAGGCGCCCCACATCGCCCCGCCCGGCCGGGACTCGTCGTCCTCGGTCAGCGGACGACCCCGTCCGGTGCCGTACACCAACCCCGTGCTGACCTGCACGAACCTCTCCACCCCGGCAGCCGCCGCGGCGCGCCCCAGCTCCACGGCCGCGTCCCGGTTGACGGCCCACGCCTCCTCGTCCGGGACCCCGCGGAAGGACGCCGCGACGTTCACGACCGCGTCGACCCCGGCGACCGCCTTGCCGAGCGCCTCCGAGTCCCGCAGGTCGCCGACGACGACCTCGGCGCCCAGCTCGGCGAAGGGCTCGCCCCGCGCCGCGTCCCGCACCAGCACGCGCACCCGCTCCCCCGGCCGGGCCTGCGCCAGCAGCCTCGGCACGAAGCGCCGGCCGACCTGACCCGTCGTACCCGTCACCAATGTCAGCATCATGTGCTCCTCTCGTCACCGACCACCCTCGGACGGCGCCGACGGGAGCGGGAGAGACCCGTTGATCAGGGGATCGGCAGTCCCTGGATAAGCAGCGCGGCGTACCGCACGCTGGAGGGGTGAACCGAGCCGAACTCGCCGACTTCCTGCGCCGTGGCCGTGCCCGGCTGACCCCGCCGGACGTGGGCCTGGCACCGGGCTCCCGGCGTCGTACGCCCGGCCTGCGCCGCGAGGAGGTGGCGCAGCTGGCCGGCATGTCGGTGGACTACTACACCCGCCTCGAACAGTCCCGGGGCCCACGCCCGTCCCGCCAGATGCTGACCGCCCTGGCCCGCGCGCTGCGCCTGACCGACATCGAGCAGGATCACCTCTTCCACCTGGCGGGCGAGGAGCCCCCGCGCCGTGAGACGGCGTCGGCGCACGTCCGTCCCGGGCTGCTGCTGATCCTGGACCGGCTGCACGACACCCCGGCGCAGGTGGTGAACGACTGCGGCGAGGTACTCGCCCAGAACGCGATGGCCAAGGCGCTGGTCGGCGACGTGATGTCCCGCCCGCGACGCGAGCGCAACCTGACCCGCCTGTTCTTCCTGGACCCGGCCGCGCGCACCCTCTTCCCGGCGGAGGACCTCGCGGGCCATGCGCGCGCCCACGTGGCCACCCTGCGCGCGGTGGCCGCGGCCCGCCCCGACGATCCCGAACCGGCCGCGCTGGTCGCCGAACTGCGTGCGTCCAGCGAGGAGTTCGCACGCCTGTGGGACGAGCACGAGGTGTCCCAGCGCAACCGGGCGACGAAGCGCTTCGTGCATCCGCTGGTCGGTCTGCTGGAGCTGGACTGCGAGGTCATGGTCAGCCATGAACACCACCACCTCCTGGTCGTCCACACCGCCCGCCCGGGCACGGAGGCGTACGAGCGGCTTCAACTCCTGCGCGTGGTGGGCCTGCAGGACATGTCACCCAGCAAGACCTGACCCGGCAACACCTGACCGCAAGTAGGTGACCCGTCGGTAGTTGAGGCCGGAAATCACCCTTGCCGACCCTCGCCCCACGCGCATCAATGGAAACGACGGATCCGACGGACCGTCAGATTCAGTTGCACGCTCTCCACGCAGTGTGTCCGCACCCACCTGCCGAGCAGTCCCCCACCCCGCACGCAGGATTTCCCCCACCTCGAAAGGGAGCGGATCCCCATGAGACGCATGCGCATCGGAGCAGGCGCGGCACTGGCGGCCGGGACCCTCGCGGTCACCGGCCTGGCCTTCGCGCCCGCCGCCCTCGCCGTCGCCCCCGGCACCGCCACGATCACCGCCGACTGCGGCAGCTTCGGCGGCGGCGAGGCCACCCTCACAGCGACCCAGGACGGCACCGCCGCCACCGTCACCGTCAACTCCTCCGCGATCACCGCGCCGATCGCGCTGTCGGAGGACTCGATCGCCTCGACGCTCACCTTCGTGAAGGCGGGCGGCGGCACCGTCGCCTTCACCGGCACGGAGAACCCGGCGATGGCCGCCGGCGACCCCGTCCAGGTCGGCCCGCTCAGCGGCACCGTCGCCTCCGGGGACAGCCTGGAGGCCTTCGGCGGCTCACTGCAGATGACCGTCTTCGGCATCACCATCACGTGTACGGCGGCCGGGCCGCAGTCGCCGGGCCCGTTCGTGTTCGACTGACGCGCGTGCCGCGCTGACGGGGCGCGGTCCCGGCGCCGTACGGCGTACGGCTGTACAGCTCTGTACGGCTTTACAGGGCGTCGGGGCCGCGCTCACCCGTGCGCACGCGTACGACCGTCTCGACCGGCAGCGCCCAGACCTTGCCGTCGCCGATCTTGCCGGTCTGGGCGGCCTTGACGATGGCGTCGATGACGTCGTCGGACTCCGCGTCCTGCACGACGACCTCGATCCGGACCTTCGGCACCAGGTCGACCTGGTACTCCGCGCCCCGGTACACCTCCGTGTGGCCGCGCTGCCGGCCGTAGCCGCTCGCCTCGGTCACGGTCAGACCGTGCACGCCGAGTTCCTGGAGGGCGGTCTTGACCTCGTCGAGCCGGTACGGCTTGACGATCGCGGTGATGAGCTTCATGCCTGCTTCTTGACCTTCTGCGGGGCGGGGACGGAGGAGGGGACGGACGAGGTGACCGGGGCGCCGTGGCCCAGGACGCCGTGATCGTATGCCGTCTCGGCGTGCACCGTAAGGTCCAGGCCGGTGTGCTCCTGTTCCTCGCTCGCGCGGAAGCCCAGGACCTTGTCGATGACCTTGCCGATGCCGTACGTGGCGAGGAACGCGTACGCCGCGACGACGACCACGGCCACGAGCTGCTTGCCGAGCTGGGCGAGCCCGCCGCCGTAGAGGAGGCCCTCGGCCTTGCCGGTCATCGACTCGACGGCGAAGACGCCGATGAGGAGCGTGCCGACGACGCCGCCGACGAGGTGGACGCCGACGACGTCGAGCGAGTCGTCGTAATCGAACTTGAACTTCCAGCTCACCGCGTAGGAGCAGACGACACCGGCGGCGAGGCCCACGACGAGTGCGCCGAGGAGCGAGACGGAGCCGCAGGACGGCGTGATCGCGACGAGGCCCGCGACCGCGCCGGACGCCGCACCCAGCGTCGTCGGGTGGCCGTCGCGCCTCTGCTCGACGAAGAGCCAGCCGAGCAGGCCGGTGCAGCCGGCGGCGAGGGTGTTGAGGAAGGCGGCGGCCGCGAGGCCGTTGGCGCCGAGGGCCGAGCCGGCGTTGAAGCCGAACCAGCCGAACCAGAGCAGCCCCGCGCCCAGCACGACCATGGGAAGGTTGTGCGGCCGCATGGCGTCCTTCTTGAACCCGAGGCGCGGGCCGAGGACGAGGCAGAGGGCGAGTCCGGAGGCACCGGAGGTGATCTCGACGGGCAGACCGCCGGCGAAGTCGAGGGCACCGAGGCGGTCGAGGATCCACCCGCCGGGGCCCCAGGTCCAGTGGGCGACCGGAACGTATACGAGCAGCGCCCACACGGGCACGAACACGAGCCAGGCCCCGAACTTCGCCCGGTCCGCGACCGCGCCGCTGATCAGCGCGGCCGTGATGATCGCGAAGGTGAGCTGGAAGGTGGCGAACAGGACGGTGGGGACGGTGCCCTGCACGCTCTCCGGCCCGAGGCCCGCCATCCCGGCGTGATCGAGGCCGCCGATGATCCCGCCTCCGATGTCGTCGCCGAAGGCGAGCGAGTACCCGCAGGCCAGCCATACGACGGTGACCAGGGCGATGGACACGAAGCTCATCATCAGCATGTTGAGGACGCTCTTCGTGCGGACCATGCCGCCGTAGAACAGGGCCAGGCCCGGGGTCATCAGCAGGACGAGGGCGGTGGCGGCGAGCAGCCAGGCGGTGTCGCCGGTGTCGATCTCTGCGGCTCGTGCGGCAGCAAGGGTCACGGTTGTCTCCAACGGTGCGGTGGCTCGTCAGAGGGTCACCGGGATGCGTTTCCGGTTGCGTACGGGTGTGTTTCCGTGAGGTTTCGTTGCGCGGGGGTTTCCGGAATCTCACAGTGCGGGCGGCGCTCGGTCGGGTGTACGGCGGGGCTCTGTGGATCAGGGAGAATGGGCGCCATGAGCGTTCGCAGTCAGTCATCCGAGCCGTCCGAGGCCCCCCACCGCGCCGGCTTCGCCTGCTTCGTGGGCCGCCCCAACGCGGGCAAGTCCACTCTCACGAACGCTCTGGTCGGCCAGAAGGTGGCGATCACAGCGAACCAGCCGCAGACGACGCGGCACACGGTACGGGGCATCGTGCACCGGCCCGACGCCCAGCTGATCCTGGTGGACACCCCTGGCCTGCACAAACCGCGCACGCTCCTGGGCGAGCGCCTCAACGACGTCGTACGCACCACCTGGGCCGAGGTCGACGTGATCGGCTTCTGCCTGCCCGCGAACGAGAAGCTCGGGCCCGGTGACCGCTTCATCGCGAAGGAACTGGCGTCGATCAAGAAGACGCCGAAGATCGCGATCGTCACCAAGACCGACCTGGTGGACTCGAAGGCCCTGGCCGAGCAGCTGATCGCGATCGACCGGCTCGGCAAGGAGCTCGGCTTCGAGTGGGCGGAGATCGTGCCGGTGTCGGCGGTCGGGGACAAGCAGGTGGACCTGCTGGCCGACCTGATCGTCCCGCTCCTGCCCGAGGGCCCGGCCCTCTACCCCGACGGTGACCTCACCGACGAGCCGGAGCAGGTCATGATCGCGGAGCTGATCCGCGAGGCGGCGCTGGAGGGTGTGCGCGACGAGCTGCCCCACTCCATCGCCGTGGTCGTGGAGGAGATGCTCCCCCGCGAGGACCGCCCCGCCGACAAGCCCCTCCTGGACATCCACGCCTTCGTCTACATCGAGCGCCCCAGCCAGAAGGGCATCGTCATCGGCCCCAAGGGCAAGCGCCTGAAGGAGGTCGGCATCAAGTCCCGCAAGCAGATCGAGGCGTTGCTGGGGACGCCGGTCTTCCTCGACCTGCATGTGAAGGTGGCGAAGGACTGGCAGAGGGATCCGAAGCAGCTGCGACGTCTGGGCTTCTGAAGCAGCTGCGACGTCTGGGTTTCCGAGGACGGTTTGTCGCCCCCGCCGCCCCTACCCGTCCCGTCCTCCAGGGGCGCTGCCCCTTCGACCCCGGTCCCTGGGGGCTGCCGCCCCCAGACCCCCGCTTCGGCCCTTAAAGGGCCTCGTCCTCAAACGCCGGACGGGCTGAATGACGCGGCCGGCGTCGAGGGGTGGGCGCTCGTCCTCAAGGGCCGGACGGGCCGGGTGACGCGGGCCGGTGTCGAGAGGTGGGCGCTCGTCCTCAAAGGGCGGACGGGCCGAGTGACGCGGGCCGGCGTCGAGAGGTGGCGCTCGTCCTCAAAGGGCGGACGGGCCGGATGTCTCGCCCCGCCATTCACCGTCCCGCTCCGCCCACCTCACCGCGGGGCGCACCGCCAGGCCGGCCGCCGCGAACAGCACGCCCAGCGCTGCCCAGCCGGCCGTACCGTGCTGGATCGCGGTCACCGTGACCAGCGCCGGGCCCGCCATCATCCCGGCGGACATACCGGCACCGAACACACCCTGGTACACGCCGTGGACACGGGCATCGGCGAGTTCGTAACCGAGCGTCCAGCCGCCCGCCGCCGACAGCACCTCGGCGAGGACCTGCACCACCGCACCGACCGTCAGCGCAAGCACCGCCCACACCGGCGACAGACCCGCCGACAGCGCGTACACCGCACAGGCCGCCCCGAGCAACAGCCCCGACCAGCCCATGGCCCGGACGGCACTGGGGACTCGGGAGGCCCGGCGGGCTACGCGCACCTGGAGCAGGGCGACCAGGGAGCAGTTGACGATCGTGAGCAGCGCCGCCGTCCAGCGCGGCGCCTCGGTGCGCTCCACGATCCACAGCGGCAGGCCGACCTCGACCAGGGTGTACTGCACGGCCAGGACCGCGTTCAGCGCGGTCACCGTCAGATAGGGCAGATCGCGCGCCGCACGCCAGCGGTCAACCGTCGCCGTCCCGGACGACTTCGCCGCCCGCTCCAGGGCGTGCGGCGCGAGCGGGAGCCGCCGCACCATCAGCGCGGGCGCCCAGAACGTCACCGCGTTGATCAGGATGACGGTCACATAGGCGCCCCGCGTGTCGAGTTGGAGCGCGATCGCGCCGAACGCGCCGCCCACGCCCATCGCCACGTTCGTGACCGTCCGCAAGTACGCGCGCGCCTCCACCCGGGTCTGTGCCGGCAGCACATCGGCGTAGATCGCGCCCTGCACCCCGCGACTCGCCATCTGCAAGCCGGTCCCGCAGATCACCGCGGCCAGGAACCCTGCGTAGGAGTGCACCAGCGGGTACGCCGCCGTCGCCACTCCGCAGGCACCCCACAGCCACGAGCCCACCTGCCGGGCGCCCCAGCGGTCGGCGGCCCGCCCGGCGGGCACCCCGGCCGCCACGCCCACCACTCCCGCGACCGTCATCCCGAGCCCGACCGCGGTGGCGTCCAGCCCGACGATCCGCGTGAAGTACAGGACGCCCAGCGGGAAATAGAGACCGTTCCCCAGGGCGTTGAGCGCCACCAGCAGACCGGCCCGGCGCAAGGTGGGATCGGCGGGCAGCAGCCGGGCCGAGCGGGAGGAGGGGCCGTCGAGGGACGATGCGGGAGTGGCGGGTGTTGTGCTCATGCCGACATCTCATCCGGCGTGGGAACCCGCCCGACAATGATTTAGCGTAGCGCTCAAATGATCGAGTTCCATTTCGCCGTCGGCGACCTGGCCACGACGTCCTTCGCGTACTCCCCGCTGCAGGAGGCGGTGTTCTCGCTGCGCTGCTGGCACGATCCGGCGCGGTTCCCGCACCAGCGGCCCTGGCTGCGACGGCTGCGTCCTGCGTATGAACGCCAGGACACGGAACTCCTGGCAGCGCTCGTGACGCCCGGCAACTGGATCGCGGACTTCCTCACCCCGCGCCCCCGCCGGGTACGCCCCGCCTTCGCCGAGGAACTGGACCGGGTGCGGGCCACCCCGGCCGACGCCGTGGGCGACGGCTTCCGGCAGACCTGCGGCAAAGGCGGCCCCTTGCCGTCCGTCGTGGCCCGCGGCCTGGCGCGCCCCGAGAGGCTGCTGGAGCGGGTGGCCGCCGCGCTCGACGGCTACTGGCACGACTGCCTGGCACCGCACTGGTGGCCGAGAGCGCAGACCGTCCTGGAGGCCGACCTCTCCCACCATTCGCGCGTGCTCGCGGAACAGGGCTCGGCCGCGCTCTTCAAGGGCCTCGACCCGCGTCTGGCCTGGACCGGCGACATCCTGCGCCTGACACCGCCGACCGGCTCGCGGTGGCCGGAGGCGGACGTACGCATCGCGGGCCGCGGCATGGTCCTGATCCCCACCCTGTTCGCCCGGGGTGCCACCACCAACATCGACCCCGCCCTGCCTCCGGTGCTGCACTATCCGGCGCGCGGCCGCGCCACCCTCTCCGAGGAGCCGCCCCCCGTCACCGACCACGCCCTCGTCCGCCTCCTCGGCCGCCCCCGGGCCCGCCTCCTCCTCATGCTCGCCGAACCGGCATCCACGACCGAACTGGCCCACCGCCTCGACGTCACCCCGGGCGCGATCAGCCAGCACCTCGCCGTCCTCTACGACGCCGGCCTGCTCAGCCGCACCCGCAGCGGCCGCATCGTCCACTACACACGCACCCACCTCGGCGACGACCTGTGCCGCTAGGACCTGCCGGCCACCTCCCGACGCCGGCCCAGGCCACCCAGCCCGCCGACACTTGAGAACGGCCCCCGCCATCCCTAGCCCCCACCCACCCGCGAGGGGCGGCCACCTTTCGGCGCCGGCCGGCAATTTCAGCCCGTCCGGCGTTTGAGGACGAGGCCCCTTCAGGGCCGAAGCGGGGGTCTGGGGGCGGCAGCCCCCAGGGACCAGGGGTCGAAGGGGCGGCGCCCCTGGGGATGGGACGGGTAGGGGCGGCGGGGCGAGAAAACGGACCCGGGCGTGACGGGCGCCGTACCCGGCGTGAACAGCACCGCACCCCGGTGAAAACCTCCCCGCCGAAAAGTCCTACGGCGTTGTCAGTCGCCCGGCGTACTCTGGAAATCGCCAGGCCGCCCCTGTGGCGGACGAGTCGTTTCGAGGAGGACGAGCAAGGCCTACAGAGCCGGCCCATGACTCAGACACCCACAGCTCACACACCCGCGCAGGGGCAGGCGAGAGCACAGTTCACCGTCCCCGCCCAGCACCCCATGGTGACCGTGCTGGGGTCCGGCGACTCCCTGCTGCGCGTGATCGAGAAGGCCTTCCCGGCGGCCGACATCCACGTCCGGGGCAACGAGATCAGCGCGGTCGGCGACGCCGCTGAAGTCGCCCTCATCCAGCGCCTGTTCGACGAGATGATGCTGGTGCTCCGCACCGGACAGCCGATGACGGAGGACGCAGTGGAACGCTCGATCGCCATGCTCCGGGCGAGTGAGAACGGGGAGATGGACGGCCAGGAGACCCCGGCCGAGGTGCTCACCCAGAACATCCTCTCCTCGCGCGGCCGCACGATCCGCCCCAAGACGCTCAACCAGAAGCGCTACGTGGACGCGATCGACAAGCACACGATCGTCTTCGGAATCGGTCCCGCCGGTACCGGCAAGACGTACCTCGCCATGGCCAAGGCGGTGCAGGCCCTGCAGTCCAAGCAGGTCAACCGCATCATCCTGACCCGGCCGGCGGTGGAGGCGGGCGAGCGCCTCGGCTTCCTGCCCGGCACGCTGTACGAGAAGATCGACCCCTACCTGCGCCCGCTGTACGACGCACTGCACGACATGCTCGACCCCGACTCCATCCCGAGGCTGATGGCCGCGGGCACGATCGAGGTCGCGCCGCTCGCCTACATGCGCGGCCGTACGCTCAACGACGCCTTCATCATCCTCGACGAGGCCCAGAACACCAGCCCCGAACAGATGAAGATGTTCCTCACCCGCCTCGGCTTCGACTCGAAGATAGTCATCACCGGTGACGTGACCCAGGTCGACCTCCCGGACGGCACCAAGTCCGGTCTGCGGCAGGTGCAGGACATCCTGGAGGGCGTCGAGGACGTCCATTTCTCCCGGCTGTCGTCCCACGATGTCGTCCGGCACAAGCTGGTCGGCCGTATCGTCGACGCGTACGAGTTGTACGACAGCAAGCACGGCACCCAGAACGGCGCCCACAAGGGGCAGAGCCGGGGCAAGTCCGGGCACAAGGGGAAGTAGAGACCGAGCAGCACCATGTCGATCGACGTCAACAACGAGTCCGGAACCGAGGTCGACGAGCAGGCGATCCTCGACATCGCCCGCTACGCGCTGGCGCGGATGCGCATCCACCCGCTCTCCGAGCTCTCGGTGATCGTCGTGGACGCCGACGCCATGGAGCAGCTCCACATCCAGTGGATGGACCTGCCGGGGCCGACGGATGTCATGTCCTTCCCGATGGATGAGCTCCGGCCACCGTCGAAGGACGACGACGAGCCGCCGCAGGGGCTCCTCGGTGACATCGTGCTGTGCCCCGAGGTCGCCGCCAAGCAGGGGGCCGAGGCGCCCACGCAGCACTCCATGGACGAGGAGCTCCAGCTGCTCACCGTCCATGGCGTGCTGCATCTGCTCGGGTACGACCATGAGGAGCCCGACGAGAAGGCCGAGATGTTCGGTCTGCAGGCCGCCATCGTGGACGGCTGGCGTTCGGAGAAGGGCCTGACGGGTCCGTCGCCGGCCCCGACCGTGTCATGAGCCTTCCCCTCGTCTCCGGCGCGATCGCCCTGGTGGTCGTGGCCTGGCTCGCCGCCTGCGCGGAGGCGGGCCTGGCGCGGGTCTCCAGCTTCCGCGCCGACGAAGCCGTACGCAGCGGCCGCCGCGGCAGCGAGAAGCTCGCGCTCGTCGCCGCCGACCCGACCCGCTATCTGAACGTGGCGCTGCTGGTGCGCGTGGCCTGCGAGATGGCCGCCGCCGCGCTGGTCACGTACGCGTGCCTGATAGCGATCGACGGCACCACCCAGGCCCTGCTCGCCGCGATCGGCGTCATGGTCCTGGTGTCGTACGTCGCCGTCGGTGTCTCCCCGCGCACCATCGGCCGCCAGCACCCGTTGAACACGGCGACGGCGGCGGCGTACGTGCTGCTGCCGCTCGCCCGGATCATGGGCCCGATCCCGTCGCTGCTGATCCTCATCGGCAACGCGCTCACCCCCGGCAAGGGCTTCCGCCGCGGCCCCTTCGCCTCCGAGGCGGAGCTGCGCGCGCTGGTCGACCTCGCCGAGCAGGAGCAGCTGATCGAGGACGACGAGCGCCGTATGGTGCACTCGGTCTTCGAGCTGGGCGACACACTGGTGCGCGAGGTCATGGTCCCGCGGACCGACCTGATCGTCATCGAGCGCTACAAGACGATCCGCCAGGCCCTCACCCTCGCCCTGCGCTCCGGTTTCTCGCGTATCCCGGTCGTCGGGGAGAGCGAGGACGACGTGGTGGGGATCGTGTATCTGAAGGACCTGGTCCGCAAGACGCACATCAGCCGGGACGCGGAGAGCGAGCTGGTGTCGACGGCGATGCGGCCCGCGTTCTTCGTGCCCGACACCAAGAACGCCGGTGACCTGCTGCGGGAGATGCAGAAGGAGCGCAATCACGTCGCCGTCGTGATCGACGAGTACGGCGGCACCGCAGGCATCGTCACGATCGAGGACATCCTCGAGGAGATCGTCGGCGAGATCACCGACGAGTACGACCGCGAGCTGCCGCCGGTGGAGGACCTCGGCGAGGACCGCTACCGGGTCACCGCCCGCCTGGACATCACCGACCTGGGTGAGTTGTACGGGCTCGACGAGTACGACGACGAGGACGTGGAGACCGTCGGCGGGCTGCTGGCGAAGGCGCTGGGCCGGGTGCCGATCGCCGGGGCGTCGTCCGTGGTCGACCTGCCCGACGGCCGTGCGCTGCGGCTGACGGCGGAGGCGGCGGCCGGCCGCCGGAACAAGATCGTGACGGTGCTGGTCGAGCCGTTGGTCCCGGCGGTGGCGCCGGACGAGGAGGAGGCGAAGGCGGAGTGAGCCCCGAGGAACTGCGCGATTTCTGCCTGTCGTTCAACGCGGCGGTGGAGGACTTCCCGTTCAGCCCGGAGATCTCCGTCTTCAAGGTCCAGGGCAAGATGTTCGCCCTGAGCTGGCTCGACGCCCGTCCTCTGAAGGTCAACCTCAAGTGCGACCCCGAGGACGCGGTCCGGCTCCGCACCGAGCACCCCGGCCTGATCGCCCCCGGCTACCACATGAACAAGCGGCACTGGAACACCGTCACCGTGGACGGCGACCTCCCGGACCGCCTGCTCCGGGAGCTCATCGAGGACTCGTACGACCTGGTCGTGGCCACTCTCCCGAAAGCCACCCGGCTCCGCCTCGACCGCGACTGAGCCGTCTGTTCCTGCGGCTGAGGCGCCGAGCCGCATCGTCGGCGCCACGGCGGGCCGGGGCGCCCGCCGCCCGAAGTCCGCCTCCGGCGCGGTCCCGCCACACGGGACGCCGATCTCGTCGAACCAGATCGACCGCGGCCCGCAGACGCTCCCGCGCGGCCCCGCACACACCCACCCGGCGCAGCCACTCCCCATAGGCGAGCGTCGCCCGCGCCCGTGCGAACGGCTGGCCACCGAAGCCGCGGTCGGACGGCCCGCTTGCGGCCCTCGTCGTCGCCGCACGCGAAGCCGGCACAGGCCCGCCTGTCCTGAAGCCCAGGACCGGCAGCCCGCAGGTGTGACCGCACGGCTCCCCGAAGCCGCGCGGCCTGTGGCGGCAGCCGCGCACAGGCAGAACGCCCCACGCAAACCAACCGATGACACGACCCGGCCGTCGGGCAGGACGCCCCACCCAAACCGCCCGGCCCGTGACAGCCACCGCCCACAGGCAGAACGCCCCACCCAAACCAACCGACGACACGACCCGGCCGTCGGACGGGACACCCCACCCAAAGCCACCCAGCCGACAACAGCCACAGCGCACAAGCAGAACGCCCCACCCAAACCAACCGACGACACGACCCGGCCGTCGGACGGGACACCCCACCCAAACCGCCCGGCCCGTGACAGCCGCCGCGCACAGGCAGGACGCCCGGCCCGTGGCGGCCGGCGCGTGCAGATGGGGCGCCCCGCGCGAACCGACCGGCGTGATGATCCGGTCGTCGGGCGGGGCGCCCCTCGGGCCCACCCCCGTCAGGCCCGGGTCCTGTTCTCGGTGCGGGGCACTGTGCGCAGTCCCAGCGCCACCAGGGCGGCCGTGGCCAGGACGATCGCCGCGTCGATGCCCATCACCGTGCGGGTGCCGGTCAGCAGGTTGCCGGAGGTCGTCGCGAGGACGCCCAGCAGGGGGATGCCGATCGTGATGCCGACCTGCTGGGTCGAGGTGACCAGGCCGGTGGCGAGGCCCTGTTCCTCGTCGGGGACGCCGGAGGTGACCGTCAGGCCGTAGGAGATGATCGCGCCCAGGTGGAACATGCTCGACAGGGCTACGGCGGCGGTGGCGAGCCAGACGGACCAGGTGTGGGCGTTGAGGAAGATCAGGGCGACGATGAAGGCGCCCTGACCGGTGAGCGAGACGACCAGCGTGCGGCGGGCGCCGAGCCGGCTGATGAAGCGGGGAGTCAGCGAGCCCGCGATCACCGACATCACGCCCTGGAAGCCGAAGACCAGCCCCGTCTCCCAGGCCGACAGCCGCAGGATCTCCTGCAGGTACAGGGTGAGCACGAAGACCACCGTCGACATCATCGAGAAGGTGACCAGACCGCCCAGGTTGCCCCACGCCACCGTGCGGCGGCGCAGCATGGGCAGGGAGACCAGGGGTGCCTCGGTGCGGGATTCGATGACCGCGAAGGCCGCCAGGAGCGCGAGGCCCGCGATGAGGGTCGCGATGACGTCGGCGCGGGCGAAGCCGTGGTCGGCGGCCGTCGTGAGGGCGTAGATCAGGGACAGCAGACCGCCGGTGACGGTGATCGCGCCGGGCACGTCCAGGTGCGGGCGCTGCGGGGTGCGGGACTCGGGCAGCAGGGCGGGCGCGAGCGGCAGCACCACCAGGGCGAACACCGTGAGCAGGCCCATCGTGGAACGCCAGCCGAACGCATCGGTCAGGACGCCGCCCGCGACCATGCCGATCGTGAAGCCGAGGGACATCAGCGTCCCGGAGATGCCGAGGGCGCGGTCCCGGGCGGGGCCCTCGGCGAAGGTGGTGGTCAGCAGGGACATGCCCGTCGGGACGATGACCGCCGCGCCGAGTCCCTGCAGGGCGCGTCCCGCGAGGAACGACGCCGGGTCCCAGGCGAACGTCGCGAGCGCCGAGGCCGCGGCGAACAGGGCGAGACCGGTGAGGAACAGCTTGCGGCGGCCGTAGAGGTCGCCGATGCGGCCGAAGAGGAGCAGGAAGCCGCCGGACGGCAGCGCGAACGCCGTGACCGCCCACTGCAGCGCCGACTGGCTCATGCCGAGGTCCGCGCCGAGGACCGGGAGGGCGACGTTCAGGACGGAGAAGTCGAGCGCGACCATGAACTGGGCGGCGCACAGGACGAACAGGACGAGTTTGTCGCGCGTCGACAGCCGGGGGGTCCGGGGAGTGTCGAGCGGTGGGGACGAAGGGTGGGTGAGGTCGGAGTCGATCGCCATGGGCAAGAGACTGCTGGCGCCGGAATAGCCGTGGGGAGCGGGAAGTTGTCCTGGTGGTGGCACCACCAGCCAAGGGGCGAGGGGGATTCGTACGTGTCCGAGGGCACGCTGAAGAGCGGGCGGCGGCAGGAGCTGCGTGAGTTCCTGAGGAGCAGGCGGGCCCGGGTGACACCGGCCCAGGCGGGGCTGCCGGACGGCGGGGCACGCCGCCGGACACCGGGGTTGCGGCGCGAGGAGGTCGCGGTGCTCGCCGGGGTGGGCGCGTCCTGGTACCAGTGGCTGGAGCAGGGGCGGGACATCTCGGTGTCACCGCAGGTGCTGGACTCGGTGGCCCGGGTGCTGCGGCTGAGCAACGCCGAGCGCCGGCATCTGTATCTGCTGGCCGGGATGAATCCGCCGGCTCCCGAAGTGGCGCCCGAGAAGCGGGACATGTGCGACGGGCTGCGGCGGCTGCTCGACGCGTGGATGCCGTATCCGGCACACATCATGGACAGGTACTACAACGGCGTGCTGCACAACGACGCCGCCGCGACGGTGCTCGGGATGCGGCCCGGCAAGAGGTGGAACTGTCTGATCGACTTCTTCACGGACCCGATGTTCCGGTCGCGCTCGAAGAGCTGGGACGAGAACGCCCGTACGGTCGTGGCGCAGTTCCGTGCCCTGTGCTCGGCCTCCCCCGACGACGAGGGGTTCCAGGCCGTGCTGGCCGAGGCGCAGGCGTCCAGCCCGGAGTTCACCGAGCTGTGGGAGCGGCGGGACATCGAGGATGCCGGGCAGATCCGCAAGGAGCTGGATCATCCGCTGGTCGGGCTGCTGTGCCTGGAGTCGACCGTGATGCAGATGCCGGTGCGGCCCGATCTGTCGATCGTGCTGCACACGCCGCTGGACGAGGCGAACACGGCGGCCAAGCTCGAGTGGTTGGCGTCGCCGGAGGGGCGGCGGGGGGCGATGTACCCCGTGGCGGGGTAGGACCCCGTCGCGGGTCGGGCGGGGTGTCGCTTCGTATGCTCAGGTCATGACCGACAACAGCGCGCTTGACCCAGAGGACCGCAAGATCGTCACCCTGGCCCGTTCCGCGCGGGCCCGCAACGGTGTGCCCGAGGGGGCGGCCGTGCGGGACGAGACCGGCCGTACGTATGTCGCCGGGACCGTCGCTCTGGAGTCCCTGAAGCTGAGCGCGCTGCAGACGGCTGTGGCGATGGCCGTGGCGTCCGGGGCGACGTCGTTGGAGGCGGCGGCGGTGGTGACGGAGGCCGACAGCGTGCCGGCCGAGGACGTGGCTGCCGTGCGCGACCTGGGCGGCCCGCGGACGCCGGTGCTGGTGGCGGGGCCGGACGGCACGGTACGTACGACGGTGACGGCGGGCTGAGCTCCGGGAGTTCTTCGCCCCCGCCGCCCCTACCCATTCCCATCCCCCAGGGCCGCTGCCCCTGGACCCCCGCTCCTCAATCGCCGGAGGGGCCGACTTACCCAACCCACCCGCTGTCTGAATACGAGCCCGCGCCATCCCTAACCCCCACCCACCCACGAGGGGCGGCCACCTCTCGACGCCGGCCCGCGTCATTCAGCCCGTCCGGCGATTGAGGACGAGGCCCCTTCAGGGCCGAAGCGGGGGTCTGGGGCCGCAGGCCCCCAGGAACCGGGGTCGAAGGGGCAGCGCCCCTGGAGGATGGGACGGGTAGGGGCGGCGGGGGCGAGAAAACGCGTGCCGCCGCCGGCGCACGCGCCTCCCCGCAGGGCATCCGACGGGCGAGTGTCAGTGCCCGGTGTCACGCTGAGGTCGTAGCGGATCTGCGAAAGGGCATCGTCATGATCACCACTGACCTCTCCCCCGGCTCCCCCTGTTGGCTCGACCTCGGCGCCCCCGACGTCCGGTCCGCCGCGGCCTTCTACGGCGCGGTGCTCGGCTGGGAGTTCGAGTCCATGGGTGAGGCGGAGGACTTCGAAGGCGGGATGTTCAAGAAGGACGGCAAGACCGTCGCCGGGCTGGGCAGGCTCACCGAGGAGGGGGCGCGCTCGGCGTGGATGATCTACTTCACCGTCACCGACGCGGACGCCACGACCCAGGCGGTGGAGCGCGCCGGCGGCACCGTGCGGGTGGCGCCGCGGGACCTCGGTGACTGGGGCCGGATGGCGCAGTACAGCGACCCGCTGGGCGGCCAGTTCGCCGTGTGGCAGCCGGGGAAGAACGCGGGCTTCGAGCTGGCGGACGAGACGGGGTCACTGTCGTGGACCGAGCTGTACACGAGCGACGCCGCGGCCGCGAAGGAGTTCTACGGCAGTGTCTTCGGCTGGCAGTACAGCGACATGGAACTGCCGGGTGGCGGGGGTGCGTACACCATCATCACGCCCGAGGGGCTTCCCGAGGAGCGTATGCAGGGCGGGCTCATGGAGCTGCCCAAGGAGAACCTCGCGCTGGCCGGCGGGCAGCCGTACTGGCACCCCGTCTTCAACGTCGACGACTGCGACGCCGCGGTCGAAAAGGTCACCGGGAACGGCGGCAGCGTGCAGATGGGGCCGGACGACGCGGAGGGCGTCGGGCGGCTGGCCGTCTGCCTCGACCCGGCGAACGCGGACTTCGTGGTGCTGAAGCCGGCCACCCCCAGCTGATCACCCCGAGCTGCTCACCCGCAGCTGAGCACCTCAGCTCAACACCCTCAGTTGGTCGCTCTCAGGCCGGCCTGCGGAACCCGATCGTCGGCACCGCCCGCCGCAGCGGCCACGGACGCGCCGCCTCCTCCGGCACCAGGTCCGCCAGGAACGCGTACCGGCGCAGGGCCTCCGGGTCCTGCGCCTGGAGCGACTGCACCTTGCGCCACCACGCCCCGATCTCCGACCAGCCGGGCGCCGACAGCGACCCTCCGAACTCCTGGACCGAGAGCGCCGCCGTCAGGCCCGCGAAGGCCAGGCGGTCCGCCAGGGGCCAGTCGGCCAGGGTGCCGGCGACGAAGCCGGCGACGAAGACGTCCCCGGCGCCGGTCGGGTCGAGGGCCTCCACGGCGATCGCCGGGACCACGGCCGTCTCCCCGGTCCGGCCGTCCACCGCGTACGCCCCCTCCGCGCCGAGGGTGACCACCGCGACCGGGACGTACGCGGTGAGGGCGTGGGCCGCCTCCCGGGGGCACTCGGTGCCCGTGTACCGCATGGCCTCCGCCGCGTTCGGCAGGAACGCCTCGCAGTGCTCCAGGTCGGCCAGCCCCGCCAGGTCCCACGCCCCCGTGTCGTCCCAGCCGACGTCGGCGAAGATGCGGGTGCCCTTGCTCGCGGCCTGCGCGATCCAGGGGGCCCGCTTGCCCGGCACCAGGGAGGCGACGGCGGCACGCGCGCGTGGGGGGCAGTCCGGCGCCCCTTCCTGGACGAGCACGGCCTCGGGGGGCGGCTCGTGGCCGTGGGAGACCATCGTGCGCTCGCCCTCGTACGCCATCGAGACCGTCACCGGCGAGTGCCAGCCCGGCACCCGGCGCGACGGCGAGAGGTCGATGCCCTCGCCCTGCTCCAGCGCGTCCCAGCAGTAGTCGCCGTAGTGGTCGTCGCCGAAGGCCGCGGCGAGCGACGTCCTCAGGCCGAGGCGGGCCAGTGCGGTGGCCATGTTCGCCACCCCGCCGGGGCTCGACCCCATCCCGCGCGCCCAGGACTCGGTCCCGCGCACCGGGGCCGAGTCGAGGCCGGTGAAGATGATGTCGAGGAAGACCGTGCCCGTGAGGTACACGTCCCAGGGCGGGTCGGTGGGCGTGCGCAGGCCGGCGAGGGGGTCGACCTGGGCCCGGCCGTGCGATCCCCCTGTCATGGACGACGCCATGGTCGACGCCATGGTCGACGCCCCCTGGGGCGAGGGTCCCTTTCCGTCGGTCACGATGGGCGAGGTCACGGTGCGCTCCCTGACGTGGTACTGATCTGGCCAGTGTGCACCACGCCACCGACAACACCACCGGACCGGCGACGACGCCGACACGATCTTGCCCCAGCCCCGCTTCCGGGGGTTACCAGCGAGGCACCGGGGGCGTCACCCACCCGGGGTCGGCGATCCGCATCGCGGCCGCGTCGTCGCGGTCCCGCAGCGAGCCGTCGTCATCCAGCCACCGCCGGTGCAGCTCCGCCAGCCGGTCGCGGTCCAGCTCGACACCGAGGCCCGGTGCGTCCGGTACGGCGACCTTGCCGCCGTCGAAGGTGAGGCGCTCGGTCAGGACGTCCTCGGACTGCCAGGGGTAGTGGGAGTCGCAGGCGTGGTGGAGGCCGGGGACGGTCGACGCCACGTGCGTCATCGCGGCCAGGGAGATGCCCAGGTGGGTGTTGGAGTGCATGGACACCCCGACGCCGAAGGTGCGGCAGACGGCCGCCAGCTGCTGGGTGTTGCGCAGTCCGCCCCAGTAGTGGTGGTCGGAGAGGACGACCTGGACGGCGTCCTCGGTGAACGCCTCCTTGATCTCCGCGAACGTCGTCACGCACATGTTGGTCGCCAGCGGCACCTCGGTCCGCGCGGCGACCTCGGCCATGGCGGCCGTACCGAGGGTCGGGTCCTCCAGGTACTCGAGGACGTCGCCGAGCTCCCGCGCCACCCTCAGCGAGGTCTCCACGGACCAGGCTCCGTTGGGGTCCAGCCGCAGCGGATGCCCGGGGAAGGCCTCCGCGAGCGCCCGTACGGCCGCGATCTCCTCGTCCGGCGGAAAGACGCCGCCCTTGAGCTTGAAGGAGGTGAACCCGTACCGCTCGGTGAATCTCCGTGCCTGCTCGACGATCCCGGCCGGGTCGACGGCGGCACCCCAGTCGTCCTTCTCGGCGCGCACGCCCTGCGGATGACCGGCCCACTTGTAGAACAGGTACGCGCTGTACTCGACCGCGTCCCGCACCTTGCCGCCGAGCAGCGCGTGCACGGGCAGCCCGAGCGCCTTGCCGAGGGCGTCGAGGCAGGCCACCTCGAAGCCGGAGACGACGGACAGCCGCAGCTTGTCGGCGGTCTGGACACCGCGCAGCCCGCCGACGTCGACCTGCCCGGACACCCGGGACCGATCGACGGCCACCTCGTCCGCGAGGGCGAACATGCCGTTGAGGTCGCTCACTTGACGCCCGATCAGCTTCTGTGCGAACGGGCGGGCGAGCTCCAGGTACTTGGTGTCGCCGTACGTCTCGCCGACCCCGGTGGTCCCGTCGGCCGTCACGACCTCCACGATCAGCCGGGGCGTGTACGGCTGATGCACGCCCTGGGTGTTCAGCAGCGGCGGGTCGGCGACCAGGATCGGCGTCAGGCGGACATCGGTGATCGTGAGGTTCACAGGGCTCTGGTGGCTCACCGGACATCTCCCTATGCAGACATCATCCACGTATGAAGATCGGGGATCGAGACTAGATACGCGAAACCGCGACCGTCAATGACACGGCCCCGCCGATTACCATCGGCCCATGTCGGAGACAGGCGGTGTCCGCGAGGTGAAGTCCGCGGCGCGGACGGTCGAGTTGCTGGAACTCCTCGCCGCGCGCGGCGACCGCCCGGCGCGCCTGAAGGAACTGGCCGACGCGCTGGACGTCCCGCGCAGCTCCATGTACGCGCTGCTGCAGACCCTGATCTCCCGCGGCTGGGTCCGTACGGACGTCACCGGCTCGCTCTACGGCATCGGCATCCACGCCCTGCTCACCGGCACCGGCTACCTCGACTCCGACCCGCGCGTGCGCGTCGTACGCCCGTATCTGGACGAGGCGTCCGAGGCGCTGGGCGAGACGATCCACATGGGGCGGCTGGACGGCCGGGACGTGGCCTACCTGGCGACCCGGGAGTCGCACGAATACCTCAGGACGATCAGCCGCGTCGGCCGCCGCCTCCCCGCCCACGTGGGCGCCCTGGGCAAGGCACTCCTGGCCGAACGCCCCGACGACGACCTCCCCGAGGGCCCGTACCGGGCCCTCACCCCCAACTCCCACACCACCCGGGACGCCCTCGCCGCGGACCTCGCCGGGGTGCGGGCGCGCGGCTGGTCGGTCGACCGCGAGGAGGGCGTCCTCGGCATCGTCGGCTTCGGCTTCGCCCTGCGCTACGACTCCCCCGCCCAGGACGCGATCAGCTGCTCGGTGCCGGTGGTGCGGCTGTCGGCGGAACACGAGGAGCGGATCGTCGCGGTGATGCGGGAGATCAGGGCGAAGATCGAGGCGAGGTCGCCTGCGGCGGGCGGAGCGGTGCACTGGCGTTAGCGCCCGCTGCCGGCACCCGGCGGACGCGTGCCGCCGCTACCCGAAGTCGTACGCCTCCACCTCGGCCAGATACCGCGCCCGCCGCTCCTCGTCGTCCTCCAGGAAGGAGGCGAGGAACGAGTTGCGGGCGAGCTCGCGGAGCCGTTCGCCGGGCAGGCCGAGGGTCTGTCGTACGGCGTCGAAGTTGTCGCCGGCGTAGCCGCCGAAGTAGGCGGGGTCGTCGGAGTTGACGGTGCACAGGAGCCCGGCGTCGAGCATGGCGGGCAGGGGGTGGTCGGCGAGGGTGTCGACGGTGCGCAGCCGGACGTTCGACAGCGGGCACAAGGTCAGCGGCACCCGCTCGCGCACCAGCCGCTCGACCAGCGCCGGGTCCTCCATGCACCGCAGCCCGTGGTCGACGCGCTCGACGCCGAGGACGTCGAGGGCCTCGGTGATGTACGCGGGCGGCCCTTCCTCGCCCGCGTGCGCCACGCGCCGCAGACCGAGGGCGGCGGCGGCCTCGTAGACCTCGCGGAACTTCACCGGTGGGTGCCCGACCTCGGCCGAGTCGAGGCCGACGCCGGTGATCCGGTCGAGATACGGCTCGGCGGCCCGGAGCGTGTCCATGGCCGACTCGGCGGAGTCGTCGCGCAGGAAGCACATGATGAGCCGGGTGGAGACGCCGTGGTTCGCCTCGCTGCCGCCCAGCGCCCGCCACAGTCCCTCGACGACCGTGCCCAGCTCAAGGCCCCGCTTGGTGTGCGCCTGCGGGTCGAAGAAGATCTCCGCGTGCCGCACGCCCTGGGCGGCGGCCCGGGCGAGGTAGGCGTTCGCGAGGTCGGCGAAGTCCTGCTCGGTGCGCAGGACGGCCATGAGCTCGTAGTACAGGTTCAGGAAGGACTGGAGGTCCTCGAACTGGTAGGCCTTGCGGAGCTCGTCGGTGTCGGCGTACGGCAGCTCGACGCCGTTGCGGGCGGCCAGTTCGAAGGCGAGCTCGGGTTCGAGGGTGCCTTCGATGTGGAGGTGCAGTTCGGCTTTGGGGAGGGGCATCAAAGCATCGTACGGCGGTGTCACCGACGTTTCGGTAGCGGCACCCGCAGCAGGTCGTGCGCGACCGTCAGCTCCCCGTCGAACCCGGCGGCCCGCGCCTGCCGTTCGAATTCGTCCGGCTCGGTGTAGCGCTGGCTGAAGTGGGTGAGCACGAGATGACGTACGCCGCAGTCGCGGGCGACGCGGGCGGCCTGACCGGCGGTCAGGTGACCGTGCTCGACGGCGAGTTCGATGTCGTCGTCGAGGAAGGTGGACTCGATGACGAGCATGTCGCAGCCGTCGGCGAGGGTGTACACCCCGTCGCACAGCCGGGTGTCCATGACGAACGCGAACCGCTGCCCGCGCCGCACCTCGCTGACGTCTTCGAGGGACACCCCACCGAGCTCCCCTTCCCGCTGGAGCCGCCCGACGTCCGGCCCCTTGATGCCGTGCGCGGCGAGCCGTTCGGGCAGCATGCGGCGCCCGTCGGGCTCGACGAGGCGATAGCCGTACGACTCGACGGGGTGCGACAGACGGGCGGTGTGGAGCGTGTAGGCACCGGTGTCGGCGATGACGCCGTCCTCGCCGACCGGGACCTGCGCGATGTCGACGGTCTCCCGGTAGGCGGTCGCGTACCGCAGGCGGTCGAAGAAGCGCCGGCCGGAGCGCGGGTAGTGGGCGGTGACCGGGTGCGGGACCTTGTCGAGGTTGATCCGCTGGATGACCCCGGCGAGGCCCAGCGAGTGGTCCCCGTGGAAGTGGGTGATGCAGATCCGGTTCAGGTCGTGAGCCGCGACCCCGGCCCGCAGCATCTGCCGCTGTGTGCCCTCGCCCGGGTCGAAGAGGATGCCCTCACCGTCCCAGCGCAACAGATACCCGTTGTGGTTGCGGTGCCGGGTCGGGACCTGGCTCGCTGTCCCGAGGACGACCAATTCACGTACGGACACGGCTGGTTACCCGGGGGGCCACTGCATGCCGCGGCCGCCGAGGATGTGGGCGTGGGCGTGCCAGACGGTCTGCCCGGCGCCGGCACCGGTGTTGAAGACGATCCGGTAGCTCTCCAGCTTGTCCTCGTCGGCGACGGCCTGGGCCTCGCGCAGGACGTCCGCGGCGAGGGCCGGCTCGGCGGCGGCGAGGGCGGCGGCGTCCCGGTAGTGCGCCTTGGGAATGACCAGGACGTGGGTGGGCGCCTGAGGGTTGATGTCCCGGAACGCGACCGTCGTGTCCGTCTCCCGCACGATGGTCGCCGGAACATGCCCCTCGACGATCTTGCAGAACAGGCAGTCGTCCTGCGGCTCCCCTGCCATGGTCCCTCCGGGGGTTGAGCGGGTGGCTTTACGGGGGGCATCGTATCGTCGTCGGGTGCGGGTGCGTGGGGGTTGATCGCGCAGTTCCCCGCGCCCCTAGGTGGGTAGACCCGGCGGCGTTTTGGCCGGCCGTTCCTCCAGCGCCTCCAACGCGATCCTCACCGCCTCGTCCAGCTGTGCGTCCCTCCCCGCCACCCAGTCTTGCGGTCGCTGCACCACCTCCACGTCCGGGTCCACGCCGTGGTTCTCCACGTCCCAGCCGTACCCGTCCAGCCAGATGGCGTACTTCGGCTGGGTGATCAGGGTGCCGTCGACCAGGTGGTAGCGGCTGTCGATGCCGATCACGCCGCCCCAGGTCCGCGTCCCCACCACCGGGCCGAGGCCCAGCGCCTTGATCGCCGCGTTGACGATGTCCCCGTCGGATCCGGAGAACTCGTTCGCCACCGCCACCACGGGCCCGCGCGGCGCGTCCATCGGGTAGCTGTACGGGCGCATGCCGCGCGGCAGTTCCCAGCCCACGATCCGCCGGGCCAGCTTCTCCACGACCAGCTGCGAGGTGTGCCCGCCGCCGTTCTCGCGGACGTCCACGACGAGGCCTTCCCGCGCCACCTCGACCCGCAGGTCCCGGTGGATCTGGGCCCACCCGGGCGCCTGCATGTCCGGCACGTGCAGATAGCCGAGCCGGCCGGCGGACTTCTCGTGGACGTACGCCCGCCGGTCCGCGACCCACGCGTGGTACCGGAGCGGCTGCTCGTCCGCGATCGGGATCACCACCGCGTGGCGTACGTCCCCGCCGCCCGCCGGAGAGATCGTCAGCTCCACCGCCTTGCCCGCCGTACCGACCAGCAGCGGCCCGGGCCCGGTCACCGGGTCCACCGGCACCCCGGCCACCGCCACGATCGCGTCCCCCGCCCGCACGGCGACCCCGGGTGCGGCCAGCGGCGCCCGCGCCTCGGGGTCGGAGGTCTCCGAGGGGAGGATGCGGTCGATGCGCCAGCTTCCGTCCGGGTGGCGGGAGATGTCCGCGCCGAGCAGGCCCTGCCGGGCCCCGCCGCCGTACCCGCCGCGCGGTGCGACGTACGCGTGGGAGGTGCCCAGCTCGCCCTGCACCTCCCACAGCAGGTCGATCAGGTCGTCATGGGTCGCCACCCGGTCGAGGAGGGGGCGGTAGCGGTCCAGCACGCCCGCCCAGTCCACGCCGTTCATGTCCGGCCGCCAGAAGTGGTCCCGCATGATGCGGCCGGTCTCCTCGAACATCTGCCGCCACTCGGCCGGCGGGTCGACCCGCTGCCGTACGCGCGTCAGGTCCACGGTGATGTTCGTGTCGCTGTCCTCGTCGCCCGAGGCACGCCGGTCGCTCGGGACGACCTTGAGCCTGCCGTCGGTCCACAGCAGCACCCGCTTGCCGTCGCCGCTGACCTCGAAGTGGTCGGCGTCGTCGGCGAGATGCTCGACGCGCCGCTGGACGAGGTCGTAGCGCTCCAGCTCGGTCTTGGGCTCGGGGTCGTCGGGCGTGGCCCGGGAGGCGCCGAGCGCGCCGCGCACGGGGTGCCGCAGCCACAGCACGCCGTCCTTCGCGGCCCGCAGACCGGTGTAGCGGGCGGCCTCGACCGGGAACGGCACGATCCGGTCGGCGAGTCCTTCGAGGTCGATGCGCGTGGTCGGGCTGCCCTCGCTGTCGGGTGTCTCGTCCTTGTCGGGCGCGTCGAAGGGGCGGCCGTGCCGCTGCGGGCCGAAGGGGGACGGGGTGGTCGCGGCGAGCGTGATCAGGTGGGGGCGGGAGCCGACCACGAAGGCGAGGTCGAAGACGTGCTCGTCGTAGACCGGGTCGAAGGCCCGCGTCGACAGGAAGACGAGGTGCTTGCCGTCCTGCGTGAACGCCGGCGCGTAGTCCTGGAAGCGCAGCGGGGTCGCCTCGGACACCGACAGGTCGGTGGTGTTGGCGAGCTTGAGCTGGCACAGCGGGCGCGGGCCGGGGTGCGACCACGCCAGCCAGGCCGAGTCGGGCGAGAAGACGAGCCCCGACACGTCGCCGTCCGTGCTGCGGTCGACCTCGCGCACCTCGCCGGTCTCCCGCTCGACGAGCAGCAGCCGCCCGTCGTGCGCGGCGACCGCCGCCCGGCTCCCGTCGGGCGCCATGGCGAGCTCCAGGACGCGGCCAAGCTGCCCGGCGGCGAGCCTGCGCGGCGTCGCGCCCGGCGCCAGCCCGGTCGCGGGCGCGAACTCCAGCGCGTCGTCGCCCTCCGCGTCCGTCACCCATACGACCCAGTCCTCGCCCTCCGCCCGGAAGGTGCGCGGCAGCCGGGCCCGTACCCCCGGCTCGGCGGCGAGCGCACGGGCGGGCCCGGAGCGGTGGGTGACCCAGTGCACGGCACCCCGGACGGCGACCGCGCTGCCGCGCGCGGCGTGGTCGGGCGCCGCGTCCCCGAAGGCACGCGCGGCGTTCAGCGGGTACGGCTGCCGGTCGGTGCGCTGCCCGCCGAGCCGGATGTCGAGCCGGCGCGGCTCGGCCCCGTCGAGGTCGTCGAGGAGCCACAGTTCACCGGCGCCGGCGTAGACGACACGGGTGCCGTCACCGGCCGCGTGGCGGGCGTAGAAACCGTCGAGAGGGCTGTGCCGCCGGAGGTCGGACCCATCCGCGAGGGAGGAGTACACGGCCCCCACGCCCTCGTGGTCGGAGAGGAAGGCGATCCGCTCCCCCACCCACACGGGGTACTCGAGGTTTCCGTCCAGCTCTTCATGCAGCCGTACGAAGTCCCCCTGCCCCTGGGCATCGATCCACAACTTGCCCGCCGTACCGCCCCGGTACCGCTTCCAGCGCGCCGCCTCCAGCCCCATGGGCGCGGACGCGAGCACGAGCTGCGGCCCGTGCACGACATCGGCGACGGGACCGTACGGCAGCGTGGTGGCCGGTCCGCCGTCGAGCGGGACCGCGTGGGCCCAGGTGCGGCGGCTGCCCGCCTGGCCCTGGCTGCTGATCGCGAGGACCTGGCCGTCGGGGGTCCACCCGCGCACCCGGGTCTGCCAACTGCCCCAGTGCGTGAGGCGCTTGGAGGGGCCGCCGTCGACCGGAGCGATGTGCACCTCGGGGGCGCCGTCGCGGGTGGAGGTCCAGGAGACGGTCGTACCGTCGGGGGAGATGCGCGGCAGGCTGACCGGCACGTTGTCGGCGCTGACCCGCCAGGCCCGGCCGCCGTCGAGCGGAGCGAGCCACACGTCGTCCTCGGCGGTGAAGGCGACCAGGTCGCCGTGCAGGTGCGGATACCGGAGATACGAAGACGATCCGGACGTCGCGGACTGAGTCACCCGATCACCATAAGCAGGGGCGGCGTCAAGGGACAGGCCTTTGGATCACTTGCCCAACTCCCCTCCGGATGCGCTCACTTGCCCTCCGGCCAGCAGTTCGGGTGCTCCTTGCAGTAGACGGTCCTGGTGACGGTGACCGTGACGGTGGGCCCCGGCTGCTGCCCGCCGCCGCCCGGGTTGACGGGTGAGGGCGTGGCATTGCAGTTGCCCAGCCCGTTCACGTGGAACCACTCCTTGCCGCCGACCTTGGCGACGAGGTCGCCGCGCACGCAGGAGCCGCTGACGGCCCGGGTGATCCTGCCGGTGACGGTGATGTCCTTGCCGTCCTTGGTCTCGCCCTCGCAGTCGACCTTGACCACGGTGTTCTCGGTCGCCGTCGGGGCGGCGGTGCCGCCCTTGCCGCCCTCGTACGAGCCCGTGCAGTTGAGCCACTGCACGTCGGCCTTCTGCCGCTCCAGCTCCTTGGTCACCGTCTGGTCGGTCGTGAACGCCACGGTCGCACTGTTCAACCCGCCCGGATCACAGGCGACCGCCCCGCCGACGGCGACCACGGCGAGCCCCGCCACGCCTGCCGCACGCGTCACTCGCGTGCGGCCCCAAATGCTCCTGAACGCCCCCATGGAGGGCAGCCTGCCACCGTCCCGGCCGCCGCGGTAGAGCGCATACGGCCACTCCCGGCCCACTTACGTCACCGTCGAGGTCGCCCGACCGACCCTGACCGGAGGACCGTTGCGGAAGGACCGCCGACTGCGGCCTCGACCTGGCGCTGGAAGGTGTGGCGACCGGCCCCGGGAAGCTGCTCGACCTGAACGGACCCGGGGAGTTGGACGGCTGGGAGCTGTTCGACGCCGTCCTCAGCCGCGCAGCAGCAGCCACTCCTGCAGTTCCACCAGGTTCCCCTCCGGGTCCTTGAGGTGGGCGACCCGCATCCGGTCGGTCATGGGTGCGGGGCCGTGCAGGAGGGTGGCGCCGCGGGAGGTGATCTGCTCGCAGTAGGCGTCCAGGTCGTCCACGCGCAGCACCACCAGGGAGCGATGGCCGGTGGCCTCGTCACCGAGCTCGCCCAGGACCTCGGCCATCATGGCCCGGTCCTGGAGGGCGATGCCCGCCGAGCCGGCCGTGGGGCTGAACTTCTCGTACGGCCCGCTCTCCGCCCCCGACTGGGGCTTGAGGCCGAGCACTTCGGCGTAGAAGCGGTAGCAGGCGGCGAAGTCGCTGACGAGCAGCCGGACTTGTGCGAGTTCCAAGGTGTCCCCTCCGGTGTCAGGACCAGCGCCCGGTGCGGGCGAGGAGCACTGCGGCCGCGGCGGTCCCGGCGGTCGACGTACGCAGCACGGTACGGCCGAGGACGTACGCCTTCGCCCCCGCCTCCTCGAACAACGCCAACTCCTCGGGGGACACGCCCCCTTCGGGCCCGACGACGAGCACGATCTCTCCCTCGGCGGGGAGGTCGACGGTGGCCAGCGGCTCGTCACCGCTCTCGTGGAGTACGGCGGCGAAGTCGGCTTTGGCGAGAAGTGCCGCAACCTGTTTGGTCGTGGCGGCGTCCGCGACCTCCGGGAAGCGCACGCGCCGGGACTGCTTGCCGGCCTCACGGGCGGTGGCCCGCCACTTGCCGAGGGCCTTCGCGCCGCGCTCGCCCTTCCACTGGGTGATGCACCGGGCGGCCGCCCAGGGCACGATCGCGTCGACGCCGGTCTCGGTCATCGTCTCGACGGCGAGCTCGCCGCGGTCGCCCTTGGGAAGGGCCTGGACGACGGTGATACGGGGCGACTCCGGGGGTTCCTCGGCGACCGGCCCCATGTCCACGATCAGCCGGTCCTTGCCCTCGGTGTCGACGACCTCGCACTCGGCCCAGCGACCGTCGCCGTCCGTGAGGACGACACTCTCCCCGGGCCTGAGCCGCTTGACGGAGACGGCGTGCCGCCCCTCGGGCCCGTCGAGGACGTACCGCCCGCCGCGGCCGGCGTCGAGGTGCTCGACCAGGAAAACGGGTGCCGTCATCGCCCCGCACCCCCGTGGGGAAAGGCGGACAACGCTGTCGCCGCCGCGTCCAGCTCGGCGGCCAGCACCTCCACCAGCTGTCCCGCGGGCAGTTCACGGGCCATCCGGTGCCCCTGCCCGGCCCACAGGGCCATGCCCTGCGCGTCGCCGGACGCGGCGGCCTTCTTGCGCAGAGGCGAGGTGAGGTGGTGGATCTCGGGGTAGGCGGCGGGGGCGTAGGGCCCGTGCTCGCGCATGAAGCGGTTGACGAGACCCCGAGCGGGCCGCCCGGAGAACGCGCGCGTCAGCTCGGTCCGTACGAACAGGGGGTTGGTCAGCGCCTGCTTGTGCAGGGCGTTGGCGCCGGACTCCGGGGTGGCGAGGAAGGCGGTCCCGAGCTGGGCGGCACTGGCGCCGGCGGCGAGGGCGGCGGCGATCTGGCTGCCGCGCATGATGCCGCCGGCGGCGACCAGGGGCAGGCTCACGGTCTCGCGGACCTGGGCGACGAGCGACAGCAGCCCGATGCCGGTGCCGTCGGTCTCGGGGGTGTCGCGGTGCGTCCCTTGGTGCCCGCCCGCCTCGACGCCCTGCACGATCACCGCGTCGGCACCGGCCCGCTGCACGGCGAGGGCCTCGTCGGGGGTGGTGGCGGTGACGAGGGTGAAGGTTCCGGCACGCCGGAGGGACTCCAGCACGTCACTGCTGGGCACGCCGAAGTGGAAGGAGACGACCGGCACCGGGTTGTCGAGCAGTACGGCGAGCTTGGCCTCGTACCCGTCGTCCCGCCCGCTGTCCGGGTCCCCCAGCTCGGTGTCGTACCAGCCGGCCTCGCCGGCCAGCTGATGGGCGTACACGTCGACGGCGGCGGGGTCGGCATACTCCGGCTGCGGCATGAACAGGTTGACCCCGAAGGGGCGGCCGGTCAGCCCCCGCAGCTGCTTGATCTCCTGGTACATCCCGTCGGCGGTCTTGTACCCGGCGGCGAGAAACCCCAGCCCACCTGCGTCGGACACGGCAGCGGCGAGCTGCGGCACGGAGACGCCGCCTGCCATGGGGGCCTGCACGATCGGGTGGGGAAAGAGATCGGTCAGTGCGGAGGACATGACGGCATGTTGTCACGTCCCCCGAACAAGTCCGAATCGGCCCTTCCCCTTGCCGCGGGCCACGCGTTCCTCGCGCCGACGGCTGTACCGTCAGCGACCGTTGAACGCGTCCTTCAGCCGCGAGAACAACCCCTGCTGCCCCGGCTGGAACTGCCCCTGCGGCCGCTCCTCACCCCGCAGCTTGGCCAGCTCCCGCAGCAGCCGCTCCTGCTCCGGGTCGAGCTTGGTCGGCGTCGTCACCTCGACGTGCACGATGAGGTCACCGCGCCCGCCACCCCGCAGATGCGTCACACCGCGCCCGTGCAGCGGAATAGACTGCCCGGACTGCGTGCCCGGCCGGATGTCGACCTCCTCCAGCCCGTCCAGCGTCTCCAGCGGCACCTTCGTACCGAGAGCCGCCGCGGTCATCGGGATCGTCACCGTGCAGTGCAGGTCGTCGCCGCGCCGCTGGAAGGTGGGGTGCGCGACCTCGTGGATCTCGACGTACAGGTCACCGGCGGGCCCGCCACCGGGCCCGACCTCGCCCTCACCGGCCAGCTGGATCCGCGTGCCGTTGTCGACACCGGCCGGGATCTTGACGGTCAGGGTCCGACGGGACCGTACGCGCCCGTCCCCCGCACACTCGGGGCACGGCGTCGGCACGACCGTCCCGAAGCCCTGGCACTGCGGACACGGCCGCGAGGTCATGACCTGGCCCAGGAAGGACCGCGTCACCTGCGACACCTCACCGCGACCGCGGCACATGTCACACGTCTGCGCGGAGGTGCCGGGGGCAGCCCCCTCACCGTTGCAGGTGTTGCAGACGACCGCTGTGTCGACCTGGATGTCCTTCGTCGTGCCGAAGGCCGCCTCGTCGAGCTCGATCTCCAGCCGGATCATCGCGTCCTGGCCGCGCCGGGTGCGCGAGCGCGGACCGCGCTGGGACGCCGTACCGAAGAACGCGTCCATGATGTCCGAGAAGTTCCCGAAGCCGCCCGCGCCGAAGCCGCCGGCCCCCGCGCCGCCCGCCTGGGACAGCGGGTCGCCGCCGAGGTCGTAGACCTGCTTCTTCTGCGGGTCCGACAACACCTCGTAAGCGGCGTTGATCTCCTTGAACCGCTCCTGGGTCTTCGGATCGGGGTTGACGTCCGGGTGCAGCTCGCGGGCGAGCCGCCGGAAGGCCTTCTTGATCTCTTCCTGCGACGCGTCGCGACGCACGCCGAGAACGGCGTAGTAGTCCGTGGCCACTTACGACTCCGCCAGGATCTGTCCGACGTACCGTGCCACTGCGCGTACCGCTCCCATCGTTCCCGGGTAATCCATGCGGGTCGGTCCGACCACGCCGAGCTTGGCGACTGCCTCGCCGCCCGAACCGTAGCCGACCGACACCACGGACGTGGAGTTGAGTCCCTCATGGGCGTTCTCGTGGCCGATGCGCACGGTCATGCCCGGATCCTTCGCCTCGCCCAGCAACTTGAGGAGCACGACCTGCTCCTCCAGTGCCTCCAGGACGGGGCGGATGGTGAGGGGGAAGTCATGTCCGAAGCGGGTGAGATTGGCGGTGCCGCCGATCATCAGCCGCTCCTCGTTCTCCTCGACGAGCGTCTCCAGGAGGGTGGAGAGCACGGTCGAGACGGTGCCGCGGTCCTCCAGGTCGAAGGCCTCGGGGAGATCCTCGACGAGCATCGGCACATCGGTGAAGCGCCGACCCGCGACCCGGCTGTTGAGCCGCGCGCGTAGATCCGCGAGCGAGGTCTCGCCGAAGGGTGCCGGGCAGTCGATCATCCGCTGCTCGACCCGGCCGGTGTCCGTGATCAGCACGAGCATCACGCGCGCGGGTGCGAGCGAGAGCAGCTCGACGTGCCGGACGGTGGACCGGGTCAGCGACGGGTACTGCACGACGGCGACCTGCCGCGTGAGCTGCGCGAGCAGCCGTACGGTCCGGGCCACCACGTCATCGAGGTCTACGGCGCCTTCCAGGAAGTTCTGGATGGCGCGCCGCTCCGGCGGGCTCATCGGCTTGACGCCGGCGAGCTTGTCGACGAACAGCCGGTAGCCCTTGTCGGTCGGGATCCGGCCGGCGCTGGTGTGCGGCTGGGCGATGTAGCCCTCGTCCTCCAGGGCCGCCATGTCGTTGCGGACGGTCGCCGGCGAGACGCCGAGGTTGTGCCGCTCGGTGAGCGCCTTGGAGCCGACCGGCTCCTCCGTCCCGACGTAGTCCTGGACGATGGCGCGCAACACCTGAAGCCTGCGTTCACTCAGCATCCCGCGCACACCTCCAGAGGTCGTTCCGTTCGCACCTTGCCTGGCACTCTGTCCGCCCGAGTGCCAGCCGTCCCCGGCCAGTGTACGGCGGTGGGGTACGCCCCGGGCAAGGCCGGTCCGGTACCGCCGTGCCCGGACATGCTGTCTTGGCTAGCGTCGCGGTATGACGGTGACTTGGGAAGAGCTGGGATGGGAGCGGCTGGCGGCCGGGGTCGGCCGGTGCCGGCTTCCGGGGTGGGACTGCACGGCGGGGCTGGTCGTCGGGGACGGCACCGCGTTGGTCGTCGACGCCGGGTCGAGCCTCGCGGAGGGCGCGCGGTTGCGTACGCAGGCGCAGTGGCTCGCGGGTCACGGTGTGACTCATCTCGCGCTGACGCATCCCCACTTCGATCATGTCTTCGGGTCGGCGGCGTTCGCGGGGGCGGAGATCTTCGGTGCGGTGGGCATGGACACGGTGGTCGAGGCGCGGCACGCGCGCGAGGAGCTGCGCGCGGACGCGGTGGGCAACGGCCTGGACCCGGCGTCGGCGGAGGAGGCCGTGGACGCCCTGATCCGCCCCAGCCACCAGGTGAGCGGCGAGTGGACCCTCGACCTGGACGGCGGCCGTCAGGTCCTGCTGGCGAACGTGGGTCCGGCGCACACGGCCCACGACCTGGTGGTGCTCGTGCCGGGCGCGGTCCCCGGCGACCGGGAGGTGGTCTTCTGCGGCGACCTGGTGGAGGAGTCCGGCGAACCGCAGGCCGGCCCCGACGCCGTACCGTCCCACTGGCCGGCCGCCCTCGACCGCCTGCTGGACCTGGGCGGCGAGGACGCGCTGTACGTGCCCGGTCACGGAGCGGTGGTGGACGCGGAGTTCGTACGGCGCCAGCGCGACGCCCTGGCCGCCCGCTTCGGCGTGTCGCACTGATCTGCGCTCCATGACGACCGGGCTTCTCCTATCGTCACTCGAATGCGCCAGTACTCCGCCGACCTGACCCCGCCCTGGAAGAAGCCCAAGCCCGTCCCCGAGGTCCCGGCGGAACCGGGCCTCGTGGTGGAGGAGCCCGGCACCGGTTTCTGCGGCGCGGTGATCCGCTGCGAGGCCGGCACGGTCACGCTGGAGGACCGCTTCGGCAAGCACCGGGTGTTCCCGCTGGAGCCGCGCGGCTTCCTGCTGGAGGGGAAGGTGGTGACCCTCGTACGCCCGTCGGGCGCGGCTCCGGTACGTCCCACCCGTACGGCATCCGGTTCGGTCGCCGTTCCCGGCGCACGCGCGCGCGTGGCCCGCGCCGGCCGTATCTACGTGGAGGGCCGCCACGACGCCGAGCTGGTCGAGAAGGTGTGGGGCGACGACCTGCGCGTCGAGGGCGTGGTGGTGGAGTACCTGGAGGGCGTCGACGACCTGCCGTCGATCGTGGCCGACTTCGCCCCGGGGCCTGACGCGCGGCTGGGGGTGCTGGTCGACCACCTCGTGCCGGGCACGAAGGAGTGGCGGATCGCGCAGGCGGTGACGAGTGAGCACGCCCTGGTCGTGGGCCACCCGTACATCGACATCTGGGAGGCGGTGAAGCCGTCGTCACTGGGGATCCCGGGGTGGCCGCGGGTGCCGCGCGGGGAGGACTGGAAGACGGGGGTGTGCCGGGCGCTGGGGTGGCCGTCGGAGAACACCGGGGCGGTGTGGCAGGCGATTCTGGGGCGGGTGGGGTCTTACAAGGACCTGGAGCCGGAGTTGTTGGGGCGGGTGGAGGAGCTGATCGACTTCGTCACGGATAGCGGTGGGGCCTGACCTTCTCGTAGGTGGCGAATTCGCTGGTGTCCAGTTCGATGTTGATGGGCTCCAACGGCGTGAGGTCGCCGAACTTGGTGATCCGCTGACGGCGATAGTCCGCGTTCTCGCCGTGGCCCGTCGGTTCAGTAAGCAGTACGCACTGCGCCATGATGGGATCGATGATCAAGTACGCGGGTACCTTCGCCGCTGCGTAGATCGAGCGCTTGACTCCGTAGTCGCGGTCTACGCTCGTCTTGGAAACGACCTCTACGAGCATCGTGATGACCTCGGACGGCATCAGCCTTCCCTGACCTGGTCCGGTGCCCCGCTCAAGCACCACAAGGTCCGGCTGCGGCTCACTCGTCTCCTCAAGGATGGCGATGTCCTGGGTCTGGAGCCGCCGCCAGCGCTGGCGGGGGATCTGGTCCACAACCGCCTCCACGATGTCGTTGTGGGCCACGTCCGGCCCCGCCATCATCACGATTTCCCCCCGGAGGAGCTCGACTTTGAATCCCTCGGGAACCTCAAAGTTCTCGAAGAACTTCACGATGTCGGTGGTCATCGGTCGGTCGTCCACAGCGGTCATCTCCGCAGCCCTCCGGTTTCTGCCACCGTCGCTTACGGGGGCAGCGTACGAATCAGGTTAGGGACCGAACCGGCCTCCCGCACCGATTCACCCACCCGAGTGATCAGTCCACCAGATCCCGCACCACCGCATCCGCCAGCAACCGCCCCCGCAACGTCAGCACCGCACGCCCCTCCGCATACGGCCCCTCCTGCAGCAGCCCATCCGCCAGCGCCCGCCGAGAAGCCGCAAGCCCCTCCTCCCGCAGCAGTTCCAAGGGCGCCCCCTCTCGAAGCCGCAGCTCCAGCAGGATCCGCTCGACCCTCCTGTCCTCCTCGGACAGCAGCTCACGCCCAGCCCCCGGCGACCGCCCCTCCGCCAGTGCCGCCGCGTACGCCCCCGGATGCTTGACGTTCCACCAGCGCACTCCGCCCACGTGCGAGTGCGCTCCAGGACCCGCACCCCACCAGTCCGCGCCCCGCCAGTACAGCTCGTTGTGCAGGCACCGCCCGGCCTCCGACGTGGCCCAATTCGAGACCTCGTACCACTCGAAGCCCGCCTCCGACAGCGCCGACTCCGCGATCAGGTACCGGTCCGCGTGCACGTCGTCGTCCGTCATCGGCACCTCGCCGCGACGGATACGGCGGGCCAGCTGCGTGCCCTCCTCGACGATCAGGGCATACGCGCTGATGTGGTCCGGCCCCGCGCCGAGCGCCGCCTCCAGCGAGGCCCGCCAGTCGTCGTCGGACTCCCCCGGCGTGCCGTAGATCAGGTCCAGGTTCACATGCTCGAAACCGGCCGCACGGGCCTCCGCCACGCACGCCTCCGGACGGCCCGGCGTGTGCGTACGGTCCAGGACCCTCAGCACATGCTGCTTCGCGCTCTGCATGCCGAAGGAGATCCGGTTGAAGCCGCCCTGGCGGAGGGTGGCCAGATACGCCGGGTCCACCGACTCCGGGTTGGCCTCGGTCGTGATCTCCGCGTCCGGCGCCAGCCCGAACTCGTCGCGGATCGCCCCGAGCATCCGTACGAGATCGCCGGCGGCCAGCAGGGTGGGCGTACCGCCGCCCACGAAGACCGTGCGGACCTCGCGCGGGTCGTCGCCGAGGACCTTGCGGGCGAGGCGGATCTCGTCGACGAGGGTCTCGGCGTAGTTGTCGCGGGACGCCAGCACTCCGCCCGTGCCGCGCAGTTCGGTCGCCGTGTAGGTGTTGAAGTCGCAGTAGCCGCAGCGGGTCGCGCAGTACGGGACGTGCAGATAGAAGCCGAGGGGTCGGTCGGCGGACCCGGCGAGCGCGTGCACGGGCAACGCGCCGTCGGCGGGGACGGGCTCGCCGTCGGGGAGTGCGGAAGGCATGGGTTCTATTGTCCAGCACGCGCGCGTACGGCGACTCGGGCACGGATGTCAGGCCGCGCGCACTCCCCCGGACGTTCGGGGGCGCCGAAACTGAGGCGCACGGCGACCGCCCGCCATGCCCGGAGCACGCCGACTCAGGCACGTATGTCAGGCCGCGCGCGCACTCCCCCGGACGTTCGGGGGCGCCGAAACTGAGGCGCACGGCGCCCGCCCGCCATGCCCGGAGCACGCCGACTCAGGCACGTACGTCAGGCCGCGCGCATACTCCCCGGAGACCACCCACGAGTCCCCCCCAAGAAACCGGCACGCGCGCGTGCTCCCAGACCGCCGCCACGCGCACGTACCCGTCGAAACTCGGGGGCGACGGAACTGAGGCGCACGGCGGCCGCCCGCTATGCCCGGACCGAGCCTCGCCCGCCCACCGCGCCACCCGCCGGAACTCCCCCGAAACCGGCGCCACGCGCGCGTACGCGCCATGAACCCCGCCACCCGCGCGCACGCCGACTCAGGCACGTATGTCAGGCCGCGCGCATACTCCCCGGAGACCACCCACGAGTCCCCCCCCCCCCCCCAGAAACCGGCACGCGCGCGTGCTCCCAGACCGCCGCCACGCGCGCGTACCCCTCCAAACTCGGGGGCGACGGAACTGAGGCGCACGGCGGCCGCCCGCCATGCGCGGACCGGGCGTGCCCGCCGACCGCGCCACGCAACCGGAACTCCCCGAAATCGCCCCGCGCGCCCCTACGGCCCCCGCTACTCGGCCTGCAGCACCAGCAGCGCGAGGTCGTCCTCCGGTGGGCGGCCGCCGAACTCGTGGACCAGTCTGCGGATGCGTTCCGCGATCAGCTCGGCGTTCAGGCCCGCGCACCCGGCGAGCGCGGTGGCGAGGCCGTCGCCGTCGTCGAACTGGCGGGAGCCGCTGCGCCGCTCGGTCACCCCGTCGGTCACGCACAGCAGGGTGTCGCCGGAGCGCAGCTCGAAGGTCTCGCTCGTGTATGTCGCGTCCTCGACGACCCCGAGCAGGGTCTGGGGCTGCGCGGCGGTGTGGACCTCGCCGCCGGCGCCGAGCAGGAGCGGCAGGGGGTGCCCTGCGGAGGCGAGGGTGCAGCGGATGCCTCCGTCGAAGGGCGTCAGTTCGCCGTACAGCAAGGACAGGAAGCGGGTCTGCGGGCCGTCACCGGGCGGGGCCGGACCGACCAGTGCCCGGGCGGCGGCGTCGGCGGCCTCCGTGGCGTCGTCCAGGAGGAGCTGGTTGAGGCGGTCGAGGACGTCGGCGACGCGGTAGCCCTCCCGGGCGAGCAGCCGCAGCCAGGGGCGTGCGATGCCGATCACCACGGCCGCCTCGGGGCCCTTGCCCTGGACGTCGCCGATGGCGAAGCACCAGCGGCCGTCGCCGGCCGGGAAGAGGTCGTAGAAGTCGCCGCTCGGACCGCCCTTGTCGCACGGCTCGTACACCAGGGCGCTGGCCACCCCCGGGATCTTCGCGACCGCGCCGGGCAGCAGTCCGCGTTGCAGGACCCGGCTGATGGTGACCTGCCGGGCGTACTGGCGGGCCGCGCCGATGGCGAGGGCCACCCGGCGGCTGAGGTCCTCGACGAGCCCGGTGACCTCGTCGGGGAAGCGGTCGAGGCCGGCCCGGCCGATGACCAGCGTGCCCAGCGGGCGCCCACCCGCGATCAGGCGGTACGCGAGCGCGGTGCCGCGGACCCCGCGTTCGCCGAGCGCCTCACCGGGCCAGGGATACGGGACCGGGCCGGTGCGGTGGTGGTCGGGGGGAAGCGGTGGCTCCTTCTCCAGGGCGCGGCGGAGTTCCTCGATGAGGTTCTCGGAGCCGTGCCAGACGCGGGCGAGCCGGGGCCCGGCTCCCGCGGCGCCGTCCACCGGCCGCTCGCCCCAGCCTCCGGGCTCGCCGGACAGGGGGTACCCCCAGCGCCCGGCGACCTCGTCCTCCAGCCACACGGCGCACCAGTCCGCCAGCCGAGGCACGATCAGCTGGCCGGCCAGCGCGGCAACCAGGTTCTCGTCGAGCTGTCCGGCGAGCAGGTCGGAGGCCTCGGCGAGGAAGGAGAGGGCACCCCGGTTGAGCCAGTCCCTCTCGTGCCCGGGGCGGTGGGGATACGCCGGGTGTGCCGGGTGTGCCTGGCGTGCCTGGTGTCCGAGATGTCCTAGGCGCCCCAGGTGATCCAGGGGCTCCAGGGGCTCTGGGTGCCCTAGGTGCTCTGGATGCCCCAGGTGCTCCGGGTGCTCCGGGTGCTCTGGGCGCTCCGGAGATCCCGGCTCCTGGACGATGTCCCCGTACCCGAGCGGCGCGGAACGGTCGTCGTGGTGCGCGGGCGCCGAAGGATCCCCCGGATCGAGTGAAGCCGGCCCCGCGGGAGCCGCCGGAAGCGGCGGCGGCTCCGGCGCGAGGATCTCGGCGACGCGCAACCCGCGCTCCAGCGCACGCTCCTCGGCGTACGCCTCGATGTCGTCCCTGGCCCCCACGGGGTCCTCGGCGGGCAGCCGCGCCCACACGGTCTTGGCGCCGGTGCGGTAGGTGACGCCCCAGGACTCGGCGAGCCGGGACACCAGCCGCAGGCCGCGGCCGTACTCCGGTGTCTCGTACGGCGCGTCGACCTCGCCGTCGCGCGGGGCGCGCGAGGGGTGGTGGTCCAGCACCTCGACGAGGAGGGCGCCGGTGTCCTCCTCCAGCCGGCAGGTGAGCTCGACATCGGTGCCGGCGTGCACGACGGCGTTGGTGACGAGCTCGCTGACGGCCACGACGGCGTCGTCGACGAGCCGGTCGGTGAGGCGTTCGGTGCCGGGGAGCCCGGAGGCGGCCCATTCGGTGAGGGCGTTGCGCACGAGGGTGCGGGCGGAGCCCGGGGAGAGGGCGCTGCCGGGCAGGGTGGTGCGGGTCTCGGCGCGCACGCCCCCCGGCGCAGGCACATCAGAGGCACGGGTAACGGTCTCCCGTTGCACCGGAATGGCCCCCATGGACAGCTCCCCGAACGGTTCGGACGAATACGCCTCGGTCGACGCCGACAGAGTGACAGACTGGCCACGCCCATAAGCACCGAGTTACCGAAGTGGGCCGCCATGAGTGAGAACCGTGCTACGCGTGTGCTCGAAGACGGACAGAAAGACGGTCAAATTCGAGCATCCGAACTGCGTCCGCTGCTTGCCGCGATGACCGCTGCCCGCGACGGCGACTTCCGCAGGCTCCCGGAGGCCGGCGAGGGAGTGGTGGCGGAACTGACGGCGGTCTTCAACCAGATCATGGACCGCAGCACGCACTTCAACCGGGAAGTGCAGCGGGTCAAACGGGAGTTGGTGCGGCACGGCAGGCTCGACGAGCGGCTCTCGGCGAGCCCGGGGCCGGGTGACTGGACGACCCGGGTCAGCGACGTCAACCAGCTGCTCGACGCCTTGGTGGCCCCGGCGGCCAACGCGACACGCGTGCTGGACGCGGTGGCCGGCGGCGACCTCACCCAGCGGGTCGATCTGCACGACGGCAGTCGCCAGTTACGCGGCGACCTGCGCCGCCTCGGCCGGGCCGTGAACAAGATGGTCGACCAGCTCTCCCTGTTCACCGGCGAGGTGACGCGGGTCGCCCGCGAGGTCGGCACCGAGGGCCGGCTCGGTGGCCGCGCCAAGGTGCAGGGGCTGTCCGGCAGTTGGCGGGATGTGACGGAGGCCGTCAACACCATGGCGTCCCGGCTGACGGCCCAGGTGCGTGACATCGCCCTGGTGACCACGGCGGTGGCCCGCGGCGACCTCACCCGTACGGTCACCGTCGAGGCGACCGGCGAGCTGCTCGAACTCAAACTGACCGTCAACACGATGGTCGACCAGCTCTCGGCCTTCGCCGACGAGGTGACGAGGGTCGCCCGCGAGGTGGGCACCGAGGGGCAGCTCGGCGGACGCGCCCAGGTCCGCGGGGTCTCCGGCGTGTGGAAGGACCTCACCGACAACGTCAACTTCATGGCGTCGAACCTGACCTCCCAGGTCCGCAACATCGCCCAGGTCACCACCGCCGTCGCCAACGGCGACCTGAGTCAGAAGATCACCGTCGACGCCCAGGGCGAGATCCTCGAACTCAAGTCGACCATCAACACCATGGTGGACCAGCTCTCGGCCTTCGCCGACGAGGTGACGAGGGTCGCCCGCGAGGTCGGCACCGAGGGCAACCTCGGCGGCCGGGCTCAGGTGCGCGGCGTCTCGGGCGTCTGGAAGGACCTCACCGACAACGTCAACTTCATGGCGGACAACCTGACCTCCCAGGTCCGCAACATCGCCCTCGTCTCCACCGCCGTGGCCCAGGGCGACCTCGGCAAGAAGATCACGGTCGAGGCGAAGGGCGAGATCCTGGAGCTGAAGTCGACCATCAACACGATGGTGGACCAGCTCTCGGCCTTCGCCGACGAGGTGACGAGGGTCGCCCGCGAGGTCGGCACCGAGGGCAACCTGGGCGGTCAGGCCCAGGTGCGGGGCGTCAGCGGCGTCTGGAAGGACCTCACCGACAACGTCAACTTCATGGCGCTGAACCTGACCTCCCAGGTCCGCAACATCGCCCAGGTCACCACCGCCGTCGCCAACGGCGACCTCTCCAAGAAGATCACCGTCGACGCCCGCGGCGAGATCCTCGAACTGAAGGACACCGTCAACACGATGGTGGAGCAGCTGCGCGCCTTCGCCGACGAGGTCACCCGCGTGGCCCGCGAGGTCGGCACCGACGGCCGACTGGGCGGCCGGGCCCAGGTGCTGGGCGTCTCCGGCGTCTGGCGCGACCTCACCGACAACGTGAACTACATGGCGGACAACCTGACCTCCCAGGTCCGCAACATCGCCCAGGTCACCACCGCCGTCGCCAACGGCGACCTCTCCAAGAAGATCGACGTGGACGCCCGCGGCGAGATCCTGGAGCTGAAGACCGCCATCAACACCATGGTCGACACGCTCTCCTCCTTCTCCTCCGAGGTCACCCGCGTAGCCCGCGAGGTGGGCTCCGAGGGCCGGCTCGGCGGCCAGGCGCGGGTGGAGGGCGTGTACGGCACCTGGAAGCGCCTGACGACGAACGTGAACGAACTCGCGTCGAACCTGACCACCCAGGTCCGCGCGATCGCCGAGGTCGCCTCCGCCGTGGCGCAGGGCGACATGTCCCGCTCGATCACGGTGGAGACACAGGGCGAGGTCGCCGAGCTGAAGGACAACATCAACCTGATGGTGGCCAACCTCCGCGAGACGACCCGCGCCAAGGACTGGCTGGAGTCCAATCTGGCCCGCCTCGCCGCCCTGATGCAGGGCCACCGTGACCTGATGGAGGTCGCCGACCTGCTGCTGCGCGAGCTCACCCCGCTGGTCAACGCCCAGTACGGCGCGTTCTTCCTGGCCGACCCGGACGAGGAGGGCGCCTCGCTGCGCACCACCGTTCCGGCGAAGGGGCTCGCCTTCATCGCCGGGTACGGCTCCGCCCAGGGCACGACCATCGAGACCGGCGGCCTTCCGGTGCACGGCCTGGTCCGGCAGGCGGCCCGCGAGAAGAAGCGGATCCTCGTCGAGGAGGCCCCGCCGGACTACATCAAGATCAACAGCGGTCTCGGCGAGGCGGCCCCCACGAGCGTCGTCATCATCCCGATCCTCTTCGAGGACAAGCTCCTCGGCGTGATCGAGCTGGCGTCCTTCTCCCGCTTCTCCGACGTGCATCTGGCGTTCTTCGACCAGTTCGTGAACACCATCGCCGTCGCGATCAACACGATCATCGCCAACTCCCGTACGGAGTCCCTGCTCGGCGAGTCCCAGCGCCTGGCGATGCAGCTCCAGGAGCGGTCGGACGAACTCCAGAAGCAGCAGGCGGAGTTGCAGCGCTCGAACGCGGAACTGGAGGAGAAGGCGGCCCTGCTCGCGACGTCCTCCCAGTACAAGTCGGAGTTCCTGGCGAACATGTCGCACGAGCTGCGGACGCCTTTGAACTCACTGCTGATCCTGGCGCGGCTGCTGTCGGACAACCCGGACGGCCATCTCTCCGACCAGGAGGTCCAGTTCGCGACGACGATCCACCGGTCGGGCTCGGACCTCCTGCAACTGATCAACGACATCCTGGACCTGTCGAAGATCGAGGCCGGCCGGATGGACGTACGCCCGAAGAGGCTGCCGCTCATCAAGCTGCTGGACTACGTCCACGCCACCTTCCGCCCCCTCACCCTGGACCGGGGGCTCGCCTTCGAGGTGTCGGTCGGCGAGGACGTGCCGCGCGAGATGTACTCGGACGAGCAGCGGCTGCAGCAGATCCTGCGCAACCTGCTGTCCAACGCGATCAAGTTCACCGCGTCCGGCAAGGTGGAGCTGCGGGTGAACCGGGTGAAGGACCCCCAGCACCGATGGGGGTCCCCCCGCTCGAGCGAAGTCGAGAGTGGGGGAGTCCGCGAGAGCGACGAGGTGATCGCGTTCGCGGTGTCCGACACCGGCATCGGCATCGCCTCGGAGAAACTCCCGGTGATCTTCGAGGCGTTCCAGCAGGCCGACGGCACCACCAACCGCAAGTACGGCGGCACGGGTCTCGGCCTGTCCATCAGCCGGGAGATCGCCGGCCTGCTGGGCGGCCGTATCGTCGCCGAGAGCGAACCCGGCAAGGGCTCCACGTTCACGCTGTACGTCCCGGTCACCAGCCCCGGTCACGCCGCCACCGGCCCGGTCCCCGAGGACCGTCCGCTGCCGGTGCCGGAGCAGCTGTCGGCCGAGGCCCTCCCGTCCGCCCACGACGCGGACGAGAGCTGGCCGACCCCGACCAAGCTGGAGACGTGGCAGACGGGCCGGCCGGGCCGGGTGCTCCCGGGCCGGCGGGTGCTGATCGTGGACGACGACATCCGCAACGTCTTCGCGCTCACCCATGTCCTGGGCCGGGTCGGCATGCCGGTCCTGTATGCGGAGAACGGCCGCGAGGGCATCGAGACGCTGGAGCGGAACCCGGAAGTCGAACTCGTCCTGATGGACATCATGATGCCGGAGATGGACGGCTACGAGACGATCTCCGCCATCCGCCGCACGCCGCGCTGGGCGGACCTGCCCATTGTCGCGCTGACCGCGAAGGCCATGCCGGGGGACCGGGAGAAGTCCATCGCGCGGGGCGCCAACGACTACGTACCGAAGCCGGTGGACGTGGATCAGCTGCTGACCGTCGTCTGTTCCCTCCTGGACCCCGAGGGAACGGACGAGCCGGTGGGACCGGAGAAGACACAGACTGAATGAGGCACAGTCATCATGAGCGCTGAGGCAACGACCGACGAGCGTGCCGGCATCCTCCTGGTCGACGACATGGAGGACAACCTGATCGCGCTGGAGGCCGTCCTGGGGTCCCTCAACGAGCCGCTCGTCCGCGCGCGTTCGGGCGAGGAGGCGATGAAGGCGCTGCTGCGCCAACGCTTCGCCCTGGTCCTGCTCGACGTCCGCATGCCGGGCATGGACGGCTTCGAAACGGCCACGAACATCAAACGGCTCGATCAGACCAAGGACGTCCCGATCATCTTCCTGACCGGCGCGGACGACGAGCCGGGCTACGCCTTCCGCGGCTATGCGACGGGCGCCGCGGACTACCTGACCAAGCCGTTCGATCCGTGGGTCCTGCGCGCGAAGGTGACGGTGTTCCTGGACCTGTACCGCAAGACCAGGCAGCTGGAACACCTGCTGAGCCGCGAGCACGTCCACAGCCGGGAGCTGAGCACCCAGCTGGCGGCCTTGGAGGAACAGCTCTCGGACGACACCGCGCCGGACCTGACGGCCCTGCGCGCACAGGTCAAGGAGATACGCCGGCTCATCGGCTGAGGGCGCGCGTCCCGACCTGAAGGGGCGCGGGGAACTGCGCGACCAGCCACAACGGACTGTCAGCCGCCAGCGGTCCCCCGCCACCCCTCCCCTACTGCGCTACGCCTCCCGCGTCCCGGCGTACATCTCCTCGATGAGCCCCTTGTACTCCCGCTCCACAACCGGCCGCTTCAACTTAAGACTCGGCGTGATCTCCCCATGCTCCACATCGAGATCCCGAGGCAGCAGCCGGAACTTCTTGATGGTCTGCCACTTCTGAAGCCCCTCGTTGAGCTTCTTGACGTACCCGTCGACCATCGCCACGGTCTCCGGCGCAGCCACAACGTCCGCGTAGGACTTGCCGCCGAGCCCGTTCTCCTCGGCCCACCCGAGGATCGCGACCTCGTCCAGCGCGATGAGCGCCGTGCAGAAGTTCCGGTCGGCCCCGTGCACCAGGATGTTGGACACGTACGGGCACACCGCCTTGAACTGCCCCTCGACCTCGGCGGGCGCGATGTACTTGCCGCCGGACGTCTTGATGAGGTCCTTCTTGCGGTCGGTGATGCGCAGGTAGCCGTCGGGCGACAGCTCGCCGATGTCACCGGTGTGGAACCAGCCGTCGGCCTCCAGCACCTCGGCGGTCTTGTCGGGCAGCCCGTGGTAGCCCTCCATGATGCCGGGGCCGCGCAGCAGGATCTCGCCGTCGTCCGCGATGCGCACCTCGGTGCCGGGCAGCGGCTTGCCGACCGTGCCGGTGCGATAGGCCTCGCCGGGGTTCACGAAGGACGCGGCCGAGGACTCGGTGAGGCCGTAGCCCTCCAGGATGTGGATGCCGGCGCCGGCGAAGAAGTAGCCGATCTCCGGCGCGAGGGCGGCGCTGCCGGACACACAGGCGCGCAGGTTGCCGCCGAAGGCCTCGCGGATCTTGGCGTACACCAGCGCGTCGGCGACCTTGTGCTTGGCGCCGAGCCCGAACGGCACCGAGTGGGCGCCGGTGCGGCGGAAGTTGTCCTGGGAGACCTTGGCGTACTCGCGGGCGACCTCGGCGGCCCACTGGAAGATCTTGTACTTGGCGCCGCCGCCCGCGCGGGCCTTGGCGGCGACCCCGTTGTAGACCTTCTCGAAGATGCGCGGCACGGCGGCCATGTACGTCGGCTGCACGACCGGCAGATTCTCGATGATCTTGTCGACGCGGCCGTCGACGGCGGTGACGTGTCCGACCTCGATCTGCCCGGAGGTGAGCACCTTGCCGAAGACGTGCGCGAGCGGCAGCCACAGGTACTGCACGTCCTCGCCGCTGATCAGCCCGGTCGCGGCGATCGCCTTGGCCATGTACGCCCAGTTGTCGTGCGGCAGGCGCACGCCCTTCGGGCGGCCGGTGGTGCCGGAGGTGTAGATGAGGGTGGCGAGCTGGTCCTTGGTGATCGCGCCGACCCGCTCCTTGATCAGGTCGGGGTCCTTCTCCAGCCGGGCCGCGCCACGGGCCTCCAGCTCGTCGAGGGTGAGGATCCAGTCGGCGGTCTCGACACCGGCCGGGTCGACGACCACGACGTGCGTGAGGTTCGGCAGCTCGGCGCGCTTCTCGACGGCCTTGGCCAGCTGGGCCGCGTCCTCGGCGATCAGCACCCGGCTCTCGGAGTCGGAGAGGATGAACGCCGACTCTTCGGCGTTGGTCTGCGGGTAGATCGTGGTCGTGGCGGCTCCGGCGCACATGATGCCGAGGTCGGCGAGGATCCACTCGATCCGGGTCGAGGAGGCGAGGGCCACCCGCTGCTCGGCCTGGACGCCCAGCTCGATGAGCCCGGCCGCGATCGCGTAGACCCGCTCGGCGGCCTGCCCCCAGCTCAGCGACCTCCAGTCGTCCGGGCCCTCACCCGAGGCCGACGGCACCGGATAGCGGTATGCCTCGGCGTCCGGCGTGGCCACCACGCGCTCCAGGAAGAGAGTCGCCACGCTCGGCGGACGGTTCTCGATCAGTGTCTGTGTGTCGCTCACGACATCCTCCGGGCCCGCGACAGTGCGGCTGGCTCAACAGCCGGCATTGCATCCGGCTCATTACGGCGGTTTTCACATGCGAGCTGTTGTTTAACTCGCGAGTAACTATCGAGCAGGGATCAGAGTAAAGGTCGACAGGCCACCGCGTAAGGGTCCGCGGCCTGTCACTTCCTACAGACAGCGACGTTACGCACGCGTAGGGGCCCGCCGCACTTTCGCACGACGGGCCCCTGTTGCGGCGATTTGCCAGGCAACGCTCTGTTACCGGCGGTTACTTCTTGCCCTTGGCCGACCCCGCGCTGTCATCGCTGCTCAGTACGGCGATGAAGGCCTCCTGCGGAACCTCCACCGAACCCACCATCTTCATCCGCTTCTTGCCTTCCTTCTGCTTCTCCAGCAGCTTCCGCTTACGGGAGATGTCACCGCCGTAGCACTTGGCGAGGACGTCCTTGCGGATGGCGCGGATGGTCTCGCGGGCGATGACCCGGGAGCCGATGGCGGCCTGGACCGGCACCTCGAAGGCCTGCCGCGGGATCAGCTCCTTGAGCTTGGCGACGAGCCGCACGCCGTACGCGTACGCCTGGTCCTTGTGGGTGATCGCCGAGAAGGCGTCCACCTTGTCGCCGTGCAGCAGGATGTCGACCTTGACCAGGCTGGAGGTCTGCTCACCGGTGGGCTCGTAGTCGAGCGAGGCGTAACCACGCGTCTTCGACTTCAGCTGGTCGAAGAAGTCGAAGACGATCTCCGCGAGCGGCAGGGTGTAGCGGATCTCGACCCGGTCCTCGGAGAGGTAGTCCATGCCGAGCAGGGTGCCGCGCCGGGTCTGGCACAGCTCCATGATCGAGCCGATGAACTCGGTGGGCGCGAGGATCGTGGCGCGTACGACGGGCTCGTACACGTCGTTGATCTTGCCCTCGGGGAACTCGCTCGGGTTGGTGACGGTGTGCTCGCTGCCGTCCTCCATCACGACCCGGTAGACCACGTTGGGCGCGGTGGCGATCAGGTCGAGGCCGAACTCGCGCTCCAGGCGCTCGCGGATCACGTCGAGGTGGAGCAGGCCGAGGAAGCCGACGCGGAAGCCGAAGCCGAGGGCGGCGGAGGTCTCCGGCTCGTAGACGAGCGCGGCGTCGTTCAGCTGGAGCTTGTCGAGGGCCTCGCGCAGCTCGGGGTAGTCGGAGCCGTCCAGCGGATACAGACCGGAGAAGACCATCGGCTTCGGGTCCTTGTATCCGCCGAGCGCCTCGGTGGCGCCCTTCTGCTGGCTGGTGACGGTGTCACCGACCTTGGACTGGCGGACGTCCTTCACACCGGTGATGAGGTAACCCACCTCACCGACGCCGAGGCCGTCGGCGCCCAGCATCTCGGGCGAGTTGGTGCCGATCTCCAGCAGCTCGTGGGTGGCGCCCGTCGACATCATCCTGATGCGCTCGCGCTTGTTGAGCTGGCCGTCGATGACACGGACGTACGTCACGACACCGCGGTAGGAGTCGTAGACCGAGTCGAAGATCATCGCGCGGGCGGGGGCGTCCTTGACGCCGACCGGCGCGGGGATCTCCTTGACCACCTTGTCGAGCAGCGCGTCGACACCGACGCCGGTCTTGGCGGAGACCCGCAGCACGTCGCTCGGCTCGCAGCCGACCAGGTTCGCGAGCTCCTCGGCGAACTTCTCGGGCTGCGCGGCCGGCAGGTCGATCTTGTTCAGTACGGGGATGATCGTGAGGTCGTTCTCCATCGCCAGGTAGAGGTTGGCGAGGGTCTGGGCCTCGATGCCCTGGGCGGCGTCGACGAGGAGGATGGTCCCCTCGCAGGCGGCGAGCGACCGCGAGACCTCGTACGTGAAGTCGACGTGCCCCGGGGTGTCGATCATGTTGAGGATGTGCGTGTTGCCGGGTTCGTGGGTGGGAGCCCACGGCAGACGCACCGCCTGGGACTTGATCGTGATGCCGCGCTCGCGCTCGATGTCCATCCGGTCGAGGTACTGAGCACGCATCTGCCGCTGCTCGACCACACCGGTCAGCTGGAGCATCCGGTCGGCGAGCGTGGACTTGCCGTGGTCGATGTGCGCGATGATGCAGAAGTTGCGGATCAGAGCCGGGTCGGTACGGCTCGGCTCGGGCACATTGTTAGGGGTCGCGGGCACGCAGGGTCCTGTCTCTTGAGGCGCCTTATGCCTCGGGTCGGATCGATACGTAGGTTCCATGGTCCCACGGGCGGCGACCTGGAGCTGGTTTGGGCCATCCTCCGGCCCACTGGTAGCCTGGGTGGCTGTGTCTCATGCCCTCTCAGCGCGAGGCACACCCCAAGAAAATCACCCGGTATCAAGTCCGCGCGGCTTCCGTGCGGCCTCGTACCAGAACCTGAAAAGGCTCATTCGTGGCGAACATCAAGTCCCAGATCAAGCGGATCAAGACCAACGAGAAGGCCCGGCTGCGCAACAAGGCCGTCAAGTCCTCCCTGAAGACCGCGATCCGCAAGGCCCGTGAGGCCGCTGCCGCGGGTGACGTCGAGAAGGCCACCGAGTACCAGCGCGCCGCGTCGCGTGCGCTCGACAAGGCCGTCTCGAAGGGCGTCATCCACAAGAACCAGGCCGCCAACAAGAAGTCGGCGCTTGCTTCCAAGGTCGCGTCCCTCAAGGGCTGAACCTCTTCTTTGATCTGACCGGATCCCTCGTGGATCCCGCCGCCGGAAGGACCCAGAGCGGGCCCTCTCTCATCCGCTCCCGACCGGCACCCCGGATTCGCACGCGGCCTGCGTTCGCCACGCGGGTGCGGATCCAGCAGCTTGAACCGAAGGCTCCGGCCTCCGTCCTTCCCCGGGACGAAGGCCGGAGCCTTCGGCATGCCTGCCGGCCGGTCACGACCAGAAGTCGTTGCCCTTCTCCATGTCCGCGACGCACTCGTCGAGGTCGGTGATCTTGTCACCGACGATCCGGAAGACGATGCCCCCCATCTCGTCGATGTGCTTGCCGCCCCGGTCCGCGGTGAAGTGGTGCACGGACATGGCGTGTCCGCGGCCGTCGACGAAGATGTTGCGCAACTCGACGCGGAACGACCCGTCCGTCTCCGTGGAGAGCCTGGTGTAGTACCCGTCGATGATGTTGTCGATCCCCTTGTAGTCCCCGGAGAGCGGGTGGGAGCCGGGTACGTGGTGCGTACAGTCCCCGGTCATCATCCCGCGCAGGGTGTCCATGTCTCCGCGCTGGAAGGCCTCGTAGCCCCGGCGTACGAGCTGGGCGTGCTCATGTTCAGCCATGGAGATCGCCACCTTTCCGTGTTCGGCGAGGTACGGCTGATACGCACGATTCTCCTCTCCCCCCAGGTGGCGGCTACTTGATCTCGAACTACGCGCTGTTCCGGCCGACAGCCCGCGCAGACTGTCCAGGTCACAGCGCTTGAAGGCTTCGTAGCCCTTGCGGACGAGCGCTGCGTGCGGACGAGTTCTGCGTGCGGATGTTCGGCCATGGCGACTGCCGCATCTCCGTCGCTCGGCGGTATACGGCCGGCACTGCCGAGTCTCCTCGCCGCAGTCGGCGGGGCTACTGGATCAGGCCCGTCCCCGGGACCGCGCCGCCCGCGCGATGGTCACCACGGCCTTCTCCAGGGCGTACTCGGGATCGTCCCCGCCACCCTTCACTCCCGCGTCCGCCTCGGCCACGGCCCGCAGCGCGACGGCGACCCCGTCCGGCGTCCAGCCGCGCATCTGCTGCCGCACCCGGTCGATCTTCCAGGGCGGCATACCGAGCTCCCGCGCGAGGTCGGCCGGGCGTCCCCCGCGCGCGGAGGAGAGCTTGCCGATGGCCCTTACGCCCTGGGCGAGGGCGCTGGTGATCATCACGGGGGCGACTCCGGTGGCCAGCGACCAGCGCAGCGCCTCCAGCGCCTCGGCCGCCCTTCCCTCCACGGCCCGGTCGGCCACGGTGAAGCTGGAGGCCTCGGCGCGCCCCGTGTAGTACCGCCCGACGACGGCCTCGTCGATGGTCCCCTCGACATCGGCGACGAGCTGACTCACCGCGGACGCCAGCTCCCGCAGATCACTCCCGATGGCGTCGACCAGGGCCTGACATGCCTCGGGCGTGGCGGACCGCCCGGTGGCCCGGAACTCCTGCCGCACGAAGGCCAGCCGATCCGCCGGCTTCGTCATCTTCGGGCACGCCACCTCCCGCGCCCCGGCCTTGCGCGCGGCGTCGAGGAGTTTCTTGCCCTTGACCCCACCGGCGTGCAGCAGCACGAGGGTGATCTCCTCGGCCGGCGACGCCAGATACGCCGTCACGTCCTTGATCGTGTCGGCCGACAGATCCTGCGCATTGCGCACCACGACGACCTTGCGCTCCGCGAACAGCGACGGGCTGGTCAGCTCGGCCAGCGTCCCCGGCTGCAACTGCTCCGGCGTCAGGTCCCGCACATCCGTGTCGGCGTCGGCGGCCCTGGCAGCCACCACCACCTCCCGCACGGCACGATCGAGCAGCAGCTCCTCCTGCCCCACGGCGAGGGTCACGGGAGCGAGGAGGTCGTCATTCGCAGTCTTCCTGGCCATCGCGACAAGCATGGCACGGCGGACTGACAACGGGGCTCCGGTACCCGGCGCCGGGGGCAGCCGAGGGTTGGCCGCGCAGCCCGGCGCCGCGTGGGTGCCGCCTGTCCGGCGTCACGCTACGGCTCCTCCCGCCAGCCGTCCCACTCCCCGGCGAACTCGTCCAGCTCCCCCGGGTCCAGCCGCCCCTCCTCGTCCCGCAGCACCACCAGCCACTGCGCATCCTCGGCGTCGTCCTCCCCAGCCAGCGCGTCCCGCACCAGACGCGGCTCCTCAGCGATCCCGAAGCGCTCCCCCAGCGCCTCGGCCGCCTCCTCCGCGGCATCACGGTCGGGCAGCACCAGGACATGTCTCACGTCACTCACGGAGCCATTTTCCGGTATGCCCGCTCGAAGCGACCCCCGGCATGGACCGCACGCGCACTGCCCCGCCCCCTCACCCGCGCGGGTCGGCGCCCCGCACCGTCGGCACCCGGTCCAGCTCGATCCCGAACCGCTCCCGGTACGCCCCCAGCACCTCCTCGTCCGTGCCCAACTCCCGCTCCTCACGCGTCCCGTCGGCCGCCGTCGTCTTGAACGTGCGACCGCTGAGCGTGATCCGCCCTCCTTCCTCCGTCACCCGCGAACACACCAGCGACTGCGTGAAGTGCGAGCCCGGCGAGGTGCTGTGCCACCACGCCCCGGCCACGAAGTCGCCGAGCACCCGTGGCCGCCGCTCCAGCCGGTACTCCGGTCTGCCGTCCATGACGACCTCCAGGTCCGCCGCCTCCGCCACGTCATGCCCGCCCCGCACCCCGGCCGCGTCCGGCCCGGCCTCGACGATCCGGAACACGCCCGCCGGATCCACCTGCTCGCCGCGCGCCTCGAACGCCAGCGGATAGTGACTGTGCGCCCCGAAGCCGACGTCCGCCAGCCACGCGCCCCCGTCCACCGTCCGCACCTTCAGCGCCATATGGTCGTAGGGGATGCCGAGCCGCCCCTCCGCGCCATGGACCCGCGCCGCGAGCAGCGTCACATCGAAGCCCAGCGCGGTGAGCAACGCCGCGAACGCCCCGTTCAGTTCGTAGCAGAACCCGCCCCGCCCGGCCCCCACCACCTTGTCCAGCAGCCGCTTCTCCTCCAGGACGATCTCCTCGCCGAGGTGGATCGACAGGTTCTCGAAGGGCACGGTCTGCAGATGGCGCAGATGCAGCTCGCGCAGCACGTCCACGGTGGGCCACGCCGGGTGCTCGACCCCCAGGCGACGGAGATAGGCATCAACCTCAACGGAATCCATGCCCTCAGTCTCCCGCCACCCGCAGCTCCGCGCCCGTACCCGCGACCGCCAGCGCCCCGTCCTCGTCCGTCCGCAGCACCACCGCGCCCTGCGCCCGCAACGCCGCTACGGTGCTGGGAGCCGGGTGTCCATACGGGTTGTCCTCACCACAACTGATCAACGCCAGCCGCGGCGCCGCCCTGCGTATGAGCTCGGGATCCTGGTACGCCGAGCCGTGATGGGCGACCTTCAGCACGTCCACGCCGCCCAGCAGCGCCCCGGCCGGCGATCTCAACAGGTCCCGTTGCGCCGGAGGTTCGAGATCCCCGAGCAGCAGGAGCCGCAGCCCGGCCGACCGGACCAGCAGGGTGACACTGGCGTCGTTCGGGCCGTCCGGGGCCGGCGCCGGACGGGGCGGCGGCCACAGCACCTGCCAGCTCAGCGCCCCGGTACGCCGCATCTCCCCTGCGGCGGCCCGCGTCACGGGAATGCGCCGGACGGCCGCCTCCCGGTGCACGAACTCCACCTGGTCCATCGGCTCTTCGTGCCCCGTCGTCTCGATCGCGCCCACCTCACGGCCACGCAGCACGCCGGGCAGGCCCGCCACATGGTCGGCGTGGAAGTGGGTCAGCACGACGAGGGGGACCCTCGTGATGCCGAGCGTGCGCAGGCACCGGTCGACGAGCGCAGGATCGGGGCCGGCGTCCACGACCACGCCCGTCCCCTCCCCCGCCGCGAGCACCGTCGCGTCGCCCTGCCCCACGTCGCACATCGCGAACCGCCACCCGGGCGGCGGCCATCCCGTGACCACCCTGGTCAGCGGCGGCGGCTGCACGACCACCAGCACGAGCAGCACCCCGCAGACACCGCACCACCACGGGTGCCGCACCAGCCGCCGACCGGCGAGCAGGACGACCAGCGTGGCGAGGGCGAGCAGCACCGCCCCGGTCCAGCTGCCGGGCCAGTCCACCCCTGCCCCTGGCAGGGCCGCGCCCGTCCGGGCCACGTCCGCGATCCATCCGGCCGGCCAACCCCCGCACCACGCCAGGGCCTTGGCCACCGGCATCGCGAACGGTGCCGCCGCCAGCGCCGCGAAGCCCAGCACCGTGGCCGGCGCGATGGCGAACTCCGCGAGCAGATTGCACGGCACCGCCACCAGGCTCACCCGAGCCGACAGGACCGCCACGACCGGCGCGCACAGCGCCTGCGCGGCAGCCGCGGCCGCCAGCGCCTCGGCGAGCCTCGGCGGTACCCGGCGCCTTCGCAGCGCCGCGCTCCAGCGGGGCGCGAGGGTCAGCAGGGCGCCCGTGGCGAGCACGGAGAGCAGAAAGCCGTAACTGCGGGCCAGCCACGGGTCGTACAGCACCAGCAGCAGCACGGCCGTCGCCAGCGCCGGGATCAGTGATCTGCGCCGCCCGGTCGCCAGGGCCAGCAACACAACGACCCCGCACGCCGCGGCCCGCAGCACGCTCGGGTCCGGCCGGCACACGACGACGAACGCGAGGGTGAGCCCTCCGCCGAGCAGCGCGGTCGTGCGCAGGGAGATGCCGAGACGGGGTGCCATGCCCCGGCGCTCGACCCGCTGAGCCAGGCCGGGCGGGCCGATGAGCAGGGCGAGGATGATCGTGAGGTTGCTGCCGGAGACAGCGAGGGTGTGCGCGAGGTCGGTCTCCTTGAAGGCCTCGTCCAGCTCCGGGGTGATCCGCGAGGTGTCCCCCACGACCAGCCCCGGCAGCAACGCCCGCGCGTCCGCCGGCAGCCCGTCGGTCGCCTCCCGCAGCCCGGCCCGCAACCGGCCCGCCAGCCGCTGCGCCGCCGACGGCTCCCCCACGACCGCCGGCACCGCCGGGTCCCGCACCCGCAGTACGGCGGCGATCCGGCCCCCGTCCCCCAGGGCGGGCGCGAGGCGCGCGGCCACCCGCAGGCGTGTGGAGGGCAGGAGCTCCATCCAGGGCGAACGCCGGTTGCCGGGCGGCTGCGACGCACCGCCGGCAACCCTCGACGACTCCCGTTCCCCGTCGACGATCACCAGCACCGGCGCCCGTGTCACCACCGCCGTGCCGTCCGCCCCCTCGACCTGCCGTACGTCGGCGTCGAACAGCACGGAGGTCGGTGCCATGCGATCCCCTCTGACCCGCGGCCGGGTGAGTCGCGGATCGGAGGTGATCTCGACCTCGGCGGTCACGGTGGCGTACTGCCGCGCCAGCGCCGGAACCGGCCCGCGTCGCAGATCTGCTCCATGGAGCCCCGCGGAGACCGCGGCCGCCGCGACACAGAGCAGCACGGCGGCGACGGTGGTGCGCGGCCCGGTGAGCCGCGCGGGCACTGTGCTCCGCGGGTGCGGCGGCTTGGGCCGCGACACCTGGCTCAACCGGGGCGCCCTCTCCTTCCTCGCCGAGGCCACACGCTCACGTTGCCCGCCTCGCCGCACCATCAGCAGTACGCCTGCCGCGGCCAGACACACGACCGCCGCGCCGGCCGCCCACACCTGGGAGGCGTCCAGGATCAGCGCCGCCGTGGCCCAGGCGGCCAGCGCGGGTGGGACCAGCCGGAGGTCCGTCGGTCCTTCCTGCCGGGGGTGGGAGGCGCCGAGCCGGCTCCCGGACGCGGCGTGGACGGCGGCGCGCGAGGGCGCGAGGTCCGCTGGGAGATCGGGTGTTCCTACGTCGTGGCTCATGGCCGTACGAGATCCCGCAGATCGGCGAATCGGCGGTCGCCGATGCCGTTGACTTCGCGCAGCTCGTCCACCGAACGGAAGCCGCCGTGCTGGGTGCGGTAGTCGATGATGTGCTGGGCCAGCACCGGGCCGACGCCCGGGAGGGTGTCGAGCTGGTCCACGGTGGCCGTGTTGAGGGAGACCGGCGTTGCCGGTGCCGCACCGGCGACCGCCGCGCCGCCCGCCCCCGCAGCGGACGCTGCCCCGGGCACGGCGGCCGGACCGCCGACGATCACCTGCTCGCCGTCCACCAGGAACCGGGCCCGGTTGAGGCCGTCGGTGTCCGTGCCGGGACGCACGCCACCGGCCGCGCGCAGTGCGTCAGCGACCCGTGAGCCCGCCGGGAGGCGATGGATCCCCGGCTCGCGCACCTTGCCGCTGACGTCGACCACGATTTCCGCCGCGGCCGTCCCCGCGGCTCCCGGCACACCGGCCGCCGACGCCCCCGTCCCGGCCTCCTCGCTCGCCCCCCGTCCTGCGTACGAGGCCGCCGCCCGCACCACCTCGGGCGTCCGCACGGACTGCGTCCGGCCGCTCCAGAAGTGCTGCACGGCAAACCCCGCGGCGAGGACGAGCACCACGGTGAGCGCGACGACACTGCGCCGCTCCAGCCCGCACCTCGTCTGCAACCACACCGGCATCCGCTCCCGCAGCGCCAGCCCGGCCCGCGCCCGCCACTCGCCGGCGCCCGAGTCACCGGCCACGGGATCAGCGCCTTGACCGGCTCCGGCGACTGCACCGGCCTCCGGCAGGTCCGCTCCCAACACCGCATTCCCGCTCGGGGAGTCGGATGCCAACGCCGCATCGCCACGCGCGAAGCCCGGCCCCAACACCGCATCCCTGCGCGTGAAGCCCGTCCCCAACACCGCATCACCACGCGCGAAGCCCGGCCCCAACACCGCATCCCTGCGCGTGAAGCCCGACCCCAACACCGCATCACCACGCGTCAAGCCCGACCCCAACACCGCATCACCACGTGCAAAGCCCGTCCCCCACGCCGTATCCCCGCGGGGGACGTCCGTTCCCAACGCCCCATCCCCGCGGGCGACATCCGAGCCGCCCTCTGCCCACTCGCCCTGCAGTTCGTCCACACCCACGGCCGAGCGAGCGCGCGGCACGACCCGCAGGTCCGCTTCCGCCTCCGCTTCCCGTCCCCGAGGGGGAACCGCCCACGGAGGAGACTCCTCCTCCGCAGCCGACCGCTGGGCATGCGCCTCGCCCCCGGGCGGCCCCGTCCCCGACTCCCCCCACTCCCCGGCTCGTTCGGCGAAAATCACCTCGGCCCGGCGGCGCAGCTCCTGCGCCGACGCAACTCGCTGCCGTGCCCGGCCCCGGACGTGCAGGCGTCGCTGGCGGGTGCGGACGTCGGAGCGGGGACCGCGGCCCGGACCGCTGGTCACGGGCGTGGTGCGGGTATGGGTGCGGGTTCCTGTACGTGATCGAAGTGCCATGCGACGAGGATCGGACACCTCGCCACACCCGCGATGATCTTGCTCAATTCCCGGGGATTACCGCCCAGTTGTGGACAACTCCGCCACCCACACGAGTGACTCACTCCCCAGCGGGCCGGTCACCACGGCAGCCCGGTCACCACCGCAGCCCGGTCACCGCGGCGAAACCACAACCCCCAGCAATCCAGGCCCCGTATGCGCCCCGATCACCGCCCCCACCTCACTCACATGCAGATCGGCCAGCCCCGGCACCCTGGCGCGCAATCGATCCGCCAGCGCCGACGCCCGGTCGGGGGCGGCGAGATGGTGCACCGCGATGTCGACCTGCGCGCTGCCCGCCCGGTCGGCCGCGATCTCCTCCAGGCGGGCGATCGCCTTGGACGCCGTCCGTACCTTCTCCAGTGGGCCGATCCGGCCGCCCTCCAGCTGCAGCAGCGGCTTCACCGCGAGCGCGGAACCCAACAGGGCCTGCGCGGCCCCGATGCGACCACCGCGGCGCAGATAGTCGAGGGTGTCGACGTAGAAGTAGGCGGCGGTACCCCCGGCCCGTTTCTCAGCGGCAGTCACGGCGTCGTCCACCGTGCCGCCCGTCTCCGCCGCCTCGGCCGCGGAGAGTGCGCAGAACCCGAGCGCCATGGCGACCATCCCGGTGTCCACCACCCGCACCGGTACCGGCGCCTCGCGCGCCGCGAGAACCGCGGCGTCGTAGGTGCCGGAGAGCTCGGCGGACAGGTGCAGGGACACGATGCCGGTGGCGCCGGACTCGGCGACCTTGCGGTAGTGCTCCGCGAAGACCTGGGGGCTGGGGCGCGAGGTGGTGACGGGGCGTCGCTTCTGCAACGCCTGGGCGAGGGAACGGGTGGAGATCTCGGTGCCCTCGTCCAGCGCCCGGTCGCCGAGGACCACGGTCAGGGGCACCGCGGTGATGCCGTGGCGCTCCATCGTCCGCGGCGGCAGGTAGGCCGTTGAATCGGTGACGATCGCGACATGGCGGGACATGAGCTGGAGGTTACCTGCCGTAGCGCCCGGGCGGCAGCCCGACCCCGCTCAGCCGGTGGTGCCTTGACCGGATCATCGTGTGCTCATGGGACTCAAGTCGTGCTCTCGGGGCGGGCCTTCTTCTGCCAGGGGTAGGTCGGCCGAGGGCCGGGTGGGGTGATGGCGGGCCTGGTCGGCTCCTCGGCCCGCTGCGTCCGAGGGGCGTCGGGCCAGGTCTGCTCGGTCGTCGCGGCGGTCTCAGGGGCCGGGGCCTCCGGCCACGGGGGCGGCGTCGACGATGAATGCTCCGACGGCGTCGTCGACGAGGGGGATTCCGCCGTCTGCCAGTGCCGCAGAGCACCGGCCTCCACGTCGATCTGTGCGCTGAGGGTGTCCAGGTCGTCGTCGGCGAAACGGCGGGCCCGGTCGCGGGCCGCCCAGCGCAGGGAGTCCGCCGAGTGGACGATGCGCTCGGTGCGTTCGCGCAGGTCGGGCAGTCGCTCGGCGAGCGTCGAGCGGTCGGGCTCGGACTCCAGGCGCCGCAGTTCGGCGTCCAGTTCGTGCCCGTGTGCGCTGAGGCGTCGGAAGAGGCCGAGGGATTCCTGCAGGGACTCGTCCTCGGTCGCGCCCGCGTGCAGCGCGTCCTGGGTGGCCCGCATGGAGGTGCGCAGTTTCAGGCGCAGCTGGGCGAGCTCTCCGACGGGGCCGGGCTGGGCGAAGGACTTGGCCCGCAGGGTGTGGTCCTCGACCGTGCGCCGGGCGTGCGTGATCGTCTCGTCCACGCGGCGCTTGGCGGCGCCGACCACCTTCACCGTGGCATAGGCGCCGAGCACGACGAAGAGCACGAAGAGCAGGGCGACTACTGCGATCACTGCTTCCACGAGCTCCTCCTCCGAACGACCACGACCCAGGCCGCGTCACTGCCGCGTCACTCTTCAACGGTAAACGCAGCAGGCAGGCCCGGAGTTCCAGCGGAACCCCGAACCTGCCCGTAGGGGATCACCCCGAGCCGCACCCACGGCTCCCTCGGCGCTTACGCCGGAACGATGTTCACCAGCTTCGGCGCCCGCACGATCACCTTGCGGATCCCGGCGCCGTCCAGTGCCGCCACGACCTTCTCGTCGGCCAGCGCGACCTTCTCCAGCTCGTCCTCGGAGATGGACGGGGAGACCTCCAGGCGGGCCTTGACCTTGCCCTTGATCTGCACGACGCAGGTCACGGTCTCGTCGACGACGTACGCCGGGTCGGCGACCGGGAAGTCCTGGTGGACGACCGAGTCGGTGTGCCCCAGCTTGCGCCACAGCTCCTCGGCGATGTGCGGGGCCAGCGGCGCGACCATCAGCACCAGCGCCTCGGCAACCGGGCGCGGCACCGCGCCGCCCGCCTTGGTCAGGTGGTTGTTCAGCTCGGTGACCTTGGCGATGGCGGTGTTGAACCGCATGCCCTCCAGGTCCCCGCGCACCCCGTCGATCGCCTTGTGCAGGGCACGCAGCGTGTCCTCGTCGGGCTCCGCGTCCACCACCGTCACGGCACCGGTCGCCTCGTCGACGACGTTGCGCCACAGCCGCTGCAGCAGCCGGAACTGACCGACCACCGCGCGCGTGTCCCACGGCCGGGAGACGTCCAGCGGGCCCATCGCCATCTCGTACAGGCGCAGCGTGTCGGCGCCGTACTCGGCGGCGATCTCGTCCGGAGTGACGGCGTTCTTCAGGGACTTGCCCATCTTGCCCAGCAGCCGGGAGACCTTCTCGCCCTGGTAGTAGTAGGCGCCGTCGCGCTCCTCCACCTCGGCGGCCGGTACCGCGATGCCACGGCTGTCGCGGTAGACGTAGGCCTGGATCATGCCCTGGTTGAACAGCTTGTGGAACGGCTCCGCGGAGGAGACGTGCCCCAGGTCGAACAGGACCTTGGACCAGAAGCGCGCGTACAGCAGGTGCAGCACGGCGTGCTCGGCACCGCCGACGTACAGGTCCACGCCGCCGTGCGGCCGGCCCTCGCGCGGGCCCATCCAGTACTGCTCGATCTCCGGGTCGACCAGCTGCTCGCCGTTGTGCGGGTCCAGGTAGCGCAGCTCGTACCAGCAGGAGCCCGCCCAGTTGGGCATGGTGTTGGTCTCACGCCGGTACCGCTTCGGGCCGTCTCCCAGGTCCAGCGTGACGTTGACCCACTCCTCGTTGCGCGACAGCGGCGTCTCGGGCTGGGTGTTCGCGTCGTCCGGGTCGAAGGTGCGCGGCGAGTAGTCCTCGACCTCCGGCAGCTCCAGCGGCAGCATCGACTCGGGCAGGGCGTGCGCGATGCCGTCCTCGTCGTAGACGATCGGGAAGGGCTCGCCCCAGTAGCGCTGGCGGCTGAACAGCCAGTCGCGCAGCCGGAAGTTGACGGTGCCCTCGCCGATGCCCTTGCGCTCCAGCCACTCGGTGATGCGCGCCTTGGCCTCGGCGACGCCCAGGCCGTCCAGGGAGATCTCGTCGTTCGCGGAGTTGATGATCTTCGCGTCGTACGACGAGAAGGCGTCCTCCCACGTCGAGGTGTCGGTCCCCCGGCCGTCGGTCGGCTCGACGATGCAGGTGATCGGCAGCTCGAAGGCGCGCGCGAACTCGAAGTCGCGCTGGTCGCCGGCCGGTACGGCCATGATCGCGCCGGTGCCGTAGCCCATCAGCACGTAGTCGGCGATGAAGACCGGGACCTTCTCGCCGTTGACCGGGTTGGTCGCGTACGCGCCGATGAAGACGCCGGTCTTGTCCTTGGCCTCCGCCTGGCGCTCGACGTCGGACTTCGAGGCGGCCTGCGCACGGTAGGCGGCGACCGCGTCGGCCGGCGTCGTGTGACCGCCGGTCCACACGTCGTGGGTGCCCTCGGGCCAGGCGTCCGGGGTGAACTTGTCGACCAGGGGGTGCTCGGGCGCCAGCACCATGTAGCTCGCGCCGAACAGGGTGTCCGGGCGTGTGGTGAAGACCGTGATGCGCTCGCCGTCGATCGGGAAGTCGACGCGGGCGCCCTCGGAGCGGCCGATCCAGTTGCGCTGCTGCAGCTTGATGGCCTCGGGCCAGTCCAGCTCCTCCAGGTCCTCCAGCAGCCGGTCGGCGTACGCGGTGATCCGCATGTTCCACTGGCGCAGCTTGGCCTTGAAGACCGGGAAGTTGCCCCGCTCGGAGCGGCCGTCGGCGGTGACCTCCTCGTTGGCCAGCACGGTGCCCAGGCCGGGGCACCAGTTGACCGGCGCGTCGGAGGCGTACGCCAGGCGGTACTCGCCCAGGACGTCGGCCTTCTCGGCGGCGCTCAGCTCGCTCCACGCGCGCGTGTGGCCGGGTACGGCACGCTCACCCGACTCGAACAGAGCGACCAGCTCCGCGATCGGCCGGGCCTTCTTCGCCTCATGGTCGTACCAGGAGTTGAAGATCTGCAGGAAGATCCACTGGGTCCACTTGTAGTAGTCCGGGTCGATCGTGGCGAACGACCGGCGCTTGTCGTGACCCAGGCCCAGCCGGCGCAGCTGGCTCTGCATGTTCTTGATGTTGGCCTCGGTGGACACGCGCGGGTGCGTGCCGGTCTGCACGGCGTACTGCTCGGCGGGCAGGCCGAAGGCGTCGAAGCCCAGGGTGTGCAGGACGTTGTGGCCGGTCATGCGCTGGAAGCGCGCGAAGACGTCGGTGGCGATGTAGCCCAGGGGGTGGCCGACGTGCAGGCCCGCACCGGAGGGGTACGGGAACATGTCCATGATGAACTTCTTGGGCCGGGCGACGGCCTCGGGGTCGCCCGCCAGGTCGCCCTTGGGGTTCGGAGCGGCGTACGTACCCTCGGCGTCCCAGAAGTCCTGCCAGCGTGCCTCGATCTCGGCCGCCAGGGCGGCCGTGTAGCGGTGCGGCGCGGCCACCTCGGCGGCGGCAGCGGTAGTCGTCTCGCTCATGATCCTCAAAGCTCCATCGATCGTCTCTGCCAGTGGCTGCGATTCTCAAGAAACGAAAAATCCCCTCGCACAGGAGGGGACGCCGCGCCGATGCCGACCATCCGATTCGCCCGGTGGTCGGGATTGATCAGCGCGGCTCGCTAAGCAGAAGGCGTACGGCACGCATGGCGTCAGGGTACCGCAGCGCCGGAGCGGGTCGCGACGGGCTTCCGGCGGGGCGCACGTATGAACAACGGCGGCCCCGGTTCCGTACCTGAGAGTTGTGAAGACCTCGAAAAGCTGAACAACGTTCAATTGTTACCTGGCGTAACAGACACTAAGGGACATCGGAAGCCCCTCGCAGCCCGTAGATAACAACGCAATAACTCAAACGCCGTACCCCCCGGTATGGAGCCACTTAGAGTGCGGCAGCGGGACCGCCTTCCCGAACCGCTCGGAGTTGCCCCCATGAACCCTCGTCGTAGTAACAGTTCGCTCCCCAGGCCGGGCCGGTCGGCCTACGGGGTGGCGACCGCTGCTGTACTGCTGCTCATACCCCTGGTCGTGCTGCTCGGCGGCACCTGGCTCCAGGAGTTCCTCAACTTCGGTGCCGGCGTCCTGTCGCTCGTCTGCCTCACCTGCTCGGTGATCTGGGGCCTGGTCGCCCAGGACCGGATGATCCTCAACACCCGTCAGCGGATCATCGCGCAGGGCATCCACCGGGTGACCGCCGTCGCCTCGATCGCGTTCCTCCTGGTGCACATCGGCGTCAAGCTGGCGCTGGACCACGCCAGCCCGATCGCCGCACTGATCCCGTTCAGCCTCGTGCTCTTCGGCGGCGACGAGATCCCGGGCAGTGCCTTCCTCATCGGCCTGGGCTCGCTGGCCGCGCTGCTCATGATCTTCGTGGGCATCACCGGCGCGCTGCGCAACCAGTTCGCCTCCCCGGCGCCGGTCGCCGCCCGCTGGCGCGCGATGCACATGCTGGCCTACCCGGCCTGGTGCGCGGCCCTGATCCACGGCCTGTTCGCCGGCCGCCCGGCGAAGACGTTCTTCATGGTCTGCTACGAGCTGTGCGTGGTCGCCGTCGCCGCGGCCCTCGCACTGCGCGCCGCCCCGCGCCCCTACAAGCGCAAGGTCGCCGACCGGATCGTCGCGCTCATCGGCAACGAGGAGCCGGCGGGCCGGGAGGCCCTGGAGGAGAGCCGCGCCAGGGCGGCGTCCGGTTCCGCCCTGCCGGGCTACGAGAGCGAGCGCCCGGCACGCGCGTCCCGCGAGGCCCGCAGCGACCGTGACGGACGGACCGGCTCCCTGCCCGGCATGCCCGCCCAGGCTCCCGCGCCCGCGGAGTCCACGGGCGGATTCGCCGCCGCCTACCGCGCCGTCTCGCCACGCTCCCGCGGCCGGCAGCAGTCCTACGCGGCCGACCAGACCTCCCGCATGGACCTGCCCCTGGACATGCAGCCGACCGAGGCGATTCCCCGCGTCGACAGCGGCGGCAGCACCTCCGGCAGCTGGCCGATCCCCTCCCCGCCGCCGGTCGGCGAGGCACCCCCGTCGGCCTACGACCCGCTCAACGACACGGGATACAACATCCCCCTCTACGGCAATTCGGGCACCGCCGGCTATGACTCGGCGGCTTCCGGCTACGGCTCGGGGGCTTCGGGCTACGGATCGGGGGCTTCGGGCTACGGATCGAGTGATGTGTACGACACCGCTGAGACGAACGCCGTCTTCGGTACGTACAACCAGAACGACACGTACAACAACAGCGGTCCCGCCACTGAAACACTGCCCGGTGCCAACTACGACTTCGACGCACCGGGTTCGGGCGAACCTTGGAACACGCCTTCCGGAGGCTTTAAGTGAACGAGGCCCTGCCCGACGTCCCCGAAGTCCGCGTCGTCGGCCTTCCACAGCTGACGTCGGGCTTCGACCTTGTCGAAAGACTCGATCTGCCCATGCATCTGAAGGTGCACGGGCCGCTCGAACCGATGGGCGGCGAGCAGCTCGCGAAGCTCGCCGAGAACATCAACCTGAAGGGCCGCGGCGGCGCGGGCTTCCCCTTCCACAAGAAGCTGCGCTCGGTCGCCGAGTCCGCGATCAAGCGCGGGGTACGGCCGGTCGTGGTCGTCAACGGCAGTGAGGACGAGCCGGCCTGCCGCAAGGACACGGTGATGATCAACCGTGCCCCGCATCTCATCCTGGACGGCGCGCTGCTGTGCGCCGAGGCCCTGGGTGCCCGCACGCTCGTGGTGGGGGTCACCCGGGAGTCCACCCAGCGCTCGATGGAGGCCGCCCTCGCCGAACGCGGCCTGAGCAACAGCCGTCGCTCCGCTCTACGCGCGTGGGTGCAGCGCAACCCGGTGCGCATGGTCACCGGCGCAGCCGCCTCGCTGATCCGCTCGATCGACGGCGGCCCGGCGATCCCCCCCGGCCGCAAGGTCAGCGCCTCCCAGAACGGCGTCGGCGGCGCGCCCACCCTGCTGTCCAACGCCGAGACGTTCGCCCAGCTGGCGATCGCCGCCCGCATCGGCCCGGAGCGCTACGGCAACACCGGCCTGTACGACGAGCCGGGCACCGTCATGCTCACGGTCTCCGGCGCGGTCGCCCGCCCGATGGTGATCGAGGTCCCCACGGGCGTGCCGCTGCGCTACGTCCTGCAGCTCGCCGGCGCCCCGCCGGTCCCGCAGGGCGTGCTGACGGGCGGTTACCACGGCAAGTGGATCGATGCGGCGACGGTCAACGAGGCGATCGTCTCGCGCAACTCCCTGGACGCGGTGGGCGGAGCGCTCGGCGCCGGCGCGATCCTGCCGATCACTCAGGAGACCTGCCCGCTGGGCGAGTCGCTGCGCGTGGCGCAGTGGCTGGCCGAGGAGAGCGCGGGCCAGTGCGGTCCCTGCTACCTCGGTCTGCCGGCCGCCGCGCGCGGCATGGAGGACATCCTCAACGGCGGTGGCCCCGCCGCCCTGGAGGCGCTCAAGCAGGTCGCGAAGAACGTGAAGCGGCGCGGCGCCTGCTCGCACCCGGACGGCTCCGCGATGTTCCTGGAGTCGACCATCAAGGCGTTCACCGACGACCTCGCGGCGCACGTCCTCGGCAACGGCTGCGGACGGCCCGTGGAGGGCGTTCTGCCGCTCTTCGAGGGCGGCAGGGCGCCTTCGGGCCTCCCGGGCGGCGGTGAGGCGGAGGAGACCGGTCCCAGCCGCCAGAAGATCTACGTCGACTGGACACTGTGCCGCGGCCACGGCCTGTGCGCGGACATCCTCCCGGAGGTCTTCGAACTCGGCGCCGACGGCTTCCCGACCGTCGCCCAGGCCCAAGTCCCGCGCTACGCCGAGGCGAAGGCCCTGCGCGCGGTACGCCGCTGCCCCGCGCTCGCCCTGCGCATCGAGGAGGAGACGCCCCGGGACAAGACCTCGTCCCGCAATCTCCCGGTGCTCTCCCAGGGCCGCGGCAGACGCGCGCTGGGACGCTGACCGGACGAACGCCGGGCCGCCCGAGGGGGGCGGCCCGGCGTTCGTTTTCTCGTCGCGGAATGAGAGGTCCTCACACACGTCGAAGGCGGACCATCCTTCCGGATGATCCGCCTTCGACTTCTGTGGAGCTAAGGAGAATTGAACTCCTGACCTCCTGCATGCCATGCAGGCGCTCTACCAACTGAGCTATAGCCCCTTGTTTTGGTCCGCCCGGTTTCCCCGGCGGCGACGCCAACATTACACGGTCGACCGGGGGCAACACCAAATCGTTTCCGTTCCGGACTCATATGGCGCAAATGTCCGTTTCGCCCACCTATGGTGGGCGTCAAGCCGTGACGAAGGAATAGAAGCGCTTGAGCGTGCAGTGTTCCTCGAGCAAGCGGCCGTAGATCGGTTCGCCCTCGAGTTCACGGTAGGTCTCGATCGGGTCGCCCTTTATGATCAGCGCCCGCGCGCATTCCTCGCACCAGTACTGGTAGTCGGGGTTCACGGGTTCCATGTCCCGGACGATCGGCGTTCCGCTGCCGCACCAGTCGCACTTTCGCCTGTGTGCACCCATCGATCAGCTCCAGCTGTGGCCGCAGGCCGTGCACACGTAGGAAACTCCACCGTTGTCCCCGAGGAGCTGGGCGACATGGACGGAGCCGCAGGAAGGGCAGCTGAGGCGGGTGATCGTATCCCGTGTCAACGCTGCGCCGAAGAGGTGACCGACCTCTTCGAGGATGCTCGCAGGCATCGCTACTCCCTCCCGTCGGGCCGCGCTCCCTTCCGGCCGTTTGATTCTGCCACGGCCGGGCCAATACGGTCAGCGACGCCTCAGTACCAGTCCGGACACGGCAGCCTCCGCGGCCGTACGAGCCGTCCGAACACACACCCCAAAGCGCCTCATGAGAGGTATACGCCTGGCGGGCCCAAGTGACTCAAGCCGAACCGGAACAGTTCGGCGCGGGCCGGTGCCGCGCGCGAACCGAACGAGCAGGCCGGGCTGTTGGTCCGAGCACCCGCTGCGGATACCAGAAGATCCCGCCGATCGAAGCGATCGGCGGGATCTTGTTGTCTCGCTGTGGAGCTAAGGAGAATTGAACTCCTGACCTCCTGCATGCCATGCAGGCGCTCTACCAACTGAGCTATAGCCCCTTGCTTTGTTCTTCCCGCTCGGCGGGGCGAACAAGAAGAACTTTAGCCTGCGACCTGCCGGAAAGTGAAATCCGGGTCCCGGGTCGCCCCGACCGGGACCCTGGGCGTCAGTCGTCGTCGCCGAGCACCGGCTCCGGCAGGGTGCCGGCGTTGTGCTCCAGCAGACGCCAGCCGCGGGCGCCCTCGCCCAGGACGGACCAGCAGCAGTTGGAGAGCCCGCCGAGGGTCTCCCAGTAGCGGGCCTCCAGACCGAGGAGGCGGCCGATCGTCGTACGGATCGTGCCGCCGTGGCTGACCACGACGAGCGTGCCGTCGTCGGGGAGCTTCTCGGCGTGCCGGAGCACGACGGGAGCGGCGCGGTCGGCGACCTCGGTCTCCAGTTCGCCGCCACCGCGGCGCACCGGCTCACCGCGCTTCCACGCCGCGTACTCCTCGCCGTGCCTGGCGATGATCTCCTCGTGCGTCAGCCCCTGCCAGACGCCCGCGTAGGTCTCGCGCAGGCCCTCGTCGTGCGTCACCTCCAGGCCGGTGAGCGCGGCCAGCTCGGCGGCCGTGTGCGCGGCGCGCTGGAGGTCGGAGGCGATGATCGCGTCGGGCTTGAGGTTGACGAGCAGCCGGGCCGCGCGGCGGGCCTGGGAGACGCCGGCCTCGGTGAGGGCGACGTCCGTGGAGCCCTGGAAACGGCGCTCCACGTTCCACGAGGTCTGGCCGTGCCGCCACAGGATGATGCGGCGGCCCCGGCCGGCCTTGCCCGCGAGGACGTCGCCGGTGGCGCTCATCGCCACTCACCGCCCAGCTCGGCCGCCTCCTCGGCGGCCTGCACCTTGGCGTGCTCCGCGGCCTTGCCGCGGGTGGCCTTGGCGTCGTCGGGCAGTTCGAGCTCGGGGCAGTCCTTCCACAGCCGCTCCAGGGCGTAGAAGACGCGCTCCTCGCTGTGCTGGACGTGCACGACGATGTCGACGTAGTCGAGCAGCACCCAGCGGGCCTCGCGGTCGCCCTCACGGCGCACCGGCTTGGCGCCGAGTTCCTTCAGCAGGCGCTCTTCGATCTCGTCGACGATCGCCTTGACCTGGCGGTCGTTGGGCGCGGAAGCCAGCACGAAGGCGTCCGTGATCGACAGTACGTCGCTGACGTCGTAGGCGATGATGTCGTGCGCGAGCTTGTCGGCGGCGGCCTGGGCGGCGGTGTTGACGAGCTCGAGAGAACGGTCGGTAGCGGTCACTACAAGGCTTTCGGTCGGCGGTCAGTTGCTACCTAGGGTCTCACGGACCGCCGACAGCACCCCACGTGATTACCGGCTCACATGGGGTGGCCTGCGGTTATGTGTCTTCTGCGGTCACGAGGACGACGGTTTGTAGTCCTGGCCCAGCACCACCGAGACATCCGCGTTCGCGGACACCTCGCCCTTGCCGACCGCGCCGGCGGGCAGGCCCAGGGTCTTGGCGACCTCGGTGGCGTTCTCCTTGTCGGCGGCGTCGGCGTAGACGACCTTCGACGTGGCCGCGGTGGACGCCGTACCGCCCTCCAGGAAGGTGAAGCCGCCGTTCAGCAGCACCACGCGCGCCTTCTCGGTGTTGTCCTTGACACCGCTGGCGTTGCGGATGGACACGCGCACGGCGGCGTCCTTGTCGGGGCTCTTGGCGGTGCCGCCGAGGACGTCCTTGACGACGCTCGCGCTCGCCTGTGCGCTGAGCGTGCCGTCGGTCTGGACGGGCAGCAGGGCCGTCTTGTAGTCGCCGCCCTTGGCGAGGTCGGCGAGCCGGGCGAGGAAGGCGCCGAGGTCCTTGTCGGTCAGCGGCGGCTCGATGATCATGCCGAGCGTCTGAATGGTGACGGTCGCGCCCTGCGTGTCCGAGGTCAGCTTGCGCAGTACGGCCTGCATGACCTGCCCGAACCGCTCCAGCTGCGCGTTCTGGGCCTCGCCGGCGGCCTGGTAGGTGGCGTAGGCGACGGCCGTCTTGCCGCTGAGGGTCTGGGCCTTGCCCTTGCGTACGAGGGGCGCGGCGCCCTTGGACTTGGCGTCCGGGTCGGGCACGTCGGTGTTGGTGTCGACCTCGATGTTGCCGATTAGGTCGACGAGGTTCTGCAGATACGGGGTGTCCAGGCGCCAGGTGCCCTGGATCTCGGTGCCGAGGACGGTGTCGATCGCGTCGCGCGTCCCGGAGGAGCCGTCGTCGTCGACGGACTTGGCGAGCGTGGTCGTGCTGCCGTCGTCGCCGCTCAGGGCGAGGGAGTTGGGCAGCAGGACGGTCGTGCCCTGCTTGGTGGTGGTGTTGTCGACGAGCAGCGCCGTGGAGGTACCGCCCTTCTTGGTGTTGTGTAGATGGACGACGATCACGTCACGCTTCTGGGCGCCCACGGCCGTCGTGGTGTCGGTCTTCTCGTCCGACGACGACAGCCCGGGCAGCTTCCCGGCGTACCAGAGGTAGCCGACGCCACCGGCCGCGACGAGCGCCAGCACGACCGCGAGGGCGACCACACGCGCGCGTGCCCGGCGCCTGGCCTCCTCACGGCGCTCGGTGCGGTTCTCGGTGAACTTCAGCCAGTCGATGACGTCCTCGGAGTCCTGGTCGGGCTCCTCGACGAAGGCGAACTGCTCGGTGTGGTACTCCCGGTCGCCGCGGTCCTGCGTCAGCGGTTCCTCGACCGGTCCGGCCTGGTGCGGGATGTAGGCGGTCTGCTCGGCGACCCGGGGCTGGTGACCGCTGGTGGCGGCCCGGCCGTAGGGGTCGTACGGCGGCGAGTGCGCACCGGCGTGCTGCTGGTGGGTGCCGGTGCCGTACGCGTCGTAGGAGGGCGCGGGCGGCTGCTGACCGGTGTCGCCGGTGCCGTAGGGGTCGTACGGCGGGACCGGGTGCTGCCGGCCGGTCGCGTACGGGTCGTAGCCGTAGCCCTGCTGGGCGTACGGGTCGTACTGCTGCTGGGGCGGCTGCTGCGGCGGGATCTGCCGGTACACCGGCCGCCCGTACTCGTCGTAGCCGACGAGTTCGTACTGGTCGGCGCCCTGCCCTGCGGCCCCCGCGTCGTATCGGTCGTTCACCGTCGCCCCTCTCGGCTCACTCGCCTCACTCGCCGCGGTACAGCTCGCGCTTGTCGATGTAGCGCACGACTCCGTCCGGCACCAGATACCAGATGGGGTCGCCCTTTGCGACTCTCGCGCGGCAATCGGTGGACGAGATGGCCAGAGCGGGCACCTCGACCAGTGAAACACCGCCCTCGGGGAGCCCCGGGTCGTTGAGGTGGTGGCCGGGCCGGGTGACCCCGATGAAGTGCGCGAGGGAGATCAGCTCCTCCGAGTCCCGCCAGGTCAGGATCTGGGAGAGGGCGTCGGCGCCGGTGATGAAGAAGAGGTCCGTGTCGGGGTTGAGGGCGCGCAGGTCGCGCAGGGTGTCCACGGTGTACGTCGGGCCGCCGCGGTCGATGTCGATGCGGCTGACGGAGAACTGCGGGTTCTCGGCGGTGGCGATGACCGTCATCAGATAGCGGTCCTCGGCCGGGGAGACGTGCCGGTGGCTCTTCTGCCACGGCTGGCCGGTCGGCACGAACACGACCTCGTCGAGGTGGAACTGCGCGGCGACCTCGCTGGCCGCGACGAGGTGGCCGTGGTGGATCGGGTCAAACGTTCCGCCCATGACACCGAGGCGGCGCTTGCCGCGGTTCGACGGGCCGTTTCCGGGGCCGGTAGGCATGTCCTGCTCTCCCATGCGTGCAGACCCTACCGGCCCCGCCTGAAGGCTCCTGCCGACAACTGCCCGGGCGGACCGGGAGGCGCCCGGTCGGGGCTCAGCGGTCGCGGTTGAACCGCGTGGTCACCCACAGGAGGAGCAGCAGGATGAGAAGTGCGCCACCTCCGGTGGCCAGCGGGCTGATGCTGTCGTGGTTGCCCCCGTGCTCCTCGCCCTCGGCGGCGAGGGTGACCAACTGGGCAGCGGCGCTGTGGAAGCTCATCTTCGGCGTGACCTATCGGGTGTGGGCGGGATAAAGATGTCGGCTCATCGTAAGCGGGCGCCATGACGGCGATCACGCCGACTCCACCGTTGGGGAGCCGCCGACGGCCCGCGGGGAACCTTCCCGGCGGCTCACTCGTCCTTCCGCCTGTAGCCCCGCAACAGGAACCACGCGGTCAGCACACAGCCCACGACCATCACGATCAGTACGACCCGGAGCAGATTCCCCGCCCCCTGCTGCTCGGCCGCACTCGCGGCTTCGGTGAGCCAGGCGGCTGCGGGGCTGTGCTCCATGGCGCGGAACTCCTTCGCTGTAGTGCCCGTCCACGGTAACTCCGCCTAGGCTGGGCTCTGCTTCGGGGGCGCAAAGGACGGAACAAGGCTCCGCAAAGGGGCCGCAGCGGCCATACACGCATACAGGGCCATCCACACGCACATGGGGGAAGACATGTCCGACGGCCACGAGCACAACGGGCACGGGCACGAGAACGTGCCGAGCAGGCAGCGCAGGCGTTTCCCGGGGATCTCCTCGCGTGCGTACGAGCACCCGGCCGACCGCTCGGCCCTGGTGGCGCTGCGGAAGCTCAGCGGCTTCGACACGGTCTTCAAGGCGCTGAGCGGCCTGCTGCCCGAGCGCAGCCTCCGACTGCTCTTCCTGTCCGACTCGGTCCGGGTCTCGGACCAGCAGTTCGGGCACCTCAACGACATGCTGCGGGACGCCTGTTACATCCTGGACCTGGAGAAGGTCCCGCCGATGTACGTCAACCAGGACCCGGTGCCGAACGCGATGTGCATCGGCCTGGACGAGCCGATCATCGTGGTCACGACGGGCCTGGTGGAGCTGCTCGACGAGGAGGAGATGCGGGCGGTGATCGGCCACGAGGTGGGCCACGCCCTGTCCGGCCACTCGGTCTACCGCACGATCCTCCTCTTCCTCACCAGCCTCGCCGTCCGGGTCGCCTGGATCCCGCTGGGCAACCTCGCGATCATGGCGATCGTGACGGCGCTGCGGGAGTGGTTCCGCAAGTCGGAGCTCTCCGCCGACCGGGCCGGCCTGCTCGTCGGCCAGGACCTGCAGGCCTCGATGCGCGGCCTGATGAAGCTGGCGGGCGGCCACCACCTGCACCAGATGAACGTGGACGCGTTCCTGAAGCAGGCCGAGGAGTACGAGGCGGGCGGCGACCTGCGCGACTCGGTCCTGAAGATCCTGAACGTGCTGCCCCGCACGCACCCCTTCACCACGGTCCGCGCCGCCGAGCTGAAGAAGTGGGCCGAGTCCCGCGACCACCAGCGGATCATGGACGGCCACTACCCGCGCCGCGCCGAGGACAAGGACACCTCGGTCACCGACTCCTTCCGTGAGTCGGCGTCCCATTACGCCAATCACGTGAAGTCCTCCAAGGACCCCCTGATGAAGCTCGTCACGGACATCGCCGGCGGCGCGGGCGACCTGGGCGGCCGGGTACGGCGGGGATTCGGCGGCTTCACGGGCTCGGCACCGTCGGCACCGAAGGACGAGCCGAGGCGGGACGACCAGGACGGTCAGGACTCCGGCAACTGAGATTGTTCAGCCCGTCTGGGGGTACCCCCTCTGGGGGAGTTTGAGGACGAGGCCCCTTCAGGGGCGAAGCGGGGGTCTGGGGTCCGCAGGCCCCCAGAGGGCGAGGAACCCACCCCGCTCACACCTTCGGCTGAGTCCCAGCGGCCAGCGTTCCGCACAGCGCCGTCGCCCCGCCCGTGGCATAGGGATCGGTACCCGCCGGTCCCCCCGCCTTGGCCGTCTGCCCCGCCAGCAGCGGATGCAGCCGGTTCGTCGAGTCCTCGGCGCAGGACAGCGGCCCGGCCTGGACATAGGACACGACGAGCTGCGCCTGGTGCAGCCGCAGGTCCTCCCGGTCGAACCGGAAGTGCAGCTCACGCCGGACCGTGAACAGCGACGCCTCGGTGGTCTTCTCCGTGTGAGCGGGCCGCAGCGCATACACGAATGTGTGGTCCGCGGTGACCTCGAGGGCGGAGGAGTCCGTCTCGGCGGCCTGCAGCGTGCCCTGCACCCGGATCCGGCGATCGGCCAGCTCGGCCTGCGTGGGGTCGAAGCGAACCAGCCACCCGGTCGGCGCATGCCGCCCGTCCGCGGTCGGCAGCCTGAAGCTCTGGTCGAACTGGTCCAGTTGATCGGGATCGAGCAGCACCCGGACCGGCCGGACCTGGTCTCCGGTGAGCACCTCGGGATACAGCGCGGACCGCACGATGTAGTCCTTCGCGATGCTCAGCGCACTCGTCACCTGACTGTCCGAGAAGTGCGCGGTACGCCGCGCGGCCGGCAGCGGTATGCCCTCCGCGCCGATGCGGAACTGCGCGGCGGGACTCTGCGCGTACAGATGGCCCGTGTCGGTCGTCCCGGGCACCTTGCCCTCCGGGGCGAGCGGGATGACGGTCATCCGCAGGGGCTCGGCGGGCGGTCCGGAACCGGCGGGGTTCTGATAGGGATGCCGTACGCCCATGTAGATCGCCGTACCGAAAGCCACGGCGATCAACAGGACGAGGATCAGTGCCTGCCGGGACAGTCCCCGGCGCAGTGGTGGGCGGCGGCGTACGGCGGGCGCGTGGTCGGCCAGGCGCTCCTGCGCGGAGAACTCCTGAAGGCGGGCAGCGCGGACGAACGACTCGTCGAAGACGACGGATCGGTACTCGTCCTCGCCACCTCCGGGGCCGCTCTCGGGTGCCCCCTCGGGTGGGTCGCCAGGCCCTCCCATACCTTCAGGGTAGGTCGCGGGGAGCTCCGGTAAACGCCCTGGTACACGACAAGTTCTGACAGGTTCTCACCAGGCCGGTCGGGCGCCTCTCGGCCGCCCTCAGGCCTTGATCAGGCCCTTGATCAGGCCCGTTCAGGGCGTGCGCGGGGCCGCCGAGACGGCCGGCGGGGAGTACTCGGCGGAGGCGGAGGGAGCTGCTCCGCTGCCCTGTTCCAGCCCGGTGGACGCGGGCGGCGGGACCTGGTCCCGGCCGCTGGAGGAGGCGCCGCGGTAGACCGCCGTGAAGGCCAGGGCGACCATGCCGATGCCCATCACGAGCGCGAGGACCCAGGCGACGGGACGGTGCCAGCGGACCTGTTTGCCGTACATCCCGGGGGCGCCGTAACGGCCCTCGAGGATGTCCGTGTCGTCCAGGTCGTCGAGTTCCGGGTCATGGCCGAAACCGGTGTGGTCGTCGGGGCCGTACCCGTCCTCGTACCGCTCGCCCCGGCCGTGTGCCCGGCGCGCTTCCGCCTCGGAGGCCTCTGCTCTCGCCTGGGCGGCGGCGAGGAGGCGCTCGACAGCGGTCGGCTCGTGCACCACGGCCGCCCGTACGAAGGCCTCGTCGAAGACCACGGAGGCGAACTCTTCGTCCGACACCCCGCGGTCGTGGTCGTCGTCGGGCTCCCAGCCGTCAGGGAACGGCGTGCCCCCCACGTCCTCCGGCACGGCTCCAGAGTAGTCCTGGGGGGTCAATTTGGGCAGACGGTAGGGAAATTCATCCGCCTTGTGAGACGCCTGTCGCGCTGCACGGGAGCGGCCCGGGGGCGTGTGTCGGGCGCATATGCCCTGGCCGCGCGCCCTGCGCCGCCCAGCCCTCCGGCACGCCCCCGCGCGGCGAGAACGTCAGCGGCGTACGTGCCCGTCCCCGGTGACGATGTACTTCGTGCTGGTCAGTTCCGGCAGGCCCATAGGCCCGCGGGCGTGCAGCTTCTGCGTGGAGATGCCGATCTCGGCGCCGAAGCCGAACTGGCCGCCGTCGGTGAAGCGGGTGGAGGCGTTCACCGCGACCGTGGTGGAGTCGACCAGCTGGGTGAACCGGCGGGCGGCCTGCTGCGAGGTGGTGACGATGGCCTCGGTGTGGCCGGAGGTCCACAGGCGGATGTGCTCGACGGCCTTGTCCAGCGAGTCCACGACCGCGGCGGCGATGTCGTACGACAGGTACTCGGTCTCCCAGTCCTCCGCCGTGGCCTCGACGACGGTCGCCTTGGAGTCCTTGGCGTACGCCAGCACCCGCTCGTCGGCGTGCACGGTCACGCCGGCCTCCGCGAGCGCGTCCAGGGCGCGCGGCAGGAACTCGGGGGCGATGTCCTGGTGGACCAGGAGGGTCTCGGCGGCGTTGCAGACGCTGACGCGCTGGGCCTTGGAGTTGATCAGGATCTCGATGGCCATGTCGAGGTCGGCGTGGGCGTCGACGTAGACATGGCAGTTGCCGGTGCCGGTCTCGATCACGGGGACGGTGGACTCGGCGACGACCGTCTGGATCAGCGAGGCGCCGCCGCGCGGGATCAGCACGTCGACCAGGCCCCGGGCCCGCATCAGCTCGCGCACGCTCTCCCGGCTCTCCCCGGGCACCAGCTGCACGGCGTCGGCGGGCAGTCCGGCCCCGCCCACGGCGTCCCGGATCACCCGGACGAGGGCGCTGTTCGACTCGTACGCGGAGGCCGAGCCGCGCAGCAGCACGGCGTTGCCGGACTTCAGGCAGAGGGCGGCGGCGTCGACGGTGACGTTCGGGCGGGCCTCGTAGATGATCCCGACGACGCCCAGCGGGACGCGGACCTGGCGCAGGTCGATGCCGTTGGGGAGGGTGGAGCCGCGCACGACCTCGCCGACCGGGTCGGGCAGCGCGACGACGTCCCGCACGTCGGAGGCGATGGCACGCACGCGCTCCGGCGTCAGCGTCAGCCGGTCGATGATGGCCTCGCTGGTGCCGGCCTCGCGGGCCTTGGCGATGTCCTTGGCGTTGGCCTCGACGATCTCGCTCGTACGGACCTCCAGGGCGTCCGCGATGGCGAGCAGCGCGTCGTCCTTCTCGGCCCGCGGCAACGGGGCCAGGTCGGCGGCGGCGGCCTTGGCGCGGTAGGCGGCCTGGGTGACCGGGGTCATGGAGTCGTACGGAGAGAGCGTGGTCATGAGAAAAGGTTAGTGCGCCACGGGGTCCCGTTCATCGCTCATCCCAAACCCCGAGACAAGGGCACAGGCCGCTCAAGACGCTCAAAAGGGGTGGACGCCCACGGGCGTCGCCGGCAGCGGCCCGTACCCTTCCGCGATCCGCTGGTGGTAGGTCTCGCGGTCGATGACCTCCAGGCCGACGATCTCCCAGGGCGGCAGCTTGGCGGTCTGCCGGTGCTCGCCCCACAGGCGCAGCGCGACGGCGGCCGCGTCGTGCAGGTCGCGGGCCTCTTCCCAGTAGCGGATCTCGGCGTGGTCGTTGGCGTATCTGCTGGTCAGCAGGAAGGGGTGGTCGTGGGCGAGCTGTTCCAGGCCGCGCCGCACGTCCTTCAGCGGGGCCTCCTGACCGGAGACGCTGAGGGTGACGTGCCACAGACGGGGCAGGTCCTCGGGCTCCTCGAACCGGTCGCCGGCCGCGACGCTCGTCAAGGCGCGCGCCGCCTCACCGACCGTGCGGGACGCCGCCGCCCCAGGGCGCACTCGTCTCACGACGGCCTCCTTCACGCAAGAGTCGGGCAGTGCGGAATGTGTCCCTGAGACAAAGTTGAGCAGGCCGCAAGGGATCGCGGGGCGGTTTTGCGGAACGTCCACCTCGGGGTGACTTCTATAAGAGGGCGTTCCCCCTGTTTTCGGCCGGGGGTCCGGGGGTTGTCCCCCGGGGCAATGCAGCGCGGAACGTCCACCTCGGGGTGACTTCTACAAGAGGGCGTTCCCCCTGTTTCCGGCCCGATGCGCTGCCCGGAGCTCGGCCCGCAGCGCGGGCCGCCCCCCGCCGCCGCTCAGGGATGCAGAATCACGAGGTCGTCCCGGTGGACGACCTCGCGCTCGTACTCCGCCCCCAGCTCCCGGGCCAGCTCCCGCGTGGACCGCCCGAGCAGCTGCGGGATCTCCTTGGCGTCGAAGTTGACGAGCCCGCGGGCGACCGCGTGCCCCCGGCTGTCGCGCAGTTCGACGGGGTCGCCCGCGCTGAACTCGCCCTCGACAGCGGCGATTCCGGCCGGCAGCAGCGACTTGCGGCGTTCGACTACCGCGCGCACCGCACCGTCGTCCAGGGTCAGCGAGCCCTGCGGAGTGGAGGCGTGCTGCAGCCACAGCAGGCGGTCGGCGGAGCGCTTGCCGGTGGCGTGGAAGTAGGTGCCGGTGTCGCCGCCGGAGAGGGCCTCGGCGGCGTGGATCGCGCTGGTGAGGACGACCGGGATACCGGCGGCGGCCGCGATCCGGGCCGCCTCGACCTTGGTGACCATGCCGCCGGTGCCGACGCCGGCCTTGCCCGCGCTGCCGATCTCGACGTGCGCGAGATCCTCCGGCCCCCGGACCTCCGCTATCCGCGAGGTGCCCGGCTTGCTGGGGTCTCCGTCGTAGACGCCGTCCACGTCGGACAGCAGCACCAGCAGGTCGGCTCGCACCAGATGCGCCACGAGCGCGGCGAGGCGGTCGTTGTCGCCGAAGCGGATCTCGTCCGTGGCGACGGTGTCGTTCTCGTTGACGACCGGGAACGCGCCCATCGCGAGGAGCTTGTCGAGGGTGCGGGAGGCGTTGCGGTGGTGGGCGCGGCGGCTCATGTCGTCGCTGGTCAGCAGCACCTGCCCGACGCGGACGCCGTAGCGGGCGAAGGAGGCGGTGTAGCGGGCGACGAGCAGGCCCTGGCCGACGCTGGCGGCGGCCTGCTGGCGGGCCAGGTCCTTGGGGCGCCGGCGCAGGCCCAGCGGGGCGAGACCGGCGGCGATGGCGCCCGAGGAGACCAGGACGATCTCCCTCTCCCCGCCGCTGCGGCTCTTGGCGAGGACGTCGACGAGCGCGTCCACCCGGTCGGCGTCCAGGCCGCCCGAGGCGGTGGTCAGCGAGGAGGACCCCACCTTGACGACGATCCTGCGGGCCTCGCCCACGGCCTGCCTTGCCCCTGCCACCTGTGTTCTTTCCCCTCGCGCGCGTCCGGTTCCCCTGCCCGGCAATCTACGCGAAGCGGCTCGGGCGGCGCGCGGGCATTCCAGCCTCCGGACGGGCAGGGCGTAGCAGTTTGCTCACGCTTCGCATACGGCAAAAAGGTTGTGTTGGTTGCCTATAGAAAACAAAGGCCGCGCAAACATAATTTGAACGCTGTGTCACACCATGCTCCTCAGGCCTCCCCCGTGAAGCGCATCCTGCTCCGCTCGGGAAAGAGCCCCTACGACGTCGTCTCCGTCGAGGAAGCCCTCCATCGGGACGTCATCGCCACCAACTCCGGCAACCTGATCTTCAGCGACGCCACCCACAAGATCCTCGAGACGCCGCACACCGAGGTCGTCTCGAACGGCATCCGCACCGACGTCTCGGCGGCGGGCCGGATCAACGAGGAGTACGACGCCTTCGTCGTGCCGCTCGCCAACGCGTTCCGGCCGTCGTTCGAGGCGCAGCTGAAGCGGCTGACGCGGCTGATCACCAAGCTGAGGATCCCGGTGGTCGTCGTGGGCGTCGGCGCGCAGGCCGGGCTCGGCTACAACGCGGGGCGGCTGAAGGGCATCGAGCCCGCGGTGCGCGAGTTCGTCTCCGCGGTACTGGACCGCAGCGCCTCGATCGGGGTGCGGGGCGAGTTCACCGAGAAGTACCTGAGGGACCTGGGCTTCCGGGACGTCGAGGTCATCGGCTGCCCGTCGCTGTTCCTGTACGGCAAGGACCTCACCGTCACGAAGCGGGAGCCGGCCCTCACCTCCGGCTCCCGTATCGCCGTCAACGGCTCGCACAGCGCGGTGAAGTCCCAGGGCCTGGACCGCGTCATCGCCGACGCCCACGCCCGCTATCCCCACCTGCGCTTCATCGGCCAGAACCTCAGCGACGCACGGCAGTTGCACTGGCGGGACCTGTCAGACCCGAACGCCCAGGTCACGGCGATGCCGACGCATCCCGACCACCCGATGTACCGGGAGGACAAGGTCCGCGTCTACGTCGACCCGGTCACCTGGATCGACGACCTGCGGGGCTTCGACTTCTCCTTCGGCTCCCGTATCCACGGCAACATCGCGGCCCTGCTCGCGGGCACGCCGGCGACCGTGCTGTGCGGTGACTCGCGGACGCTGGAGCTGTGCCGCTACTTCGGCATCCCGCACCGCCGGATCGACAAGCTGCCCGAGGACCTGGATCCGGCCCGGCTCTACGAGGAGGCCGACTTCGGCGCCCTGACGGGCGGCCACCAGGAGCGGTTCGAACGGTTCACGGCGTTCCTGGACGACAACGGCCTGGAGAACACGTTCACGCACGGCGACGGAGGCAAGGCCTTCGAGCAGCGCATGCGGTCGCTGTCCTTCCCGGCGGGCATCCGCCCCTGGAACGACGCCGACCTCGCCTCCCTCACCACCCGGTTCGGCTGGCTGCAGAGTCGTATCACGGAACTCGGCGCGGACAACGACCGGTTGAGACGCGAACTGGCCCGCGCCACCAAGTCGGGCACGGCGGACCCGGCGGCGTCCGTGTACCGGCGCGCGCGCCGTGTGGTGGGCCGCCCGATCCGCCGCGCGCTGCAGTCGGGACGGCAGTAGCGCGCCCAGCAGCAGCGGGGCGCAAGGCCCCGCCCGCGGTCACTCCACGCCCCCAGGACACGTGCGTGTCGTCTGGAGGCAGCCGCGCGTTAACCCGGTCGCACGACGTCCCGCCACGACCTTGGAGTGACCGCAGTTGCCCACACCCCTGTCCCGCATCCCGGCGAGAGCCCTCGTCACGGCACTCCTGGTCGCAGCCTTCTGCGGCCAGGCCGTGGGTGCGCTGCGCCCGCACGTCCCGCTGCTGCTCGCCGCGACGGTCGTGTCCCTGGCCGTCGAGGGCGTGCTGTACCGCTGGCACCGGGGCATGCTGTCGGTGTTCGCCAAGTCGCACGCGGACATCACCGTGCGCCACGTCCTGCGGGACCTGCTCCTGGTCGTGGCGCTGCTGCGGCTCGGCGAGCAGCACCGGGAGACGCTGTACACCCCGCTCGTCGCGGGCCTGCTCGCCTTCTACGCCCTGCACTGCGCGATCCAGGCGGTCTCGGTACTGGTCCGCCGCACCCGCACCCTGCCGGTGGTCACCCGCAACATCGACGCCTCCGCGCTGCGCCTGTCCCCCGCCCCGCCCGTCCTGCTGCGCCGCCCCGGCCACCGCCTGCTGGCCTTCGGCCTCCCGGCCACGGCGGGCCTGCTGACCACGGCGGCCACCGACGACCCCCGCTGCGCGGCCCTCGGCATCGCGCTGTCCCTCGGGCTCGCCCTGCTGGGCCTGTACGACCTTCTCGTACGGCTGCTGCCGAGCCGTCGCCCGGCGGGCGAGCAGGAGGTGCTGAAGTGGCTCGACGCGTGGCTGGCCGAGTACCGGCCGACGGTCGGCCTGTACTTCTCCGGCGGCGCGTCCTCGGCGTACCAGGCGAACATGTGGCTGGAGCCGCTCGCGCAGCTGGACGGGCGTCCGCTGATCGTGTTGCGTGAGCGGTTCATGGTGCAGAAGATCGCGCCGACCGACGTCCCGATCCTGTGCCTGCCGAAGGTCTCGACGCTGATGCACCTGGAGCAGTCCACGCTCCAGGTCCTCATCCACCCCTCGAACTCCGGCAAGACCTCGCAGGTCCTGCGCATCCCCACGCTCAAGCACACGTTCGTCAACCACGGCGAGAGCGACAAGCTGTCGTCCTGCAATCCGTACGCGAAGGCCTACGACGAGGTGTGGGTGGCCGGTCCGGCGGCGCGTGAGCGGTATGCGCTGGCCGAGGTCGGGGTCGAGGACAAGGACGTGGTGGAGATCGGGCGGCCGCAGCTGGAGGCCGTACGGCCGTACGCGGGTCCGCCGAGCGGCGGGTGCACGACGGTCCTGTACGCGCCGACCTGGGAGGGCTGGGACGGCAACCCCGGCAACACCTCCGTGATCGAGGCCGGCGAGAACCTCGTACGGGCGCTGCTCGCGGACCCCGGCGTACAGCTGCTGTACAAGCCGCACCCGCTGACGGGGTCGGTGGATCCGCGGGCGGGGGCGGCCGATCTGCGCATCCGTGAGCTGATCAGGGCGGCGAACCGGGAGCGGGACGCCGAGCGGCCGCGTGACACCGGTGAACTCGCCCTGCTGACCCAGGAGTTGGACCGCCTCACCACGACGACCGTGCGGGCCGCCGCCGATCAGATCGAGCGGATGCTGCTCCAGTCGGCGCCGGAGCCGGGGCGGGCGGAGGCGGTGGCACGGACCACGGCGGCCTGGGAAGAGGCGTACTGGGCGTCGCTGCCGGAGGGGGAGCACCAGGTCGTCATGGACGTCAGGCCCACGCTGTACGCCTGTTTCAACCAGGCGGACCTGCTCATCAGCGATGTGTCGAGCGTGATCAGCGATTTCCTGGCGAGCGGGAAGCCGTACGCCGTGGCGAACACCAGCGGCCTCGCGGAGGACGTGTTCCGCAAGGCCTTCCCGACCGTGCGCGCGGCGACGGTGCTGACGCCGGACGCGGCCGGGGTGCCGGAGCTGCTGGACGCGGTGCGCCACCCCGAGAAGGACGAACTGGTCCAGGCGCGGGCGGAGTTGAAGCGCCACCTGCTGGGGCCGGACGAGCCGACGTCACAGGTGCGCTTCAACGAGGCCGTACGGGCGCTGTGCGCGGCCGCCCTGGAGCACCGGGAGCGGATGGAGGAGCGGCTCGCGGCGGAGCTGCATCCGAGCGCCGCCGGGTGGGCCCGGGAGGTCCCCGACCAGCGGCGCTCCGTCACGCCGCAGCAGCCCGCCCGCCCGGCGTAGCCCCGCCCGAGGCCTTCAGCATCCGGCGCGCCTTGCGCACCGCCCGCCGCAGGAACGAGTCCGTGCCGCCCTCACGGTACCCGGGGAAGGCACGGGCCTCGCGCGGCTGGGCGAGGTACACGGAGTCGGGTATCCCCGCCGCCGCGTCCCGGAAGTACGGGTAGGCGAGGTAGACACGGCGGCCCTTCTTCTCCAGGAGGGCCGCCGCCTGCTTCTTGGCCTTGACGAACTCCACGACCGGCAGCAGGAGTTCGGGGCGCCGCTCGGCGACCAGGTGCAGCCGCAGGCGTTCGTGGACCTTGAGGCGGCGGGCGACGCCCGGGGTCCAGTAGGCGTCCATGAGGGGCCCGGCCAGTTCGAGCTTGTGCTGCCTGACCTCCTCGCTGTCCTTGGCGTACTTGGGGCCGAACTGCGGCAGCAGGGTGATGAGGAAGGGGCGGACCATGAGCTCGTCGCGCCGGTCGCCCGCCGGCAGGTGCTCGGCGATCAGGTTCATCAGGGCGCGCGCGGAGTCGAAGCGCAGGGTGTAACCGCCGCTCTTCGTCACGTGCTTGCCGTCGTCGCGACCGACCAGGTAGTAGCAGGTGTAGTCGGCGACCACGGAGACGCCGTTCGCCCGCAGATAGGCCTCCATCGTGAACAGCGCGTCCTCGCCGGTCCACAGGGACTCGTCGAAGCGCATGTCGTGCCGGGTCAGCAGCTCGCGGCGGAACAGCTTCTGCGCGCTCAGCGTGAACTTGATGTTGGAGGAGAAGACGTCGGTACGGTCCAGCGTCTTGCCCCACATCGACTTCGGCGCACTGCGGTTGACGCCCTCGACCCGGCCGAGCACGACGTCCGTGCCGTTCTTGTCGGCCATCGCGACCATGCGCTCCAGGGCCTCGGGGCCCAGCCGGTCGTCGGCGTCCAGGAAGAAGACGTAACGGCCGGTCGCCTTGCCCAGACCGACGTTGCGCGGGCCGCTGGGGCCGCCGGAGTTCTGCTGCCGGATCACGGTCACCGGCATCGGCACGCGAGCGGCGAACTCCTCCAGGCACTCCCCCGTGCCGTCCGTCGAACCGTCGTCGACGGCGATGACCTCGATGCGCTCCGGGTCGATGGTCTGTGCCTCGACGGATGCCAGGCACTCGACCAGGTACGGCATCGCTTCGTACGCCCCGATGATCACAGTCACATCAGGCTGCGTGACGGTCACGTTTCCCCCTTGTCAACGGGATATTTCCCCCGTATCGCCTCATTCGCTACCTGGTAGACGGCTGGGCGGTGGAAGCGGTTGCCTCACAGGCAGGAATTGGTGAGTCAGATCACATCGTGCACCTGACATGGACCCACGCTATTCGGGAAACGTAAGAGGCTCGCTAGAGGGGAATCGGCCCGGAGGCGATTTGGCCGATTCGACCAGGACCGAAAACGGCGCGGCCCCCGAGGATCCACTCCTCGGGGGCCGCGCTGTCGGGCTGGCGGGTCAGGCCGTCACGTCGTCCTCGGCCACCGACACCCGCTGCTCGGGTACGACCGCCGTCCGTGACTCCTGGCCGACATTGCGCGTCTCGGCCTTGATCGCGAGGTTCGCCACCGCGGTGTTGAACTGCTCGATGGAGGTGGGCTCGTCCGGGCCGAGCAGGTATCGCTTGAGCTCCTGCCGGTCCTCGGCCAGCGGGTCGGCGGACGGGTCGCGTACGGCGTCCAGCAGTTCGCCCAGCTCGGCCGCGCTGTTGGACAGGATCGTCGCGGCGCGCACCGCCGTGTTCTGCCGCTTGAACTCCTCCACGCCCAGCTCGGCGGAGTCGGTGACGGCGTACGGCTTTCCGCTGGCGATGAAGTCGGACACCACGCTGGAGATGTCCGAGACCATCGCGTCGGAGACGTTGAAGCAGTCGTACAGGCGCGGCTCGGCGCCCGTGATGACGCGGTGCTCGTGGCCGGGGAAGGAACGCCAGTAGGCGTCGTTCCACTCGGCGCGGAGCCGGGCGATCTCCTCGTGCTTGGCGAGGTCGACCAGGCCGTCGCGGGTGGCCTCGGCCTCGTCGCCTGCGTTGCCCGCCTTGCCGCCCTTGCTCTTGCCGGACAGTTCGGCGAGGCGGGCCTCGATGCGAGCGAGCTCGGCCTTGGCGGCGGCCTGCGCGGCGGTGTCGGCCGTGAAGCGCGGGTCGGTGGTGCGCTCGGCGGCGGCCTTCTCGACCAGGGCGGTGATCCGCCGGTGCGCGGCGCCGGCCTCCTTGCTGACGGTGCCGGTGAAGGGGTGCGGCTTGTACAGGACGCGGACCGGCGGGTCGGCCTTCACCAGCTTCTTCACGATGTTCTCGCCGGCCAGCACGATGGAGGTGTTGCCCGGGTTGCCGTCCCAGCCCTCCCAGGTCGGCGCGTACAGCACCGTCGGGACACGGCCGTCCGGCACGCCCTGCCAGGTCTGGATCGGCGCCAGCTGCGGGCGGCCGACCTCCACGATGTCCTCGTCGCGGACGCCGACGTCGGCTATGGCGTAGCGGTCGCGGCCCGCGCGGCCGGCGGTCCACACCTCGTCGTAGACCTTGCTGTACGGGTTGACGCTGGCCAGCTTGTCGCTGTCGCCGTGGCCTATGAAGACGTGCTTCATGGTGGGCACGCGCAGCAGGTGGATGTTCTTGCCGACGTTCGCCGCGTACAGAGCGACGCGCACGTTGGACAGGTCCAGGTTCATCAGGTGCACCCCTCCGGGCACGCAGATGACGGGGACCGTGGTCGGCGCGAGGTTGTTCAGGATGACCCGCTCACGCAGGATGATCAGCGGCTTGGAGTCCAGCTGCTCCATGGTCTCCAGCCACATGTTGACCTGGTAGGCGGAGTCCTTGGAGCCGGAGAAGTACAGCACCGTCTCCGGTCGGTACTCGTGCAGCCAGTCGTCGACGGCGGCCAGGACCTTCTCCGCGTTCGGCGGGACCTTGCCGCTGCGGACGTACGGGACGAGCGCCAGCACGTACAGGCAGCCGAGGGCCACCGTGATCCCGATGCCGATGAAGCCGACCACGGCCGACTCCACGGCGGCGGCGACGAGGATGCCGGCGACGGCCGCGAGGTCGAGGTGCAGCATCTTCTCGGCGGAGCGGTGCAGCAGGCCCCGCGGCGGGGCGTCCGGGATGCGGATGCGCGAGGCGAGGTCGACGTTGCGGGTGGCGACCGGCATGCGGCGGCGGTTGCGGATCAGGGTGACCAGTGCGCCGTGCGGGGCCTGGAGGCCGTAGAAGGCGATGAAGCAGGCGATCGCGCCGTAGTAGATCAGGTCGTCCGCGAGACCGAGCCGGGCCAGCAGCAGGATCAGCAGGAGCTGTCTGATCAGGAACCGGATCGACAGACCGGCGCGCACCTTGCTCAGGCGGTTGACCAGATAGCTGCCCTTGCGGTGCAGATAGTGGTCCGCCAGGTACGTCACGGCGGCCGCGGCCGCGAAGGCGGGAACGCTCGGGACGAGCGCGGCCAGCATGAGTGCCGGGAAGCCCAGCATCATGAAGGCCGCCGCGGCCAGCTCGGCCGCGCTGCCCACCCGGGCGACGCGAATAGCGGTGGATATCACGGAGAACCTGCTCTGGAGGGAGGGGCCGGTCTGGAGGGGGAAGGACTCAGGCCCCTGTGAATTCTTCGTGAACGAAGAATCGCAGAGGCCTGAATTCCATAAGGCTATTGACTCGTGATTATGCCATGCCGTCCTGGCGGTCCAGAACACTGGCCAGCGCCTGCTCGAAGCCGGACGCCTTGCCGGCGGCCGCCGTCGGGTCCTGCTGGCGGACGTCGATGACATGGCCGGTCAGCTCGGACAGCAGCACGTCGAGGGAGGTGCGGGCCACGGCCTCGGAGGAGAGCAGGCTGCCCGCGGGCTCCTGGCCGAATGCCTTGGTGCGCATCGGCGTGGCGGTGCGCTCCGGGTTGATGCAGTTGACGCGGATGCCGTCGCCGGCCCACTCGTCGGACAGGGCCTGGGTGAGGTTCACCATGGCGGCCTTGGTCGAGGAGTAGAGGCTGTACTCGGCGCGGCCGCGGGTGTAGCTGCTGGAGGTGTACAGCAGCAACTGGCCCTTGGTCTCGGCCAGGTACTTGTACGAGGAGCGCGCGATCTGCACCGGGGCGAGGTAGTTGACCTTCAGCGCCTCCTCGATGGTGGCGTTGTCGGTCTCGGCGAGCTTGCCGATGCGCAGCACGCCCGCGGTGTTGACGACGTAGTCGATGCGCCCGGTCTCGGCGTACGCCTTGGACAGCGCGTCGTCGACCTCCTCCGGGTTCTCCACGTGGGTGCCGGTGGTGGAGCGGCCCAGCGCGTACACCGTGGCGCCGTAGGACTCGGCGAGTTCGGCGATGTCCTTGCCGATGCCGTAGGAGCCGCCGAAGACGACGATCGTCTTGCCGGTGAGCAGCTGGCGGTAGGCCTCCTCGCTCACCTGCTCGGGAGCGGCGGTGGAGGCCAGCTGGAACAGCTTGTCGGCGATGAAGACGTCGACGGGCTGGGTGACCTTCATGTTGTACTCGTCACCCGCGACGACGTGGATCGGCACGTCCGGCAGGTACTTGAGCACGACGGAGCAGTCGTCCGTGGCCTGGAAGTTGGGGTCGCCGGCGGCGACCTCGTAGGCCCGCTTGATCGTGGACAGCTTGAAGGCCTGCGGGGTCTGGCCGCGGCGCAGGCGGGAGCGGTCCGGGATCTCGGTGATGAACTCGCCGTCCTCGCCGTGCGTGCGCGTGACGATGATGGTGTCCGCGGACGGGATGGCGACGTCGACGGCCTGGTAGCGCTCCAGCGCCACGACACAGTCGTCGATCACGCGCTGCGACAGCAGGGGGCGCACGGCGTCGTGGAACAGGACGTTGAGGTCCTCTCCCTCGGCCAGGCCCTCGCCGAGCGCCTCGATGGCGCGCTCGGTGGTCTCGTTCCGGGTCGAGCCGCCCTCGATGATCTTCTTTACCTTCGTGAACCCGGCCTTGGCGACGATCTTCTCGATGTCCGGCACGTACCCGGGCGCCATCAGCACGATGACGTCGTCGATCGAGTCGGCCTTCTCGAAGGTGGTCAGGGTGTGCTCGATGACTGCCTTGCCGGCGATCTTCAGCAACTGCTTGGGGATCGACAGACCCACGCGCTGACCGGTACCGCCGGCCAGGATCACTGCGGTGGTACGGGGCTTGGCTATGTGCTGGGACACAGGTGACCTACCTTGTGGCGACTGGGAACTTCGAAATGGTCCCACTTGGGGTTACCGCAGTGCAAGGTGAGCGTCCCCGGCTGCATATGTGCGCGCAACCTGTCATTCACCTTGTACGCATGGTCATTGTCGGGGGCTCCTCCGACTGTTCGGGGAAATTGCTGTGAGTAACGGCACAGGCTCAGCGAAGCCGTAGCCGCTTGAGGCAACGGTGGCCGAGTACCCGTAGGAGCTCCTTGGACGACGCCTGGTGCACCGTACGCGACTTGGCGGGCCTCATGCACCCGGCGGCCGCCGCCGCGAGGGCTCCGTAAAGCGCCTGGGCCGCGGCTTTCGGGGCGATGCGCGGCTCGGTGTCGGTTCGGGTCGTGGGCTTGGGCGTGGCGGACAAAAGCCGCATGTCGCCAATGACGCGTACACCCGAGTCCCCGATACGCTCCGCCATCTCCGCGCCGATCTCCGCGGCGGCCTCGACGGCCCAGCGCGGAGTACCGATCTTCACGTCGCCGGGACCGGGAGTGCACGTGTTCTTCATATGCATCACGGCACCGTTCCGGACAAGTTGCGAATAAAGCTCCTCGGGGAGTTCATTGGCGCGGAATTCCTTATTAAGATTCCGCAGCATTTCGGTCTCGGCGAGGGTGAGCGAGCGATTCGCCGCGTCCGGAACGGGACGCAGAAGACGCGCCGGCAGCCCGAGCAGCGCCTCGAAGGTGCGCATCAGCCCCTCCCGGTCCCGGTCGTCGACCACGACGACGGTGACCCGCTCCGGACCGACCACCCCGGCCCACCGCCCGACCAGCCGGTCATGCCGGTGCCGGCGCCAGAAGCTGGGGGTGGGCCTGTCGTACGGCGGCCTTCTGAGCATGTGCTCCAGCCAGTCCTCGTAGCCCATGCGCAGGCCGTTCTGCACGTACTGCTGCCACTGCGAGGGCATGATCTTCCCCAGCGGGCGCAGGGTGACCAGGACGTGCACGCGGTCGCCGCCGAGTTGCTCGACGACCCGCCGGACGGTGTCGTCGTCGGGGGCGTCGGCGAAGAACTCGCTGCTGATCACCGCGGTGCGCCGGCCCGTGGCGCGCACCTGCTCCAGCAGCCGCTCCCAGTGCCGCTCGGTCGGCCGGATGTCGCCCATCATTCCGGTGCGGGAGCAGGCGGCCAGTACCGCCTCCATGGGGTGCCGGGTGGTGGCCGGCCACGCGACACCGTGCCGGGCCATCTCGTCCTTCGCCGCGAACAGCGCGCCCTGGATCGAGGTCGTGCCCGTCTTGTGCGGGCCGATGTGCAGCAGGCGGGTCCCGGGCGGCAGCGGGGTGATCACGCCGTCGCCGCCCGGTAGTTCAGCTCTCGTACAGTCCGTCTCCATGACAAGAGGACGGTAAGAGGGGTTGCTGAGAGAGCACTGAGAACGACCTGGGACGCACCTGAGTCCCAGGCCCGCCATCAGGACGGACGCGAGTGACGCGGGTCACACGACCTCGACGCCCGGCCGCCCCGCCTCGACCCGCAGCCGCGCCAGCGTGCTGGGCGTGGCGGTCTGCCGGCGGACCGTGTCCACGATGCGCACCTGTGCGTCGATACCGTCGCGGCGGATGTCGAAGAGGTGGTAGCCGCGGTGGGCGTCGAGCAGCTTCCAGTGCGGGTTGTCCGGCAGGCGCGGGTCCCACTCCCGGTGGAAGGCGGCCTGGTCCTGGTCGCCGTTGCTGGAGATGGACGTCCCCACGAACTCGGCGCCGACGACGTCGGAGTCCGGGTCGGCGTAGTCCTCCTTGAGGTCGCTGATCATCGTGAGGTGGCGGTCGCCGGTGAACACCACCGGGTTGCGGACCTCCTTCAGCTCCTGCATCAGGGCGTTGCGTTCGACCTGGTAGCCGTCCCAGGCGTCGTAGTACCAGAGCTTGCCCTCGCCGACCTGGAGATCTGTCTCGGCCATCATGATCTGCGAGCCGATCATGTTCCAGCGGGCCGGCGAGTGGTGCAGCCCGTCGAGCAGCCACTGCTTCTGCTCGGCGCCGAGCATGGTGAGCGAGGGGTCCTGGGCGCCTTCCTGGCTGGTGGCCTGGTCGCTGCGGTACTGGCGGGTGTCCAGCACGCTGAGCCGGGCCAGGCGGCCGAACTCCAGGCGGCGGTACATCTGGATGTGCGGGCCGTTGGGAATGGCGCTCGCCCGGACCGGCATGTGCTCGTAGTACGCCTGGAAGGCCGCCGTCATCCGGGCCACGAACGCGTCGTGCGGCTGCTTGTCGGGGTCCTGGGGGATCTCGCCGGCCCAGTCGTTGTCGACCTCGTGGTCGTCGAAGGTGACCACCCAGGGCGTGTTCGCGTGCATCGCGGCGAGGTCCGGGTCGGTGCGGTACTGGGCGTACCGGTTGCGGTACTGGACCAGGGTGTACGGCTCCCCCGTGCCCTCGTGGCGGCGCAGGGCCGTCGCCGACGGGGAGGACTCGTAGATGTAGTCGCCGACGAAGAGAACGAAGTCGGGATCTTGGTCCAGCATGTCGGCATATGGCGTGAAGTAGCCGTGCTGCCAGTTCTGGCAGGAGGCCAGCGCCATGCGCAACCGGCCACCGGAGCTGTGCCGGTGGGGCGCGGTGCGGGTACGGCCGGTCGGCGACAGCTGGCTGCCGGCGCGGAAGCGGTACCAGTAGGTACGCCCCGGGCGCAGGCCCCGAACGTCGACGTGCACGCTGTGCCCGAGCTCGGGCCGGGCCTGCGCGACGCCCCGGCGCACGACCTTTCTGCACCGCTCGTCCTCGGCGAGCTCCCACTCCACCGACACCGCGCCGTCCGGCATACCGCCGCCGTTCAGCGGGTCGGGGGCGAGCCGGGTCCACAGCACGATGCCGTCGGGCAGCGGGTCGCCGGAAGCGACGCCGAGGCTGAACACGCCGTCCGGCAGGGGGGTTTCCGCGGCCCGCGCGGCCGTCGGCAGCCACAGCTGGGCGGAGGCCGCGGCGCCGAGCACCGCGGCACCCGCGGTCAGAAAGCGGCGACGGTCGGGGGATACGGGTCCGGACACTCCGGTCATCTGCGAACTCCCTTACCTCACTGGCCTCTTGGACACTTCGGATGCTCATGCTTCAGGGCGGTACGCCCGATGAACGGCATACCTCGCGTGCATGACAAATAGGGAGACAACAGAAGACCCGCTGCGGCGCAAGAACGCGTCTTTGCCACAACGGGTCTGATGCCTGATCAGTGGCTGATCAGTAGTTGAATCCGGACCCCAGCTTCGCGCTCGCCGCGACCGTGCCGAGGGTGCCCGCGCCGAAGGTGAACGAGCCGGTGGCGGTGATGCCGGACGAGGTCGACTTGAACACCCACACCGATCCGGCGCCCGCGTTCTCCCCCGGTGCCCCGACCACGAGTTCGGCGCGGCCGTCGTGGTTGGCGTCCACGAGGTGGGTGGCACGGCCGAAGGCGTCCTTGTTCTCCGCCGCGCCCGGTACGCCCGCGGTGTTCTGGTTGAAGCCCACGGCGCCGGTCCCGGTCAGGCCGCTCGCGCTGCCGCGCAGCACGATGACGCCGCCGGTGTCGCTGATCCCGTCGAAGTCCTCGCCGGGCACACCGGTCGAGACGTCCGCGTAGCCGTCGCCGTTGACGTCGGCGACCGAGACGTCGGTGCCGAAGCCGTCGGACCGCTCCGCCGCGCCCGGGACGCCGGGGCTGTCCTGGTTGACGTACATCGCCTTGCTCACGACGGGGCCGTCCGCGCTGCCGGGCACGAACCCGACGCGGCCGCCCTTGGGGAGCGGGGTGTCGAGGTCGCTGTCGGCGCCGTCGGTGGCGCGGCCCGCGACGATGTCGTCGTAGCCGTCGCCGTTCACGTCGCCGAGGGCGAGGGACTCGCCCTGCACCCAGAAGCCACGGCTGTCCTCCAGCACGATCTTCTCCGCGAGACCGTCCGGCGTGCCCCGCCAGTAGGTGACGCGGCGGTGGTCCCACTCGTCGCCGTCGTTCATGACGCCGACGACATCGTCGATCCCGTCCCCGTTCACATCGCCGGTGGCCAGGTCGAGGAAGCGCGGGTCGGAGTCGTCCAGGATCGTCTGCTCCCCGCCGTGCGCGGCACCGTCCCGTCCGAAGGGGCCCTTGATGACACGCAGCTTGACCAGGCTCTCGACGACCACCAGGTCCGAGGCCCCGTCCCCGTTCACATCACCGACGGTGAGCTGGCCGCGGGCGCTGAGCCGGTCGTAGGTGTTCTTCCCGTACGCCAGCGTCGACCCGCCGGACAGACCGCTCGCGCCGCCCCAGACGACCTCCACCTGCCCGGTCTCGGCCCCGCCCTCGACGCTGTCCTCACCGGTGACGCCGACGATCAGGTCGTCGTAGCCGTCCTGGTCGAGGTCGGCGGTGCCGAGCGCGCTGCCGAACTGGTCGTCCGTCTCCGCGGAATCCGGTATGCCGGTGGTGTTCTGGCTGATCACCTGCTTCGACGCGGTGGTGAGCCCGCTCGCCGAGCCGTACAGCACGGCGACGTACCCGGCCTTCGCCTTGCCGTCGACGGTCGCTTCCGGCGCCGCGATCGCGACGTCCGAGTAGCCGTCGCCGTTGAAGTCGTCCTGGAGTTTCGTGGTGGCGGTCGGCGTGTCACCCGAGGCCCGGGCGGCCATCGGCAGGGCGGCGGCTCCGGTCACCGCCAGGACGACGGCGAGTCCCGTACGCCACGTTGCTTTGCGCCTGTTCATTGGGCTCTCCTCTGGTTTTCGTGGGGGGATGTGCGTGGGGGGATGTGTCTGGGGGTGTATCTGGGGGGAATGTTGGGGGGCGGTCAGTCCGCCAGCGAGGCCCCGAAGTTGGCCCCCGTCGCGGGCAGGCCCATGGTGGTGGCGCCGAACGTGAAGGAGCCGCTCGCGGTGATGCCGCTCGACGTGGCCGAGAAGACCCATGCGGCGCCGTTGCCCGCGTTCTCCGCCCAGTCGCCGACGACGAGGCCGTCCCTCTTGTCGCCGCCCGCGTCGACGAGCGCGGTGTCGGCGCCGAAACGGTCCAGCTTCTCGGCGCTGCCGGGCACCCCGCCGGTGTTCTGGCTCAGGGACTTGGCGCCGGTCGTGGTCAGGCCGCCGGCGCTGCCGCGCAGCACGAGGACGGTGCCGGCGTCGGTGAGGCCGTCGAAGTCCTCGCCGGGCAGCCCGGTCGCCACGTCGAGGTAGCCGTCGCCGTTGGTGTCCCCGATGGACAGGCCCGAGCCCATGCCGTCGTGGTACTCGCCGACGCCCGGAACTCCGGGGGTGTCCTGGTTGATCCACACCGGCCTACGGGTGGTGGAGAAGCCGTTCGGACCGCCGTAGACGATGCCCAACGCGCCGCCTTTGGTGGGGAGTTCGACGTCACTGTCGTAGCCGTCGTCGATGTGACCGACGACGATGTCTCCGTAGCCGTCCTTGTCGAGGTCGCCGATCTCGATGTCCTCGCCGCCGATGACCCGGCCCTGGGAGTCCTTCAGGGCGCCTTTGCGGGTGAAGCCGTTCGGGCCGCCGACGAGCAGTTCGACGGCACGGGAGTCGGGCTCGTCCACGAACATGGAGCTGACGGCGAGGTCGGCGATACCGTCGCCGGTCACGTCCCCGACGGCGATGCCGTCGAAGAAGGACATGCCCTCGGGGTCGGCGGTGAACCGCCCGGCGCTCGCCGCGTCACCGGCGCGGCTGAAGGGCCCGCGCAGCACGGTGCCGTCTCCCGGCGAGTCGGGGTCGCCGTTGACGTCGGCCAGCAGCACCACGTCCGGGTTCCGGTCCCCGTCGACGTCGCCCAGGCCGTAGGTGAGGCCCGGGTAGCTCGTCTCCGGTATGCCGCTGAGCGGGGTGGGGACGGCGGACAGCCCCTTGGGGCCACCCCAGTTGACGACGAGGAAGAGCCCGTCGTAGTTCGGGCCGTTCTGCGCGGGGGTCCGGTCCACCGTCGACACCAGGTCGGCGTAGCCGTCCCGGTCGAGATCCGCGCTCTGCAGTGCGCTGCCGTACCCGGTCTGCGGCACGCTCGTGTCCCGCCCCGACCAGGTCAGCACCTGCTTGCGCGAGGTCGACAGCCCACTGGAGGAGCCGTACAGCACGCTGACCGCGCCGGCCTTCGCCGTGCCGGCCAGCGCGGTGCCGGGGGCGCCGATCGCCAGGTCGGGGTAGCCGTCGCCGTTGAAGTCGTCGTGCAGACGCTTGGTGCTGGGCGTCGTCGCGGTCGTGGTGACGGCCGTCGCCTCGGGAGTGGCGGCGTTGACGGCGGGGACCAGGACGGCGCCGCCGACCAGGGCGATGCCGGTCGCGAGGAGGAGCCGCCCGCGGTGCCGGGGAAGGGAATGCGAGGCCATCGATTTCCTGACATGGGAGAGGGAACGCGTGGAGGGGTGCCGGGGGATCAGCGGGGGAACCGCTCACCGAGCCTGGCGCCGCCCGCGACCGTGCCGAGCGTGCGCGCGCCGAAGGAGAAGGAGCCCTTGGCCGTGACGCCGGCGGAGCCGGACCGGAAGACCCAGACGGCACCGGCGTACGCGTCCTCCGCCACCGCTGCCACGACGGGCTCGGCCCGGCCGTCGCCGTTGCCGTCGACGAGGGCGGTCCGCTCGCCGAAGCGGTCGCCCTTCTCGGCCGTACCGGGAACGTCGGCGCTGTTCTGGCTGAAGAGTCTGCTGCCGGCCCCGGTCGGCCCGTCCGGTCCGCCGGGTACGACGAGGAAGGCGCCGGCCTGCCTCACCGTGCCCAGGTCCTCCTGCGGATCACCGGCCAGGACGTCGCCGTAGCCGTCGCCGTCGACGTCGCCGACCGAGACGTCGTAGCCGAGGAAGTCCTCCGGCTCGTCGGTGCCGGGTACTCCCGGGGTGTCCTGGGTGATGACCCGGTGAGCGACGGTGCCGGCGGGGCCGTTCGCGGTGCCGTAGAGGAATCTGAGGTGTCCGCCGCCCATGACGATGTCCGCCCGACGGTCGCCGTTGACGTCGCCGAGGGCCAGCGAGTAACCGGCCCTGATCCTCTCCCCCTGTGCGTCCTTGAGGACGACGAGCGGCTGCAGACCGTCGCGGCTGCCGCGCAGGAAGTTCAGGTGCTCGCCGCGGTCGCCCTCGTCGTCCGGGTCGTAGGACTGGGCGACGGTGACCACGTCGGTGATGCCGTCGCCGTCCACGTCGCCGGCCGCCACGTCGACCAGCTGGATGTCGCCGTCGACGAGCTCCGCCCCCGCCTGGGCGACGGGCACACCGTCGCGCCCGAAGGGCCCGTACTCCACACGGCCGCGGTCGAGCAGGTCCTGACGGCCGTCGCCGTTGAAGTCGCCGGTGACGGTTCCGTACCCGCTCTGGTACCGGCTGTCGCCGACGGCGGGCCGCACCTTCCCCGAGGTGAAACCGCCTGGACCGCCCCACAGCACGGTCCGGCTGCCCTGCCGGGCGATGCCGCCCTGCTCCCACTGCTCCCCGTCGGCCGACACCTGCAGGTCGCTGTACCCGTCGCCGTCCAGGTCGGCGACGACGAGGTGCGAGCCGAAGCGGTCACCGGCCTCGACGGCGCCCGGGACCCCGGCGGAGGCCTGCGTGTACACCTTCTTGGCCGCGCCGGACAGCCCGCGCGCCGAGCCGTACAGGACGGCCACGTAGCCGGCCTCGGCCTTTCCGTTCACGGTGGCGTGGGACGCGGCCACGGCGAGGTCGCCGTAGCCGTCACCGTTGAAGTCCTGGCGCACACCGGCGGCCGCCGCGGCCTGGGCCGACCCCACCGGCACCGCACCCACGCTCGCACCCACCAGTGCGATCGCCACCACCACGGCACGCCGCGTCCTGCGCGATACAGCCTCGACCACGTCGACTCCGGGAATCTGAAGGGCAGTTGAACGCGGAGAGGACCAAGATCCTCATCCACGCCGCCCAGTACGACTCACCAGAGAGACGGTTGGTTGTATTGAGGTACGCCGTGACTTTCCCTGCCGTTAACCGCGCACGCGATGCCTCAGAACGGCTCGAAGTCGTCGAACTCCCGCGCCGCCTCGTCCCGCTCGGCCTGCTTGTCCCGCCGCCGCTGCGCAGCGGGCCGCGGCGCCTCGAAACGGTGGTCCTCGCCCCGTCGGCCCAGCATCTCCGCCCCGGCCGTCACGGTCGGCTCCCAGTCGAAGACGACGGCGTTGTCCTCGGGACCGATGGCGACACCGTCGCCCGACCGGGCCCCCGCCTTCATCAACTCCTCCTCGACACCGAGGCGGTTGAGCCGGTCGGCGAGATACCCCACCGCCTCGTCGTTGTTGAAGTCGGTCTGCCGCACCCACCGCTCGGGCTTCTCCCCGCGCACCCGGAACAGCGGCTCGCCGCCGACCTCCTCGCGCGTGACGGTGAAGCCCGCGTCGTCGACGGCCTTCGGCCGGATCACGATCCGCGTCGCCTCTTCCTTCGGCTTCGCGGCCCGCGCCTTCGCGACCAGGTCGGCCAGTGCGAACGACAGCTCCTTCAGCCCGGTGTGCGCGACGGCGGACACCTCGAAGACCCGGTACCCCCGAGCCTGGAGGTCCGGCCGCACCATCTCGGCGAGGTCCTTGCCGTCCGGCACGTCGATCTTGTTCAGGACGACGATCCGCGGCCGGTTGTCCAGCCCGCCGTACTCCCGCAGCTCCGCCTCGATGACGTCCAGGTCGGAGACGGGGTCCCGGTCGGACTCCAGCGTCGCGGTGTCCAGCACGTGCACGAGCACACTGCACCGCTCGACGTGCCGCAGGAACTCCAGGCCGAGCCCCTTGCCCTGGCTGGCCCCGGGGATCAGACCCGGCACGTCGGCGATCGTGTAGACGGTCGAACCGGCGGTCACGACACCCAGGTTCGGCACCAGCGTGGTGAACGGGTAGTCGGCGATCTTGGGCTTCGCCGCGCTCAGCACGGAGATCAGCGAGGACTTGCCGGCGCTCGGGTACCCGACGAGGGCGACGTCGGCGACGGTCTTCAGCTCCAGGACGATGTCCTGGAGGTCCCCCGGCTCACCGAGCAGCGCGAATCCGGGCGCCTTGCGCCGGGCCGACGCCAGCGCGGCGTTGCCGAGCCCGCCCCGGCCGCCCTGCGCGGCGACGTACGACGTGCCGTGCCCGACCAGGTCGGCGAGGACGTTGCCGGCCTTGTCGAGGACGACGGTGCCGTCCGGCACGGGAAGGACCAGGTCCTGCCCGTCCTTGCCCGACCGGTTGCCGCCCTCGCCGGGCTTGCCGTTGGTGGCCTTGCGGTGCGGGGAGTGGTGGTAGTCGAGCAGCGTGGTGACCGACTGGTCGACGGTGAGGATCACATCCCCGCCGCGCCCGCCGTTGCCGCCGTCGGGCCCGCCGAGCGGCTTGAACTTCTCACGGTGGACGGAGGCACAGCCGTGACCTCCGTTACCCGCGGCGACGTGCAGCTCGACGCGGTCCACGAAGGTGGTCATGGGGGGTGCCTCCAGCACTTGAGTGGTTCTGTCTCTTGCGTAACACGCGAAAGGCGGACCCGCCTTCCCGACCGGGAAGTGAGGTCCGCCTCGCGAAATGTTCGGTCTAAGCCCTGTTTCAGGCGACCGGAACGATGTTCACGACCTTGCGGCCACGGCTGGTGCCGAACTCCACCGCACCGGCGTTCAGCGCGAACAGCGTGTCGTCGCCGCCACGGCCGACGCCCGCGCCGGGGTGGAAGTGGGTGCCGCGCTGGCGGACCAGGATCTCGCCCGCGCTCACGACCTGACCGCCGAAGCGCTTCACGCCGAGGCGCTGAGCGTTGGAGTCACGACCGTTACGGGTGGACGATGCGCCCTTCTTGTGTGCCATCTCTCCTCAGTCCCTTACTTCGCAGCCGCGGGGATCTCAGTGACCTTGATCGCCGTGTACTGCTGGCGGTGGCCCTGACGACGGCGGTAGCCGGTCTTGTTCTTGTAGCGCAGAATGTCGATCTTCTGGCCCTTGTGGTGGTCCACGACCTCGGCCTGGACCTTGATGCCGGCCAGCACCCACGGGTCACTGGTCACAGCGTCGCCGTCGACAACGAGCAGGGTCGAGAGCTCGACCGTGTCGCCAACCTTGGCGGTGGAAATCTTGTCAACCTCAACGATGTCGCCGACAGCAACCTTGTGCTGGCGACCACCGCTGCGCACGATGGCGTACACGCGGATCTCACTCTCTCGCTCGGGAACGGCACCCCCGCAGTCCAGCCGTCCGGCACGCGGTCAGCCTCTCCAGGAACACCGTGTGCTCCGGAGGAAGAGGTTTACGGGGATGTGGCGCGCCCATATCCAAGGACACGCCGACGGTCAAGGTTACGGGGCCGCGGCCGGGGGGGTCAAACCGGGCCGGGCTCCGCAGCTGTGCGGCCGGTCACGTGGACCGGCCGCACGCCTGCCTCGTACTGCTCAGCTTTCGTCGGTGGCGGCCGAGACCGTGGTCTTCTTCGCCGTCGACTTGGCCGCGGCCGTCTTGGCGGTCTTCGCCGCCTTCTTGGCCGTCACCTTCTTGGCGGCCGTCTTCTTGGCCGCGGTCTTCTTGGTGGCGGCCTTCTTCGCCGTGGCCTTCTTGGCCGTCTTACGGGCCGTCTTCTTGGCCGGAGCGGCCTCCTCGGCGACGACCTCGGCGCCCTCCTCGGCAGCCGGAGCCTCCGCGGCCGGGGCCTCGGCGGTGGGCTCGGCCTGCGCCTCCGCCGTCGGGACGACCACGACGGCCGTCTCCTCGGACGCGGTCGGCGCGGTGGCCTTGCGCACGGCGCGGCGCCGCGGCCGGGCCGGAGCGGCGCTCTCGGCGACCGGCTCGGCGACACCCTCGGCGACCTCGGCCTGCGCTGCCTCGGCCTCCGGCTCGGGCGCCTTCGCGGCGGTCTCACCGACCGTCACCACGGCGGCCTCGGCCCCCGTCGGCGACCCGGCGGGAGCGGTCGCCTTACGGGTCGCACGACGGCGCGTACGTCCCTTCGGCGCGGCCTCCTCGGCTGCCGGGGCCCGGTCGGCGGACGGCGCCTCGACGACCGCGTCCTCCACGGCGGCCGGCTCGGCCTTCGCCTCGGCGGCCGGCTCCGGCTGCACCGGACGCGCGACCTCCTCCTCGACGCTGACGTCCTGAGCCGTGGGGACAGCCTCGGGCTTCACCCCGTCGGGCTTCGGCGCACCCGCCGGAGCCGACACCCGCCGGCCACCACGGCGCCGCGAACGACCGCCCCGCGCGACCGCGGCCTCGGCCTCGGCGACGCTGCTGTACAGCTCCTCGTCCGGCGCGAAGGCGGGCTCGGGGAGCGCGGCGGGCACGGCGGCCTCGGCGGCGACCTCGGCCTCGGTCTCCGCCTCCTCCTCGGCCGTCTCGACCGCCTCGGCGGCGACCGTGGCCTCGTGCACCTGCTCGGGACCGGCACCGGCACGCGCGCGCTTCTTGCGCTTGCCGCCGCCACCGACGGCCGTCGGCTGCTCCATGTGCACGATGACACCGCGGCCGTTGCAGTGGACGCAGGTCTCGGAGAAGGACTCCAGCAGGCCCTGGCCGACCCGCTTACGGGTCATCTGCACGAGCCCCAGCGAGGTCACCTCCGCCACCTGGTGCTTCGTACGGTCCCGGCCCAGGCACTCCAGCAGGCGCCGCAGCACCAGGTCCCGGTTGGACTCCAGCACCATGTCGATGAAGTCGATGACGATGATGCCGCCGAGGTCGCGCAGCCGCAGCTGGCGGACGATCTCCTCGGCCGCCTCCAGGTTGTTCCTGGTGACGGTCTCCTCGAGGTTGCCGCCCTGACCGGTGAACTTGCCGGTGTTGACGTCGATGACGACCATCGCCTCGGTCCGGTCGATCACCAGCGAACCGCCGCTGGGCAGCCAGACCTTGCGGTCCAGGGCCTTGGCGAGCTGCTCGTCGATCCGGTACGTGGCGAAGACGTCGACCTCGGAGGTCCACTTCTGCAGCCGCTCGGCGAGGTCCGGCGCGACATGCGAGACATAGCCGTGGATGGTCTCCCAGGCGTCGTCACCGCTGACGATGACCTTGGAGAAGTCCTCGTTGAAGATGTCCCGGACGACCCGGACGGTCATGTCCGGCTCGCCGTACAGCAGCGTCGGAGCGTTGCCGTTCTTGGACTTCTTCTGGATCTCCTCCCACTGCGCCTGCAGCCGCTCGACGTCCCGGCGCAGCTCCTCCTCGCTCGCGCCCTCGGCGGCGGTGCGCACGATGACGCCCGCGTCCTCGGGGACGATCTTCTTGAGGATGGTCTTCAGCCGGGCCCGCTCGGTGTCGGGCAGCTTGCGGCTGATGCCGGTCATCGAGCCCTCGGGGACGTACACGAGGTAGCGGCCCGGGAGAGAGACCTGGCTGGTCAGACGCGCGCCCTTGTGCCCGATCGGGTCCTTGGTGACCTGCACGAGGACCGACTGGCCCGACTTCAGGGCGGACTCGATACGGCGCGGGCCGTTGGCCATGCCCAGCGCCTCGAAGTTGACCTCACCGGCGTACAGGACGGCGTTGCGGCCCTTGCCGATGTCGATGAAGGCGGCCTCCATGGACGGCAGCACGTTCTGGACCTTGCCCAGGTAGACGTTGCCGACGTACGAGGTCGACTGCTCCTTGTTGACGTAGTGCTCGACGAGCACGTTGTCCTCGAGGACACCGATCTGCGTGCGGTCGCCGTGCTGACGGACGACCATGACGCGCTCGACGGCCTCGCGGCGGGCCAGGAACTCGGCCTCGGTGATGATCGGGACGCGACGGCGGCCCTGCTCACGGCCTTCCCGGCGGCGCTGCTTCTTGGCCTCCAGGCGGGTGGAGCCCTTGATGGACTGCACCTCGTCGGACGGCTCCGCCTTGGGACGGGGCTCACGGACCTTGACGACGGTGCGCTCGGGGTCGCCCTCGCCGGGCTCGGTGTCGACGCTGGTGTCACCGGCGCGACGGCGGCGGCGACGGCGACGCCGGCTGCTGGAAGTGGAGCCGCCGCCCTCTTCGTGGGCGTCCTCGGCGTCCTCTTCCTCCTGCTCGGCGGTGTCCTCGGCGTCCTGCGCGGCCTGCGCGGCGGCGAGCTCCTCGGCGTCGCCGGTCTCGGCCTCGCTCTCGGGGGCCTCACCGCGGCGACGGCGCCGGCCACCGCGACGGCGACGGCGACGCGACCCGGTCTCCTCGGCCTCGTCGGTCTCCTCGCCCTCGGCGACGTCCTCGGCGGCCTCTTCGGCTTCCTCGGTCTCGTCCTCGGCGGCCGACTCGACGCCCTGGGCCTCGGCCTCCTCGCCGTACGCGGCGCCCCGGCGCCGGCGACGACGCCGCGACGTGCCGGCCTGCTCCTCCGGGAACTCCTCGACGTCCTCGGCCTCCGCCTCCGCGGCGGCTTCGGCGGCGGCCCGCTCGGGCGTCTGGAACTGCGGCTCGGTGAACACGGGCGCCTGGAACACGGCCACGGCGGGCCGCGCCGGCCGCGGAGCCTCGGCAGCCTCGTCGGCGGAGTTCCGCGCGGGCTCGGCGAACCCGGTGGCGGCGCGTCGCGCCACCCGACGGCGACGGCGGGGGGCGGCTTCCTCGCCGGTCTCGGCGGCGGGGGCGACCGGGGTACGGGACTCGTCGGCGGGTGCCTCGGCGGGCGCGCCGACCCCGGTGACAGCGGCGGTCTCCGTGTCGATGCCGGGGGTCACGGGCGTCTCCGCGGTCAGCGGCGCCTCTGCGGGCGCCTCGGCGGGCTCCTCGGCGGGCGCCTCGTCGGTGGCGGCGGGTGCGGCCACGCGCCGCGTGGCGCGACGACGCGTACGACGGGGAGCGGCCTCCTCGGCCGGAGCGGCGGCCTCGGCGGGGGCGGCAGCCTCCTCCTTCGGCTCCTCGGCCTCAGCAGACGCCTCGGCGCTCACGGGCGCCTCGTCGGTGGCACCGGCCTCCGCGGGCGCCGTGACCTCGGCGGCGGGAGTACCGGCGGGCGTGGACGCCCGACGCACCGCACGCCGACGCGTACGACGCGGAGCGGCCTCCTCAGCGGGAACGGCCTCCTCAGCCGGAGCGGCAGCCTCGGCGGGGACGGCGGCCTCGGCCTCGGCAGAGGCCGCGGTCACCTCGGCGGCGGCACCGGAGACGACGGTCTCAGCGGCCTCCGCCGGCGCCGGGGCACCGGCAGGCGCCGAGGCCCGACGCACCGCACGCCGACGCGTACGCGGGGGCGCGGCCTCCTCGCCGACCTCCGCGCTGACAGCCGCAGGCGCTTCGGCAGCGGCCGCGGCCTCGTCCGCGACGGGCACGGCGGCCACGGCAGGCACCACGGTCTCGGCTGCCTCGGCAGCCACAGGGGACCCGGCGGGCGCGGCGGCCCGGCGGACCACACGGCGACGCGGACGACCGGCGGACGCAGCCTCCTCAGAAGCCGCAGCGGCCTCCGCCGCCACTTCGGTCCCTTCGGTCTCTGCGCTCTCTTCAGCCTCTTCGGCCTCAAGGGTCACGTCGGTCTCGACGCTCTCCTCGGCCTTCTCGGCGTCGTCGCTCAGCGCCGCGACATCGGCGGGCTCAGCAGCCGGTATGGCCGGCTCGACCACCTCTGCGACCTGCGCCTCGGCGGCAGCCGCCGGAGGGCCCGCCGGGCGGGACGCGGCACGGCGCCGCCGGCGCGGCGGCAGGGTGTCGCTGGGTGTGTTGAGTTCTTCGGAACCCTGAGTGGGTTCGGTCGGCTCGAGCATGCGGGCGTTTCTCCCGTCAGGCTCCCGGGCGCCGCGCCTGGTCCGGCGAGGTGCCGGTGACGTCCGCGGCTCGCGCGTTGCGCGACTGCCGCCGTCCGGGGCGCGGGCGCCGCACGGGAGCTCTCTGTGTCCTGTCTCGCCGGTTCCGTACACCGAATGCGTACGGCCTGGCGAAAGTCTTCTGGGCGGTGCGCTGCCCGACCCAGGTGGCTCCCGAGTACGAGGGCGGCGCTTCGACGTCCGTCCCTACGCGGAACCTTCCTTACGCCGGCGCCGCCGCGGCGGCAGCTGTCTCGGCCTCGGTTGGGGCCGTCGCTGCCTCGCGGTCGGGCGCGAGCGGGTCGGTCACCGTGCCGGTCTCTTCATCGAACAGCCCCTGCGCCAGCCTGGTCACCGCTGCGGGGACCGGCGGCGCCAGGTCGGCCACGGCGCGGAGACCGGACAGGACGTCGTCGGGTCGTACGGCAGGCGTCACGTGCCGAACAACCAGCCGCAGTATCGCACAGGGCTGGTCGGTAGGCCTATCAGCCGCCGAACTGTGCGTTTCTGTTCCGTTGGTGCTCTGGAGGTCGACGACCGCGGGGCGGGCGTCGAAGGTGCGCAGTCCGTTCTTGGTCATGCGCTGGACCTCGACGACCTCGGCGCCGTTGAAAGCGGCCACCGCGCGCTCGGCGTCGGCCGGGGCCACGCCGTCGAGCCGCAGCTCCCAGACGGACGCCGTGAGCCGGTCGGCGAGCCCGGAGGTCCGGGCCTCGACCGCCTCGATGACGTCCAGCCCGTCGGGCAGCGACTCGTCGAGGAGGACTCTCAGCTTCTCCGGATCGCGCGCCTCGGTGAGCGCGATCTCCAGGTACTCCGCCTCACTGCCCGTGCCGGTGGGTGCGGCATTGGCGTACGACACCTTCGGATGCGGCGTGAACCCCGCCGAGTACGCCATCGGCACCTCGGCACGGCGCAGCGCACGCTCGAAGGCGCGCTGGAAGTCACGGTGGCTGGTGAACCGGAGGCGGCCGCGCTTGGTGTAACGCAGTCGGATGCGCTGCACCGCGGGTGCGGGCGGCGGGCCTTCGGGCTGTCGCTTGCCCAGTGTCGTTCAGTCCTTCGTGAGAGCGGTCTTACTGCTACCAAGAGTACGTGTCTCACGGCCGAGAGGTTCCCGCCGGACCACGGCCTCCTGCTGCCTCGGCTCCCCGAACAGCATCCGCCGGAAGTCGGCGCGGGCCTGCCGTACGGACTCACGGGCGGCGGTGAGGGCCTGCCGGGTGGCCCGGCCCACGCTGCGGGCGGCCTCGGCGACGGGCCGCAGCACCACGTCGCGAACGACGTGCCCGACCGGTGTGAGGACCGTCCGGTACACCCAGCGCACCGGCTCGACGAAGATCCACCGGAAGAGGTCCGCGAGGAACCGGCCGACCGCGAGCGAGATCCGCCCGGCGACCCGCCAGGCGTGCCCGAGCGCGTCCAGGATCTCCCTGCCGATGACGGCGAGCACACGGCCCACGGGCGCGAGCACCCACCGGTACAGACCCAGCGCGGGCAGCACGAACAGCACGCGGGCGATCCAGTACAGCGCCATCCCGATCCCCGTGACGACCGTCCCGACGACCCACACGAGTCCCCTCGCGCACCAGGCGATCGCCCGCCCGACCGGCGTGAGGATCCACTCGTACACCCACAGGGCGGGCACGACGAGGAGATACCGCCCGAGCCACGCCACGACGCCGAACACACCGATCCCCATCGCGGCGAGTACGGCACCCAGCCCCCTGAGGACCCACAGCACCGCATGACCGACCGGCGTGAGCACGCGCGCGTAGAGCCACTTCAGCCCGGCGCCGATCCCCCGCGCCACCCACGCGCACGCGTGCCCCACGGGAGTGAGCGCATACCGGTACACCCACACCGCGGGTACGACGACGAGCAGGTGCCCCAGCCAGGCGAGGCCCTTCGCGACCGGCACGACGACATACCGCCACAGCCCCACGAACGGCCACACGAACACCGCCCGCCCGAGCCACAGCAACGCCCGCCCGACCGGCCGCACCACCGTGTCGTTCACCAACCGCCCGGCGACCACCAGCGCGTCCCACGCCATCCGCACCGGCACGACCAGCACGAGCACGACGATGCGCACCGGAACACGGATCGCAACGACCAGGCACCCCTCGGGCTCCTGGCGCTGCGGCGGCGCCTTTTCGAGATCCATACCGTCGTAGACGCCGAACAGGCCTGGCCGGATGCACTGCCGGAGGCAGTAGTCGCCGTGATCAGGGAACTCGCTCGATCCGCAGATACCGGTTCAGTGGCGGCCCCTCCGCGAGCACCGCGCCGGTGGTCACCCCGAAGGCGACGGCGGCGCACAGGACGATCAGCCAGGACAGCAGGACGAGGACCAGGCCGAGGGCGCCGTACTCCTCGATGGCGCGGTTGAGCGCATGGGGGACGTAGAGGTGGGCGGTGACGCCGAGAGTGCTGGTGGCGGCCGAGACCAGCACGGCACCCGGGAGCAGCGGCAGCCGGCTGACCCGGCCCGCGAGGAGCAGGTGCTGTGTCCACAGCCAGACAGCGAGGCCGATCAGGAAGAGGAGCGGGGTGCCGAGCCAGAGGCCGACGCCGAACCCGTCCCGGATCGGCCCCTGCAGGAGGATCACCAGGACCAGCGCGAGCAACCACGCGATCCAGCGCCAGGCGGCGATCCGGACGGCCGCCCCGGGCAGGCGCCAGGCCCGCTCGCAGACCCGGGCCATGGCACGGCTGAAGCTGGTCGCGGAGATCAGCGCCAGCGCCAGGCCGACCGCGCCACTGGTCTGCCGCACAGCCTCGTCGGCGGGGTCGGTCAGCACCTGTTGCAGCTGCGGGCACGGCCGCCAGAAAGGCCTGGGCGGCCAGTCTGGTGGCCGCGTCCAGGAGGTTCGTGGACAGCAGCCGGTCCGTCAGTTCGGTGAGTACGGGAAAGCGCTGCTCGGCCCGGGCGTGCAGGCGCTTGAGCCGCGCCGTCCACGCCATGCCGCCTCCCGCCCGTGCGTCACGCCGCCGCCGAAGGCCGGACGAGGGGCCGGCCGTCGCCTCGCCTCAGCCGCCCAGCACCGGCAGGGAGACGCCGCAGCGGACGGGTCGTGCGTGGGCGGGATCGAGGGCGTTGCTCACGAGTTGGGCGGCGTTGGTGTCGTACGAGAGGGACACGTGTTCGGAGAGGTCGTCCGGGCAGACCTCCTGGATCAGGATGTTCCGGACGGTCGCTCGCGGTCCCGCGGTCAGGAACTGGTTCTGGTACGGGGTGGCGACCTCGTCGAACCGGGTGGCGATGACGGTGTAGTCGACCCCCGGCTGTGTGTCCCCGCCCCGGTCCAGCCTCCGGTTCACCTCGGAGCCGACCATCTGGTCCGCGTACGCCTGGCCGACAAGGGCCGACACGGTCGGGTTGAGACCCAGTTCGGTGGTGAGCGTGCCGACACCGGAGGCGGTCACACCGTGGTTGGACGGCGCCAGGCCGATGAGGCTGTGCACCTTGTTCCGTTTCGGATGCGCGGGATCCGTGCCGCCCTCGAACCGCAGATACCAGCGGGGCGTCGGACCGCCACCCTGGGAGTGCCCGACGAGATCGACCTGGCGGGCACCGGTGGCCTTCAGGACGCGGTCGACATAACGGGCGACCTGCCGCGCGGACTCCGGGACCGGGCCGCTGGCCTTGAACGGACTCCCCGGCGCCCCGCCGTAGTTGGGAGCGAAGACGCAGTAGCCCTGCCGCTTCAGCCACGGGGCCAGCATGCTCCAGTCGGACGAGGCGTTCGTCCAGGTCGCGTGCACCAGGACGACCGGACGCGGATGCTCACGCGTGGGCCGGCAGCTCCAGTCGTTGGCACCGGACGGCGAGGCCTCCGGGTGAACGATCCCCCCGAGGAACGCCGCGGGGGCGGCGAGGAGCCGCCCCGGCGGTGGAGGTACGGGTCTGTCGGCTGCGGCCGCCACGCCCTGGAGACCCACCCCCTGGAGACCCAGGGTCAGCGACAGGGCGAGGCCCCCGCAGACCGCGGCCCACCTGGTACGCCGCCGGTTCGATCGGCTCCGGGAAACCTTCCGCTCCGTCATCGGGCCACTCCTCGTCTCCAAGCCGGCCGAGCGCCGACGCGAAGATGATCGAGGAGCGGATTCCCCCAGCTCTCAACAGCCGCTCGCGGCACCTCTTATGGAGCAGACCGCTTTCATCCGTCCAGCCCACGGGGCATCGGGGGCATGACCTGCCGGCCGCGTGGGACGCGGAGACACCACTGAGCCCCCTCCCACCCGGAAGGGGGCTCAACACCATCCGATCGAGTGCCGCACAGACCTCAGCGCACGTGCCCGCTAGGCGCCGGCGCCGCGTTCTTGACCGTCAGCGGCAGCAGCTTCTTGCCCGTGGGGCCGATCTGGATGTGGGTGTCCATCTGCGGGCACACCCCGCAGTCGAAGCACGGCGTCCACCGGCAGTCCTCGACCTCGGTCTCGTCGAGGGCGTCCTGCCAGTCCTCCCAGAGCCAGTCCTTGTCGAGGCCGGAGTCCAGGTGGTCCCAGGGGAGGACTTCTTCGTACGTGCGCTCGCGCGTCGTGTACCAGTCGACGTCCACGCCGAACGGCGCCAGCGCCTTGTCGGCGCAGCTCATCCAGCGGTCGTACGAGAAGTGCTCGCGCCAGCCGTCGAAGCGGCCGCCGTCGTCGTAGACCGCGCGGATGACGGCGCCGATCCGGCGGTCGCCGCGGGACAGCAGGCCCTCGACGATGCCGGGCTTGCCGTCGTGGTAGCGGAAGCCGATCGAGCGGCCGTACTTCTTGTCGCCGCGGATCTTGTCGCGGAGCTTCTCCAGGCGGGCGTCCGTCTCCTCGGCGCTCAGCTGCGGGGCCCACTGGAAGGGGGTGTGGGGCTTGGGGACGAAGCCGCCGATGGAGACCGTGCAGCGGATGTCGTTCGAGCGGGAGACCTCGCGGCCCTTGGCGATGACCTTGGTCGCCATGTCGGCGATCTGCAGGACGTCGTCGTCGGTCTCGGTCGGCAGGCCGCACATGAAGTACAGCTTCACCTGGCGCCAGCCGTTGCCGTAGGCGGTGGCGACGGTGCGGATGAGGTCGTCCTCGGAGACCATCTTGTTGATGACCTTGCGGATGCGCTCCGAGCCGCCTTCGGGAGCGAAGGTCAGGCCGGAACGGCGGCCGTTGCGGGTCAGCTCGTTCGCCAGGTCGATGTTGAAGGCGTCGACGCGGGTGGAGGGGAGGGAGAGGCCGATCTTGTCTTCCTCGTAGCGGTCGGCCAGGCCCTTGGCGATGTCGCCGATCTCGCTGTGGTCCGCCGAGGAGAGGGAGAGAAGGCCGACCTCCTCGAAGCCGGTCGCCTTCAGGCCCTTGTCGACCATCTCGCCGATGCCGGTGATCGAGCGCTCCCGGACCGGGCGGGTGATCATGCCGGCCTGGCAGAAGCGGCAGCCGCGGGTGCAGCCGCGGAAGATCTCGACGGACATCCGCTCGTGGACCGTTTCCGCCAGGGGGACCAGCGGCTGCTTCGGGTACGGCCACTCGTCGAGGTCCATGACTGTGTGCTTGGACACACGCCACGGGACGCCCGACTTGTTCGGTACGACACGGGCGATACGGCCGTCGGGGAGGTACTCCACGTCGTAGAACGCCGGGATGTAGACGGAGCCGGTCTTGGCGAGGCGGAACAGGACCTCCTCGCGGCCGCCCGGCTGCCCCTCGGCCTTCCACTTGCGGATGATCTCCGTCATGTCCAGCACGGCCTGCTCACCGTCGCCGATGATCGCCGCGTCGATGAAGTCCGCGATCGGCTCGGGGTTGAAGGCGGCGTGGCCGCCGGCCAGGACGATCGGGTCGTCGATGGTCCGGTCCTTGGACTCCAGCGGGATGCCGGCCAGGTCCAGGGCCGTGAGCATGTTGGTGTAGCCGAGCTCGGTGGAGAAGGAGAGGCCGAGCACGTCGAACGCCTTCACCGGGCGGTGGCTGTCCACCGTGAACTGCGGGACGCCGTGCTCCCGCATCAGCGCCTCCAGGTCGGGCCACACGCTGTACGTGCGCTCGGCGAGGACGCCCTCCTGCTCGTTCAGGACCTCGTAAAGGATCATGACGCCCTGGTTGGGCAGACCGACCTCGTACGCATCGGGGTACATGAGCGCCCAGCGGACATCGCAGGACTCCCACGGCTTGACCGTGGAGTTGAGCTCTCCGCCGACGTACTGGATCGGCTTCTGCACATGCGGGAGCAGAGCTTCGAGCTGCGGGAACACGGACTCGGCGGCCGCAGCGGCTTCGGCAGGCATGTCGCGAACCTTCGTGAGCTGACTGAACTGACAGGGGTGACCATCCAGCCTAACGCGGCCGCGAGGGTCCTCCGTACGCCCAGAAGGCCGCCCCGTCCCTGATCTTCGCCCACAGCTCCGGCAGACCGGCCTCGTCCTCGGCCGCGCGCCGCTCCTCCCGCCCGTACAGCAGCCCGTACGTGAACGAGGGCTCCCCCGCCCCGTGCGCCTGCCGCGCCAGCTCCCGCAGCGCCTCCCGGGTCATCACGCTGTCCTGGTGGTCGCCGAGCAGGTTCTGCAGGCTCTTCATCGCCCTCACCAGCCCCGCGGCCGGATCACCCAGGGCCGGGACCGCCGACTCCGCCGAGTACCGGGTCCGCTTGGCCTTCTTCCGCGCCTCGTGCAGCGCGAGGTCCCGCTCGTGCCCGGGCTCCAGCACGAGTGCCTGTTCGACCAGCGCGGACACCGCCGAGAAGTCCTTCCGTACGGCCTTCCCGATCACCTTCTCCGGCTTCCCACCAGCCGCCCGGAGCAGCGGCGGGTCGGTGAGCAGCGCGTCGAGGGTGTCCAGCAGCTGCAGATACCTTTTGCCATCCAGTACGCCGATCAGCCGCCGCCGTGATCCTCCGCTGCGGGCGTGCGCCCAGGTGCGCAGCCGAGTGCGGACGGGCCCGGACAACAAGGTGCGCGGCAGTTCGTCGAGGGCCGCCGTCAGCCGCTCGGTCAGCACCTCCTGGTCCCGGTCGACGCCCAGCTCCCCGGCCAGCCACTTCAGCTCCTCGCCGACCGGGTCCGTCACGGCCCGGTCCAGGAGCTTGCCGTAGGACCGGAAGGCGCTGCGCATCCGGCGGGTGGCGACGCGCATGCTGTGCACGGAGTCGAACACGTCCCGCCGCACGGCCGGGTCGAGCTCGACGACGGCGTCCCGCTGGGCGCGGAGATAGGCGAGCACGTGATCGCCGGCGCTGACGGTGACCGGCGCCTGTGCCCGGTCCGCCCGCGCCTTCTTGCCCCGTTTCTTCTTCGGCGCCGTCTCCGCCAGGGCCCGCTGCAGCTTCGAGGCCGACGACGAGGGCCGTACGCCCGCCTTCTTCAGCCGTTTCTCGACCTTGTCGAGGAACGCCGGGTCGGTTCCGTCGGCCAGCTCCACCTCGATCTCGGTCCACTGTGCGCTGCCGCCGTCGCCACTGAGACGTGCGGCCCGTACGGCGTCCACACTGACCTCGGCCAGCAGTCGGCCGTCGGCGTCCACGAGGTCGCGCACGTCACGGTCGGAACGCAGCCGGACCACGGGTACCAGTTCGGCGTCCCGGACCCGGGAGCGGACGAGGCCGGCGAGCGTGCGGGGCAGGGTGTCCGACAGCGGGGCCTGGATCTCGTCCCGTACCCCCGGGGCTACGGGGAACTTCAGATGCCAGCCCGCGTCGGAGCCGCCGGTCCTGCGACGCAGGGTGACCGAGGACGCGGCGAGTCGCTCGTCCGCGGTGTCGTAGTAGGTGGCGTCCAGCTGCGCGACACCCTTGTCGATGACGGCCGCGACGCCGGCGACGCCGGTCAGGTCGGGCAGGCCGCTGTCGTCGGATTCATACTTCCGCTCGATTTCGCGCTTGGTGTCCGCCATGAACCGAATCTAGTGGGAGTCACGACGTGATAACAGGGCCCACTCCTCATGAACACCGGGAAAACGGACGCCGACGCAGGGCAACTCCTATGCGGACATGGGACGCTGCACCCGGATCGACTGCAGCAACCCCACCGCCACCCACACCGCGAACATCGACGACCCTCCGTACGACACGAACGGCAGCGGCAGACCGGTCACCGGCATGATGCCCAGCGTCATCCCGATGTTCTCGAACGCCTGGAAGGCGAACCACGCCACGATTCCCGCCGCGACGATCGTCCCGTACAGCTCGGTCGTCTCGCGCGCGATGCGGCAGGCCCGCCACAGGATCACGCCGAGGAGCAGGATGATCAGCCCGCCGCCGATGAAGCCCAGTTCCTCTCCCGCCACCGTGAAGACGAAGTCGGTCTGCTGCTCCGGCACGAACTGGCCGGTCGTCTGCGAGCCGTGGAACAGCCCCGAGCCCGTCAGCCCGCCCGAACCGATCGCGATCCGCGCCTGGTTGGTGTTGTAGCCGACGCCCGCCGGGTCGAGTTCGGGGTTGGCGAAGGCGGCGAAGCGGGCGATCTGGTAGTCGTCCAGGACGCCGAGCTGCCATACCGCGATGGCGCCGATCGTCCCCGTGCCGATCAGCCCGAAGACCCAGCGGTTGGAGGCACCGGAGGCGAGCAGCACGCCCAGCACGATCACCACCATCACCATGACCGAGCCGAGGTCGGGCATGAGCATCACGATCAGCATCGGCACGGTGGCCAGCCCGAGGGCCTGCACAACCGTGCGATGGTCGGGGTACTGCTTGTCCCCCGCGTCCACTCGCGTCGCCAGCAGCATCGCCATGCCCAGGATGATCGTGATCTTCACGAACTCCGAGGGCTGCAGCGAGAAGCCGCCGGGGAGCTTGATCCAGGAGTGGGCGCCGTTGATGGTGGAGCCGAGCGGGGTGAGCACCAGCAGGATCAGGAAGACCGAGACGCCGTACAGGATCGGCACGGCTGTGCGCAGGGCCCGGTGGCCGAGCCAGACCGTCCCGATCATCAGGGCGAAGCCGATGCCGGTGTTGAGCAGATGCCGGATGAGGAAGTAGTACGGGTCGTCCTGGTTGAGCTCGGTGCGGTTGCGGGTCGCCGAGTAGACCAGGAGCGTGCCGAGCAGCGACAGGGCCAGCGCGGCCAGCAGTATCGGCCAGTCGAGCCTGCGGGCGAGCGAGTCGCGGGCGAACAGGCGGGTCCAGCCCGCCCGTTCGGGTCCGTACCCGGAGACCTGGAAGCTGTTGGCGCCGGTCATGTGAGCATCCTCCGGCTTCCCCGCCTGCGGCTCCTGCGCCGCCTGCGCCGTGTGTCCCGGTTCTCGGCCGTCGGTGTCGCCACCGTGCCGGCGAGCTGCTGCTCGTCCGGATCGGCCTTGTTCTCCTGGCTGGCCCGCTGCTGCTTGGCCGGGTCCTTGCCGACCTTCGGCGAGGCGATGGTGCCGTCCGTGCGGACCTTCGGCAGGCTCTTCTGCGGCTTCGGCAGCAGCGCGTTCTTCTTGTTGATCGTGCCGTCGTCGGAGACGCCGTACAGCGCGTCGTAGATGTTGCGCACGGCCGGGCCCGAGGCGCCGGAACCCGTACCGCCCTGGGAGATCGTCATGACGACCGCGTAGTCCTTGGTGTACGTGGCGAACCACGAGGTCGTCTGCTTGCCGTAGACCTCCGCGGTACCGGTCTTGGCGTGCATCGGGATCTTGTCCTGCGGCCAGCCGACGTCCGCGAACCGCCAGGCGGCGGTACCCCGGGTGGCGACGCCGGCGAGGGCGTCGTCCATCGCGGCCAGCGTCTGCTTGCTTATGGGCAGTTTGCCGTGCGACTTGGGCTTGATCTCCTGGACGGACTTGCCGTCGGCGCTGATGACGGCCTTGCCGACGGTCGGGTCGTACAGGGTGCCGCCGTTGGAGATCGCCCCGTAGATGGTGGCCATCTGGATGGGGGTGACCAGGGTGTCGCCCTGCCCGATGGAGTAGTTCACCGAGTCACCGGCGCGCAGCCGGTTGCCTTCGAGGCAGTTCTCGTAGGCGATCTTCTCGGCATAACTGCCGTC
>NZ_JBITLW010000023.1:0-126635 GCF_044465645.1 Streptomyces sp. NPDC049627 | reverse complement strand
GGATAACGGGCCAGGGCGCCCCCCTCTCCTAGGTGCTTTTCGCGCGCGCAGCCCACGCGCCTCGCGGCGCGGCTGGCAAGGAGGGAGGGGCGCCCTGGCCCGTTATCCAAAAGATCAGTCAGGCGGTTGCGCGGGCCCGCCGGTACGGCTCCTCGGCGACCCGCATGACCCAGCACAGGCGCAAGTCAGGCTCCTTCTTCGTACGTAGGACACCACGGCGCCGGCCGGTACGGATGACTGTGGTCAGGCTTTCACGGGGAAGCCCCAGCTCCTGCACACGCGCGGCCGCGTCCGGCATGACGAGCCACTGGTCGTAGGGGAGTCGCATCAGGGCCGCGTCGATCTGCGCCGGCGAGAGCGGGGCGTGCGCGGGCAAGGCGTGCGAGGGCATCGCGGGGTGCTCCTTCTCTTCGGGTTGGGCGCCCGCCGAGTTGCTCTCCCGACGCTCGCCTGCAGTGCAGGAGATTACAGTAAGCCCAGGGAAATCGACCATGGGGCCTCTGGACGATGACTGGCGCAACTTGGCCGGTTATGCTTCCCTCGCGCCACAGCGGAAGACGATCCTCCTTTACCCCGGTTGGGTGTTCTGGTCTATCGGCCCCGCTTAGGGGGGCGCTCAGACGGCACATGGGGGGACATCACGCCGTGACCGACAGCACCGCAACCATCGACCAGCTCATCGCACGCGCGGCCGCCGGAGGACCGGATGCGCCCGAAGCCATGAGCGCCTTCTACGCGCGTCTCAACGGAACGGTCTACAACTGGGTCCGCCAGTACGTGCGCGACCCGCACAAGGCCGAGGACCTCGCGCAAGAGATCTGGATCAAGGTGGCGCAAAACGTGGGCCGCTACCGCCCGGGGACGAACCTCCTGGGTTGGCTGATGACCATCACGCGCAACACCGCGGTCGACCACCTGCGCAAGGAGCAGCGCCGCCCCACGGAAGTTCTCCAGGCGGACCACCTGCAGCTCGACCGGCCGCGGCCGGGACTCTCCGTTCACCAGCAGGCCGAACGCCGACAGCTCGCCGCCGCCATGGCCGAGCGGATGAACGAACTCAAGCCGGATCAGCGCACCTGTTTGCGGCTGCGTTTCTTCGACGGACTCAGTCCGGCGCATACTGCGGAGCTCATGGGCAAGACTGAGGGCGCAGTGCGAACCTTGACGGTACGGTCTTTGCGCCGGCTGGCCCAGGTTCTTCCGGAGGGGGACTCTTCCGCCGAACTGGTGGAGGAGCTGTTGAAGCTCGCAGTAGGCAGAGGGAAAGTTCACGGTGTTCGGGTCCAGACTTCACAGCAGGAGAGGGCGCCCCATGTTGCGACGCGCTGACAGGGCAGCGGAGCGCCTCGAGCGTGCTCTCGAGGGCGGCCCGATCCCCCACGACTCCGACACCCGCCGCGCCCTGGCGGCCGCGGGCGGCCTGACGCCCGGCCACGGCCGCAATCCTGCCCGCGTCCAGGCCACGCACGACGCGATGATGGCGGCCTTCATGCGGGCTCAGAACCCGTCCGAGACCCGCGACGACGCCGGCACCGACGACGGCCTGGAGGAGATCGACCTCCACCGCACCGAGGTCTCCCTCCCCGACGGTGGGCAGATCGTGCTCTCCGACCTCGAGGAGATCACGCCCGAGCGCCTGGAGGAGGCGACCTTCATGGCCGCCGAGATACTCGCGCGCAGGGCGAAGGACCACCAGAGTTGAGCAGCCCCACCGAGAAGGTCGACATCGTCGTGGGGGCGTTCCCCACCCAGGCGATGCTGTGCAACCTCAACGGTGTGCGCACCCTGTTCCTCAGCTTGGACCAGGAGTTCGACCGTGCCGTGCAGAACGTGCGCAACGTGCTGCCGGGCATCACTGTCGAGGCCGCGGAGCGGATGATCAGGGAGCAGGCTCCCGAGATCCGGGACTTCGACGAACTGCTCGGGCGTACCGACCCCGTCCCGCCCAGCGTGGAGGGTCCCGCGGCCGCCCTGGTGGACGACGTCGTCAAGGAGCAGCTCCCGCGCGGCACCGCGAAACGCCGCCGGAAGGTCGTCCTCGTCGCCGCGCTGCTGCCCGCCCTCGCCGCGAGCTGGGCTCTGGGCAGGTACACGAACGTCGCCGACCCTGCGCCCTCGACGACCAAGGCCAGCGCTACGGACGCGACGCCCGACGTGGCCGACGCCGGAGCGACGCAGGCCCCGTTCAGCGACCCGAAGTTCGAGTGGTTCTCAGGCTCGAGCGAGATCGTGTGCGACCCGATAAGCGCGCTCGAGGCCGAGTGCACGGATGCCGACGGCATGGTGATGTCCACCAAGGCCGCGACGGGGCCGGACAGCACCATCTTCACGTTCTCGTACGGCAGCGAGCGCATCGGGCTGCGGATCTTCTACGACGCCGAGTATGCGGACACCTGGGCCCGGCAGGACGGGTCCAAGGAGCTGTACCCGCACATGAAGGTCCACGATCGGTACGTCTTGTGGGGCACTGACCCCGAGCGGATCAAGGAGTACGCGGACCTCCTGGTGGAGGCCGACAAGCACAAGGGCCCGGCGCCGACCGCGATGGGCGGAGCTACTCCTCTGCCTCCGCGGCTGGCCGCGCTCACCCTGGGCACGCTGGGCCTGAACGACCGCGACGTGAACCAGATCATCGCCCGACCGATGGCGGCGATGACGGACGCCCCCGCCATGGTGGCCGCGCGCCTGGTGCTGGGCCTTGACTCGGCGCCTGTCGGGCATCTGCACGACGGCGACGACATCGTGGCGCTCGCCGCCGGCATCGAGCCGAACCCGCCGGTTGTCGTCGAACCGCAGGGCCCGGTAGTCGTGCCGGTCTCGGAGCCGGGTACAGGCACCGGATCGACCGGGGACACCACCACGCCGACGGCGCCAGCCACCACTCCCGCGACCCCACCGGCAGCGGACACGAAGCCGCCGACGGAGCCCGCGACGCCGACCACCCCGACGACGCCCACGGCGCCGACCACCCCCACCACGCCGACGACGCCGACCACCCCGACGACCCCGCCCGTCGAGGAGACGCCGGAGCCGCCGGTCGAGACTCCGGCCCCGCCGGTGGAAGAAACCCCGGCACCGCCCGTCGAGGAGACGCCGGCCCCGCCGGTCGAAACCCCGGCACCGCCCGTCGAGGAGACGCCGGAGCCGCCGGTCGAGGAGACCCCGGCACCGGTAGAGACGCCCGCCGAAGGGGCCACGCCCCCCGGGCAGGACCACAACTCGGAGACGGCCACGCCTCCCGGGCAGGAGGAGAGCGGGGACGACCTGCTGATCCTGGACTCGGCCTGGACGGTCGCAGCCGCCGCCTGAACAACGAGGAGGGCCCCGGACGTCGGTCCGGGGCCCTCCTGCGTTCCTGGCATCAGAACGGCGGTTCCTGGGTCGCCCACGGGTCGTCGCCGGCCGGACCCTGCGCCGCGGCCGCGGCCGGACGCTGGCCCCCGCCCCCGGTGGTCTTGGTGACCCGGGCCGTGGCGTTGCGGAGGCTCGCGCCGACCTCCTCGACGTCCAGCTCGTACACCGTGCGCTTGACGCCCTCACGGTCCTCGTAGGACCGCTGCTTGAGGCGCCCCTGGACGATGACGCGCATGCCCCGCTGGAGGGACTCAGCGACGTTCTCGGCCGCCTGGCGCCACACGGCGCAGGTCAGGAACAGGCTCTCGCCGTCCTTCCACTCGTTGGTCTGCCGGTCGAAGGTGCGCGGAGTCGAGGCGACGCGGAACTTGGCCACCGCGGCGCCGGAGGGAGTGAAGCGGAGTTCGGGGTCGTCGACCAGGTTGCCTACGACGGTGATGACGGTCTCGCCTGCCACGGACGGGCCTTTCGAGGGAAGGGGCCGGCCCGCGGGCGCGGACCGGCCGGGAGTGGGTCAGGAGAACAGGAGCTTCCAGGTCTGCGGGCCGGGGATGCCGTCGGCGTCGCCCTTGAGGGCGGCGTGCGCGAGCTGGAAGTCGCGGACGTTCTTGCGGTCCGCGTCCGACCACCGCGGTCCCGGGCCCGACGTGTAGTGCTTCCCGTAGCCCTTCCGCACGAGCTGCTGCCCGAGCAGGGTGATGGACGCGTTGGACTTGCCGGGGCCGAACTTGTCAACGCCGGGGAACGGCGGGGCCGGCTTCGCCGTGACCTTGCCCGGAAGGGTGCCGAGCAGCTCCTTGAGGGAGGCCTCGCCGGGGACGCCGTCCGCGGCCGCGCCGCTGTAGCCGAGGGACTCCTGGAACTCCTGGTAGTTCTTCGTGTCGGCGTCGGTCCAGGTCGGGCCGGGGCCGCTGGTGTAGTGCTTGCCGAACCCCTTCTTCACCAGGGCCTGTCCGACCTTGGTGATGTGGTCGCCCTTGGCGCCATAGCCGTAGACCAGGCCGTTGATGGTGACCTGGGCGCGCGAGACGTCGGAACCGCCGCTCGGGAGGGAGCCGCCGGGGTTCGGGGCGGGCGCGTAGTCCCCGGCCGGCATGCCTGCCTTCACCCAGGCGTACAGCTTGGTGCCGGGGCAGGCGGTCGCGAAGCCGTCCCGATGGCCCTTCTTGGACAGGGTGCGGCCGGTCTTCTTGCACGCCTCCTCGTACAGGGCGCGGCACGCTGCCAGCGCCTTCGCGCTGGGCTCCTGGTCGCCGCCGATGGCGATCTGGACGCCGATGCCGGTGGTGTTGTGGTTGGGGCAGTGAGCGCCCTGGAGGCCCCAGCCGCGGCCCTCGTAGATGTTGCCAGCCTGGTCGACGACGAAGTTGTAGCCGACGCCGCTCCAGCCGTTGCCCAGGTGCTCCGCCTCGATGGCGCGCATGATCGCGTAGCCAGTGCGGGTGATGTGCGCGCCGCCGTCGTAGTGCACGAAGAACTCGGTCCGCTTGGACAGCGAGACGGATGCCGGGGTGCCGTTCCACGGCTTCGCGCCCCAGGTGGCGCGGGAGATGATCTTGACGGTCATGGGGTAGTGCCCTCCACTGAGTGATCAGGTGGAGGGCACCGTGCAGGGCGGGGGCGGTTAACGTCGCGTGCTGCCGTGCGGCCTACTCGTCGAGGACCTCGGCATCGACGACGGAGCCGTCCTCGAGCTCCGGCGGGTACTCGACGGAGAACAGGCTGCGGTCCAGGCGCTCGGCGAGGGCGGACAGATCGACGGCCTGGTCGTCGTTGCCGGACGGGATGTCGCCCAGGCCTGTGATCTCGACCGCGACGATGGCGTCCTTGCCGTAGTGCTCGCGGTGCTGCCGCTCGAGGTACCAGGCATCGGCGCGCCAGTCGGGCGACGTGCGGTCCTCCACGGTCTCCTCGACGATGTCGCCGGTCACGGAGTCGCGGAACCTCCTGGTGGTGACCTTGGTGACGATGCCGCCGTCGGCGACGCGGCGGATGTTCATCATGGCGCGCGCGGCCGCCGTGGCGCGGGCGGTGCGGACCTTCTCGTACAGGGTCGCGTACTCCTCCTCGTCCGGGTTTGGGTCCTCGCCTGCCTCGCGGGCCTCGACCTCTGCGCGGCCGCGGGCCATCCACGCCAGGAAGCTCGAGCGGGAGACCCCGGCCATCTCGGCGGCGAGCTCGACGGCCACGCCGGTGCGCGACGCGCCGACGAGGCGCGCCTCGACCTCGTCGGAGAGCAGGCGTGGGCGACCGCCGCGGCCCTGGGGCCGGCGTGCCTTGCGTCGGGGGGACATGGTGTTCCTCGAGGGGCGGGTCAGCGGCTGGACGTGAACATGTGCCCGCAGGCCGGGCAGGTGGTGTGCGGGGAGCGGCCCTCGTCGTCGGGGCTGAGTTCGTCGCTGCGTTCGCCGTCGTCGGGCAGGTGCAGCAGGGGCGTCTCGTCCTCGCGGCCGCCGCCTGGCAGGGTCTCGGGGTCGACCTGGCCGAGTAGCTTGTCGATCTCGTCGTGGGGGATGGCCAGGGAGTCGAACAGCTCCGCGTCGCCGGTGGCCAGGTCCTCGAGGACCTCGGCGAGCTCGCGCGGATCCCATCCGCCCTCGCCGGGGAGCCGGTTCAGCTTGATGGCCAGGGCTTCGGCCTCGGCGTCGTTCCTCGACGACCAGCCGCGCAGCACGGGGACGAGCCAGCCGCCGTCCTCGTCGATGACGATGCCGCTGGGCGCGCGCATCCCGCGCCCCTGCATCTCGATCAGGGACTCCCGGCGGCCGTGGCCGTGGAGGGTCTTCCTGGTGCGCTCGTCGACGACCGGGATCTCCACCAGGCCGTGCATGTCGATCGACGCAATCATGAGCTCGAGCTCGTGACGCTTCGGGTTACGGTCCGCCGGCGTCAGGTCGGTGAGCGGCACGTAGGCGATGAAGCGCGGCGGCCTGGCGATCGTCTCGGTCACGGCTGGTGCGGTCCTCTCCCATGCGTCGGTGTCCGGCAGCGGGAGAGGGCTGCGAGCCCGCGGACTTCAACCGCGGCGCCCCGCCTCGCAAGCAGGGCGATGCCGTCATGGCCGACCCTCACCCGCCGCCGGGCCGCCTCCGCCCTCGTTCCGGTTGGGGCGGAGCCGGGGCCCCGCCGCTACCGGTGACGTCGCCGGAGCTGCAGAACCGCGAGGAAGGTAGGTGGGCGCGCCGCTTGTGTCGCGTGCTCCACAAGGGATTTCCCTGGGTGTACTATTCGGAGCGGCTGGGAGAGCAACCCAGCTACCTGGGCCTAGGTGTAACAAATTTCGGCCGGTGACGTACCTCCATGCGACGCCCCGAAGACACCCCGCCCGGGACAACCCGAATCCTGGGCCATGGCGTCCGGGGAAGAGAGGAACACCCAGATGTCGAACGACGTCGCCGACGACACGCAGGCCGAGGAGCCCGCCGGCATCCCGCTGCCCACGCTCGCGCTGGTCGGGGCGCTTGCCCGCGCGATGGAAGACCACCAGCGGGAAGTCATCAAGCCGCGGAAGGACGCCCCGCGCGACCCCCTCGTCGAGGACTACCTGGCGACGAAGAAGCCGGAACTCGTCGTCGAGATCGACGGCGAGAAGGTGGGCCACTACAAGGTCAACCTCACGAAGGACCGGTTCGAGGTCGACGACAACGCGGCGTTCGACGCCTACGCGGAGGACAAGGGCGAGATCGACATCGTCATCGTCCCGAAGCCCGCGTTCGTGGATGCGGTCCTCGCGCACGCGCAGCGCGACCCGGAGACGGGCACCATCTTCGACTCGCGGTCCGGCGAGGTCATCCCGGGTCTCAAGTTCGTGCCGGGCGGGAAGCCCACCGGCACCGTCACCTGGACCTGGAACAAGTTCAAGGGGCGGCCGATCGGTAAGGGCGTGCTCCTGGCGGCGTACAAGCGCGGTCGGCTCGACGAGTACCTCAAGGAGACGCCGGAGCTGTTGCCCAAGGCGCAGCCCGGCGCGAGCGACGAGTGACACCGACCGCCTGGGCCCGGCCCCGTGCGGCCGGGCCCCTCTCCCTGGGGACCAGCACCATGACCGCCACCGCGACCGCCACCCGGAAACTCTCCGACCGCGCGCACCGCATCGTCTTCGAACTCGCCCTGCACGACGGCCAATGGGTCGACGTCGCCGACATCTACACCCGTCTCGGGCTGACCTCGCACCAGGTGCGCAACGCCCTCAAGGAACTGATCACCGCGGAGATGGCCGAGAGAGAGCGGCGGCCGGTGGCCTCCGAGACCGGGTGCCGCCGCACGCACCGCACCTACTTCCGCCTGACCGACGAAACCCCGAGCGAGGCCTCCGCATGAGCCGCCTGTCCGATCCCACCGGGATGCGAGTCAACCGGCGGCCCAAGTTCGTCGCCATCGACTCCAAGACGGTCAGGGATACCAGCATCAGCTACCGCGCGCTGGGGCTGCTGGGGTACCTCCTGGACCAGAAGGAGGGGTGGCAGGTCCGGTCCGACCAGCTCTCCAAGGGCGAGGGGCGCGAGGGCCGCGGCGCGGTCCGCACCGCGCTGCGCGAGCTCGGGAAGGCCGGTTACTACCGGCTCGAGCGCCGCCGGTTGCGCGACGGCAAGTGCGTGATGGGCACGGCCGTCTCGGAGTACCCCGTCAAGCAGTGGCAGGAGGACTACAAGATTTTCAACTCCCCCTCCGACCCGGCCGTCCCCGTGGTCGAGCAGGAGGACGGCACGTTCCTGGTCGAGTACCCCGACGGCACCTTCGGCAGCGACGGGTTCGAGCCGGACCTGCTCGACGAGGAGGAGCCGCCCGCCGACCCCGAGCCGGAGGAGGCCGACGAGCTCGAGGCCACCGCGGAGGAGCCGCCGGCCGCGCCGGAGAAGCCCGCGGCCCGCCCCCGCCGCACCCGTCGCACCCCGGAACAGAAGGCCGCTGACGACGAGGAGAAGGCCGCCGAGAAGAAGCGGAAGGACGAGGAGAAGGCCGCCCTCGACGCGGCCGCCCAGGCGGTCGCGAAGTGGTGGTGGGACCACGCCGAGAAGCACCTCGGCAAGTACGTCGGGGCCACGAACGGCTTCGTGGCCATGCGCGGCATGGTGAGGAAGGCCCTCGAGGCGGGCTACACCCAACGGCAGTGCGCGGACGCCCTCGTGAGCGCGCGCAAGCACCTGCCCAGCGCGCAGCAGTGGCAGACCGCCCTCGGCGTCGTCACGAACCACATCATCCCGAGCCAGCCCACCGGCCGGATCCCCTACAGCGACAAGGCCACATGGGGCGACCACAGCGACGCCCCGACGTCCACGCCGCCCGGTGACGCCCCCAGCACGCCCTCTGACGACTCCGACAACGCCACGTTCGGCGTCATCGCACGACCGTAAGGAGCGCACCCGATGTCGGTCACCACGCACGCCGCCCCCGCGCGCGGCATGAACGCCCTCGGCGACCTGAGCGAGCACATCGTCAGGGTGCTGCAGAACAACGGCGCGGACATATCCCAGCTCGGAGTACCGCCCCAGCCCGAACCCCAGGACGGGCTCTGGGAGGACGTGTCGGTCCCCCAGGCCCGCGCGCGGCTGAACATGTGGAGGAACAGCATCGAAGACGCCGCCCAGAACGAGTACCTGGCGTTCCGGTTCAGCCACCTCGACGACAACCAGAAGCCGAACACCCTGCGGGGATGGCTCGACTCCCTGGTCGAGGCGAAGAAGTTGGATGCCCGCCCGTCGGTCCTCAACATGCTCATGCCGGGGCCCATCGGCAGCGGCAAGAGCGCCGCGGCGTGCGCCCTCGGCAACGAGGCCGCGGAGCGCGGACTGTGGACCCTGTACGTGAAGCACGCGACGTACCTGACGTGGCGCCGCCCCGACTCCGCTCCGCACAACATGAAGGCCTGGGAGGTCCGCAAGCGGTTCGTCGAGTGCGACCTCCTGGTCCTCGACGAGCTGTGCGGCGAGATGGACGTCACGGCCACCGAGTTCGCACGGCGGGAGACCATCGACCTGATCGACGCCCGCATCTCCGCCGGGCGGCCCACCGCGTACACCACGAACCTGCGCAGCCGCCGACAGCCAGGGAGCCAGGCGATGGGCGTGGTCGACATCCTGGGGGAGCGGCTGCTGTCCCGGCTCGAGTCCTCGGCGCACCTGGCGAAGATCGTGGGCCCGGACCGACGGAAGCCGACGCAGCCCCTCGACTGGTGACCCGGGCGCCGAAATGCCCTGTATGCCCCTGTCGCTGACGGGGAGTGAGCGTCGATAAAGGCACAGGAGACGGAAGACGCTATATCGTTTGGTCGACCCGGAAGGCCATGAGCATAAGCCGACCGGGGAGACCCGAACGAGAGGAAAGGTGTCTTGAAGCTGCCGTTCACCCGTGCCCGCGAGGGCGACGAACCGCAGACCCCCGTCGACTCCGAGCCGGACAGCCCCACCGACTCCGGCGTCCCTCCGCTCAGCATCTGGGAGCGCCGCGGCGTCAAGCTGACCGCGCTGGGCGGCGTCGGCGTCGGAGGCCTCGGCTTCTACGCGTCGTTCGACGCCGTGTCCGCCAAGGCCGCTCAGTGGGGTTTCGACGAGCCGTGGGTCCTGCCCACCGCCATCGACTCCGCCATCCCCGTGTTCACCGGCGCGTACCTCTTCCTGATCCGCATGGACATGCGCCTGTGGTGGGCGCGGCTCGTCCCCTGGGCGCTGAGCCTGATCACCTGCGCCCTGAACGTCGCGGCCGGCAACTCCCTGTGGTCCAAGGTCGCGCATGGCGCCATGTCCCTGCTCTGGGTGGCCGTCTCCGAGATCGCCGCGCACACCTACGCCGTCCGGATCGGTGCGGCCACCGGGCGCCGCCGCCGCATGGACAAGGTCCGGCTGTCCCGCTGGTTCCTGGACCCGCTCCCCACCTTCCTGCTGTGGCGCCGCATGAAGCTGTGGGAGCTCACCTCGTACGACGCGGTCCTCAAGCTCGAGCAGGAACGACTCGTCTACCAGGCGAAGCTCCGCGGCCGGTTCGGTCGGGCCTGGCGCAGGAAGGCGCCCGTCGAGGCCTTGATGCCGCTCCGTCTCGCCCGTACCGGTGTCCCGCTGCAGGAGACAGCAGCGGAGGGACTGCGCGCGGCGGGCCTCGAGCCGGGCATCTTCGCCCAGCCGGTCGCGCCCGTCGAGGAGCTCCCGGCCCTTCCCGCGCCCGTGCTGGCGCCCGTCGTGCCCGCGGCGGCCCCGAAGCCGCCCCGGGTCACGGCCACCGTCCCGGCGCAGCCGGCAAAGGCCCTCGAGCCGGCGCCGACACCGGAGCCCGCGGCCGCGGCCGGGGAGGAGCGGGGCGAGCCCCAGCCGTACGTGGTCCCGGCGTGGAGTACCGAGGAGGAGCTGCGCGCGATCATCGCCGAAGTCATCGACGGCGGACACCGTGACGTCTTCGACGGCCCCCTGACTGGAGCCGCGATTGCCGAGGTCCTCGGCCAGCACGAGGGAAGCGGCCGTAGGACGCGCAGCCGCATCATCAAGGAGTACGCGGCGCAGAAGGGCGTCCTCCTTCCGCAGCCCGCCACCGTCGACGCAGTCTTCGCCGCGTTCGACCAGGCGCTGACGGCAACCGGCTCGTAAGGCATCCTGCCCCTACCCGTACCGAAGCGGCGGGCCCCCGACCAGGGGTGCCCGCCGCCTGCATGATCGGACCCCTTCATGACACCGGAGATCCTGGCCCGGATCGCCACCGCCCGCGCTGCCCGCGACCTGTCCGACCTCGCCCGGCGTGCAGTCGCCACCACCGCCGAGACCACCAGCCCGACGGAGCGCATCCGCAGGGTGCGCGAGCTGCGCGAGCTGACCAACCAGCTCGTCGACCTGGTCGTGCTCGCCGAGTCGTTCGGCGGCGCGTCCTGGGATGAGATCACGCAGGCACTCGGCCGGCGCGACCCGGGCACCGTGCGGAAGGAGTACGCCGCCGACGTCGCCGAGTGGGGCGGGAAGTCGGAGGCCGAGCTGGAACGGGCGGCCGAAGGGTACGAGGCGCTTGACGAGTGGTACGCCCGGCACCGGGAGGACCAGGACCCGGAGGTCTCAACTCCCGTCGCTGATCTGCGCAACCGGCATTGAGCTGTCACCCCGAGCGGGTAGAATAGTAAGCCGATGGCAACGGCGAGAGGTTAACCCCTCTGCCGTTGCATCCTCCGCGGGAGAGCAACCCGGGGAACCAACGAAGCGAGGAACACCCAGATGCCTGGTATCACCGCGCCTCAACGCGCGCGCACATCCCGGAGGCCGACCGGTCTGCCGAACCCTCCGATGATCCTCCTGGCGGGGCCGGAGAAGACTGGCAAGAGTCGCGTCGCGGCGGAGGGCACCGCCTCCGAGTTGCTCGGGATGACCTACTGGATCGAGATCGGTGGCTCCGAGGGCACCGCCGACTACTACGGCCGGATCCCCGGGGCGAACTACGAGATCGTCCCTCACGATGGCAGCTACCAGGACATCCTCGACGCCGTCCGGTGGGCCGTCGCGCAGCCGCCCGCCGTCGAGGGCAAGCGGAACATGATCGTGCTCGACAACGTGTCCGTGCTGTGGGACATGCTCAGCGACGAGCAGGCCTTGTTCGCCCGGTGGCGCGCGGAGAAGAAGGCGCAGGAACAGCGCCGCCGCGGTCCGAACCCGGATCTCCCCGTCACGGTGGACCCTGACCTGTGGAACCGGGCGAAGGACCGGTGGGGCGAGATCCTGTGGCTTCTGCGGCGGCACTCCGGGCCCACGCTTCTGCTCGCCCGCCAGGAGCTCGTCACGGCGTTCGAGAACGACAAGCCCACCCGGGACAAGACCCGCAAGATCAAGGCCGAGAAGAACCTCCCGGCCGCGGTCGACGCGATCGTCGAGCTTCACGCGCTGGGGGAGGCGTACCTGACCGGCGTCCGCACGCTGCACTGGGAGGTCACGCCCGGCCAGAGCGAGCGGTTCGAGGATTTCAGCATCGACGCCCTGCTCCGCCGCATGGGCTTCCAGGAGGCCGCGGCCGCCCGCCAGGTCACCGAGGCCCGGCCGGAGGCGTACCTGGACGAGCAGCAGGCGCAGCGGCAGCAGCAGCGGCCCGACCAGCGGCAGCAGCGGCAGGGGCAGGCGCCCGCCCGGCAGGAGGACCAGCGACCGAAGCTGACCGGCGACCAGGCCGTCGAGCTGATCCGGAAGGCACTCGCCCACGAGACCAACCCGGAGGCTGAACTGCAGAACATCCGGGAGCAGTGGGGAATCGTCACCCTGCGGCAGATCCAGACCCGTACCAAGACGTGGGGGGACATGAGCGCGGACGACCTGATCACCCGCTCCCTCGCGTACGCCAAGGGCCGCGCCGAGCAGAAGCAGCAGACCGCCGGGCAGGCCGGGCAGACGCCGTCCACGCCGCCGGAGCACGTCCCGCCCACGCCTCCAAGCACGCCCCCGGCCCAAGGCCAGCCGGACGGGGCCCGTGAGCACCAGGCGCACGAGGAGCCCGAGCCGCCGGCCGACGACGATGCACCCCCGCCGCCGGACCCGCAGTTTGAGGAGCCCCCGGCGGACGAGCGCCCGGAAGAGGTCAGCGAGGCCGAGGAGCCCCAGGCAGCTCCCTCCGCCCCGGCCGCCGCCGCGGCGCCCCGGGTAAACCGTCGGAGCCGGAACGAGGGACTCGCGCTCAAGGCGTTGAACGCCGAGGCGAACGTCCAGGCCCGGATCAAGATGATGACTGTGGGTGAACACCTCGGGCCGATCTCCGAGGAGGGTGACCCGGCCATGACTGTGCTGCGGGACTACCTCCAGCAGCACCGGCCCGCGATCATCGCCCAGCTCGAGCAGGAGGGGCACACGGAGCTCGCCGCCTACTACCGGCAGGCGCCGACCGTCGACCCCCAGATTCAGCAGAGGTTCGCCCCGTACTTCGAGGGCGCGCCCGCCGGGAAGTGAAGTGACGTGAGGTGATGCGCGCCCGGCCCCCTCGGGCGCGCTCCTCCGCCGCACCGCGCCTCTGCGATCACATCACCTCACGTCACCTCAGCAGCGCGCGCCCGCGCGCCTCGGGCCTCCCCCACGCGCGCGCCCAGGTGACCCGCGCGCCCAGTCCGGGACCGCGCCGATCCGCGCCCGCGCCCTCCTTCCAGCGCGCCGGACCGCGCGCGCTCCAGGCGCGCCTCGAGGCCGCGCGCGCCCACCCCGACCGCGCCGCGCGCCGACCTGGGCGCGCCTCCTCGCGCGCGCTCAGGCGCGCCGATCGGCAGGCGCGCGCCATGACCGCGCCGCGCCGCGCGCGCCCGCCGAAGATCGCGCGCGCGCCCGGATCGGCAGGACCGCGCGCCCGCGCCGAGGCCTCCGCGCACAGGCGCGCCCGGGACAGCGCGCCGTGGCGCGCGCCTTTGACCTGCCCTTTTCCGGAGCGCGCCGCGCGCCCGGCCCAAGCGCGCCACGGTGGGCGCGGCCTCCTGGACGTCGTCGACACGCGCGCGCGGACCTGGTGGCGCGCGCCGACCGGCGCGGTGATCGCTGCTCGAGGGCGCGCGCCCGACGGCGCGGTCGACCGCGCGGGTGCGCGCCGATCGGCCGGCCGCGCGCCGAGGACCGCGCCCGTGAGCGCGCGCGGCCGCGCCATGGAGCGCGCCCTGGACATGACGAAGGGCGCGCCATCGGGCGCGCCCTGGAGGGAGGGACGATCGGTCGGTGGCGCGCCTACCGCGCGCCCGGCCGGGCCGCGCGCTTGACCGCGCGCCGCGCCCGCCGCTCCTCCGCCGCCTTCTCGAGCGCGCCGCCCTTCTCCTCCCGGAGCAACTCCATCAGCTCCTCGGGGTGCCGCTCGCCCAGGAGCTTGTACGCCTGCAGCCGGTAGTTCGGCTCGGCCGGCATCCGACCCTGGCGCGCCTCCCCGAACTGGACTGAGTAGCGCAGGAACGCGGCCTCGGACTCCACGCGCCGGCGGAAGTTCTCGATACGGCGGTCCCGCGCGTTGCCGCTCTCACCCGCGGGCGGTTCGGGCATGAAGCGGGCCGGCTCCTCGAGCATGAGACGGCACAGGCGCGCCGCCCTCACGGCTACTCTCGGTGATCGGAACGCGAGGGCCTCGACGAGCGGGGACGTCGGAGCGGGGACCGGCTCGTCGAGGATGAAGGCAGTCCACCGGTCGGCGAACGCGTCGTCGTCGAGGGCTGCCAGGCCCTTCGCGTGCTCGTGGGCCAGGTCGTCGACGACGTCCTCGAGCGGCGACATCGCTGCCTTGATCGTCTCCCGCCACGGCGCGATGCGGACCTGCTGCTGCTTCCTTGTCTCGCCCTCCCGGAGGGGGTTGTAGGACTTCGCCCGCTGGACGGCGGTCCGGAGCGCCTGGAGGGTGCGGGGTGCCATACGGGGATCGTGCAGGGCAGCGCCCTGGATGTCCCGGGGTGCGCGCTTGTCGGTGCCGCCGGTGACGTACTGGACGACGGTGTCCATGAAGGCCTCGGGGCTCATCTCGGACAGTCGCTGGATCTCGGCCGCAACCTGCTGCGCATCGGCCATGTGCGTGTTCCTCCGCTTCGGGTGTGACCCGTGCTCTCGGGCCTGTGTCGTACTGCCTACTGAGACAGGACGAGGTGACCGCACTGGGCGCGGAGATGCGTGTGCCGGATCATCGCAGGAGCATCCACTCCCCGGCCCCGAGTGCTCTACACGCACCCGGTTACTCGATTCGCTATGGCCAGGTAACCAACGGGCGAGAGGAACACCCCAGCTCTTGCGAGCGGCGTGGTCTTGAAGCCCATGAACCCTGGACCGGAACCTCGAACGCATTCTTCGCGGCCGCGGTACGGCCACCTCAGTTGCAGATGGTACCCGCCGACCGGGGGCCGGCCGTGCCCTGTGGCCCTTATTCGGCCTGCTGGGGCGTCCTCTTGGTGGTGAGGCTCTCGATCATCGGGGCGAGCTTGCTGGGCTTCCACACGAGGTCGTAGCTCGTCTGGGAGGCCGCGAGCACACCGAGGATGGTGACCGTGGTCAGCTTGCCGTGCTGGAACTGGTCCCAGCCGCCGTCCGCCGCCACGGCGAGGACGCCGGCGACGAGCGCGGCCACGACCGCGACGACCTTCTTGTACTTCGCCGACCAGGCGGGGCGCTGCACGACCGCGGTGAGCAGCGGGAGCACAGCGCCGACCTGGCCGCCGGTGGAGAGAGCCTCGAGCGTTGCAGACATGGGTGTTGCCCTTCATGCGGGGATGCGTGACGGGCGGACTGTGCGCGCGGCAGGCCCCTTGCGTCGCGTGCTGGCTCAGCCGTCCGGCCGGTCGCCCAGGTCCTCGGCGATCTCCCGCGGCGGGGAGGGGACGGGGCGGTCGTAGAGCTTGGCGACCAGGGCGCGGAGTTGGTGGATGTAGTCCACGGCCGCGGCCTTCCAGCGTCTCCACTGCCGTTGTTCTTCCTCGAGGCGCTCGACCCTGTTCTCCAGGGTGGTGACCCGCTCGAGGGTTTTCGCGTTCGTCTCGCGCTGCTGCTCGAGGAGCTGGGTGAAGCCGTTGGTCACGGTCTGGACGGAGGTGACGAAGGTGGTGGCCTCCGCGGTCTCCGCGTCGGTGTCGTTCTTCCGCTTGTTCTGGCGGTACACCATCCAGGCCCCGCCCAGCACACCCGTCATGCCGAAGAGGGGGGAGAGGACAGGCGCCAGAGAGATGAGCGACTCCACGAGCGCCTCCTCGGTCATCGGTCGTCAGTAGGGGTGCGCGGGAGCCGGGGCCCGAAAGCCCGCGGCTCCCCGCAGCCGGAACGTGCACCACGGCGGGTGCTTACGTCTCCGCCTGATCGGCCTGGACCGTCTGCGCGGCGTCGGGGCTGACTCCGGCGACGGCGTTCCAGCCAGCTCGTATCGCGCCGAGGATCTGGTCGTCCGTGATGGCGGCCGCCATCGTCGCGGGGTCCGTCGCGCCGCCCGCGGCCGCGGTGGCGGCCGCGGCGATCATGGGCGGGGAGGCGACGATGCCGACCATCATCTGTGCGGCCTGCGCCTCGGTGGGGCTGAGCACGGTCTTCGAGAGATTCCAGCGCGCGGGATACCCGGGGGTGTCCGAAGGCTCGGCGAAAACCTCCTGCGCGACCATCGCGATGGCCATGCGGACGCGGGGAAGTAACGTCGGCTCGCAGGCGAGACCGCAGATGGCGTTCAGGGACAGCGGCAGGGCGGGCACGGGGGCAGCCTCCTCACTTGGTGTAGGTGACGCGGAGCTTCGGGGGGTTGGTCTGGCCGTAGCCGCGCGCACGGCCGTAGTAGGTCGTGCTCGAGTTGTTTGGGTCCAGCGCAATTCCGCGCCACTTCGTCGAGTCGAAGACGCTGGTGATGTCCACCCACTTGCCGACGTTCTTCGCCCAGGACACCGACTTGGCCTCCGCGTCGCACGAGAACGTGGACGGGCGCGAGGTGTGGCTGTGTGCCTTGATCACGGCCGTTCCGCCGGCGTTGTTGTACCAGTGATCGAAGTAGAGGTAGACCTCGGCCTTCTGGATGGTCGCGCCGGACAGGTCGGTGCCCAGGGCGGACGAGAACCCGATCAATGACGCCTGCATGCCGTTCGTGGAGCTGTAGTAGCCCTGCATGCAGGAGTTGCCGTAGTACGAGTTATACGAACTGCGTGAGGCGTAGGAGCCGGACCAGGTCGCGTTGTACGTCTTGGTGTACTGGACGACGGGCGGGGTGGCCGAGCCGCCGCCGGTGTTGTATCCGCCCGTCTTTGGGATCTCCGGCCCGATGTCTTCGGCGTAGAAGAAGCAACTGCGGCCGGTGGTGGTCAGTCCCAGCTCGAACGTCTGCCCCGAGGTGCCGCCGGAGTTCTCGAAGGAGAGCAGGAACCGGTGTAGGCCGGCGCCGATGGCGCTGCCTGGGGTGATGTACTCCAGCTCTGCCGTCCAATACCGGCCCGTGTGCGACGGCGTCAGGATGACGTGCTGGCGCAGCGTTGACGTGATCGTGGGCGAGGAGGCTCCGCCGTCTCGGAGGTAGAGGCGGGCCTCGCCGTCGTTGGCGACGTCAAAGTCTGCGGTGGCCTGGAACTTGACCCGGTACATCCGGCCGGACTCGATCGTGACCGGCAGCTCGAAGTAGCCGAGTTCCGTACCGGTGGCGGTGACGGTCGTCGTGGGCTGTCCGAAGGCGATGATGCCGCGGGGCCGCTGGTCGAGGATCGTGGTGATGTCGTCGCCGCCCACCGTGAGGCCCTCGGCGATGGCCATGGACTGAAAGCCCGCCTTGCCCTCCTGGTCGATCGTCGCGACGGGAAGACCCGCGGTCGACAGGGTCAGGTAGTTGGGGCGGCCGGTGAGGAGCGCGACGGCTTCCTCGCCCGCGTCGTCGAACAACTGCAGGCCCAGCGGCGAAATCTCCGTGCGGGCCCCGGCGAACCCGGACGCGGTGACGTAGCGGGCAACGGCGTTGTCCCATGTCACGGTGCCCGCGGTCGAGGTGACCGACTTGAGGCGGACGACGACCTGGGTGGTGTTCGCGGGCGCAGCGACGTCGGAGACGCCGGAGAGCCGCGTCCAGGTGCCGAGGACCGTGCCGCCCGTGCCGGAAGTGATGGTGGCGTAGTCGAGCGGTGTGCCGGCCGCGTTGCGCCACTCCGCGTAGATGCTGACCCGGTCGCCGACCCAGTCCGTGGAGGCGAGGTAGTCGACGGCGAGGTACATCTTCTGGCCGGGCACGGCAGGGATCGGCCCGACCAGCGTCATCTCCACGGCTGATGTCGCGTTGTTGCGCAGGGCCTGGGCGGTGCCGTTGCCGCCTGCGACAACGGACCAGGACGTGTTGCCTGCCACCCGCTGGGCGGTGACGGCTCCCTCGAAGGAGGGGTCGGCAATCAGGTTGCCGTCGGTGCCGAGCGACAGCCGGTCCGCGGTCAGGGCTCCGGCTTTGACGTGCGTGGCGTCGATGACTCCGGCCGCGATCTTCGTGGCCGTCACGGAGTTCACGGCCAGCTTGTCCGCGGTCACTGCGAGGGCGTTGAGCTTGTCCGTGGTGATAGCCAGTGAGGCGATCTTTTCGGCGGTGACGGCCAGGGCCAGGAGCTTGTCCGTCGTGATCGCTCCGGCCAGGATCTTCGGCGCGGTGATCGCACCGTCCGCGATCTGTACGCCCGGGACGATCGGGCGGAGGGCCGCGTTGTCGAACCAGGCGTCTCCCGCGGTCGTCGACGCGACCTGAACCCGTACGGCCGCGCGCGTCGTGCCGGCGGGGGCCGTGACGGTCCCGGACACCCTCGTCCACGCCCCGAGGGTGGGGGCGCCGCTGGTGCCGACCACGCCGTAGCCCAGGACCGTTCCGGCGGCGTCTTCCCACCTCGCATGGATGTTGACGGAGGAGCCGGCCCAGTCTGCGGAGAGGAAGTAGTCGGTGGCGAGATAGAGCTGGTCGCCGGGCAGGGCAGGGATCAGGGTCAGGGGCACGTCGCGGAACACCGCGGTCGCTGACCGGCTGTCGATCTTGAGGGAGGAGGCCGAGCCGTTGCCCTTGGTCTTGTCCTGCGTCGCGTACGACAGGCCGAGGATCAGCGCCGCGGTGACGGCGCCCTCGAACGAGGGGTCGGGCAGGATGTTCGCCCCGCCGGTCACCGTGAGCTTGTCCGTCGTGATGGACCCGGCTGCCACGGCATTTGCGGTGACTGAGCCGGCCGCCAGCTCCGTCGCCGTGACGGAATTCGCCTGCAGCTCCCGCGCGCTGATCGCGTCGGCCGCGATCTTCCCGGCGGTCACGGCATCCGCGGCGAGCGCCGCGGTGTTCACGGCCCCGGCCGTGATGTTGATGGAGTCGACGATGCCGGTCTTGAGGGCCTCGAGCGTGACGACGTCGACCTGCATGACGCTGCTCGACGTCGCGCCGATCCCGTTGTAGTTGAGCCAGACGTACGGCGAGATGTACCGGACATCGGCGTGCGCGAGACCGGGGGAGCGCGGGTCGTTGTTCGGGCCCGCGGAGCCGTTGGCGCCGGCCGCGGCCCGGCCCATGATGAAGCCGATGACCTGGACCCAGCCGTCGGCCTGAGTGATGGTCCGGCCCGACGCAGCGACGTAGTAGTGGGAGTTCCCGCTCCCGGCGGTGCCGTTGCGGTTGATGAGGGTCCGGCCGTCCGCGCCGATACCGGCGATGCCGACATAGAACGTCTCGCTGGTCCCGGCCTTGAGGCGCACCCGGGCGCTCAGCCGGTACAGCACACCCGGCTCGTACGGGATGACCGTGGTGCCCTGCAGCCGGTTGTAGCCCGTGGCCTGGCCCACGCGCTGGCTGGTCGGGGCGTCGGTGACGCCGGTGAGGTATTCCCAGGTGGCCCCGGTGCCCTTCTCCGTGATGGTCCAGGCGTTGGGGTCGTTCATCGTGTCGACGTAGCGCTGGGCCGCCGAGTCGGAGAGCGCGCCGCCCAGGGCGTTGATGGTGACGGCCCCGTTGGCGATCTTCCCGAGGGTGACCGCGGCCTTGGCGAGTTTGTCCTCGAGGACCGCTCCGTCGGCGAGCGCGGTGGTCCCGACGGCTCCCAGGGCGATCTTCGCCGCGGTCACCGCGCTCTGGGCGAGCTTGACCTCGGTGACCATCCCGTCGACCAGGTCCTGCTCGACGGCCTGGCGCGCCTTGCCCTGCACGGCCACGGATGGGGCGCTGAAAAGACCGGCGGTGTTCAGGGCGAGGAGCCGCACCCAGCAATCGGTGTAGGTGTTCAGCGCGATGGTGACGCTTCCGCCGGAGACGTCGGTGATGGCCGCGGCGAGGGTGGTGACGTCGGGGGTGAAGTCGGCGGCCTGGCCGACGTGCACCTGCATGGCGGCGAAGTCGGTGGGTGGGGTGTCGGCGTCGTCCCACCAGCCATCCCAGTTGACGACCACCCCTGACAGGGAGGACGTCACGGTGGGCGCGCCGGGCGTCGGGGGTGGGGTGGCGGCCGCGGGCTCCGGGACGAGTGCGATTCCGCCGTCCGGCTGCACACCGACCGATCCGGCGAGCTGCCCGTCCTCGGTGTAGATGTCGAGGGTGCCGCCCTCGATGCTGGTGTACGCGGCCTTGGAGGTGCGCTCGAGGTCCCGGAGGCGACGGTCGTAGTCCGCCAGGAGCGCGGCGAAGCGCTTGGCGTCCGACTGATCGTCCAGGAAGTTGACCATGGCGCGGGATGGTCAACGGCCCAGGTGGTTAGTGTCGCGTCGTGGCTAGTAGTGGAAGCTGTCGGACCGTTTCAGCGCGAGGGTGACGAACCCGTCAGCGCTGATCTCGTCACTGATGATGCGGTGCCAGACGTCGATGTCGCCGACCCACGGGACGTGCACCTGCACGCGGATGTCGTCGCCGAGGGACCAGGACCCGAACTTGGCGTTGGGGTGGTCGATGATCTGGATGGCGGGGATCTGCAGCGCGGCGGTACGCCCGGCGAGCTCCTGCTGCCCGCGCTTGCGGAGCGCGGACGCGGAGGACAGCGTCTTGTCCGTCACGGTCGCCACGCGGCGCAGTCGCCGGCCCGCCCAGCCGCGCGCGGAGAGGTCGGCTATCTGGGCGCGCTTCATCTTCTGACCCTCGCCCTTGCCCAGGACCATGACCTCGTTGGCGTACTCGTCGCCCATGCCCTCGGGCTTGGCTATGGCGACGATGTTCTCGCCCTGGGCGAACCGCAGGTCGCTGCGCTTGCGGCCGAGTCGGGGGGTGCCCAGTCTCAGCCGGTGGGTGATGGTGTTGCTCGTCGAGTCCTTCCAGGCGTGCGTCTCGATCCAGTCGAACATGAACTGATTGACCAGGGTGTCGAGGGTCTGGCCACAGTCGGGGTTGTCCCACCAGGCCAGTTCCCACGGGTCCTCGCCGTCGGCGGTCCCGAGCAGCTCCCCCTTGTCGTGGGTGTCGAGGACCAGGCCGATGTCACCGTTGGGCTTGCCCTGGACGTGCGCCCAGATTTTGCGGAAGGCGTCGTAGACGTCGATGCGGGGGCCGCCGTACGACTTGGGCGGCTTGGGCACCTTCACCTTGGGGTTCGACCCGTCGATGTACCCGTCGTGATTTTTGTCTTTGCCCGCGTATGGGTCCTTTGGCGTGATCTTCTTGCCGGAGATGATGTAGTCCTCGAACGGGATGCCGTGCGGGTACGTCGAGAACCCTTCACAGGAGACCGTAGCCTGCGCCCCGTCGTACGCGGTCTTGGTGACGATCCCGCCCCACCGGATCGCGCCGTCGATCTCGAGGTACAGCTTCGTGCCCCACTCCTGGAGGATCGGCTCGCCGTCGGCGCCGATCATCCGCGCGTACTCCGGCTCGAGGGTTCCAGCCATGGCGCCCGGACCCGACAGGTCCCGCTTCGGATTCGAGGACAGGGCGAACGGCACCTGCCAGTCGAGGATTTCCTCCGTGAGCGCGTGCTGCGCGATGAAGCGCCACCCGACCGGCACCGCTCACACCTCCTCTTCGTCCGGGCTCTCGACGAACTCGACGTCCGCGACGATGGAGGTGCCGGCGTCGACGGAGACGTCGCCGGTCTCGGACTTGTACATGTACGTCTGCACGGACAGGGTCTGCGTCGTGCCGCGGAACGCGCTGGGGAGGGCGTAGTTGTCCGCGAGGACGATCGTCGAGCGGCGGGTGCCGTTGCCGGAGTCGTCGTCGATGTAGGTGTCCTGGCCCAGGAGGGTGCTGCCCCACTTGGTTTGCATCCGGGCGTACACGTCGGATCTGGTCATGCGGAACCCGGCGAAGGTCATCACGACCTTGGCCCGGGTCGCCCAGGACGGCACGTCGATGTCCCAGGAGGCCGCCGAAGGCCAGTTGTGCCACTTGTTGTCGCTGTAGGCCAGCGTCGACAGGGAGCCAGGGAACGCCGTGTAGAGGACCCGTTCCCGGCGGGGGCTCACCATGTCCCGCAGGTCCTTGATCATCCCCTGGGTGATGGCCGAGGTGTTCGCTGGGATGTCGATCCGGGCCAGGGTGATCGCCGAGTCGTTCGGGCGGACCTGCCGGACATTCGTCACCGTCTTCGCCACGCCGGAGATGACCCGGGTGAAGATGTACGGCCCGACCACGGGGTCCGACGGGTTCGGCCACGTCTCCCCGTACGAGTACGGGTTCTCGACCCGGGCCACAATCAGATCCGACCGCGCGGTCGTGCCGGTCGCGGCGATGTTCACCGTGTCCGACGTCGGCAGCCGGCCCGCGTACGCCTGGTACGTCGACCCCGCGGCCCGGTTGATGATCGCGCACGCTCCCGGCCGCACCTGCACCTGGGCCGCCGGCGACGACAGCGCCTTCACCGCCAGGTCGCCGGAGCCGACGATGCCCTGCGCGCCGCCGAAAGCCGCGTACGCCAGGAGCCGCGCCACCTCACTGCTGTGCTCGGCGCCGCCCTCGGTGAACCACGGCACGCTGTCCCACGCCATCTCTGCTTCTCCTCCGCTGCTGGTCCTGGTGGACAGCGGAGGATCACGGGCCCAGGCCGCTAACGTCGCGTCCTGGCCCTCCTACAGGTAGGCGTAGGCGTCGCGCCAGGCCACGGTCATGAAGGCCGTGGCGGTCGCGTCGCTGCCGCGCAGCACGAAGTCCTGCCGGCCGGTCGGGATGAGGAGGTCCTCGAGCAGCGGTGAGGACCTGGTGACGAGTCCCGCCACGCTGCCGCTACCCCGCAGGACCGTGCGGACCCACGGGCGGGGGTCGATGGTGACCTTCTCGCCCGCTTTCAGCGTCAGGTTCAGGCCCAGCTTCCACTTCCCGACCAGCTCGCACACCGGTTGGGAGATCGGCCCGTTGATGGTGATGACGGGCCAGGCCGGGCGGTTGCCGCCCACGATGATCTGCCCGGGGACGCGCACCGTTCCCTCACCGACCATCGTCAGCGGGTCCTTGAGGGGGCCCTTGATGCCGCGGTGCGGGGGCGGGGCCATGTCGACGCGCACGCTCTGCTCGACGTCGTCGAAGCTGCCCGTGTGCACCGTGGCGAACGTGGCGACGACGGGCGTGTACCCCTGCCGCGTCAGCTTCGACGCGGCCTTTGCGCACTGCCGCGGCCGCCCGTACCAGCGCCGCGCCCGGCCGCCCTGCGTCGTGGACAGCACGGCGGGCGTGGCCATGCGGTCGCGGACCGCCTTCGCATCCCACGCCTGCTTCATGACCGACACCGCGTCCAGGTTCGCCCCGTGCCGCTCGAGCAGGGTGTCGCCGTCGTCGACGGTGTCGACACCGACCTCGAACGTGATCACGGAACCCGTGGTGTAGTCCTGGCCGTGCCGGATGCCGTCCTCCCGCGGGAGCGGCGTGTCGCCGGACGTGACGTCGGTGTCCTTCACCTCGAAGTCGTCGAGCAGGTAGTAGCCCGTCCGCACGGTCCCGAAGGTGAAGGACGCGCCCGGGTGCACCCCGTTCGCGCTGTACGTCAGCTTGAATTCGCCCTCAGCCAGAGGCATACGCACCTCCCAGTTTGATCCGCCGCAGCTCGAACATCGCGTCGCCCAGGGCCTGGCTCGGGCTGGTGGGAGCGCTGGTCATGTTCAGGTTCAGGTCACCGCCGACGAGCGGGGTGGCCGCCGGCGCCACGGTGGCGCGGGGCCTGGTGGAGCTCGAGCTCGAGCTGCGCACGCCGCCGGCCGCGTACTGGCGGAGGGCGCCCTGGGCGAAGTAGACGACCTGGCCGCCGAACATCTGCGCAACGCGCTGGAGGATGGCCTCGCTGCGCTTGCGCTTGGCGGGGGCGAGAGGGATGTAGGCCTCCCCCTTCGTCTCCGGCTCATTCCACACGCGGATCTCGCCCGGCCGTCCAATCTGCGCGATGTGCCGCTCGGCGCCGGCCGCGAAAGCCTTGATCCGGTTGGTGGCCGCCCGGATGCCGCCGTTGGCGTAGTGGACGATGCCGCCGTCCGCGTGCGTCCGGACCACGGACGGCTTCCCGGATTCGCTGTACTGCACCGTGACGTGCACGGTCTTGCCGGTGAGGCCGTTGATCGCGCCCTGGATGCGCTGCACGTTGGCCAGCGGCGACGCGGTCGGGGCGGTGATCCGAACCGTCTTGCCGTTCGTGCCGTCGACGGTCTTGATCTTGTATCCGAGGTCTTTGAGCGCCTGCTGCGCGGTCTTCGTGGGCGCCTTGACGTCGATGGACTTGCCCTTGGGCAGGCCCGCCACCTTCTCCTGGACGCTTTTCAGGTCGCCCGCGGCCTTCTGGATGATCGCCTGGACGGTGACCTTCTTCTTGTCCGGCGCGTTGGCGATGTCCTCGGCCAGGGCGGCGATGTTGACGCGGGCCCCGCCCGTCGGGGCGGTGACCGTGACCTTCTTGCTTCCGGGGACGCGCTGCACAGTGAAGCCGAGGGCCTCGAGCTGCTGCCGGGCCGCCGTGGTGGGGGCATTGATCGTGATCGACTTGCCCGGCTTGATGCTGTCCAACTTGGCGCGCAGGCCCAGGATCTCGGCCGTCGCCTCGGGGATGCCCTGGGCCGTCATCAGGGTGGTGACCGTCGAGGGGACCAGCCCCATCTGATCGGCCAGGGCCTTTGCCTGCTCCTTCGGAATGCCCATGTCCATGGCGAGGGCGATGGCCTTGGCGCGGGCCCCCTCCATGGCGGTCTGGCTCTTGTTCATCGCCTCAGACATGGGCATCAGGCCCTGTTCCGCGGCCTCCTGGGCGCGCGTAGCGACGCCGAGCATCGAGTCGCGCAACTCGGTGAGCTGACCGTTGAGGGTCTGACCGTTGCGGGTGGCGGTGTTCACCAGGCCGTCGTTGTCGATGAGCGACTTGCCCCAGCCGTCGGACCGCTCGATGGTCCCCTTCATCGTCTCGTCGATCTGCAGCATCACGGCGTTGAGCTGGGTCTGCGCGTCGTGGAACGACTGCGTGTTCCCGTTGAGAGCGTCGAGCGCGCGCTTGAGGGCGTCGACGCGGGTGTCCGCGGACTGCGTCTTGTCACTGAACCCCTGGACGGCTGCCTGCAGACGGCCGTACGCGCTGGTGCCGGTTGCACCGGCACCGTTCATGGCAGCCGCGGCCTCCTTGGCGTCGCGCTGAGACTTCTTCAACTCCCCGTTGAGGGAACCGAGCGCGTCCGCCGCGTCCTTGTACCTCTGGCCCTCGTCGGTGTACTCGAGCTTGGACGCCTTGTCGCCGGCGTAGTTCACGTACTCCCGATTGGCGTCAGCCAGCGCCTGGAGCTTCTTCTGGAGCACATCGACGCTGCCGCCCTGTTCGAGGTAGGCGTCGGTGAGCGTCGAGAGGCTGACGTCCGCCTCCCGCATGACGTCGACGAGCTTGCCCTTACCGTCGGCGAGCTCGGTGTCCTGGAGGAGCTGCACCGCGTGCGCGCGAACGTTCGCGTCGATCACGCCGTTGGAGTCGGCGAGGGCCCGTGAAAGGGACTCGATGCGCTCCTTGTGTGCTTCGGCGGCTCGAGCGCTCTCCTCCTGCTTGGAGGCGAGCAGGCCCAAGCCGATGGTGACGCCCGCGATGGCCAGACCGAGCGGCCCCCCGAGCGCGGAGGTCATGCCACCGATGGCACGAGATGCAACCCGGTTCGCGGCCCCGATTCCACGCAGGGTGCCGGACAGCCGGCCACCTTGTGCTGCGGCGCCCTGGTAGGCGAGCCCCATGCGCTGCCACATGGTGATCTGCGGCCCCATGACGCCCGCGCCCATGGTGCCGCGCATGGTGGTGCCGAGCGTGCGCACGGACGTGCCCGCGGCAGTGACGGAGGCCCCGAAGTTCCGCAGCATCCCAGCGACTCCGCTGACCACCTTGAGGGCGAGCATCGTGCCCAAGAACGTGGCCAGGACGGTGTTCGCCCCGGGGATGACGCCCATCAGCGTGTTGAAAATCTGCAGCAGGCCGTTGAAGGCCACGAGCAGTACGCCGAGCCCTGAACCGGCTGCAGACAGGTTGCCGATCGCGGTGGCGATGTTCGAGATCACCGAGATGACCGCGGGGCCGATCGTCTGCCCCATGGCGTTGAAGAACGTCCCCAGGGCGGGCATCAGTTCGGTACGGATCTGCCGCACCAAGTCGGTGATCCCGCCGTCCTTCATCGACCGGCCGAGCCCCCGCATGAGGTCCCCGAACAGGAGGTTGACCTCGTGGAAGGCAGGCGCCGCGTCGGAGAAGAACTGTTTCATGGCCTTCTGGCCAGCACCGGAATTCGCCCAGCGCTCGAAGCGGGTCATGCTGCCTTCGAGACCGTCGAGCATGGCGTTGCCGGTCTCCATGGCGGCCTTGCCGACGCCACCGAGGCCCTTGATCAGACTGCCGGTGGTCCGCCCGAGCTGTGCAGCCTTGTCCCCGGCGTGATCGAGGAACTTGGCGAGGCTGCCCGTCTCGCGTCCGGCCGCCACGGAGGACCGGACCCACTGGGTGAACTTCTCGCCTGCCTGGCCGACCCGCTCGACGAACGGACCGCTGGCCACCAGGAAGTCCATGGTGGCGTGGCCCATGTTGGCCAGGCCGTCCGTCAGGTTGCCGACAACGCGGGAGTTCGTGCCCGCGATGGTCTTAAAGTCCTTGCGGAAGACGCCGGTCTGCATGAACTTGGCGCCGCGCTGCGCCAGGTCGCCCATCTGGGCAGCGGAGTCGCCGAGGGCGTCCTGGAGGAGCGGGAACACCGACTTCGCGAGCGGCTTGATGTCGTCCGCGACCTTGGAGAAGAACCGCTCACTGACGGCCATGCGGACCTTGCCCCACGCCGCTTGCAGCGAGGAGACGGCCTTGACTGCGTCGCGAGCCGACGGTGAGAGCTTGTCCAGTGCCTCCTTGAGCTTCTTCTGCTGGGCCTCGGTGACCTTGCCGTCCGAGGCCATCATCTGCTGGGCCTTGACGGACTCCTTGAGGGCGTCGCCGAAGCCTTTGAACGCGACCTTCGTGCCGATCGCCGCGGTGCCTGCCGCGGCGATCAGGCCGGGTATCGCGCCGAGGACACCGACCGCGGGCGCGGCCGCGGAGACGAGCCCGGTCAGTCCTGCGCCGTATTGGCCGATGAGGGCGACCGCGGGCTGGAGCAGGGAGACGAGGGCGCCGATGCCGAGCATCCGCAGGCCGCGGCCGCCGCCCGGCATCCGCATGTTGACCGGCACGTTGACCGGGTTGCGGTCGGCCTCGCCCTGGGCTCCGGCGATGAGTCCGCGCAGTCGTGCGAGGAGGCCTCCGCCGCGGTCGTTGTCGCCGTCCCCGTCGGGCCGAACGGGGATGTTCAGGTCGGTGTCGTCGATGCGGCGCCGGATGCCGTCGAGGGTGGTGCGGAACCGCTCCTCGTCGATCTCGACGCGGATCTTCGCGGTGACGCCCTTGGACGCCTCCTTGACCGCCTCCTTGAGCCGTCGCTTCAAGCCCTTGGAGTCGACCTCGACCTTGATCTTGGCGGCCAGGCCCTCGGCGGCCGTCTCGACGGCCGTACGCAGCCGTTCAGCAAACCCCGAAAGGTCGGCGACGACCGGCACGTCGAGGCGGCCGGCCTGTAGGCCCTCAGCCACTTCGGACCATTCCTCTCTGCATGGCGGCGGCGAGCATCTGGCGGTGGCCGCTCATGCGGGGTGCCTGCGGTTCCGGGGCGGACTGCGACGGCCGGGGCGGTATGCCGGGGGCGGTCGGGGTCGCGGCGACGGAGCGCGGCGGGCGGATGATGGTGGTCGGCTCCTCGCGCCGCTTGTCTGCGGCCAGGAGCCCGATCTCCTCGACGGCGAGCGCCAGGAGCTCGAGGACCTTGGTCCAGCCGCCGAGAGGGGCTGAACGGACCCGGGAGTCGTCTGGCAGGCCGTCGACGTAAGAGATCAGCCGTCGGACTCCAAGGAATCCGGGTTGTCCGGGACGAAGCCAGATACGTCGGGCGTCGACTCCGTAGAAGCGGGAGAGGTCGGACTCGACGTCTGCGAATCGCTCGCGGACGAGTCGGCCGACCGAAAGAGCTTTCCCAGCTCAACCCCGTAGACCTTGACCAGGCCGATCGTCAGGCGCACGTAGTCGGGGACCGACGGACGCTTCTTCTTGAAGTCCTCGTGCTGGTCCTCCAGGAGGATCGCGTACGTCTCCCGGATCGCGGCGAGGAGCTGCCGGGGCAGCGTGGGGCGCCGGAACAGGGCGGTGACGACTTCGGCGACGCCGGCGTCGCCGTCGGCCGACTCGATGACCTCGCCGAGGAGTTCGACCAGGCCCAGCTCGTCCGACAGGATCGGGTCGAGGGCGTCGGCGGGCAGTTCCGCCGGGAAAAGGAACTGCTCTCCGCGGAACTTGACCGGGATGCCGTCGGGGAACTGGACCTCGCGGCGCGGGGCGTCCAGGTCGATGGCGAACGACGTGTCCATGTGCGTGACCTCTTCGGGGTGCGTAGCTGGGTTGCCGGGTGTGGCAGCGCGCGGACAGTGGCAGCGCTGCGCGGCTTGTGTCGCGCCGTACGGCCGCCCCCGCCTGAGCAGGGCGGAGGGGCGGCCGCAGGGCTGGGTCACGCGTAGGTGAAGCCGCCGGTCTTGGTGACGTTGCCGCCGGCGGACACGAGGACGACGTCCTTGGCGCCGGTCGTCCCGGCCGGGCTGATGACCGACAGCTCGGTGTCGCTCTCGATGACCAGACCGGTGCCGGCCGTGCTCCCGAAGTTCACGGCGGTGACGCTGCCGAGCTCGGTGCCGGTGATCGTCACGGTGGTACCGCCCGCGGCCGGACCGGTGGACGGGGTGACGGTGGCGATCGTCGGGGCCGGGGGCTGGAACGCCGGGTCGTCGGTGAGGACGTACCAGGCATCGGTGTCGTCGCCACCCTGGACGGCCAGACGGAGCGGCAGGACGCTCTCCTTGGTCTTGGCGAGCTCCTTGGAAACGCCCTCCATCTGCATGGTGCGAGGGATGACGTAGCGGTAGTGCTTGCCGCCGTCGATGACCTCCATGCACGCGGCGATCTCGGTCCGGCCGCCGATGCGGGGCGGGGCGAACCGGAAGTGCTTGCCGCCGCCTCCCTGCGGGGTCACGGCCGTGATGCTGCCGCCGCCGTACACCGCCCTGAAGTTCCGGCCGGACCACTGCTGCAGGTCGACCTCGATGGTCGCCGCGTCGGTGGTCTGGAAGGTGCGGGTCGGGTAGCTGGACTGCGCCGATCGGACCTGCTCGAAGTTCGGCTCAGAGTTGAACTTGAGGGAGTCCTCGGTGAACAGACCGACCGTGTACCAGCCTTCGGGCATGGCCACCGTGGCGTCGGCCGGGGCGACGGTCCCGACCGGGGCCAGCCACATGCGGCTGAGCTGAGGGATGAGAATCTCGTTGTTGTTCGTGGTCTCGCCAGCCATGGCGGGCTTCTCCTTGGTGTCCGGTGCTAGGGCGCGGACACCTTGGAGAGCCGGGGTGGTTAACGTCGCGTCGTCACGGATGCACGGTGACGGAGAGGTTCATGACCCACCTGGGTTGGCCGTCGACGAGCGGCGACCACACCAGCAGCCCGGACGGCTTGATGCCGCTCAGGACCGGCCGGCCGGGGACGTGGGGCGCCTCTCCGAGCTCCTGGGCGGCCTGGGCGCAGCGCAGCAGGATCCGCCGGAGTTCGGCCTTGCCCGGCCAACCGCCCGGGTCGCCGTACGCCTCGAGGGTGACCTCCGGAGAGATGGCCCAGTTCATGTCCCGCAGGTCGCCGCCGGGGCCGTGGTCGATGCGCAGGTGGGGCCAGGGCGCCTCTTGGATCCCGGACACGCGGCCGGGGCCGCCGAGTGCGTCGGCGACCGCCGGGTGTTCCTGCAGCCAGACCAGGAGAGCGGCGACCGGATCGGCGTCCGCCAGGGTGAGCTCGCTCATCAGGCCGGGGTGGCGTAGCCCTGGCCGCGCAGCCGCTGGGCGTAGTCCGGGGAGACGAGGAGCTTGGCGCCGGGCGGGTAGTCGGTGCCGTCGATGGTGTGGTGGTGCGCCAGGGTGACGGCGACCGGCTCGGCGCCGGCCGGGAGGGCGGGGCCGACGACGTCCGGGTCGGGGGCCGCCTTGCGGGCGGTGCGGGCCGGGGCGGCCTCGGTGGTTTCCTCCGCCGCGGCGTCCGCGGCGGGCTTCTTGGTGGTGGAGTTCGTAGCCATGGCGCGCACTGTGCGCGTGGGGCTGGCTTGTGTCGCGCGCTCAGCGGCGGGCGGCGACGATGGCGGCCGCGCGGGACATGAAGAAGGTGCCGTCGGCCCGCAGGTTGCCCGGGTAGACGGTGCCCACCTCGGCCTCGACGACCATGGGGGCCTGGACGGAGACGGTGACCGTGACCCGCTTCCCGGAGATGACCGGCTGACCGGTGTTGATGTGTCGGGCGATGCCCTCGGGGTCCTTGTGCGCGCGGCAGCGGCAGTTCTTGAGGTTGGCGACGGCCCGGGAGCTCTCGTCGAGCGGCTCGAGCATGTAGGTGGTGGGGCCGACGCCGCGGTGCTCCATGTCCCAGCGCATGGAGTCGATCGCGAACCGCAGGTTCCCGGGGACTTCCTGCCCGTTGGCGGTGACGTGGGTGGGGCGGACCTTGTTGTCGCCCATGGTCACCCAGCGCTTGGTGGGCGGGGCCAGGCGCTTCGCCTCGATCTCGACCTGGTGGGCGATGCGCTGCACTGCGGGGGCCAGCATGCGGGCGAGTTGCTGCTCGAGGCCCTGGGCGGGGGTGAACTTCGCTCCGGCCATCACGCCACCTCGGGCGGGTTGAGCGTGCCGGTGGCCTGTACGTAGTCGACATCCGGGACGCCGGGGACCGCGTGCTCGCGGGTGCTGGACAGGGTCCAGGAGCGGCCGGTCTCGTCGGAGATGGTGTCGCCCTCCTTGACGGGCCAGGCCCGCGGATCGAGGCGCACCGACCATGAGCCGTCGGGCTGCTCGAGGACCGACCCGGGCCAGGTGCCGCGCGGGGCCGGCTTCTGGTTCGGGTTCGGGGGCACGGGCACGCCGTTGGTGTCGCGCTCCCAGGGGTGGGCGAGCGCGTACACCGTGAGCATGGCGTTCGGCAGGACGACGGCCATGGTCGGCAGCTCCCTTCGTCAGCGGCGGCCGCGGGTGGAGGAGTACGGCCACGGCGGGCGGGCGGGCCGGTTGAGGGGCTGGAACAGGCGGCGCTTCCAGCGGGAGAGACTGGCGAGCTCGGGCAGGGCGCCGGCCTGGCCGGTGGTCGGGGCCGACTCGTAGGAGATCGACTGTCCCTCCGCGCTGACGGAGGAGACCCGGCGGCCCTGGGAGCCGACGCCGCCGGGGCGGAGCCGCTCGGACTCCGCGGCGTGCGTGGTCACGTACCGCACGATCGGGTCGATGGCGGCGCCGTCGAGACCGACGAGGAAGTCGACGTCGTAGGTGCCGCCCTCGCGGGCGCGGTAGGCCGAGACCTGGACCAGGTCGTCGACGTCGAACGGCCACGAGTCGGCGTCCTCGAGCCGGTCGTCCCGGCCGAGGTACGGCGTCAGGGCGGTGCGGGTGACGAGCTGGGGGATGACGGGCTGGCCCAGGTACCCGACGACGTCGGCCTGTGCCGTGCGGATGGCGGTGAGCAGGTCGTCGCGCTGCTCCGCAGTGATTGGGAGCGGTACGCCGAGTTCCTTGGCGACCGCTTCGGGGGAGGTGACGAGGCCCAGCCCGAGGGGCAAGTCCAGGCGTACGGACTCGTCCTTGACGGGCTGGGCTCCCTCGCTCGGGGTGAAGGAGACGGTGGCCCAGTAGCGGCCGGGGGGCACGTCGGGCAGGGCGAACCGGTAGACGCCGGCGCGCAGCCGGGTGGCCGGTCCGGCGCTCGCCACGGTGGTGGTGCGGGCCGGGCCGTCGTAGAGGGACACGCTGGTGACCTGTCCCCCTGCCGGTTCGGGGTCGTAGTGCGCCCCGCCGTACATGGGCCTGTAGTCGAACACCCCGGGCTCCCTACTTCTCGGCCTGGGCGGCGATCCGTGCGGCCTGGTCCCGCAGGCGCTCCCGGATGCGCGCGGCGACGCCCTCGGAGACGTGGGCGCCCGCGGGCTGCAGGAGCCGGTGGACGGCGTTGCGGTGCGGTCCGAGGAACGTCTTCTCGACCAGGCGCACGGTGCACACGAGGACGGAGCCGTACTCGGTGAGAGGGACGAACACGGAGTCGACGTCGGCCGGGGGCTCCTTCGTGGCGTCGTCGATGATGACCTCGGCGAGGTTCTCCTCGTCGGGGATGACCTCGGTGGGGGTGGCGTAGACGGGCGCCGCGGGTGCCGCCGGGGGTTCCTGGACGGCCGGGGGCTCGAGCGGTGCGGCCTCGGGTGCCTTCGCGACACTGTCGGCCGGGGCGGTCTCCTCGACGACGGGCGCCGTCTCCTCGGCGGCCGCCGCGGCGGTGGCCTCAGCGGTGGGCGCGGACTCGTCCGCCGCCGCGGTGCTGGCCGACTCCGCGGCCTCGGTGGTGGTGTCGGAGGCCTCCGCGGTCTTCGCGGCCGCGGTCTTACGGGTACGTGTGGTGCCTGCCATGGGTGGCTCCCTCTCGGGGGTTCTTGTCCGGACGGCGCGCACCCTGCACACCGGACGCTGCTTGTGTCGCCCCCTGCCTCGCGCGGCGGGAGCGGGTGACCCGGGCGGCCCTCGGATGGTGCGGAGGGGCGCCCGGGTCAGGTGGATCAGGAGTAGGTGAAGCCGCCGGTCTTCGTGACGTTGCCGGAGTCGGCCGCGACGACGACGTTGACGGCCCCCGCCGCGCCCGCGGGCGTCTTCACGCGCAGCTCCGTGTCGGAGATGCGCTTGAGCTCGGTGCCCGCGGTGGCGCCGAAGTTGACCGCGGTCACACCGGCGAGGCGGGTGCCCCTGATCGTGACGGTCGTCCCGCCCGCGGCCGGGCCGGTGGCCGGGCTCACGGTCGCGACGGTCGCCGCCGGAGCGAAGAGACGGTCGATCTCGGACTGGGGAACGATGGTTCCGGCCTGGTAGAGCAGGTGGAACCGGGAGCCTTCGGCGCGCCCGTCGCCGGGCCCGTAGGCCTTGGACTCGTACACGTCCTCGGTGATCCGCATGGGAACGTCCGGAACGGCGGACGCGGGGAATGCCGACTTCTTGATCAGCGTCCCGTCTTCCTTGTGGAGCATGGGGGTTGGTCCCTTCTGGGGTCGGTGGCCGGCGAAGGATGGAGCACGGGGCCGGCTTGGGTCGCGCGCTACCGGGAGAAGGGGGCACTTGCCCAATTGGGCAAGAATGATCTTGATGCCGTCCGGCACGGATCCGGTGCCGGGTGACGCTTGCCCAATTGGGCAAGAACGATCTTGGTGTGCCCCGTGGCGGCTACGGCCGTCCGCTCTGGAACTGCTTGCCAGGGCCGCGGCGGCGCTCGTCCTGGGCGCGCTGCAGGTCGCTCCAACGGTTGGGGCCCTGCTTCTTCTTGAGGTGCTTGATGTTGTTCGCGGCGATGCCGACCTTCTGCGGGCCGAGCACGGACACCAGGCACCCCTCCGGGGCCGTGCCGCGGGAGGTGTATCCGGCCTCGGCGAGGGACTCCTCGTCGGGGAAGATGTCGACGTGCCGCTCGATGGTCACGTCGACCAGGTGGTCCTCGCGGCCCCCGAGGGAGTACACCCACTTGAAGTTCGCGGGCGGGTCTGGTTCGACGACCTCACGGAACAGGGACACGCTCTTGGTGTACGCGTAGAAGCGGACGCCCGGCGCGGCCCGCATGATGCGCAGCCACGCCTCGGTGTACTCCCGGGAGAAGAAGTCGCCGGCGTCGTGGCATCGGACCCAGCGGTCTTGGTACCGCTTGTGCTGGAGCTCGGCGGTCATCTGCGCTTCCCAGCCGGGCAGATCGTCCAGCACCATCATCAGGTTCGCCTCATGCCGGGCTTTGACGTTCGGGAAGCGGTAGCTGCCCTGGCGCGCGTAACACATCTGAGCGCAGACGCCGGCCGAAGGACAGGTGTTGTAGTTCCGGCCGTCGGGCAGGGTCCCGGCCCACGCCGGGATCGACCAGTTGTAGATGCCCTGCCGCCGCATGTCGCTGTTCTGGGTGAGTAGCCACCTTGGTTTGTCAGTCATGCCCCGGACCGTGGGCTTCCGGGCTGGCTTGCGTCGCGCTCAGAGGATGCGCAGGTCGTCCCAGCCGTCGGGGCCGACGCTGAACACCAGGAGCCCAGACGTCGAGACCTCGCCGGAGCGGACGGCGTACCAGTCGCTGCCGTTGTCGAGGGTGGGCGCCTGGATCCAGAGCCTGCCGTTGCCCATCTGCTGGGCGCGGAAGTGGTGGAAGTGGCCCGTGATGAGGATGTCGGCGTCCGCCACGGGCTGGCGGCCGAAGGTCTGCCCGCGCCACCAGTCACCGGCCTTGTCGGGGCGCGGGTACTGGTGGCCGTGGCTCAGGCCCACGACTTTCCCGGCGACGTCGAGCGACACGGTGTCCCGCCACCGTTCCGGCATGACGAACGAGACGTGCCCATAGGCGTCTTCGTTGCGGGCGTAGGCGTCGGCGATCTGGGACATGACCTCGATGCCCCAGTCGTCGATGGGCGGGCCGACGGCGTCCTTTCCGCGGCGCACGCGGCCGTGGTTGCTGCCGCAGGTTGCGGCGACGACGCGGCCGAACTTCCCGGCGAGGCGGTCCAGGCCCTCGAAGGTGATGCGCCGGTGGACGCGGACCATCTCGGTCAGGGTCAGGTCGTTGGTGAACGCCTGCTGCGTCGTGTTCTCGAAGCCCTCGACACAGTCTCCGGCGTCGGCCCAGTAGGCGACGGACGGGGCGCGGCCGACGGCCTTGAGGTCGCGGATGTGGTCGTCGAGCCGGTCGAACCGATCGGCGACCCGGGCAATGAGCTCCGGGGTGCCGCCGTCGCGGCCCACCTTGCCGGCCTGGGCGTCGGCGTAGACCACGACCAGGGCGCGCTCAGCGGTGTCGACGGCCGCGCGGGGCTTGCGGCGGCGGCGCATCGCGTCGCGGACGAGGGCGTCGATGTCGCCGGTGGACTGCCAGGCGGGGGCGGCCGGTTCGATGACGTACCGGCAGCGCCACACGGCGCGGGTGACGGCGTCGTCGCCCTGGGCGTCGCGATGCCAGGCGGCGGGGTCGTGCTTGGCCTCGACGAGGCGGACCCGGAAGCCCTCGGGGATGGCGAGGCCCATCTCCTCGACGCGCTCGCGCCAGTCGTCCTCTCCTGCGGGCGGCTTGTCCGCGGGCGGGGCGGTGACGACCATCGTGCCGCCCTCGTAGCGCACGCCGGACTCCCAGCCGCGAGGCGCGGCCGGGTAGAGGCGCTCTGTCTGCGGGGCCTGACTCTGGCTGGGGGAGGCAGGCTCGAGGAGCGCCTGGAGCTCGTTGTTGAGGGTCATCGCTCGCACCGGCATCCGTTGGGCTTCCCGCGGCGCCGGTGCCGGTTGACGGTGTACGCGGTCACGGGGTCGCCGTAGCGGCTGAGCGTCTCGGCGATGGCCGTGGCGGAGACGCTGGTCGTGTCCAGCACCGCGCGGAGCGATGCGGCGACGTCGGCGTCTGCGGCTTCCAGGAGGGCACCGACGCTGCAGCGGGGGCCTCGGTGAGCGGCGGGGGCGCCGGTGAGGGCGTCCAGCTCCTGGGCGAGGCCTATGGGTTGTTTCTCGATCACCAGCGTCCTCCGTCGTCCTTGGTGGTGGTACGTGGGAGGGGGCGCACCCGTGTGCCGGGTGCACCCCCTCACCGCGGCACGGATCAGCCGGTCGGCTGGGTCCAGGTGCCGATGACGAAGGACTCCGGCCGCGGGACCTCGAGCGCCAGGCGCTCGTCCGCGCGGAACGTGATCAGGCCCTTCTCGTAGTTCTCCGCGTTCTCCGAGGAGACGGTGACGGAGACGTTCTCGCGGTCGTGGAGCTGCGCGCCGAGACCGAACGCACCGATGAGGAAGTCGGTGTCGGCCATGGCGGTCGTCTCGACGACGTTGAGGCGCCACACCTTCTTCTCGGCGCCGATGGCGACGGCGATGGCGACGCGGAAGGCGCCGTTCTTGTCCTCCTCGACCTCGACGTGCTCCCACATCGTGGGCGACAGGACGATGCCGGTCGGGTCGTACTCGGCGAGCAGGGCCTTCGTGATGCTGCGCCGGATCTGGACGCTGTACTGGTCGGTCGCGAGACCGGTGTACTGCTGGACGCCCGGCGTGTTGTAGATGCCGGTGAGGGACTGGCCGTCGCCGACGCTGTGCAGGAGGTCCCAGTCCTCCGCGTACTTGACGCCCTCCACCATGCGGGTGTTGATGAACGTCTTGAGGCGCGGCTCGTCGGACAGGATGTTCTTGTGCGCGTCGAGCAGGTGGGCGACCTCGGCGACGGGGTACATCACCGGGGTCAGCGTGAGCTTCGACCGCGGGGCGCGGCCCCAGGTGTCGGTGTCCGCGCCGGTGGCCGGCGACACGCCGTCCGCGGCGTACCGCTCCTTGACCTGGCGGGCGCTGTTCGTCCAGCCGGTCTCACGCGCGCCGTACAGGACGGCGTTCTTGGTGGTCGACTTCGGGAACAGGTCCCGGATGTGGAACTTCCTGAACGGGCGCTCCGCGATGCCCAGGTTCTGCGCGGAGCCGAGGACCTGGTGGGTCACGGTGCCCGCGGACAGGGAGAAGATGGACTTCCCCTCGATGTCGGCACGGATGTACGGCTTGTCACGGAACTGCTGGGCGGTGGCGCTCTGGAAGGAGCCGGACTCGACGAAGAGGTCACCGAGGGACTTCTCCTCGACCCCCATGGGACGCTGGCCGTAGTGGCTGGCCGCGGCCGGCGTGGACTCCGGGGCCTCGAGGTACTGCTTGATCTCGGTGAGGCCCTGCTCGGCGTCGATGAGGGCCTTGATCTCCTGCGCCTCGCTGGAGACCTTTCGGAAGGCCTTCGCCTGCTCGCTGGAGACGACGAACTGGCCGCCGTCCTCGACCTTGAAGGTCTGGCTGATCCGCTCGGCCTCGGCGGACTTCACCTGGAGTGCCTTCTGCAGCTCCTCGATACGGCTGGTGGTTGCGGTGGGCATTTGAGGTGCTCTCCCTGTGCTGGGTGCGGTTGACGTGCGTCGCTCGCCCGGCCAGCACCGGGACGCCTCAACGCGAGGCGTGATGAAAGAGAAGGAGAGGGGTTAACGTCGCGTGCTGCCCGCTCGGGACGTCAAGAGCGGGCAGCACATGGGGTTTGACCTGCTGTTTTGTTGTTGTGGCCGTACGGGGCCAGCGGGATGTGTGCAGGTTCGGGGATGTAACTCAGCTCCGCATCAGGGCAAGTGCCGCCTTCACCTCGTCGGGGTCCATGCGGACGGTGTCCTCCGGCTCGGCGGCTGGTTCGGTCTCCTCGTCCTCCTCCTCGTCGCCGTCCTCGGGGTCGGCACCTTCGCCGTCGCCGAAGGTGCTGTCGTCCCAGAGGTCGAGTCCGGCGGTGCCGCCGGTCGGCCGGCCCGCGGCCGCAGGCTCCTCCTCGTCGACGTCGAGACCCTTCGCGGACAGGGCGGCGATCAGCTCCTGGACCTTGTCGCGGACGTCCTCGAGTTGCTCCGGGCTGGCCGTGCTGCTGCTGACCCGGGCGGTGGCGTCGACGAGCGCTCCGACGGTGGGCTGTACGACCCGGGCATCGACGTCCTCGTCCGCGGTGGCGGTGCGGGCCGCGCTGGTGCCCTCCGGCACGACGATGGTGGCGAGCTCCACGGGCTGCGGCTTGTCGAGCGTGATCTCGCCGGCCGTGACCGTGTAGGGGATGGCGTAGTGGCTGCTGCGCCGCTCGTCCTCGGTGTGCACGGAGACGATGACGCGGTCGGGGTAGGTGCCCTCGATGCACGTCCATGTGCCGCCGTCCTGGTCGAGGAGTTCGCGGACGGCGTCGGCAAGGCGGGCGCGGAACTGTTCCTGCGACTCGGGCAGCGGCTTGGGCGACATCGTGGAAACCTCCAGCGGGACGGGGATGCTCTTGGCCTCGGCGACCATGGAGCGGGCGGACTTGTGCTGCATGCGCGACACCGCGCGGACCGGTATGCGGGCGGCCTTCACCGCGGCGTGCGCAGTCTTCTTCTTGCCGCCGAGGACCTGGAAGCGGGCCATGACTCCCTCGGCAAACTCCTTCGCCTGGGGCGTGGTCTTCGGGGCGGGGGCGTGCGGGAGGGCGGCGCCTGCCAGGAGCGCCCACGGGGTCTCGCGGCACTCCGGCCGCAAGAGGGGCATGTCAGGGAGGGCGGGGATCGGCCACCAGGCGGTGACCTCGGTGGCGTCGCCCTTGGGGTCGTCCGGGTTGTCGACGCGGCGTTCGTCGTGGGGCGCGTTGATCGGTACAGAGGCCTCGGTGGGGACCACAGCCACGAAGCCGCGGTAGATGCCGTTCGGGGCGGTCCAGGAGCCGACGACGCTGGCCGTTCCGGGCAGGGTCGAGCCGGTCTCCTCCGCCCACTCCCGCAGGGCGGCCGCGAGGGGGTCCTCACCGTCCTCGAGGTGCCCGCCGGGGATTTCCCAGGTTCCCGCCGCAGGGTCGTCCTCGTCGAGGGCGCGCTGAATCATCAGCACGCGGCCGGTGTCGGCGGCCTTCACCGCCAGTCCCGCGACCTTGATGCCGTCGCCCTTCGGGGTGGCGATGACATCGATCTCGACGTGGGATGGGGTCGTCTTGTACTCGAGGCCTTCGTGCCCGCTGGCGCCGCCGGTCGCGGACTTCACCTCGAGGCTGCGGGTCAGGGGGTGCGCGCCGTGCAGGACCGGTGAGACCTCGAACAGGTCCAGGTCGTGGATGATGCGGACGCCGTCGCCGCGCTTGCTTGCGCCGGTGTCAGGGACGCGGTAGCCGATGGAGAACGCGGCCTGCTTGTGCTCGTGCCACTGCTTGACCTGTTCGTAGGCGTCGCGGCCCTGGCGGGTGCGCAGGTTGTAGACCACGGTCGCCACGAGGGCGCCGGCTTCGGCGGGCCAGTCGCCGGGGACGTCCCGGAACCGGGGATCGCCCGGCAGCCACTCCTCGCACTCGACGACGACACCGACGGGGTCTTTCCACCCGTGGTGCCACACCGTCTTGACGGGGCGTGTGGCCAGGGTGCGGGCGAACGCGCCGGGCACGATGAGGTCCGCGACCTCGTCGACCACGCCGGTGACGGCGTAGATAGCCCGGCTGGTGCCTCGCTGGAAGGTGGTGGGTACGGCGGATCTGGACGGTGGAGCAGCGGTCGGCACGGCGGGGAACCTCCGGCGGTGGACAGTGGGCCGCCGGGCACCGTGCCGTTCGCGTAGAGCTACTGTCCTGCGCTGGCCTTTGCAGGCTGTCGGGGCTGTGCCTCAGCCTCGGAGCGGGCCATGGACCACCCGCGGTTCCAATACCGGTATCCGAACTGCTCCTCAGCGTTGCCGTACATGTTGTACGGGCAGGCGTCGGAGGGGTCTCCGGCCGCGTATGCGGCCTTGCCCTCGTTGAGCCGGTCCTGGAAGGTCTGACGGTCGAGCTGGATTGCCACGGTCGGATCTCCTTACTGGCCCGCGAACATCGAGTCCTGGACGCCGCGGTCGCCGGCCGGGGGCTGTCCGCTCGGGGCGGCTCCTCCGTCTGCGTTCGCTCGGTCCTCGCCGTTGTGGTGCGTCTGCGTCATCTGCGCGCCGTCAACGTCGGTCGCCCAGGCGTCGGGGTCGGTGTAGCGCCACACCTGGCCGTCGCCGTCCCGCACCCACCCGGTCAGTGTGCCGTCCGGGGCCTTGTCGAGCCAAGCCTGTTCGCCGCCGCTGCCGGTGTAGGCGCACCAGGCATCGGGGCCGTCGGGGTCGGTCTCGTCGCCCTCGTTGTACTCGTCCCCGGCCCACGGGCGGGAGTCGTCGTCGGGCTGCTCCGGGAAGGCGTTGGGATCGCCGCCGCCTTCGCCCTCCGGCGGGGCGTCCGGGGCCGCAGGCGCTGCGGGGTCCTCCTCGAAGGGCTCCGCGGGCGCGGCGGGATCCTCTTCGGGTGCGGCCGGGGCCGCCGTGGGGTCCTGGGGCAGCTCCTCGTCCAGGTCCTCGGTCAGCTCGTCGGAGACGCCGGGGCCGGCCTTGTCGAGCGGAGCCTCCTCGGTGCCCGCGGTCTCCTCGTTCTCGTCGTCTTCCTCCCCGAAAGGCTTGCCGCCCTGGGGGAGAGCCTTGATGGCGAATCCGTATCTGGTCACGGGCGGAGGATGCGCACGCGGGGCGGCTTGTGTCGCCGCCACCGCTGCACTCCAGCCCGACCAAGATCATTCTTGCCCAATTGGGCAAGCGCCCCGGATCAGCTTTCGGGCACGCGCGGCCGTCGTGGGACAGGCCCGCTCTCCTCGACGACGTTGGTGTACTCGCGCAGTACCGCGAGGACGGACGCGTCGTCGCCCCCGGCAACTGTCGCCAGGGGGCCGGTCGGTGACAGGGCGATGGTCTCGCCCTGGTGGAGCTCCACGAGGGCCGCGGCCCGGTACGACCCGATCACCGGGCGGTCTTCCCGCCCGGTGATCTGCACGGTGTAGGTCGCACCGTCGTCGAACGAGCCGGTGACGGTGAACACTGCCTGCCTCCTTACCTGGTGGCCATCAGGCCCAGGAGGAACGCGCGCAAGTCGTCGTCCTGGTACCAATCGCCGCTGAACATCGCCTGTACGGACCGCGCGAGGGTGTCACCGGTCTCCGGTTGCGTCTGCTGCCGCCGCAGGAGTCGGTCCAGGGCGCTCCGCCGCATCCGGCGGGCGCCGGGCCTACCGGTGTGCGTCCTGCCGAACCAGAACGCCCTCTGCGCGGCGTCCAGGTCGCCGAGGTGACGGGCGAAGTGCTGCGCCAGGGCGTGCCCGGCAGTCCCCAGCCCCTCGTCGGCGAGGTCGGCGACCGTGATCCGCTGACCCTCGGGCTCGTAGCGGCCCTGGTCGCCGTCCACGGCCGTCAGGCGGCGCGCCTCGGGGGTGTTGAACCACGCGCGCGGGATGAGCCGCTGTACGCCCCGTACGGCGCGTTCGGCGTCCGGGTCGGTGTCCGGGCCGAAGACAAGCGCGTTGGCGCCGTCCGGGCCCATGTCGCGGACATCGGCCAGGGCGGCGGCTACGGCGTTGGGCACCGCAGCGGCGTACCGGGCCCGCAGGTCGGCGTACTCCCGGCGCGCGGCCGCGAGCTCACTGCGGGCCGCGGTGATCTCGATCTCGAGGTCCTCGTCGTCCGGGATGGTTGCACCGCTACGGGCCGCCTGCAGATTGACCAGACGCCGCTCGCTCGAGGCCATGTAGTCGTCGGCGTGCTGCAGCGTGGCGTGCGGGTCATCGCCGAAGTCGTCGCCCAGAGCGGCAGACAGACGACGCGTCACGTCCTGGTCGACGTCGTTGCCGGCCGCCCGCAGCGCCGCCATGTGGCGGAGCGTCGTCAGGCCGGGGCCACCATCGGCCGCCCGATCCGGCGCCCACTGGATGCGGTCCGACCGATCCGGGAGACGGCCCGCGGCGAGCTGCCCCCAGGTCGTCGGGCGCCAGAAGGTGACACGGCGCTGTGACTGCCCGAACCGGCCCGGCTCCGGCATGAGTCCGGCCCAGTGGGAGATCCGCGCGGCCAGCGAGTCGCCGTCCGCGTCGGGCAGGTTCACCGCACGGTGCAGGCGTGCCAGGCGTCGCGACTCCGGCCACTCACGGACCCGGCGGACCATGCGGCCCAGGAACGCCCGCAGGCGGCGCAGGCGTTCGCGCGAGCTCCGGTACTTCTCGGCGATCTTCCGGGCCCCTGCCTTCACCAGCTCCGCGAGGCGCTTGGCCATGCGGACCAGGAGAGCGACGATCCGGGCCATGAGGCCCGGCTGCCGTCCGGCGTCCGGGTTCGCCGCGGCGACCCGGGCCGCGATCCGGCGGGCGGTCGCCTGCCGGGATCCGGACATCTGCTGGGTGAGGATGCGGGCGAGGCGTTCGGCGTCGCCCGGGTCCACGCCTGCGGCCTGGAGCTGCTGCAGGAGTGCGTTCACCGCGTCGTCCGCGTGGCCCGTCACGGCGTTGGTGACGTCGGGGTCGGCGTCCGGGTCGTTCGTCGACAGGCGGCCGGCGACCTGGTCCGGGATGAGGCGGAGCAGGTCCCGGGCGCGTGCTGCCAGGTCCTCGTCGCTCTCGCCGTCCAGGGGCTCGAGGTCGTTGATGGTGCGCAGGGCCGCCCGCACGGTGTCCGCGTGGGCCTGGTCGCGGGCGTCGCGGAGGCGGCGCTGGGCTGCTGCCCGGTCCCGGCCGGTGAGGCCCGCGGCGTCGAGCGCGGCGGATCCGTCACGGCGGACGCTCTGGCGGGCGTCGCGCAGGGCCTCAGCGGTGAGGCGCTGGGCGATCTGCTCGCGCAGGGCGTGGATGTCTCCGGGCGGCTCCGTGCCCGCGACGGCCTCGTCGATGATGCGCGCGGCGATCGTCCGGCCGTGGTCGCTGACGATCCGGTCGACGTCTCCCTGTGCGACCTGGTTGGGGTCGCGGGGTGTGCCGGCCGGGGGCAGGGCCGGGGTGGGCCGGTTGCGGTCGTAGACGTTCACGGCGCGGCCGTTGTGCAGACCGAAGTCGTGCACGTTGCCGTCCTCGTCGACGCCGGTGAGCTGCATCCACCAGCCGTTGCGCTGCGGCTCGCTGATGATGGTCAGCCTCCGGTGTCCGTTGAACTGGTAGCCGGTGCGGCTGACGGGCGCGTCGATGACGTCGCCGCCCCGCAGGCTTCCCGGGCGGACCCGGGCAACGGGCGCCGTGGGCTCGTCCGGTGTGCTCGAGGTGTCCGGCGTAGACGGTGTGGTCGAGGCATCCGGGGCGCCGCCCGCGGGGTTCGGGGCGGTCACGTCGGGAGCGTCAACGTCGTCGACGTCCGGCGCGGTGACGGAGTCCGGCTCGGCCTCGGGGAGCTGCCACACGGGCATAGCCCCGTGGACGACTCGGCGGCGCCACTGCTGGTCTTCCTGGTCCTCCAGGAGGAAGCTGCGCACGCCTCCGGGGCCGTCCTCGGCGTCGATGACGCGGAAGACACGCACCTGGTCGCCATGGCGCTCGTCCGGCATGGCTACCAGGTCCCCCTCGCCGATCTGCGCGGCGTTCGACGGGCGGGGCCGGTCGAGGCCTGCCGGAGGGGTCCGGCCGGCAGCGCGGTCGAGGTGGTCCGCGGCCCGCAGCGCGGCCCGGCCCTCGAACGTCGTTGGGTCCGCGGCCGCACGCAGTTGCGCGGCCAGGGCCGCGGCCTGCTCCGGAGTGACGGGCAGGTCCGCGGTGATCCGTACAGCGGCCTGGTGGGCGTCGGGGTCGTCCTCCGGGCCGTCGGCGTGGTCACCGATGACGTTCCGGTCGCTCGAGTCGAGGTCCGGGTCGACGGTGGGGCCGGTCACCGGGTCCACGGGGTGCGGGGTGGGGTGCACGGTCAGGTCGTCGTCCGGCTCGGGGGCGTCGTCCGGGCCGAGGTCCGGGGCGCCTCCGTCCGGGCCCTGGGCGCGCGGGAGGACCGCGCGGGCGTCGACGTCGATCTCGCCCATTTCGCCGGTGGTGGTGTCGGCGTACTGCAGGGTGACGCGGTCTCCGTCCCGGCTGGGCGGGCTGGTGATCGCGACGGTGGCGAGGTGGCCGTCGAGGTCCAGGAGGACGACGTCGCCGTCCTTGAGGTCCGCGGCCGCGGGCTCGTCGATGCCGGTCACCGGTGCGGTGTCGGGGGCGTCGTCGCGTACCTCGCCGGTGACGCGGAGGTCCCCGGCGCTGCGGGTGATCGTGCCGTCGGTCGTGGTGATGGTGACGTTGTCGCCGTCGACGTCGTCGACGGGGCCGAGGAGTCCTCCGTCCGTGTCGCTGACGACGTTCTGGGTCGTCACGCGGTGTCCGTCGGCGGTCCAGCCGTCCGGGCGCTGGCCGTCGGTGACGGACAGCGTGGTGGGCGAGATTGCGGCGTCGTCGTTGCCGTCGGACCAGTGCACCGACACGGTGGTGTCGGTGGCGCCCGTGACGGTGCCCTCGCGGTCGCCGGTGCCGGTGACGGTGCTGCCGGGGAACAGGCCGCGGCCGTCGCGGTCTGCCGGGATCTGGTTGGGCAGGTCACCGGAGCGAAGCGCGGCCTGGGCGCCGCTGGCCGGGGAGCCGGGCACGACGTCGTCCGGTGCTTGCGCGCGCGCCGCGGTGGCGTTGGCGGACGTGTAGACGTTGCCGCTCGCGCCGGTGCCGTCCGGGTTCTCCGTGACCCAGGTACGCCACATCTGATCCGTGCGGCCGCGGCGGGTGACATCGACCAGCACGGGCGCGGTGTGGACGTATCCAGCACGCTGGACCGGTCGGCCGTTCTTGGTGGTGCCGTTCATGCGGACCATGTCGCCGGGCACCAGGTCCTCGACGCGGGCCCAGTGCGCGGGCTGGCCGTTGATCGGCTCCGGGTCCGGCTCCGGCTCGGGCTCGGCCGGCGGACGTGGGGTGTCCTCCGGGGTGTTCACGGGCCCGTCCGACGCCGGTACGGCGGGGGAAGGCGCGTCGGAGTCACCCGGCGGCTCGTCCTCGGCGCGCGGCCGCTCGAGGTCGCTGTCTGATCCGCCCAGGCCCTCGAGGATGTGGCCCGCCCAGAAGGCTCGGGTGTCCAGGTCGGACAGCTCCTCGCGCTGCTGGTTGTTCCGCTTGGGATCGTCCAGGGCGCCGCGCAGCCATGCGAAGTCGTCGCGGGCCTGCGCCAGGTCATCGCGCAGGTTCCCGCTGGGCGAGCGCTGGTCACGGAAGGCGTCGACCATGCCGGTCAGCCGCTCGTACCGGGCGCGGGCCTCCGGGTTGTTGCGGAGGGACTCGGGGAGCTCCGGCAGCTCCCGCGTCATGCCCGCCAACTTCAGCGTCACGGTGTCCCACACGTCGTCGCTGGGGTTCGCCGGGTCCGCGGGCCCGTCCTGCAGCGCGCGGACGACGAGGTTGGCGACGGCCGTGTCGCGGCTCTGGGAGCGGCTGTTCCGGTCGCGGTCCAGGCCGAAGAAGGGCCGGGCGTCCCACACCGGTTCCCGGTCCGGGGTGGACCGGTACAGGTTGGAGATGGTGCCGATCTGCTGGCCGTTCAGCCACACACTCTCGGAGTCCCCGGTCGGGCGCAGCTCGGCACGGTCGGCGAGCTCCTTCATCCGGTCGTGACCGCCGAAGCGGAACGCGGCGTCCTCCTCGCTCTCGACGTCCGCCGGGTTGAACGGGGGCGGCGGGGTGACGTCGTCGACGGTGGCCGGCGTCGGCTCCTCGGCCGCGCGGTTCTGCTCCTCCTCGTGCTGGTGCCGCTCGGCGCGGTCGTTGTCTCGGCGCGACCGCTTGAAGTCGGCGAACGTTTGGCGGCCGCCGTGGGTGTCGAGCCACTCCTCCAGTTCCTCGCTGGCGTACTGCCTCCACCGGTCATTGGCCGACAGGCTGCCGCCGGAGAACAGCTCTCGCTCGTCGAAGGTGGTGCCGCCGAACTTGTACTCGCGCTTGAAGAAGTAGCCGTTCGTGAAGTCAACGGCCTGCCGGTAGCGGGCCTCGTCCCAGTCGGCGAACTCGGCGCGCAGGGCACGGTCGTTCTCCCGCTGCCGGTACTGCGGGTACGTGAGCCGGCCATTGCCGGGGGTCTCTTCGTCGCCATCGAACCAGTGGTTCAGCTCCGGCGAGGCCAGTTCCTTCGCGCGCTTGTTGCTGTACTTGCCGCCGGAGAACACCGCCCGCGGGTCGATGCCCTGGGCTTCGGCCTCCGGGCTGAGCATGCGGCCGCCGGTGGCCTGCATGGCTGCCTGGAAACGCTCCTCGTCGAGGGCGTCGAACTCGCGGCGCAGGCGTCCAGGGGTGGCCGGGGCGGGCTGCGTGATGTCCGTGTCGCCGAAGCCGAGGGCCTCGTCCATGGCGCGGCCGCGGCGCTCCGCCTCGTCGGCGTTCGCCGGGGGCGTGTCCGGCACTGCGGCACGGATCCGCTCGTCGACGTAGCCGTCGCGGGCATCCATCTCCGCCATGACGCGGAGCATGTCCTCCGGGCCCAGGCCCGACAGGGCTGCGGCCTCGAGCTCGGGGTCGCTCAGGGTGGTGAGGTCCTCGGGCAGGGTGAAGGCGCCGGCCCGCTCCTGCTCGTAGTCCTCCTGGACGGCGCGGAGCGCCTGGGGAAGGTTGCGGCCTTCGCCGTCGCGCCAGGCGGCGACGCTGGCTGTGCGGCCTCCCTCCATGTCCCAGTCGAAGGGGTCGCCGTTGCGGTCGGTGATCTCCTCGAACCGTCCGGCGAGCGCCCGCGCCTCCTCGGGGTCGTCGGAGGTCAGGGTGATGCCGGGCAGGTTCGTGCCGTTGCGGGCCTGGGCGAAGCGCCACACGGTGCTGCCGTCGTCCTGCGGCTCCGGGTACGTCGCCAGGCCGCCGTCGGGCGACAGGGCGAGGCCTTCCCTGTCCGCCAGGGCGGACAGGAGGGCGCGGCGCTCCGGGGTGTCCTCGGCCGGGGTGAGGCCTTCGCCTGTACGCCACGCGTTGCGCAGGGAGTCCACGTCGCGGTGCCGGGCACGGGGGCGCCGGGAGCGGCCACGGCCGTCTACATCACCGTCTCCGCCGTCTCCCTCGCCACCGTCTCCGGCGCCGTTCGGGACGTCGAAGTCGGGCAGGCGCAAGTGAGGCAGGCCAGGTCCGCCGGGTCCGCCCCCGCCGGGTCCGCCGTTGCCGCCGCGCCGGTTGCGGCGGCGCCGACGCCGGCGGCGCCGCTTCTCCTCGTCGTCCTCGTCGTCCGGGACGTCCTCGTCGTCGTCCTCGTTCTCCGGGCCGTCGGCGTCGCCGTCGCCCCCGTCGTTCGAGTCACCGCCGTCGCCCGGGTCACCGGGCGCGCCCGCGTCTCCGCCGTCGGGCTCACCGTCGGGATCGGCGGCGCCTCCGTCCGGGTCGGCGTCACGGCGCTGACGACGGCTCTCCTCGTCGTCGTCCTGGCGCTGGGCGTCCTCGTCCTGGTTGTCCTCGTCCTGGCCGTCCTGCTGCTCGCCGTCCTCGTTGTCCGGGGTGCTGGTCGTGTCGTTCTGGCCGTCGCTGGACTCGCCGTCGGCACCGTTGCCGTCGTCGGCCTGGTCCTCGTCGCCGCGGCGTTCGTCGCGGTCGTCCTGCTCACCGCGGGCGATACGGGCAGCGCGACGGAACCGGTCGGCTGCGAGCTCGCCCTGCGGTCCGGCGAGCTCGTACTGCTCGGCGAGCGAGTCCATGCGGTCGGCGATGTCGCGGAGCTCCGCGTCCCGGTCGTCTGCCGAGTCGGCGCGACCCAGGCGGTCGTCGAGCTCGCGCATCTCAGGCAGCGAGTCGCCGCCGACGGCGTTCATGCCCTCGCCGAACGTGCTCCTCGCCCTACTGGCGCGGCCGTCAGCTTCCGGGGCGTTGTCCGGGCCGTCCACCTTCGGCGCGCCGTTCTCAGGCGCATCGGCACCATCAGGGATGGCCACAATGTCGCTGGTGCGGAAGCTCAACGGCTGGCCCTTGACGCGCCAGTACCCGTCTCGCTCGGCCGGACGTTCCACCGTGACGTTCATGTGCTCTTTACCCGCGTGGGGGCCCGAGCCGCCGCCCCTGCGAGCGACGATCCGGAAGCGGTCACCAGGGCGGGGCTGGATCTGGGAGCCGTCAACGGCCTGCCAGCCCTCCGGCACAGGCACCTTGGCCGCATGATGCCGGTCGAAATCGCTCTCGATCCGGCGCGCCAAGTCGGAGGTGTCCTCTCGCCCTGGATTGCCTTCCGGGAGACGCTCCACCAGGTCCGTGCCGCGGATCATGGCGAACTCGGTCCGAACGGTGTCCTTGCCCTTGAGCTTCAGGTGGGACTCGACCTCGATACGGACCTGTCCGTTGCTGAGCACCGGTGTGACGTTGATGACGCGCCCCACCATGTGCATCGGCTCGTTGTAGACGGGATCTGCCGAGACGGTGTGCACCCAGTCGCCGAGCTTGACCTCGGACGCGGGGACCATGTCGCCCTCGTAGCGCTGCCGCACCGCCGCGAACTCGTCGTCCAGTTCCGGGGCCGTGCCCGGCGTTTCCGGGGCTCCGTCCCCGGGCGCGTTCCCGTCGGCCGTCCCGGTGTTCTGGAAGTCGGGATACCGGAGGTCGCGCTCGGCCTTCATGCGGGCTGCGGTGGCCCACGACTTGGACCTGCGCGTCTCGTACGGCAGCTCGAGGTCCGGGTCGTCGAACTGGCTCTCCAGCCATGCGGCCTCGTCGCGGATCTGTCGGAGGTCGCCCTGCAGATCGTCCGTCTCGCCCCGGCTGACGCGCTGGATGAGGTCCTGCAGACGCTGGATGCGCTCCGGGTCCTGGAGGCCTTCCCTGTTCTGGAGGGTGGCGATGTCGTCGCCGATATCGGCCATGCGGGCACGGAGCTCGTGGCGCCATGCCGGGGTCGGCTCCGGTCGTGTGCGGTCGTTCGCCCAGGCGAACGTGTCGTCGGGGTGGCTCAGGAAGACGGGGCTGATGTCCGAGCGGGAGCCGTCGAGGTTGGAGACGGACAGGACCATCGTCCCGTTGTCGTTCCGGCTCACGCTGTTCACACGGACCGGCTGCCTCCAGCCCACGGGGTACGGGCGGCCGTTGCCGTCCTGCCGGGTGATGGGCACGCGGATGATGTCGTTCTCGGCGACGTCCCCGCGGTCGCCCAGGGTCCACCCCTCGGGGGCCTCGCTGCGGGCCTGCTCCCGGCGCGCGTCTTCGTCGGCATTCTCACGGCGGGTGTCGCGGTTACGGACGAGCGCGGCCACGGCCTCCGCGCGGCTCGGGTAGAAGTCGGGGGACTCCTGCCCGTCCGCGTTGGTGTACCGCCACTTGCGGGCGAGTTGGCGGACGGTGCCGGCGTCCTCGCCGTCGACGGTCACCGGGTACGAGCCGTCATCGTTCCTCTTGCCGATCTCGGCCCGTGCGAGTGCTTCGGCTCGCTCCTGCTTCTGCTTCTCCCTCTTCTCCCGGTCCCGACGGGCAATGTCGCGCTTGCGCTGCTCCTCGTTCAGCTCACCGCGGCGGCTGGCGACAGGGGAGAGCGCGACCATGGCACTGCCCTGAATGCGCGGGCCTTCCCCGTCACGCGAGACGTGCCGGTTCTGCCACGCCTGCAGTTCCTCGAGCTCGGCCTTGATGTCGTCGTCGGTCATGTCCGCCGGCGACGTCTCCCGGATGGGGGCGGCGGGCGCCGCGGCGTTGCTGGCCGTGTCCCGGTCCTCGCCCTGTCCCGGGCGCTGCCAGGCGTCCCACTGCTCGGGGGTGAACCGCTCGACGAGACCACCGGTCGGCATGGTGACGGTGTGCTGGCCCCCGCCCCAATCGTTCTCCCACCGCTGCCGGTCGTCGTTCCAGCGCAGGCTCTCGTAGGTGACCAGGGTGCGGCCCTGGTCACCGGACGCTGGGGACGCGCCCCGGAAGGTGCCGTAGTACGGCGCCAGTGCCCGGCTCCGGTCGGCGGGGTTCTCCGCGTCGAACCGCACCAGGTCGCCGTCGCGGACGTCCCAGGGGTGGAAGAGGGTACCGCCGTTGGGGCCGTCGCCCTGGGGCTCGGGGGCCCGCTCAGGCAGCGCAGCAAGCGCGCGGTCCAGCTCCTGGCCCAGCTCGAACATGCCGGCCCGTGCGGACTGTGCCGCGTCGGCGTCGGGCAGGTGGTCGCCGCTCAGCCGGCCGGCGACGTAGTCGAGCTGTTCGCGGACGCGCCGCAGGTCCTCGCGGGCGTCGCCGGTCGGCGGATCCCCGGCGAGGATGCCGTCGAGGGACTCCCGGATCTTGGCGTAGTCGCCGCGGATCCGGCGGATGTCGTCCTTGTTCTGTCGGGACAGGCCGGTGAGGTTCGGCAGGGGCGGGAGGTCCGGCAGTCGGTCGAGGATCGCGCGGGCGGCCTCCGTCTCGTCGCCGGGGGCGTCGGCCGGCTCCGGTGCGCCCTCGTCCTCGGGAGCATCGGCGTCCGGCTCCGGTGCGTCTGCCTCCGGGCTCTCGGAGTCCGGGGTGCCTGCGGCCGGGGTGTCGGCCTCCGGCGCGTCCGCGGCCGGGGCATCCGGCTGCTCGGGCGCGGGCGGGGCGTCCTCGTCCGGGTGCAATACCCGCAGTTCCCTGTCAGGGGCGAGGAGGAGCTCCTGGCCCTCTTCGTCGACAACGCGGACGCGGCCGCGCGGGGTGCGTAGCGGCTCCTCCGCCACGGTGTGCGTACGTCCGTCGGAGTCGACGAACCGGTCCCCGACCGCGAAGTCGGCAGGCTTGCGGGACTGCGGGGGCCGCAGTCGGCTCGTGTCGCGCCCCTCCGCCGCGGCGAACATGTCCGGGGTGCCGAAGGGGTCGTCGGCCTGGTCGTCCGGATTGTTCGGGTCGGCTACGAACCGCTGCTGCTCGTCCGGGGCGACGTCGAACAGGCCGCCCGGCTCCTCCGCGGGTGTCTGGGGCTTGGGCTTCGGCTCCTCCTTCGGCTTCCGGCCGGCTCGGCGGGCTTCCTCCGCCTCGAGGACCCGCAGGCGGGTGCGGTCGGGGCCCGTCAGTTCCCCGCCGTTCGCCATCTCCCGCTCCATCAGGGAGACGACCTCGTCCCGGATTTCGGCGTCGTCCATTGCGGACGGGGCCTTGGCCGCGTGGGCGGCGGCCGCGGGCGCGTTCACCTCGTCGGGGGTGAGGGTGACCTGGTCCGAGGCGTCGGGCGACGTGCTGCCCGTGTCCGGGCCGTGCTGCTCGCCGCTGTCGGCGTCAGGGGCGTTCGCGTTCGGTGCGTCGCCGTGCCGCTCCTCACGGGCGCGCTGCAGCTTGGCCGCGGCCTCGTCGACGCGCTTGGTGTAGTTGTTGTAGGCCCGGACTTCCTTCGGGTCGGATTCGAGTCCTTCGCCGCCTGCGAGGGTCCACGCCCACTCGAGGAGTGCGCGGTGGGTCTCGATGGGCGCGGTCACCCTGAGCGTGCCGTTACGGCCTCTCGTGGCCTCGGTGAGGGCCTTCCGCGTGTCCGGGTCCTCCATGGCCGCGGTCTCTTCGACGTTCAGGAAGTCGGCGAGAGCCTCCGGCATGGTGAGGGTGACGAGTCCCTCGGGGTCATCCCAGTTGTGCCTCAGCGGCTCATCGGACGGTCCCTGGTCCGCGGGGGCGTTCGCGTCCGGGGCGTCGGGCTGCGGGACGTTGGCGGCCTCCCGCTTCCGCTTGTTCTCCGCAATCGCCCGGGAGTCGGCCTCGAACCGGTCGGCGTTGTCGTCCAGGCGGCCCTCGAGCTGCTGGAGCGCCCGCTGCATGCCGTCGTCCAGGCTCTCAGTGTCGAGCTCGTCGAGGGCGGCCAGGGCGCCGTGCATCGCCTCGGCGTTCTGGTGGTAGCCGTCGGCGCCCTTGGGGGAGTCCGTGACGTTCTGCATGTGCTGGGCCAGGGTGCGGAATTCCTCGGGCGCACCGTCCGGCCACTGCCTGCCGGCGCGCTCCTCGACGTCGGCCCAGTCCTTGAGGATCGCCGCGGCCGCGCGCTTGGCGTCGGCGCTGTTGGGGTGCTGCTGGGTACGGCTCAGGCCGTTGCGCTGCACGTCTTCCGGGCGGCGGCGGGCCCGCGGGATGACGTTCATCGTGTCGCCGGAGTCGGCACCGAACTGGTGCACTTCACCGCGGCCGCCGAGGTTGCGGGTGGTGAAGGTGCGGCCGCCCGGGTAACGCCGGATGTCCGTGACGACGTGCCCGAACTCACCGCCGGCGACGATGTCGCCGACACGGACACGGTCGGCGCGGACCTTCTCGGGGTCGAAACCTTCGGCGTGCCCCGTCACCGCGTACTGCTCCGGGGCCTGCCGGATGCGCACGCTGTCGCCGGAGGCCAACACCGTGCCGCGTGGGCTGGTCAGGGTGACGTCGAGCAGCGGCGCCCACCTGGAGGAGTCAGCGTCATAGGTGGGGGCGACAGTGCCCTCGACGGTGACCGTCCCCGGCTTCTGCTGGTCTCGGGTGCTGGCCGGCCACTCGATGTCGCTGGCGCGCAGGGTGACCTTCACCCGGTCGCCCGGCTTGAGGTCGCGGGGACTGACCATCTGCGGCGCGGTGCTGGCAGACGGCGTCTCGCCCGTGTTGGCGGCCGGGGCGTCGGGGGCGGCGGGCCGGGAGCTGTCGAACTCCTGCCGGGTCCGCTTGATGGTGGCCTGGATGTTCTCGCCCTGGGGGGAGCGCCAGGTACCGGCGGCCTGGTCGAGATTCGGGTCGGAGAAGTCGAATCCGCCGTTGGTCCTGGCGGAGCCGCCGGTGTTGGTGTTGAGCTGCCGGGCGAACTCGCGGGCCTCGTTGGGGGTTGCGAAGTCGCCGGCCGCGTCCATGCGCTGCCCGGTGCCGGTGGCGGTCAGGTACCAGCGGCCGGTGGAATCGTCGCGAAGGGCGACCAGGCGCCCGTCGTGCGTGGTCTCGAGGTGGTCGTCGTCGCCCGCGACGGACCGCAGGAACTGCGCCATCTCCGGCTTCGTGTCCGGCCGGTCGGCAAGGTCGAGGAAGTGCTGACGGACGGCCGCGGTGTCTCGGAACCGAGAGGGCCCATGCGCTCGGTTGGGCAGGGCGTGCACGTTGACGGGGAGCTTGCCGTCGGCGGGCTCGTCCTGGTCGTCATTCTCACGGGGCCCGACGGGGTCGTCGTCCTCCCCGATGGGGCGGCCGCGGTCGTCCGTGTCATGGGGGTCGTTCGGAGTGTCCGGGTCGCCGTCGTCGTCCCGGACGACGCCGTTGCCTCGCCGCGGGTCCTGGGCCCGCTTCTCGTCCTCCTCCTGGACCTTGTTCTCGTTGTCGGTCGGCGCGGAGCCGTCCGGCCGGGCCACCATGGACACCCACTTGGCGCTGGTGGTGTGTCGACGGCCGTTGAACTCGTTCGGGCCGGTCTGGTCCTGGACGAGAATGCGGTCGTTGGGCAGGGCCCGGACGACGCGCGCGAGCTTGCCGCCCCAGAGCCTGACGGTGCCGCCCGTCTCGATAAAACGCCCCTTGCTGTCGCGTGGATGCAGGGCGGGGTTCCACCTACGGCGGGCGGCCTTGACCTCGAACTCAGCGTGCTCAGCGGCGGGGCGATTCTGCATGGCGCGGACGATGCACACCGGTGGTGGTTAACGTCGCGCCCTGCCGCGCGGACGCGACGCGGTGGCCGGCGGCTACATGGTCTCGGTGAGTATGTGGATGGCGAACCAGCCGGAGAATCCGAACCATCCGACGGCGAAGACTGCTCTGCCGACCTTGCTGGTGCGGGTGCGGAACAGGCGCCGGAAGTTCTCGGAGAGGGTGTCGTTCTCCCGCTTGTTGGCCAGGGCGATGCCCTCGGCGATGGCGAAGATGAGGGTCCAGACGATCCAGATGGCGGGCCACATAGCGGGCTACTCCTTCGGTTCGGGGAGGGGGCGGGGGCCGGTCCCGTCGTACGGTGCGGCTTGTCCGGCCTCGAGCAGGTCGGTGTTCAGGCAGGCGCCATCGGCCGCTGTGACGGTGGCGAGCCAGCGCCCGTACTTCTCCTTGCGGTGGGTCTGCACGACCAGGTCGGGGCCGTGCTGGGCGAACCATTCGGTGGCCCAGGCGTTGGCGGCCTTGCCCTCGGCGGTGTTCTTCTCGGGGGTGTTCAGTCCCTCGAGGCGGACACGCTGCACGATCCGGACGTTGAACCCGAGGTCGATGTCGAGGTCGTAGGTGTCGGCGTCGACGAGGTGACGCAACGCGGCCGGGTAGGTGTTCACGTCACCTCACCTCCTCGTCCGTGGCGTAGTGGAGGCGGCATCGGCAGTTGATCGTGAGGGCGAGCGGCGCGAACGGATCGCCGGGGTAACGGAGCTGGGCGCCGTCGATCTCGTACGGAGTGCCGACGGGGAGGGTCTTGCCGTGCAGCGCCTTGTGCGCGGGCCGTACGCGGTCGTCCTGGCGCGTGATCCACGTCCGGACGACTCCGGGCCCGGCGCTCTCCGCCGCGGCGTCTGCGGCACCGTTGACGGTTGACACGGCGCACGTCTCCGCGACGCGTGCGACCAGCGCGGGCGCGGCCGCCTCGTAGAACCGGACGACGGCTCGCTCCAGGTCCTCGATCGTCAGCTCTGCCCCTGTGGTGGTCTGGAGGCTGCGCAGCTCCTCGGCCAGGTCCCCGAGCAGCGTGGTCACGGCCTCGCCGGCGTACATCGCAGTGACGAGGGCCGCAGCGACAGCGGCCGGCGGCACGACGTCGGTACCGGCGACGGCCTGGCCCAGCTTGCGGGCGGTGGCGGTCGCGGCCTGCTGGAGGATCGGGGCGAGGGTGTTCGTCGTCTCCTCTGCCCAGCGGGCAGCGCTGACGACGCGGTCCTCGTCGATGTTCGCGTCGCCGCCGCGGGTGTCGTGCTCGTTCTCCGGCTCCCAGAACCGCGTGTGCTTGCGGGTCTTTGGGGCGCGGAGCCGGGCGACGATGACGCCCTGCTGGCGAGCGAGCAGCGCGGTGAGGGCCGCCTGAATGGCCAGGGCCAGGGCGTCGAAGTCGGCGTCGGTGACCTCGAAGCCCTCCGCGGTCAGGGCCTTGGTCTCGAGCTGGGCACGCGCCGCGGCGACGTCCTCGGCCGCGGGCCCGTCCTCCGTCTGCGCGACGGTGGCGCGGGCGGCTGCAACGTCGTCGGCGGCGGCACCCGGGCCGGTCTCCATGCTCTGCGCGCGGGCCGCGGCGACCTCGTCGGCAGCACTGCCGGCCGTGCCGGTGGGTAGTTCGAGGGGTGCCTCCCCCCGGGCCAGGGCAACATCAGCGGCGGCGGTCGGGCCCGCCTCGAGCTCGCGGGCCTGGGCGACCGCCGCGGCGGCGGACTGGTCCCCTTCGGCGGCCGGGAGCGCGGCGTTCGGATCGGTGGCCGGTACTCCGCCGGCACCCGGTTCGGGTGCCAGGCCCAGCGCGGCCGCGTCCTGGTCGTTGGCAGGGACGGGGGCCTTCTGCGGGCTGATCCACAGGGCCCGGGACTGCGGCGTGTTGAACGGCTTCCGGTTGGCGATCTTCCGGTACTCGTCGATCGTGATCAGGCCCGCCTCGAACTCCTTGCGTGCCTCTTCGCGGGCCTGGCGGCGGGGGAACTCGAGCGCCTGGACGCGGGAGGTGTCGAACCGGATGACCCAGTCGTCGGACAGGTCCGGGTCGAACGCCGACGCGATCAGGTTGAGGTGGGGGAGCTCTGTGTGGGACCAGAAGTTCCACTCTTCTCGGTCGGCGTTGTTGAACGTCCGCTCCGAGGCGTTGCCGATGACGGACTCGTAGACGCCGAACGCGGAGAGGATCTCGTTCTTCGCGGTGCTGGAGAGGGTCTCGTAGGCCATCTCCCGCGGGCGGGCGGAGGTGTCAACGTAGGTGACACCGCCGGGGCCGGTGCCGACGAGGGTGAGCTGTCCGGCATTGTGCGCGCCCGGGGCGAGGCGCTTCTGGATCCGGTCGACCTCGTTGGCGTCGATGCCGTCCAGGTCGATGCCGACGATGCCGCCGGGGCGGCCGTCGTTGTCGATGAACGAGATGTTGTAGGTGCGCGCCTTCACGTCCAGGTCGACCGACAGGCCGGCGGCCTCGAGCGGTGTCACGCCGCAGAAGGGGTCCGTGGGGTGGGGGTCGCGCAGCCAGATGACGTACTTCGGCTTGAGCTCGCGGATGTGCCCGGCGTAGTCGGTGAACTCGAAGTGCTTGACGTAGCTCGCGTTCTCGTCGTCCGGGATGATCCGGACGCGGTCTGGGGGCAGCAGGTCGAGCCTGGTCAGGACTCCGCCGCGGCTGTACGTCTTCTCGATGAACACGCCCTTCTTGCTGAGCAGCAACTGGGCGCTCAGGCGCTTCTTGAAGACGTCGCCGGTCTCGAGCGGGTTGGCCTGCTTGTTCAGCAGCCGCAGGAGCGGGTGGTCCTCGAGGACCTCGGCGAACTCTCGCTCGTCGCCGCCGCGGCCGATCTGCACCGGGAGGGTGGAGGCGTGCTTGCTGATGGCCTCGACGCTCTTGAAGGTCCAGATGCTGCGCTCGTAGCCCTCGACGATGACGCGCTCGAGGTCCCAGCCGTCCGCGTTGCCTGGCGTGCCCCACACGTTCGTGACGCCGGCGAGCGTCACCGACGTGTAGACGCCGCCCGCGAGGAGGTCCTTCGTCTCGGTGGGCGGGGGCGGTGGTTCCGCGGCGCCTCTGGGAACGAGGAGACCCCGGAGCGCGGGGAAAAGTTGGCGGGCCATCAGGCCCCCTCAGTGCTGGAGAGCCACAGGCCGGCGGTGGCCACGAGGGCGCTGACGGCCAGCCATCCCAGCGGGGGCAGGAGGTAGAACAGGACGGCGGTCTGTCCCGCGTATCCGGCGAAGGCCGCGATGGCTCCGGCGTCCTGCTGCCATCGGGGCTTGGAGTTGCGGCGGACGAGAACCCCGCTCGCGCACAGGCCGATGAGGGCGGCGGACAGGCCTGCGGTCCAGTGCAGGGCGCCCAGCGCACCGAGTCCGCCGAGCACGCCGAACGAGAGCAGGAGCAGCCCGAAGGCCTCCCGTCCGACCTTGTCGGAGACCACCGGCCCAGTGATGTCGCTGGTGGCGACAATGGGGTCGTCGTTCGACGGCTGAGTTCGCTGAGTAGTCACGCCGCGCACCATGGACAGCGGGCGGCGTTAACGTCGCGTGCTCAGCGCGGGGGCCGAGAGACTCCCGACATGTAGGCGCCGATGCCGCGCCGGTTGATGGTCCCGCCGGAGATGAGCCGGGCGTTCGCGGGCGGGGTGGGAACCTTGCGTTTGGCCCGCTTGGTCTGGTCGCCGCCGATCAGGTGCGTGTTGTCGATCTTGGCGGCGCAGTCGTCGCCCTTGACCTCGTCGTACGGGCGTCGGCACCCGTCGCAGTAGACGTCCAGGGCCTCGATCCGCTGCCCCTCGGTGGCCTTGAAGCTGCCTCGGTAGTCGGCGACGCTTGCGATCTTCGGGGTGACCTCGATCGTGGCGGCCACGACCCAGACGTGGGAGAGGTCGGGCTTCGTCTCCGGCTCGGGCGGGGCCGGGGGGACCTCGGGGGGCGCGACGGACGCCGCCTCGGGGGCGGGCTCGGGTGTCGGCCGGGCGGCCTTGGCAGGCGTGGGCGGGGCTTCGGGCTCGAGCCAGGCGAACAGGCTCTCCTGCAAGTGGGAGCGGCCGGTCTCGGGCGAGAGGGGGGCTGTCGCGGTCGTCACCGTTCCTCCGGATCACTGCGGGGTTGACGTAAAGCGCAACCCCCTTCACGTCCGGAACGTCAACCGCCGTGATCTGTTACACCTTGGGCTCTACGCGGACCTCTCCCAGCCGTGCACGGAGAACGGTTCGCCCTTGCGCCAGTGCATGAGCCCGAGCGCGTTGTACGGGACTGTGTTGTCGGGAAGGTGGTCCGGGGCGTGCCAGGACAGGCCTGCGCACTTCTTCGGCTCCATGTTCCGAGGCTCGCCGTCCCAGTGCTGGGCGACGAAGAACCAGCCGACTCGCGGTTCCCCCTCGGGGTTGCGGAAGTGCATGACGTGCACGAGCCGCAGGGCGTCCCGCGGGACGACGATGCCGACCTCCTCGAACGCCTCGCGGATCACGGCGTCGAACACGTCCTCGTCAGGGTCGAGCTTCCCGGAGGGGAGGTTCAGCATGCCGTCGGCGTAGCCGGTGCCCTGCCGCTCGGCAAGGCACACGGCTCCGTCCCGCTCGAGAATGAGCATCACGTCGTTCACGGGGAGCTGAGGGGCCACTGTGCTTCGTCCTCCGACCGGTGGGCGTCTTGCCGGTAGGGGACTCTAGCCGGGATCAGACCGCGATCAGTCCCATGTCTCCAACGCGCTTCACGGCCCACTGGACACGCTCGGAGACCGTCAGGCCCGTGGGCATCTCCAGCATCGGTACGCCCGTGGCGCGGCACGCCTCGTAAATGGCGGAGTCGGACTCGTCCTGGATGTTGAGGACCCTCTCGCGCATGCGGTCGCCGCCGGCCTTCTGGTCGTAGCGGTCCCGGCAGTAGATGACCGCGTCGTAGGCGGTGGGCATCCAGGCCCGGCACAGTGCTTCGGCCGCGGCGAGGACGGGTGCGGTGCCCGGTTCGGTGGGGTCGAGGACCAGACCGGCCAGGGCCAGGACGTTCGCGGGGGTCTTGTCGGTGATGAGGACCTGGTGGTGGCGGGCGGCGCGCATCGGCACCGTGAAGTGCTGGGCGAACAGGTCGAGCTCCGCGACCAGGTCGAAGTTCCCTTCACCGTGCAGGACGATGTCCTCCATGAAGGGGCTGGTCCGCGCGGGCTCGCCGGTGCACGCGACGCCGATGCTCTGCTCTCGCAGGTAGGCGGTCAGCGCGTGGACGAACGTCGTTTTGCCGGCGGCCTGGGTGCCTTCGACGGCGATAACGCGGCACTCTCGGATGGGCACGGGTCCTCCAGGAGGTCGGTGAAGGTGGGGTTCTCGAGCCAGCCCCAGGCGCCTTTTGCGCCCTCGGCGATGAGGCGGTTCACGTTCAGGCCCTCGTCGGCCCAGCGGCCGAGTCCGGCGGCGTGGGCGGCGACGTAGGCGGTAGAGAGGGAGTGCCGGAGGTTCAGGACGCTGACGCGCTCCCGGCCCTCCTCCTGGCCGTCCTCGACCCACCGGCGGTGCCAGGCGGGCATGGTGACCTTGAGGAGCTCGGGCTGGGTGACGTCGAGGCCGAGCTCGTTGCACACGTCGACCAGGCGGCGCGACTTCCCCGTGAGGAGGTGGCCGGCGTCGAATCGGGTGTCGACGTAGTGGGATTCGTCCGGGTCGGCGTCGCGCCTGCCCTTCCACTGAGCTCGAGCCGCCTGCAGTTGGGGGACGGCGTCCGCGGGGGCATTCGCCTCCAGGACAGCCAGGTCGCTGCAGAACTGGTGCCCGGTGATGATCCGGGACGTCTCCGCGGCCGCGGTCACGGTCGCCGCGGCTGTGCGGATCAGCTCGTCCATCTCGCCGGGTTCCTCGACGTACACGCTCGTCCACTCGAACGGCACGTCCGCAAGGTCCGGGGTGCGGTCGGCGGGCAGGTCGAGCCACGCGACGCTGTAGCAGAAGGGGCGTTGCCCGTTCGTAATCCGGTAGTTCTTCGTCCACTCGACGTCGATGGACGCGATCCGTACGAGTCCCGTGCGCAGCGGCGGGGGCTGTAGGTGGCGGGCGGTGGGCAGACTGCTCTTGATGATCATGTGACGGTGTTTCCTGCCGTAGGACGGGGCCGCGCGCCGGGTGCGCGCGGCCCCGTCGGGACGCTACTCGCTGAGGGACGGCGCCACGCCAGAGAACAGGGGCGGCGCCACCTCCCAGGCGACGGCTCCGACGAAGTCGGCGATGCTCAGGCGCTCCCGCCATGCCAGGCGCTCGGTGTACTTGCCGCCGAGCAGGGCGGTGGAGACGGCGGAGGTGAGGACGCTCGCCGCGAGGACGCCGGGGGAGTAGTCCCCGGGCCGCTCGTCGACGAGTGCGTCGCAGGCGAGTTGTGCTCCTTCCTGCTGGGCGCGGTCGGCGAACTCCTTCATCGGTTCCAGGTTGTGCGCGAGGGCCGTTTCGCTGACGTAGGAGGCCGCGGGGCCGAGGTCGTGGCTGGTGTCCACGCACAGGGCGGTCGACCGTTCCTGTGCGGCACGGTCGCCCCAGGCCTCGGCCACGGCCGTGATGCCCGCGTGCCGGGGTGCCCCCTCGGGGCGGGGGAGCTGCTGCAGGACGTGCAGGTCATCGGCCGCGTTGTGCCAGGCGATCACCTCCGCCTCGCGGCGGCCCTGCACAAGGGCGTCGTCGACGACCTTGATGATCTGGTCGTTGTCGCCGATCGACTCCGGAACGACGACGCGGTACCCGAACTGGGCCAGTGGTGCGGAGACCGTGCGGGGCCGGGTGCGGTGCACGGACATCACCACGAGGCCAGCGGCCATGATGACGGGCGGCTCGTCTCCGCCGGCCTCGCCCCACAGCAGCGACATTGCGGCGAGCCACTTCGTCGGCCGTCGCCACGGGTCGGTGACGGATCCGAACGGGGTGTCCGGGCGCAGGAGGTTGGAGTAGGCCCGCATGGTCACTTCTTCCCGGTGAGCGCGCCCTGGGCGGTGGTGTGGATCGACGTGCCGACGTACTTGGAGAGGTGGTTCCGCTTGAAGCGGTACCGCTTCCAGATTTCGGTGATCGGCTCCTCGAGGACGTTGCCCAGGTCCTCCCACAGGTCCTTCGCGTCGTACACGGGCCATGCGCGCGCGGTGCCGTTCGGCTCGATGACGATCATGTGGCCCTCGTTCTCGGGGGTCCACGTCGTCATCCGTAGCGCGGGCGACCACTGCAGTTCCGCGGCCTTCTCCTCGAGGCGCGAGAACGCCGCCAAGGCCTCGTCCTGAGTGATGAACTCGTGCTCCGGCAGGCCCAGAGCGTTGCCCTTGCGCAGGGGCAGAATCAGCTTCACCTTGCTGGCGCCGATGACGTCGCCAATCTGGGCGGTGAACGGGAGAGCGGTCAGGCTCGACCGGTAGACGACGGCCGACATGGCGAGGGGGATGCCGTGCTCCTGGAAGACCCGCACGCCCGCCATGATGTCGTCGTAGTCGCCGCGCATACGGGTGGTGATCGCGCGGGGTCCCTCGAGTCCGACGTTGGCGTACGCGACCTTGCCAGCGATGCGGGCGGCGTGGAGCTTGGCGTACACGGCGTTCGTGGGGACGGCCACGATGTGCCCGCCGTCGTGGTAGATGTCGACGATGTCGCCGAAGTCCTTGCGGAACAGCGGTTCGCCGCCGGACAGGAACACGCGGTTCACGCCGTCGAGGTTCCGCTGCATGTTGGCGAGTTGCTCGAGCGTGGGGTCCGGCATCTGCAGGGTCTCGGAGCAGAACCCACAGTCCATGTTGCAGCGCTTGGTGACCTGAACGATCACCGAGAGTGGGTGGTGGAGCGTCGCGGCGACCTGGTCGAGGTCGGCGCTCGGGTCGATCGTGAAGTGCTGTCCGTTGAATGCGTAGCCGACGCCTCCGCCGATGTCCCTGTGCTGCTGCTGGGGGACGGTCGGGATACCGAGGTCGGTCATGTCCTCTGCCTCCTGGTCGTGGATCCGGAAGTGGTGCGGGCCCGGCGCGGGCCTTGCAGGGAGACGGGTTCGGGCACTACCCGCGCCGGGTGTTTCTGGGCCGGCTGGCGCTGGAGTCTCCGAGGGGAACGTGACCCCAGCGCCGCCTTCCGCCCGCGCCGAATGCCGTTGTCGACGGGCGGAGCTTGCTACCTGTCCGATGGCCCAGGACGTACGGCACCGGGTCACCGGACAGGGGTCAGGGGAGGGCCGCGGCGAAGGCGACCACAGTGGTGCGGCGCAGCTCTCGCACGGCCTGGCGGGCGACAACGAACGGCAGGTCGGGCGAGTCGTAGAGGACCAGGACGTCCTCCTGCGGCTCTCCCGGCTCGCCGGGGCGGGGGTAGAGCGTCCCGCGTACGCCGATCGGCTCGGCCTCACGCACGCGGAGCTTCACGTGGCCCTCGCGCAGCACTGGGCACAGGAGCGGAGCCCGGTCCGCGCATACCGCGCACATGGGCGGGATCGCGGCCTGTATGCCTTCCCAGTTCGATTCCTCGGCGTCATCCAGGAGAGGGAGAACCCACAGCATGCCGTCGCCGTTGCGGTCGGCCGGCTTGTTGCAGCCCGCGCAGAGGAGCCCGTCCATGGTGGACTTCTGCCGCTCGGGGTGGAGTTCGGCCGCGTACTCGGGCTTACCGCTTGCCTCTCCTTGGCACAGCGTCCACAGCGCACCGTCCAGGTCGCGAGCCAGGGCGTCCTTGATGGGGTCGACGTACGTGGCCCCGGACGCGGTGACCGTTACGTCCGCGGCCGACGTGCCCTCCCCCGTCCATCGCGTCACGTAGGGCGTTACTGATCTGTCCACGCTGTTCCCCCGATGTTCGGCTGTAAGAAGGCGACGAAGGCGTTGTGGCGGTGCAGCCAGCGCAGGTACGCCTCGTACGCCTCGTCAGTGCTGGGCATTGCGGCCCTGTCGGTCGTGAGCACGCCGTCGACGAAGCCGGATCCGGCGCGACGGCACGCGATGTTGAACTGGGGTCGGGCCGGGATTGGGCCGTCCATCGGCTCGTCTGTGAAGTGCTCCCGGTGAACGGCCCACCCGCGGTCGCGCGCGTGCCGCTCCAGAAGGGTGTGCGTGGCGTCGGCGTCCACTCCGGGGCCTGCGAAGACGTAGGTGGTTACCTTGATGGGACGGCCGGGCTTCACCGCGGCCACGGCGTCGTCGAAGACGGTGCGGCGCAGGGAGCTCAACCGGGCGTCCAGAGTCGGCCGCCATCGGGGTTCAGCGGGCCTCCACCAAAGCCACGGCTCGTCGAGCTCGTCGGCCGGAACAGGCTGGAGTCTCATGACGCCCCCCTGCACAACTCGGCGAAGCGCCGGTTCTCCTCGGTCTGCAGGCGCGCCATGGGGGCCGGGCCAGGTACGGGACGCGCGGCATGCAGGAGAGCGACGCCGGCGGCACCGAAGGCGGTGAGGAGGAGCAGCTTCGTCATGGGCGCTCGATTCGGAATGAGGGCCTGCGGCCGGGGCCGGATCCTCCCCGGCCGCAGGGGCTTGACCGTGCTCGCCGATGACCGTCACAGCGTCGGCGAGCACGGAGTCAGGTGGTGATGCCGAGCTGGGCCGCGAGCGCGGCGTGCGGCGTCGGCTCGGGCCGGAGCTGCGCCAAGGCCTGGCGGAGCGGTTCCACGGGGACAAGCCGGTCACTTGCCGACGGCCGGAACCAGTACGGGAGCGGCGGGGCGGTCCTGTTCAGGGACGGCAGCGTGATCGTGTGCGGTGCGCCCAGGCACACGGCGTGGGTGTGCGGTGCCCAGCGGGCAGAGGATCCGGGCGGGACGAGCCAGTAGAACCATCCGCTCTCGGGGTCCTCGATCACGGGCCCGCATCCCCCTTGGATTTCGTCCATGAGGGCAACGGCGCCGCGGGCCTGGAAGCCGGAGCTCGTGATGACGACGTCGAAGAGATTGCCGCCGAGACGTACGCGGGTGTCGCGGCGGGCCTCGACTGCCAGGAGGGTGCGGATTACCTCGGCAAGGTCGGCCATGTCGGTGGCCGGCTGATGGGCCGCGCCCGCGGACTCGACCAGGTGCTGCATTACCTCGGCACCGGTCGGCAGCTCCTCCACCTGGGCGGTCACAGGTCCACCGCCCCGGCGGGGCGCAGGACCGCGCGCACGGTCTTGGCGTCGAACTCGGCACCAACGACGAACCAGGAGAGGTCCGCGCCCTTCCGCGCGATCTCCCAGAGCCCACGGCCGGACTCGCCAGCGACGGCCTGGTCGAACTCGGGGAACAGGGGGACGGGGTCCGTGACGTCGATGATCAGCTCGTCTGCCTCGGTGATGCTGAGGCAGGCGCCGAACCGCTGGTTGACTTCTCCGGGGATCAGCGCGTGCTTCACGGCGTTGTCGACGAGGGCGTGCAGCACGTCGATTGCGTGGTGCTGGTTCCCGGGCCAGGCCGTCACCGTGAGGAGGGTCCGAGCCTGAATGCGGGCTAAGCCCGGGGCGCTGCGGTCTCCGGGAAGCTCCATCGGGATCTCGCGCAGGACCGGCGCGGTCGCCGCGGCGGGTTGCATTTCTTCGGGTCCTTTGGTCAGGGGGAGGGTGCACCAGGTGGTGGTGCCGTCGAGGCTGACTCCCCAGTCCTTGGCCAGGGCGTCGACGAGGAAGAGGCCGCGGCCGCCCTCGTCGTCGTGCTCGGCGTTGCGCAGTTCAGGGAGTGCGGAGGATCCGTCGTTCACCTCGATCTTGAGGTGGTCGTCCTGCATGGAGATGCGCACTCCGACGTCGAGGCCGCTTCCGTGACGGAGGGCGTTGGTGGCCAGCTCGGTGAGCAGCAGGTCCACGGTCTCGATCAGGTCGGCGCGGCCCCAGTGGGAGAGGCTGGCGCGGGCGATGCGGCGAAGTCGCCGCGGCCAGGCTGCGTCCGCCGCAGAGAGGGCGGCGCTATCTGGATCAGGGCGGCGTTCGATCGACACCTCGAGGGCGCGCAAGGCGCCGGTATGGCTTCTCAGTTCATGGGCGGCAACAGGGGCGCTTCGACAGGTGCGCTCCTGGCCCGCGAGGTGCGTCGTCATGGTCGGCTCCATGTCGAAATGGCCAGTGACGACATGGTGGTGGCACAACTAGGCCCCAACTAGCCTGAGTTCAGGCTAGTTGGGGCCAGAGGTTGACGGAGCGTTACACCTGCGAGGCCAGCCAGCTCCCGTACGAGAGGAAGCTGTCCGGGAGGCGCCGGTGTGCAGCCTCCAGGCTCGCGTACGTGTCCCGCACCATGGGGTGGTACTTCGCCTGTTGGGGCGCAGTCTTGCGCGCCTTGAGCAGACTGGCGAACGAGGCCTCGAGCTTCCCCGTCCACATCTGCGCGCGAGCCACCTCCGCCCAGTGGTGGCTCGTCCGTGACTTCGGCCAGTCGGACGGGATGACGAGATTGTCCGCCGCTTCAACGGCCTTGTCGTACTTGTCGAGCTCAGCGAGAACCGACACCCGGTGGACGCTGACGTTGGTCCCGCCGAAGGCCATCCACAGCACCTTCGGCGACTCACCGGTGCGGCGGGCGATGGCCTCGGCCTCCGCGAGATGGCCCATGGCCTGCGCTTCGTCGTGGGCGCGGCCGGCCATCACCGAGCCGCCGAGGTGGAGCTGCCCAGTGACGACGTCCCGCTCCCGCGACGCTTCGGCCTGCCCGATCGTCCGCAGGCCCAAGTCGACGAGCCGCTGTCCAGTCCGGAACTTGCCCTCCCGGAGGTACGTAAGGGCGCGGAAGTATTGGTACGCGCCTCCGAATACCGCGTCGCTCGCGCGCTGGGCCGCCCAGTCCAACCGCGCGAGAGAAAGCTGCGCCAGGTCCGCGTACCCCAGCTTCGTGGCCACGTCGTACGACGTCCGGTAGAGCGACGCGAGGATCAGCCACCCGTCGCTGCTGCCGTGCGTGTGCGCGGCCGTGGTCGTCTCCTCGATCAGCCCAGCGACCTCACTGGCCGCTCGCTTGATCTCTCCGCCACGGACAGCCGCGCACAGGCTTTCGGAGTCCTCCCGCAGGTTGGAAAGCGGACGGGCGGAGATGTCGGGGTCGGCGCCCAGGTCGTAGACGTCCAGCGCTTCCCGAATCGGAGCTATCAACACGTCCAGTTCGTCAGCGCGCAGTTCAGCCTTGTACGGCTGCCCAACGATGGTGGCGACCTCCACCCGCATGGCGCGAGAGAGGCAGGCAACGGCGTGCGGGGTAGCGGCAAGCCTGCCCTGCTCGATCTTGGTGAGCGTGTGGTACGGAACTCCGGAGAGCTCGGACAGGGCCTTTTGGCTGAGGTGGCGTTCCCGGCGAAGACGCGCGATTCGCACGCCGGTGTGGTCTTGAGGAAGAGCGTGCATACTTAGCTCCTGTTCTGCTTCGACACCAGAACGGTACCCCTCGATCGGCTTCGGGGGGCACGGACGGACCCCGCTCCCCGGAGCGGGGTCTTTCGCTTGACGGCTCGTCAGGCTGCTTTGGGTGCATGCACGGGGACCCTGACGAAGGGGTCGTTCCTCTCGGCCTGGGCGGGACGCACGTACACGGTGCGGGGCACGCGTGAGCCGGGCCTCCATCGGCCAGCGCGCTCCAGCTCCTCATCCGTCGCGCCGTTCTGGGCCAGGTCGGTCGCGGCGCCGGCGCGAACGCCCTGCGAGGAGACATGACGGCCGTCCGTGACCAGCCCGGCCGCGTCGAACCAGTGCTTCACTCGCTCGTTGATCGTCTGCCCGCGCAAGTGCAGACCGCGGCTGGTCGCCGTCTTCAACCGGGTCTCCGCGGACGCCACTTTGCCGCTGCGGAGGACGTGGCGGAAGACCGGCCCCGAGGTGATGCCCTGATCGGCCATGTAGTCGAGCCACAGGGTGAGCCGGGGGACGAGCTGGATGTCCGGGCGGTCCATGAGGACGAGGTTCTGTTCCTCGTCGTGGGTCTTGTCCTCGGGGAGCCAGACCAGCAGACCGTTGTCGATGAACGTCAGGTCCTCGATCTCGAGGTTGGCGTCCTCGACGCTGCGGCCCAGGAAGCGGTACCCGAAGGCAAACATGGCCGCGTCGCGGATACCAATCGGCCGGCCGCTGGCCTCCGCCTTCTCCATCATGGGGACCAGGTACGGCAGGGTGATCGGGAACGCCCTGCGGGTACGCAAGGCCCGCTTGTTGTTCTTCCGGTAGTTCTCCAGAAGTCGCAGGTAGAGGCTGTTATCAGGCTTCTTCCCGGGCGGCATCGCTGTCCGGATCAGGGACATGTAGTTCTTGATCGTGGACACCTTGAGGCTCCGGGCCATCAAGTGCCGGGCGTACTCGGTGTACGTCGCGGTGGTGCACGGGATGGCCACGCGGCCGTGTTGCGCGCACCACGCCTTGAAGGCCACCATCGGGCCCGTTTCCGTCGGGTCCGTCTCCTCGAGGAGCGCGGCGGTCTCCTCGCTGACGTACAGGTCCCGCTCGCTGTACTGCGGGCCATCCTCCGCGGTGGGCAGCTCCTGGCCCGGGAACAGCACGGTGTTGAAGTCGACGAGCGGGGGCGGTTCGTCGACGAGGGCCAGGACGCCGCCGCCCTCGTCGTCGACGAGCTCGGCATCGACGATCTCGGCATCGACGATCTCGTCGTCATGGATGCTCACGCCGCAGGCTCCCGCACCTCGGCGATGGTTTGGCCATCGGTGACCCGGAAGGCGTGCCCGCACGGCTTCACCGTGATGAGCGCAGCGATGGTCCGGTGCCCCGGCCACATGACCGGCGGGGCCGTCACGGTGATGGGGGAGACGGCGACGATGTCGTCTCGGTCGGCCCCCGTGATGGCCTCCTGGCACTGCGGGCACCAGGCCTCGGTCACCGGTCCGCCCGCCGTGCCGACGGCCTGGATTGGGCCGGGAAGGTCCGGCGCCTCCTCGTACCGCGAGACGACAGCGGAGTCCGCCTCGAGCTCCGCCCCGGGCCACAGCTTCGGCCCCAGGTCGCTCTCGCGCCGCTCGTAGAGCATCAGCTCCTCCACTTCCAGCAGCCGGGCGTGCACTCCTCGGGCAGGTGCCACGGTGTGGGCTGCCCGGAAAGGAGCATGCTCGGGTCGTAGTGGGCGCCGCGGGCCTCGAGTTCGGCAACCTCGGGGGCCTGCCAGAAGTGCCCGCCGCCGTGCCCCTCGGCCGCGGCCCAGCCGTTAGGGATCCGCTTCACGCAGGGGTGCCCAGTCTCTGGGGCCCGGACGGGGCACGGCATGGTGCCGTCGGAGATCGGCTCGGGGTAGTCGGGGTGCGCCTTCCACTGTGAGGCCTGGTTCCTGAGTCCCCAGAGCAGGTCCGCCGCCTGCTCCTGGTCGCCGCGGTGCAGCGCGTCGACCAGGTCGTCGTGCTCCTTCTTAGCGGCGAGGTACTTCTCCCTGTACTCCTCGACGGCCGGAGTGCTGTCCGCCGTCGGGTACTTGGTGCGCAGTTCCTCGTCGAGGCGGGCGTCGATGAACTCGTAGAACGCGTGCCCCGCCTGTTCGAGCTCGGCCCGCTCGTCGACGGCCGTCACGGTGCGCTCCCCGCGGTCGCCCAGGCCACCGGCTGCACGCGGGCGTACAGGTCGGGGGCCGGCGTCGCAGCGACCCACCCGCCCGCCGTGGCGTACTCCATGTTCGCCGTGACGTGGCGGCGCGACGGCCGCTCCTCGCCGTCGAACTGCACCATGAGGTAGTGGCCGGACGTGTCGACGATCGCGCCCTCCTGCCCGTGGCTGCGTACCCGTCCGCCGATCTCCACGCGGATGCCGTGGCGCTGCTCGAGCGCGTAGTAGCGACGGATGTAGTCCAAGTCAGCCGCCTGCCGCTGCCGTTCCCGGTACTCGGCCATGCCGTCTTCGTCGTCGTAGTTCATGCGTGCACTCCTGGGTCTACGGGTGAGCGGCCTTCGGCGACTTGCTGGAGGTAGAGGCTCAGCCACTGGCGGGCCTGGTCCTTACCCATGGGCGGTCCGCCCAGGCTGAACTCGGCGAGCGCGTGGAGGATGACAGCCTCGACGGCGTACGGCTCTCGGTTGCGAATGTCCTCGAGGACGTCGCCGGTCTGGATGACGCCGGAGGGGATCTTGCCTGCCGTGATGGCGCCCGGCGGTATCGGTTCGGAGGTCACGCGATCCCCTCGGTGTCGTACGCGAAGCGGAAGCCGGCCGCGCGCAACTCCGGCGGCAGCAGGGCCTCCGTCAGGTCCTCGGCGATGGCGTCGAGTTCACCCAAGATCCGGGCCTGGTGAGCCTCTCGGTCTGCGCGGGCCGCGGCGTACACGGCATCGAGCGCCTGGTCGACGGCGCTCACGGGCGCCACTCCACGGGGTACTCGTCCGGGGTGCCGCCGAACCGCGCCCACAGCAGGGACTCAAGGGACCAGCGCATCCCCTCGACGTGCCCGGTGTGGTCGTCGAGGGAGTGGGACAGGGCTGCGCTCTCGTACCGGATCTCGTAGTCGTCGAGGATCCGCTTTATGCCGCTGAGGAGTTGGCGTTCCCCGCTGTCCATCGGCAGGTTCCGCGCCGCGGTGGTCAGCTTCTCCCGGGCGAAGGCGATGAACGCCCGGCCGTCGGCGATCGTCTCGAGCGCGCCCTCGGGGAAGTGGGTGCCGGCGTTCGCCGGGACCTCGTACGTCCAGCGCTTCCCCTCGACCGGCGAGAGGAGCCGGGGGAACTTCTTGGCAGCCATCTCGAGGTTCGTTCGGGCGCGCTGGAGCGTGCAGTCGAATCCGTTGGCTGTGTAGAAGGCGTGGGTGCGCTTCCCGTCCCAGACTCCGCCCTCGAGCCGGATCCGGGTGCAGAGCTGCATAAGTCGGTCCGTGGGTGCGGCCGTTGAGGTTGTTGTCACGCCTGTGCTCCCGTCGGCAGAGCCTGGATGGAGCCGGTCTTGCGTAGATGGCCGATGACCCGGGCCGCCAGGCCGTCACCGTTGTCGCGGTCGTATCCCCACGGGTCGAACGTGTCGTCGCCGATGTTCACCTTCAAGAGCCGGTCCTCGAGGTAGTCGAACCCGGGCCCGTCGCGGAGGATGAGCTCCGCCGCCTCGGCGGCCGTCATCGCGAAGTTCCGCGGGTTGGGGTTGATGTGTGGCGGAGGCGGTGCCGCGTTGTTCCAGAGCGCGGCGAGGACCTTGGCCTTGTTCAGGCCGCTGATGTCGATGCCGTCCGGCGTGCCGGCCGTCATGGGTACCCCCTGGGTTTCAGTTCTGGCGTCGGGCCCAACATTACCGACAACAATTGGAGTTATTGTCGGCTACTCACGGGTAACCCCGTAGAGTCTTTCTTGACGGCGGAGAGCACCGCCGGAACCGACGAACGAGGAGCACCCCGATGGCGGGCTTCATCAACCGCGCCCAGCAGGCGCGTGACCACAACGGCCAGCGGAACATCTGCGCGGCCGACGGGCACCCGGGCACCGAAGAGGACCCGTTGGTGAAAACGACGGACGGGTGGCGCGTCCACCTCTCCGACACCACCAACCCGAGCAGCGGCTTCTACGGCCAGCAGCAGGGGAGTTGAAGATGCGCGCCAAGCTGCGACTCCTCGCCTGGGCCCTCGGTCTCCTGGCCCTCGCCCACCCCGCCTTCGGCTCCTTCGCTCTCGACCTGCTCGGCATCGCCGTCGCCATGGCGGCCGCCGCGGTGGTCGGCGTCATCGGCTGGGCCCTGGCGAACATCTCACTGACCCTCACGGCCGTGTCCGTGCTTCTCCTGCTTCGCGCCTTCCCGGGCGTTCCGCGCTGGTTCCGCCATTCGTGGGTCGCTTCGGTCGCTGCTGTCGCCCCCGAGAAGGCGTAACAACCCCAGCGTTCGAGCCGTTCGATTCTTCGCTCAGAACGATTCTCCGCTCAGCCCTGCCGAGGAGCAGATCCGCATGCCCGACTTCACGCCCGCTGTCGAAACCCTTCTGCGCACCATCGCGGAGGCCGGCGACAAGGGCGCCCAGTTCCAGGTGGCGCCCCGGCGCCGCTACCGACTCGCCGGCACCGACTACGTCGTCAATCAGAGCTCGTTCTACCCGCTGACCGGCGGCGAGTACGTGACGGACGGGGGCGACGACCAGGCCCCCGTGAGGCTCACCGACCGCGGCCGCGAGTGGATCCGGCAGCACCCCGTACCGCGCGGCGGTTCCCGCGGGCCCTACCGCCCGCGCCGCACGCGGTCCACACGCCAGGCCGCGCCGCGCGCGACACGGTTCGGGTACGCCGGAGGCTTCACCGCCGAGCTCACGGAGCGGGTGATCGTCATCACCTGCCCCGACAACGGAACCGGCGGCGCCACCCTCCCGGCCGACGGCTGGGAACAGCGCGCCATCGACAGGCACCCCACGCTCCACGCCGTCGAGGGGCCGACGATCGCCGGGTCCTACGCGCTGCACTGGCGCGAGGACTCGCGGACCGACGCCGACTTGCTGGTGCAGTCCCTCGCCATCGTCCGGGCCGAACCCGCACGCAGTTCCTGACCTCACCGTACGAGCCCCCCGGGCGCCCGCCGCGGCGCCACACGGCGGAGAGCACCGCCGTAACCCGAAGAGAGGAACACCCCTCGATGTCCCGTCGCATCGTCGTGACCGCCCTGCTTCCGCAACCCGACCCCGAGCCGACGTACCCGGAGTACGAAGACGTCCGAAGGGAGGCCCGGGGGAGGGACGCCGGGCCGATCGGCGGCCACAACATCGCCCGCATGGAGGACGTGATCCAGCGCCGCGGCGGCGACTGGTGCACGGCCGTCCTGGGCCGTCACTTCCCCGGCCTGCGTCACGTCCCCTCCGTGGACGGGTTCACGCTCCTGGTCGCCGACGAGCGCGGCCTCGAGCCGGATCTCCCGGAGCGCATCGTCCAGGCCCGCGCCGCCGAGGAGGCGCGGCGCAAGGAACGTGAGGCGCAGGCCTCCGCCAAGTTGGAGGCGGAGAAGCGGCGTTGGGCCCTGGTCACCGCGTCGGCGCCGGTCACGTTCAGCGTGCAGGAGAACACCCGGCACACGGGTGTCCGGGGCCCGCTGCGGCACGTCACGGCGGCCGTCGACCTGGTCTCTGGGCGGTCCCGGAAGCACAAGGCCGGCAGCGCTCTGTGCGAGACGCCGGGCCGTACGAACCCGCTGCACCTGGGCGCCCCGCTCGAGGATGTGCCGCCGACCTGCAAGCGCTGCATCGAGTACGCGGGCCAAGTGCGCACTCTGGATGCACCGGCCCCGCCCACGCCCGGAGAGGCCGCCACGCTGCGGCTGATCCAGTCCGGTGCGGTGTTCACCATGCGTCCCGGCCGCGGGCAGCCCACCATCCGGGACACCAGCCAGCGCAGCCACGGCACGGCCTGGGGGCAGCTCGGACGGAAGGTCGACGCCGCGGTGAAGCGAGTGGAGAAGAAGGGGTGGGCGACGGTCGAGCCCGCGCACAGCGCGACGCTACTGGGGAACCTGGGCAACCGTTGGCGGCTGACCGAAGCCGGTACCGCCGCCCTGGAGGGCTGATCCCTTGGTTGCCAGACTGACCGCGGCGCAGTATCTCGCGTGGCAGGAACGTCGCCGCGGCGGCCAGGCTCCCCCGCCGGCCGCCGCGGCGCCGAAGAAGAAGGCCCGGAAGAAGGCACCGCCCGCGCACCCGGGCCCGCCGTCCACCCCGCCCGCGCCCGCGGTCGAACCGCTGCTCGCCATGCTGTCCGCCCCGGGCCGCCACTGGACGCTGCTCATGCCGTACGCCGAGGAGCTGCTGACGAGCAACCAGCGGCTCCACCACATGGCCGTGCACCGGATCCGGCAACAGCTCCGCAAGGACGCCGCCGGCATGGCCATGGCCCGACGCCTGCCGCGCCTCGAGCGGGCCGCGATCTTCTACGTCCTGCACCCGCGGCCGCTCTCCCGGAAGCGCGACCCGGGCAACTGGGCGCCCACCGCCAAGCACTACGTCGACGGCCTGGTCACCGACGCAGGCCTCCTACCCGACGACAACCACGAGTTCCTCATGGGCCCGATCCCCGTCATGGGTGAGTCGGTCACCACGGGATTCGCCCGCATGTCCCTCGTCATCGTCGAACTTTCCGAGCCGCTGACCAGCGGAAACGCGGAAACCGTAACAGGAACCGCCGGTTAGACGTACTGGAACTGAGGGCTGGCCCGCCCTCCCGTACCTCGCTAGGAGATGCCCCTCCGTGAGCACCACGCAGAATCTGTCCATCCAGGTCTACGCCCCGGACGGCACCCCCATCCCGTCGACCGTGAGCCGGGAGCACCTGCTCGACCTGGCCCGCGGCGCCTACGAGCGCGGCGGCACCCACCTCACCCGCGGCGACATCGACATCGAACTCGCCGAAGCCGCCGACAAGGCGGCGTGTTCCCTCCTGCGCGACCGCTGGAACGACGACTTCCCCATCGCCGCCTACGTCGAGTTGCTCACCACCGTCGCGGCACTCCGGGCTGTCCTCGGGTTCGACCCGACGCCCACCGCCCGCGAGGTCACCGACTGGGCCGAGAAGCTGGGGGAGCGCCTGGGCGGTGAGATCGACGGCCCGGCGTCCCTCTCCTTCATCAAGTTCGCGAACGGCCCGTACAAGGGCGCCGTTCTGCGCGTCCCCGGCGCAGCCGACCAGGGCCCGGCGGCCGCCCTCACCCTCCCGATCGCCTGGGGCGACACCGCAGAACCCGGCCACGGAGAAGCCCGGTACGAGCGGGACGCCGAGGCGACGGACGAGGGCCTGTGGCTGTACCGGCTGGACGACGAGACTGTCCGGGAGGACGCCCGCCCGCACATCACTCTCACCGCCGAGTCCGACCAGGTCGGTGCGTGATGGCCAGGAACATCAAGGCAGATCACGGAGCCGTCTACCGGGCCGTCATCAACTGGACCGAGGTCCCGGAGAAGGGCGGCACGCCCCACACGGAGTACGAGGGGCCGTACGGGGAGCCGGGCGCCGCGCAGGGCCGGGTCACCTTCTGGGAGAACTACCTCCGCGACCCCGACACGGGCGAGACCCGGGCCTCGGGGCACGTCGAGGAGGGCACGATCACCTGGCAGCCCTACACGCCCCCGAGGAAGGCCAGCCGGAAGGGGGGCCGCGCGTGATAGCCCTGCTCTCCGCTCTCATCCCCTCACCGGCAGCGGACGCCGCGCACGACGCTGCGCACGAGACCGCGGCCCGGTTCCGGCAGGGCGCCTACTCCGTGACGTGCCCGACCTGCCACGTCCCGGCCGGCATGCTCTGCCTCGCCCGGCGCAGCATCCACGCCGCCCGCAGGGACCTGTACCGGCAGAACCCGAAGTCCGACGGCCTGGTGCCGCTCCTCGTGGGGCGTGGCCGATGACCACCACGGCGGCCGCGGCCGCGCGTCATGCCGCCGTCTGGGCCGGCCGCGCGGAGACCGCCCACGAGACGGCAGTGACCCGCCGGGCGAAGGGCCGCGAGTTGGAGTCCCAGCGCCTCAGCGCCGGGGCCCGCGACTGGTACGAGCGTGCCGAGGGCGCGGAGAAGCAGCGGGGCACCGCCGTGACCATGGCGAACATGTGGGCCAACGTCGCCGGCGTCCTGCACCTGGCCGAGGAAGGTGAACCGTCGTGACCGCTCTCGCCGTCGAGGCCCCGGCCGCACCCGAGTGGTCCGGCCGCCTCGTCGTACGCGCCGCTGGCCGTCCCCTGCTGCACATCGCCGAGGAGGGCGTCACAGCCCCCGCGGTGCCGGTCTTCACCGTGCCGTTGGAGTGCGTCCCTGACGCCGAGCAGGCACCAGGCGTACGGCCGTGGGACGGTCCGGTCACGGAGTCGGCCATCTGCCCGGCCTGCCTGCGCGCCCTACGCGGTGAGCCGGAGCCGGAGAAGCCCCGGATCGTCCCCGCGGGCGTCGCCGAGGAGCTGCCGGTTCCCGCCCCTGCGCCGGATCCGCGCGGCCGCCACCTGCGCGCCGTCCCGGACCCGGTGACGTACGCCGAGGCGCCCCTGCCCGCCGAGCACGCGGGCCGCCCGATCACCTGGTCCAGGTGGACCAAGGCCCCCGTCATCACCCACCACGACCCGTCGTGCGAGTGGTGCGGCGACGCGGGCCCCGGCGAGATGGCCGGCGGCCGCCAGGGACACCCGGCGTCCACGACCGTCCCCTTCCGCCGGTTCATCGCCTACCGGTGCACCGCCTGCCAGGAGATGACTGCCTACGAGCAGGTCGGGAGCGACCTCCAGACCATCGCCCACCACAAGTCGCGCGCCCCGAAGGACTGCAACCGATGACTGCCACCGTCGCCGAAGCCCCCACCCTGCCCGAGCTCGAGCAGCGCCTGGCCCTGGTCGCGTGCGGGGAGAACACCCGACCCGGGAAGACCCGGGCCTGCGACTCCTGCCGCAGGAAGGGCCAGACCCTGCTCCGCATCACCTCCACCGGCGCCGTCGACGCCCTCGCCGCGGCGATATGCGGCACCGGCGACCGCCGAGTCAAGACGTGCGAACCGTGCAGGCAGAAGGCCGTGCGGATGATCCGCATCTACAACGGGGAGACCGAGTGACCACCGCCATCGCCGCCCCCTCGAAGACCGCCGCGGCCATCTTCGACCTCGAGGGCGGGCTCATCGACGTCTCCGCAATCCACGGCCTGGCGAAAGACGCCTCCCGGTTCCACTCCGCGATGCTCGAGTGCCCGCCCAACCTCGAGGTCGTGGCCGACGCCCGAATCGCCCACCAGGCCGGGAAGACCGTGCTCGTCATGACGGGCGGAGACCGGCGCCTGGAGCAGCTCGTCATCACCTGGCTCAACCTGCACGGCGTGCCCGCGGCCCTGCTCCTGATGCGGAGCCGCCACGACTACCGGCCGAGCGCCGTGGTGAAGCGGGAGCGGCTGCGCGCCGCCCACCGCCAGTTCGAGGGCCTCACCGTGTGGAGCGCCGACCCGAGCGTCGCCCGCCTGTCCGAGCAGGACGGCATCAACGTTGTGCCCCTGCCCGGCTACTGGGGGGACACCCAGTGACCCGGGTCTCCGTGTTCCTGGCGCCCGTCGGCACCTCACCCACCGTGGCCGACGCCTGGACGCACGTCGGATACGCCGAGGACGTCGTGCTCGAGGTCTCCGAGGCGCGGCCGCACCCGACGACCGACCAGTGCCCGCGGACCGAAGCCATTGAGGAGCCGCGGTGACGCGCCCAGGGAACCACGAGATCGCCCCCGAGGAGCTGTCCGAGCTGCTCGGGGGCGAGCTGCCGTCCACGCTGCCGCTCGAGGGCTGGCGCACGATGACACTGCACTGCCAGGTCGACGCGATCGGCCGGTCCGACCGGCACGAGGACCTGGTGCAGCTCGAGGTGTCGTTCCCGCCTCCGAAGCCGCCTGCCCCACCGTGCCGCCGCTGCCGCGGCCGCGGCGTGATCCCGGACTTCTCCCAGTGGGACAGTTATCACGGGGAGCCGAAGCCCGTACCGTGCCCGGAGTGCACGGGCGAGGTGACCACCTGCAGCGCGACCATGCTGCACGCCGTGGCGGGCCGGGTCTCCTGCGGGCGGCCGGTCGGTCACTACGAGCCGCAGGTCATGCCGGTACGAGAGCACCCCGGGGGCTGGCATCAGTCGGAACCGGACCGGGACGGCACGCGGTACATCTGGAACGACATGTACGACGCGGCGACCCCGCACGGGGCGGACCCGCTCGCGCCGGCCGTGCCGCGGCCGTTGCAGCGCGTCAGGCTCACATGCCCGACGTGCGGGCCGACGATCCTGGAGGACCACCCCCGTCGCCCGGGGACCTTGCGGTGCGCGAACTGCAAGGAGCACCTGGCGCGCGGACGCCTCGAGGAGGATGCCTCGTGAAGGGCATTTACCACCTGGTCTCGTCCGGCGCGCTCGACGACCCCAGACCGTGGCGCGTCCTGAGTTGGAGCGAGTCCCAGGCGATGCGCACGGACGAGACCGCGTGGCTCGAGGCGTGGAAGCGGGTGCACCAGGTGCGTCCCGTCATCGCGTGGCAGTCGTGGCCGCAGGAGCTGGCCCGGGACTGGCTCGGTCTGGACTGCCCGCCGCTCCCTCCCCCTCTGCCGGAGAACGTGCGCGCTCTCCTGGAACAGGCAAGGCCGCTCCTGGTTTCGGGTCACTGAACCCGTTTTTCTCACCGAGAACTTCCACTCTCACCGAAAGATCAGGCACAATGAGGGCTGTATCTGATCTAGAGGGGGGACGATGGCGGAGCGAGACGCCCCGCGGAAGCTACGAGTGACCTTCGAGTTCACGATTCCGCCCGGCACCCCGACCAACGTGCGCACCAACAGGCGCAATGCGGCCGTGGACGCCATGAAGACGGCCGTCACGGCAATCGCCGCGCGCGAACTGCCGCCGGAGACGTCGATGACTGTCCGGGACGAGTGGGCGTACGTCTGGAAGGACACGACCACCGAACCGGTCACGCTCGGACCCGAAGCACCGTAGGACCCCTGCCGGCCCCGGCCCCGCACAACAACCGAAGACCTGGCGTCATGGCCAGACCCGGCGGAGAGCAACCGCCGAAACCAACGAACGAAGGAACGCCCCGATGCCCTCGCGCACAGCCGTCTGCCGTCCCGTCACCTCCCCCGTCTCGAGGTGACGTGACGTGTTTTCGACCAAGGACAAGTCCGATCACGTCACCTCGGCCGCAGAAGCCGCCTACGAGGCCTTCGCCGCTACCAGGACCTCACGTCGTGCCCGGATGCTGCGCGCCGCCTGCTCGGTGCTGCAGCGCCGCGCCCCGTACTTCGCCCCCGGCGCCGGTGCCGTCGCGTGGGGCGGCTGGATCTACACGGAGGCCTGGCTCACGGACCCGAGTTGGCAGGAGCCGGTGGCCTACGGCGCGACCGGCATCCTCGTCGGCGTCGTTACCGGCGGCGCTGCCGTCCTCGGTATCCGGCAGCCCGCCGCGTTCCCCGCGTTGTACGGCGGCACGGTGGCCACGGGCACGCTGCTGTGGTCGTCGTGGCAGGTCATAGCCCCCTCGCTGCCCGGCGCCGCCATCGGCCTCGTCGGGGCCGCCGCGGCGAGCTTCCCGTTCTGGGGGTGGCTGGCCAAGCACCGCCTGGACCGGGACAAGCTCGAGGCCAAGGCCGCGAAGAACGCGCCGCCGAAGGTGGACCTGGTCCTGGCGCCCGACGACGTCGCCGGCGCGCTGGAGGCCACGGGGACGCCGGGCGCGGCCCTGGAGCAGATGCTCCGGCACCCGGACGGGTCCTGGACCGCGATCCTGTCCCTGCCCGTCGGCGTCAGCCCGCGGGACATCGCGAGCAGCGCCCTGCGCGTCTCGCGCCTGGAGGCTGCGCTCCGTCTGGCGCCCGGATGGACGCTCGAGGTCGTCGACGGCGGCGCCTCGCACCACCTGATCGTCACCGCTCGACCGCCCGCCCCCGAGGTCGTCGTCGAGCTCCCCACGCACCACCCGCTCCTGGACGAGCTGGAGGAGTGGGATCCGTGGCAGCCGCTCCTCGCCGCGATCGACCGCGAGACGGGGGAGGAGGTCTACCTGCATCTCCTCGCCCGCGCGGGCATCCTGGTCGCCGGTCTGCAGCGCATGGGCAAGTCCGTGCTGCTGTCGGTGATCGTCGCCCACCTGGCCCTGACCCGGGCCCGGTTGATCCTCGTCGACGGCAAGCTGGTCGAGTTGTCCATGTGGGCGCCGCTGTGCCAGTACGAAGACGACTTCGTCGGCCGCGACCCGCTCGCGTTCCTCGCCAAGCTGCTCGAGGTCCAGCGGGAGATTGACCGGCGGTACGCCAAGCTGGTTCGGGAGAACCGGACGAAGGCGGAGCCGGACGATGGCTGGGAGCCGATCGCCCTCATCGTCGACGAGCTCGCCACGTTCATCGACATCCCGGACCGAAAGCTGCGAGCACAGATCATCTCGGTGCTCCGAGACGTGCTCTCTCGCGGCCCGGCCTGCCTGGTGCCGGTGGTCGTCGCGACGCAGAAGCCCCAGGACAACGTCATCCCGTCGCAGATCCGCGACGTGTGCGGCCAGAAGGTCGCGCTCGCCACCACCACGCCGGAGATGACCGAGACCATCCTGGGCCGCGGCTGGGTCAAGAAGGGCGCCGACGCTCACGACTACGGCGAGAAGGACAAAGGTCGGGCGGTCCTTCTGGAGGACGGCTCGCGGCCCCGGCGGGTGCAGACGTTCCCGTTCGAGCCGCCGGAGCGTCACCAGGTCATCGACCGCGCGCTCGAGCTGTGGCCCGAGCGCCCCGGCGCCCGGGTGCCGCTGCCCGATATCGACGACGACGCGGACCCGCGGCCGGAGCCGCCCACCCCCCGAGGCCCCGGCGGAGGAGGGGGCGGAGGCGGAGGCCGGCCCGTGCTGCGCGCCGTGCCCACCTACCCGGACGGCTCCCGGATCGAGGAGAACCGGCTGGAGATGTGGCAGGCCCTGGAGAAGGCCGGGCCCGAGGGCCTGACCAAGGGCGAAGCGGTCCGCATGGGGATCTGCAATCACCACTCGACCATCACCCCCTGGCTGAACCAGTGGCTCGCCCAGGGCTGGGTGGAGGAGTCCGGCAAGCGCGACCGCTCCGTCGTGTTCGTCCTCTCGGCCCCCCAGTACACCCCCGTCGCCGAAGCCCCCGTCGACAGCAAGGAGAACGCCCGTGTCCAGTAAGCATGTGATCCCGGCGGGCGCCCAGCAGCCGATCGCGGGCTTCGTCGAGCTCGGCGACGAGCACGACCCGATCGTGCACGTCCAGGACCCGTACGACCCCAACAAGTCCGTCGCGGTGCGCCGCTCGGCCCTGCAACCGACCGCGCCGACCCCGGCCCGGGACCTGACCCCGCAGCCGCTCATCGACCCGCTCGCCGCGCGGATGTTCGGCGGCGGCGTCGGTGGTGGCGTCCTGGGGTGGGGCGCCGGACAGTTCCTCGCCGGGGCGAGCCAGCTCGTCAGCGCGATGACGGGCGTGGGCAGCGCGGCCGCGGCGATAGCGCTGCTGCTCCTCGCGTGGAAGATGGCTCCCTCGAGCCAGGCCGGGAAGTCGGTGCACATCACGAACATCAACCGGTGGGGCGGGCGTTCCTCCACGCGCGCGTGACCTGCCGGATCCAAGGGCCCTGGCCGCCGGCCGGGGCCCTTGTCGTGTCCGTGTCGGCACGGCGTGCGATGATCCCGCGTCATGGGGAGACACATCTGGGGGAAGACGGTCGGCGCGCTGGTCCTGGGCGCGACCGTGGCGGCCGCGAGCGGCTGCAGCAGCTCGAGTGACGACGCGAAGCCGGCGGCCGCCTCGTCGCCGAAGACGGTGAGCGTCGCGGACGCGACCACCGAATTCCAGGACATGGTCACGAAGTTCGACGAGGACGGCGGCTGCCTCGAGAAGGAGCCCGGCACCTGTTGGGAACAGATGCAGGCGCTCGTCCAGCCTGCCCGCGGCCTGCGCAAGGCCATGCGCGCGGAGAAGTCCGTGGGGCCCGAGTTCTGGACGGAGGCGTACGCGCTGATCGACAAGATGGAGGCCGGAATCGCCGTCGGCCGCGACCGCGGCGCCACGGCCATCGACACCAACCGGCCCGACGTGCTCGGCAGCGCCCACGATCTGTCGGACTGGCTGGACGAGAACCCAATCTCGTAGGCGAGAACCCACAGCAGGGGCCCCGTACGGCGCGTACGGGGCCCCTGTGGCGTCTACGAGCGGGGAAGCCCCCTGCGGCCCGAGTCGGGCCTGTCGGTGCGCTCCACGGTCACCTGGGGACCTTGACGGTCAGCGAGGAGCAGTTCGAACACGACGCGTTCTCCGGGGCCGCGCTTGCTCAGTTCTCGGGTGCCGCTCACCACGAAAGCGGGGTGTGCCCGGAGCAGGGGCATCAGCGCCTCCAGGAGGGCAGTCACCTCTCCGTCGTCGTCGCTCATCACGCGGACCTGCGCCATCAGCCGCTCACCTCGACGAGCTCGCCGAGGACGATCCGCATGCGGTCGGCGGTGCAGCCGCAGGGGAGCCGCAGGTAGACGACCTCGACGGGCTCGCCCTGGTCGTCGGAGAGCATGCCCTGCATGTAGTTGAACTCCCGGCCCGCGCACGAGGGGCACGGGGGTTCCTCGTCGTAGTCGTCCTCGTCGTACAGGCCGTCATCCATGTCCGGGTCCGTGTGCGGCCACCCGCAGCCTTCCGGGTCGTGCTCGGCCCGCCCGCAGCCCTCGCAGACGGAGCACACCACCTCGATCAGGAGCGGGGGCCGGCCGCCGTCGGACGGCTGGGCGAAGGTGCGCCCCTCGGCGTCGAGGCCTGATCCCTCGCAGGAGTCGCAGGGGCGGGCGTCGCCCAGGTCGGGCGCGGGGAACGGCACGTACAGGTACTCGGGGAGCAGGAACCGGCTGGGGTTGTCCGCCGCGGTGTCCGTCGGCTGATCGGCCGGCTTGCGGGAGCTGCGGAGCCGGGCGAGAGCGGCGCTGTACGGGATGCCCTCCTGGGCGGCCAGTTCGCGGGCGCGGCGCTTGAGGTCGTTGCTGACGTGCCGTGACATGTGAGTCTCCGAGGCAGGCCCCACGCCGCCCGCCGCAGGTGTCAGGGCAAGGGCGATCCGTCACGGGCCCTCGCCGGGGTGCGCCCGGGTGCCGGTAGCCATGTCCGGCGAGCCTTCGACCGTGGTGCCGTCGCTGCGTGGGAAGCGGATCGGCGGTCTGTGCGGCGTGTCTCCACACTTTGGTGCGGGGCCAGCGTAGCCGCATACCAATACATACCGCTAGATTCCTGGCATGGCTGAACTGCAGCAACTCCAGTACGTGGGCGGTCCGTTCGACGGCGGGAAGGCGCCGGACGACTTCATCGACCGCATCGACATGCGCTCCCCGGCCGGTAGCGGGGCGTACGTCCTGACCCGGGACGAGGAGACCGACACCCAGGTCTACGTCTGGGAGCCAGAGAAGTCGGAAACCGCAGGTCAGCAGGCCTCTTCGTGAGGCCGCGACACTAGCGTCGACCATCGCGCACTCTTCGCCGGCTGCCTCACCCGGGGCAGCGTTTTCGAGAGCACGAAGGAAGTGCGCATGGCTGCAACCTCTTGGACCCCGAAGCTCACCAACGTCGCCGGCACTGACGGGACGACCAGCTCGGGCAAGTACGTCGAGGCGAACGGCGTCTGCACGTTCACCGCGCAGATCAACGCGAAGAAGGAGACGGCCGCGGCCTCCAGCGCGGGGTTCGGTCTGACCCTGCCGGTACCGGCCGCGGCTGGTATTCGCTACGCGTTCCAGGTCAGCCTCGACGGCCGCGACGCCGACAACGGCGTCTGGACCGGTGAGGCCGTCATCTACGCCGGATCGGACGGCACGAAGATCGACCGCCTGCGCGTCACCAGCGGCGCGAACGGGGCCGCGGTGCTGCCCATCGAGCATCTCTACGGCGACGCCGAGGGCGCCGTCAACGCGGAGATCATCACCGTCACCGGCTCGTACCCGACCGCCTGACGCAGGGGCACCCCAAGAACTCGAGGGGGCCGACGGACACATTCCGTCGGCCCCCTCGGGCGTTCCCGGGATTGATTCGATCCCATCTCATCCCATCTCATCTCGTCTCTGTGATGAGTTGAGATGGGATGAGATGGGATCGGTTAGGGACGGGTGGAGACCGTGGTAGAACGGGCCCTCGTACGTCCGCAGCGGACCAGGAGCGAAGTCCATGAGCGAGCCCACCGCCGATGCCCCGGCCGGGGAGAGCGCAGACCAAGAGACCTGCATCTTTCCGGGGTGTGGAGCGCCGCGAGAGCCGAAGAAGGACCCGAAGGCCCCCGGCCCGGCGCCGAAGTTCTGCGAACGCGAGGACCACAACGGGGGCGCGAAGTGGCGGTATGAGCGGAGCCTCGCCGCGAGGCAGGCAAGGGAGACAGGCGCCCCAGAGGAGCCGGTGCCCGACAAGCCCGTGACCGACTCCGCGGCCGACGCGGTCAACGTGCGGGAGGACATCGTCCGTCTCCTCACGCAGCTCCCCGCGTCCCTCGAGCGCTACGTCGGTCTGCTGCAGACGGTCACGGACCCGGAGGCCGCTGAGGCTCAGGTCCTGGCCGTGGAGAGCCAGGCCAACACCCGGATCGCGGCGGCCGACGCCCGCGCCGACGCGGAGCGCAACACGAGGATCGCCGCGGTGAAGGCGAAGGAGGCGGCCGAGGAGGAGAGGGCGGCCGCCGATCAGGCCGCGGAGCAGATGCAGCAGGAGCTCGAGGCAGCCCGCGCCCAGTTCCAGGCGGACGTCGAGCGGATCACCGCGGAGGCCAACGCCCAGGTCGAGGCGGCGCAGGCCTCCGTGGAGGAAGCACGCGCGGAGGCCAAGCGCCTGGTCGAGGAGGCGCGACAGCTCACCGAGACCCACGTCAACGCCGCCCGCCAGGGCGCGGCCGACGAGATTGCCGCGATCCGGAAGCAGACCGCGGAGGAGGTCCGCGTCGCGGAGAACGCCGCGGGGGAGGCCCGGGTCGAGGCCGAGCGCCAGGTCGCGGAGATGACCACGACGCTCGAGCAGGCGCAGGCCGCCGCGGCGGCGCAGGTCGAGGAAGCCAACACCAAGGCCGCGGCCGCGGAGGCGCGCGCCAACGAGGCCGAGGAGAACGGCCGGCAGGCCCTGCGGAGCGCGGAGGCCATGGTGCAGGCGGCGAAGGAGGCGGCCGAGACGGTCCAGGCCGGGTTGCGGGCCGAGCTCGAGCGGGCGAACACCGCCCTGGACAGGAAGGACCGCCGGGTCGACGAGCTGCGCAACGAGCTGGACGGGTTGAAGGACCAGCTCCGCGCCGCGGAGGACCGTGCACGCGTGGCCGAGGAAGCGCTGCGCGCACGGGACGACGCGACGGAGTAGTTGGCCGGAACACCGACTTCCCCCACCTCTGGGGCGTACGGTGGTCGCAGAGGAGCCCGGTACCGCATCCCCCGTCGGTACCGGGCTCCTCTGTGTGCTGGGTCAGTCGGTGGCGTAGTCGTGCCGGATCTCGTCGCCGCGGCCGGCGATGGTGTCGGCGGCCCGCTCGAGCGCGGTGGCGAACGGGTCGTCTGCCGTGGCGATCCCGTCCCGTAGGTACTCGTCGACGGTCTTGCCCGCGGCGGCCGCGGCGAGCTGCACCTGATGCCGCTCGGCGGCCGTGAGCGGCGCTGTAAGGGCCTGGGCCTGGTCGACGTCCATGCCGGGACCGTATCAGCGCCCTGGGGGCCGCCAGGGGCCGTCTACGCAGTGATCTCCGCGGCCTGGTGCTGCGCGAGGAGGGTGCGGCGCATCGTCTCCCACCTGGTCGGCACCAGGTTCTCCTCCGGCACTCCGGCGGCGTCTTGTTTCACCTGCACGGCGTCGGCGACCTTCTTGTACCACTTGCTGATGCCGCGGCGGTGGATCGGGACGCCGGCGTCGGGGTTCGGCGGGGCGGACAGCCACAGGTGCCGGGGCACGCCGCCCTGCAGGCGGGTGATCAGCCTGGAGCGGCGGTCGAGCCAGTCGTCCAGGCGGCGGCGGGTGTCCTCGCTGAGCTCCCAGGTCTCCGGCTCGGGCATCTTGCCGCGGAGGCCTCCCTGGGGCTGGCGGATGAGCGTGAGCGTGCGCGGGGTGTCGGCGATGACGGTGAGGTCCTCGAGGAGCATGGACTCCAGCTCGCCCAGACGCGGCAGGACGTCACACATGACGCCCCACATGGCCAGGCCGCGGACGATGACGTCGGGCCGGTCAGCCTCCGTCCAGTGGCTGGCCTCGTCCTCGAGGTGGTCGGTGATCAGCTTCGCCATGTTCGGGCAGACGGTTGGCCGCAGACGCCACGGGGGCAGGTCAGGCGCCTCGAAGGGGAGACGGGCCTGTTCGGCGATCCGCTCGAGGCAGAAGATCCGGATCCGCTCCGAGGTGTCGTAGCTGGTGGGATCCGTGGCCACTATCGGCGCGCTGCGCAGGTAGCCGCCGCGGCCGTACAGCAGGTACGCGTGCACGGCGTCCGGGGCCAGGAGGTCGGCGAGGGAGTCGCCGGCGCTCTCGGTCAGGCCCAGGGGGAGCGCCAGGGCGAGCTCGCGCGCGACCCACTCCAGTTGCTGCATGCGGGAGTCCGAGACGACGTCCTTGTTGCCGCGGTTGACGGTTCGGAACGTGTCGAGGATCCGCTCGAGCTGGTGGAGAGCGGGGGCCGGGCTGGGCACGGCTTGGAGGGCGACCGCGGGCGTCACGGGGTCGCCGCTGGCGCTGAGGTGGCGGGCGGTCGAGTTCATGGCACTAGATATTGCCCTGTACCCGCGGTAGCGGATGCAGTGAACGCCTAGTTGAGCAGGCCGCGGCGGCGCGGAGGGTTGATCGGCTCCGGCTCGTACACGGTCAGCAACGCCGCATCGGCACGGTCCGGGGACTTCATGCCGCGCTGCTTCATCGCCTTCTTCGACTCGACAACGCTGTATCCGGCGCTGTTGGAGCCCAGGCGGGGGGTGGAGAGCTGGATGCCGGTCTGCCGATCGACGCGGAGGCGGAGTCGGCCCAGGCCGGTCGACGGGTCCGGCTGCAGCAAGCCGCGGGTGGCGAGCCACATCTCGTCGCGCTTGCGGTACGGCCGCATCTGCGCGCCCGGGTCGTCCTGCTCGGGGGACTCGGACACCATGACGCCGACGATCTGCGCCTGGTGGCGGCCGGTGTCGGCCCAGCGCTTGAGCATGGACACCACGCCGTGGCCGATGCCGTTCTGGTCGACTTTGACGCGCACGGCGTGCGGGGAGCCAATGGCGTCGGCCAGGAGCTGCGCGGCCTTGATCTCCTCGAGGACCTTCTCGGCGAGGAGGACCTGGTCGTCGTTGATGGTGCCGGAGGAGCAGTAGCGGGTCTCGATGACATCGCCGACGATGCGCGCGATGACGAACTCATCGCCGCCGTCCGCGGCAACGTCAACGCCGAGGCGGACCCAGGCGCCGTCCTTCACGGTGTGGGTGGCGGTCTCCTTCTCGATGCCGAGGTCGCACAGCCGGCGCCATCCGGGCCCGGTCGGGTCGTCGCTGGTCTGGGCTGCCTCGACCCAGGTCACGGGGATGGTGAGGCCACCTCCGCCCTTCGGGAACTTCGCGTGCACCTTCGCGATGACGTACGGGTGATCGGGCCCGTACTCGCGGATCGTGCGGTCGATCCACTCCTGGTCGGGGAGGTGGATGGCAAGGGAGTGCGGGGGCACGCCGTCCGGGCAGTCGTTGCAGTACGGGACGCGCTCCTTGGTGATGGCCGGGGAGGCGAACGTGGCGATGGGGATGGTGACGGTGGACGGCTCCTCGGGGTCCTCGCCCTCCTCGCACAGGCCCTCGAACCAGCTTCTGGGGTCGTCCATGGCGGGGTTGCCGATGGCCAGCATCCTCGCGTCACCGGTGAGCAGGTTGTTCGTGCCGTTGCCGATCGTGCGGGCGATACCGCCGGCCTCGTCGACGACGATGAGGAGCTTGGGCGTTCCGTGGATGCCCTGCATGGCCGCTTCGTCGTTCTCGGGCGCGGTGAAGCCGTACGCCACGATGACGTCGTTGCCCCACTGATCAGGGATTTTCCACTGGGTCGTGTCGCAGTAGCCGGGCAGGCCCGCGCGGGCGACGGTCTTGCGGATGTGCGGCCACAACTGATTTCGGACCTGCCGGAAGCGGGTCGCGGTGGTGACGATGACCATGGTGCCGGGGGCGTTGACGGACCCGGCCCAGGCGACCAACCTGCCCGCGATCCAGGTCTTGCCGACGCCGAACCCGGCGGGCACCGCGACGCGCTTGTGGAAGGGGACCGCGTCGACGATCTCGCGCTGGCGCGACCAGATCGACTCTCCGAGGACGTCCTCGATGAAGCCGGAGGGCGTGTCGTGCCACAGGCCGTACATGGAGCCGGTGGCCCGCTCGACTTCCCGCATGACGTACGGCCGCTCGCGGGCGCTGATGTCGTGCTTGAAGGCGTGGCGGCGGGTGGCGGCGGGGGCGCGCAGCAGGATGTCGGCGACGTTGGAGGCGTCTCGGGAGACGACTCCTGGCCGGCGCGCCCTTTGCAGCTCCTCGCGGTCGGGGGCGACGCGGGAGCTCGAGGGCGGGTTCTGCGTGCGGGACATGGGCGGGAAGGTGCCGCCCGGGGGGATCTAGTGTCGCGGCCTGGCCGATCGGTCCATGCCCAGACCGTCGGCCAGGCCGCGAGGTTCCGGCAGCCGCATGAACAACGTGTCGCCCGCTGCCTGTCAGGGGTGACGCCCGTGCCGGAAGTCTGTGCCGGGGGCGGCCCCGCTCCGGGGAGGTGGAGCAGGGGCGCCCCCGGTCTTCGGGGGGGTGTGGCCGGAGTGCCTTCCCCGGGGGGATCTCGGGGTCGGAGGGCCAGCCGCACCCTGTAGTACGTCGGGGGGCCGGATCTTGTTACAGGTCGCGGAGGAAGGCCCGCGGGGCGGCCGCCTGAGCGCGGAAGATCCAGCGCTCCAGGTCCGACCAGGTCGGGCCGAGACCGTACAGGCCGCCCCTGCGAGGGGCCGGGACCAGCCCGGTCATCTTCAAGGGCTTGCCCTTGGCCACCCATTCGGCGATGGCCTCCTTGGCGCGCTTCTCCAGGTCGGCACGCTCCTGGGGCGTGAGGGAGACGGGCTTGAAGGCGTACACGGCGGCGCCCTGGCCCTTGCTGTTGACGTCCCAGCCGAGGGCGACCTCGAGGCGCTGGGCCTGCCGGACGAGTTCGTCCAGGGCTCGGATGGTGGAGCAGCCGGGGCATTCGCAGTCGACCGCGGGCGCGGCGGCCTCCGTGGACTCGGCGGCCGGTGCGTCCTTGGCTGCGGGGGCGTTGAAGTTCGCGACGAGGTCCTGCTCCTCCTCGGCGCGGAGTATGGCCCGCCGGAACAGCTCGACCTCTCGTTCCTCGGCCAGCTTCTGCTCGACGGTGAGCTGGTACCAGTGCGGCAGCTCCCGGCCTTCCCCTTCGGCGATGAGGCGCCTCACCTCGTAGTAGTTGCGGGTGAGGTTCGGCGGGAGCATGGTGCGCCGGGGCTTCGGGGCATGCGAGGTCGTCATGCAGGGGGGAACGCCGGGCCGCAGGATTCTGTGACACCCCTCCCCCTGCTGCCGCTGCTGCGCCTGTCGGCGCTCGAGCGCTAACAGGCCCCGATACGCGCCGATGCCTGAGCGAAGCGAAGGCATCGGAACTTACTTGATGGTGGTACTTGATCTTCTTACTAAAGGGGCCCAAGTCTCCGGCACCCGGTTCTGCGGCGCCCCAGAAACCGGCGACCGGAAAACGGTCTCCGGTGACCGGGGACCAAAAACCGGTCCCCGGTGTGACCAGCGCTGACGCAACAAGAAGACCGGCCCCCGTGTTGCTGGGGCCGGTCTCGGTGGAACGGGCGGTGCTACAGGCCTCGGCGCCGGCGGGCCGCGGCCCGCTGCTTGTAGACCAGGTTCCGGTCGACGCCGGCGTGCTCGGCGATCTGCTCGGGCTTCCAGTTGTAGGGCTTCTCCGAGAGGGCGAACACCGCCTCCTGCATGAAGCGCACAGCGACGTCCCGGCGGGCCCGCGCGGCGTAGACGAGCGGCGCGGTCTTGAGGAGCTTCTCCTCGGCGCCCTCGACCCGCTCGATGCCCGCAGCCTCGGCGGCCTGGGCGAGCTCCTCGCCCGAGCCGGTCGGCAGCTCGTGGACGTGCTTCTTGTTGCCGAACATCATCGTGGCGAGCGCCTGCCGGTAGCCCATGTTCCCCAGGCCGGCGGTCTTGGCCAGGCCGAGACGCTGCTCGTAGAACCACAGGTGCGCGAGCGCCTGGTCCCGCTCGTCGAGGTGGAGCGCGACCTCGGCGTCGACCTGCTCGAGGATGCGGGCCGCCTTCACGACCAGGTCCTCCGGGCGGGCGTGGACTGCGTCCTCGGGACGCTCGAGACCGAGATCCTTGAGGACCTGCCGCTCGGCGTCCTTGCTGATCTGGTCGTAGTTCGGGGCCGGGATGCGCGGGCCGTATTCCTTATTGGCCTTGGGCATGGTGGCTGTTCTCCGTCCAACTTCGGCGCGAGTCGTGCGCCGTAGCGGCGACTGGGGCAACCCCATGCCGCCGCATCGACGGGAATAGTACACCAAGGGAAATCCCCTTGTCAGGGATGCTGCTCCGGCACAGGCACCGACCTGCAGCGGAGCGCGGCGAACGCAATGCCGCCCAGGACCAGGACGTAACCGGCTCCGTCGTTCACGACCGTCTGCCCGGGAGCTGGGTTCCCCGGGGTGTCGGTCGTCGCGATCCGCCCGAAGCCCAGGTTCGGGCCCTGCGGGATCCGGGCGGCCCACAGCCGGACCGGGCCCAGGCGCAGGGAGCGCGGCGAGCGAATACGGCGCTGCAGCGTGACGCGGGTCATGAACGGCTCTCCTTCTGCAGGGCCTTGAAGGCGGCTTGCGAGCGCTTGTACGCAGGCCACTCGCTACGCGGCACGAGGGAGAACGCCCCGACGACGACGGGCCCGAGGACGACCTCGAGGCCTGCGATCTTCGCGTTCCGTCCCTCGCCATGGGTCGCCCAGGCGATGCCGAAGATCAGGGGCGGCGCCGCGGGCGTGACCGGCCAAACCCCGGCGGTGAACCGGCCGAGGTCGACGAACCGCGGCCGGCGGACGCTCGTCACCAGCTCCAGGGCAACGAACACGACCGCCGTGGCCGGGGACACGTACAGCCACAGCAGAAGGGCGATCGGCCCGTGCAGGAGTGCCCACGGCGCGAGGAGCCGGGCGATCTTCTTGAGCCGCGCCCGCTCCGGCCGGTGGAACCACACGGTGCCAGGGAGCACCGTGATGCCGTTCGGGTCCTCGTCGGTCCAGGACCAATGCCGGTCGTACGTAGGGGTCGGGGAAGCCTCGTGCGGGCCGTCGTGCTTGGCCAGGCGTTGGCACTGGACGCCGACGGCGAAGCACGACCAGGTGGTGCACTGGCGTCGGCGTCTCATCGCCGCCCCCAGGAGAACAGGAAGTCCAGCAGGCCCTCGAGGCCGCCCTCGAAGACGTCGGCGATCCACCCCGGCCCGGATCCCTTCGGCGCGCGGCCGCGGCGGGCGCGCTTGCTGGACTTGAGCGGGACGTACGCCTCTCGGCCTCGAGCGGCCCACAGCCGGCGCCTCATCGGGCAGCCTCCCCGTGGTGCGCCCGATGCGCGCGCACCTGGGCGCGTGTGGCGAGCTTGGCGAATATCAGCGTGCGGGAGGCGACCGTGACGGTGAAGCCGATGCGGGTGCGGTTGCCGCTGAACGCCCAGCCGGTCGACACAGGCACGCGCCGGACGGTTCGCCAGCCTCCGATCGTGTACCGGCCGAACCGGTGGCCGAAGTCGCGATACCAGCCGCCCGTGGCGTGACACGGCTTGTCCGGGCCGCAGAACACGCCAAGAGCGGCGGTGAACCCCAGGAGCGTCGCGGCGAAGCCGATGATCCTTTCGCGGCCGTCGACCTGGTAGCGGATGGCCTTCGCGTGCAGGCGGTACTTGCTGCGCCACCCGGCGAGGTACCACTGAGCGGTCAGGGGGAAGACGCGGGCGGGGCTGGGGGCGGTCATCGGGCGGCCGCCACGGTCGTGGAGCGCACGCCGTCCGGGGTGAGCCGATACTCGCGGCCGTCGGCGTACATCACCAGGACCTCGCTGGGGAGCTGCGGCCGGCGCACCTTCCACCCGCGCTCGTAGGACTCCCTGGGGTTGTCCTCGAACCAGCCGTTGCAGACGGTGCACACGAGGAGCAAGTTGTGGGCCTGGTTGATCCACTCCTCCCGGGCGCCGCCCATGCCGCGGTTCACGCGGTGGTGGATCGTGAGGTGGTCCCGCGTTCCGCAGCGCACGCAGGCGCCGCCGTCGCGGTCGTGGACGAGCGCCTTCACCACATCGGTGGGGCCGGTTCGTCGTCGTGCCACAGCACTGGTCTCCTCGCCTGCCCCGGGCGCCGGACCGAGTCGTTCACGGTCCTGGTGGGCGCGCTCCGGAGCGAGGCGGGGAGAGTGGACGGGGGCCGCGGCTTACGTCGCGTGCATCGTCTGGCCCGCGGCTTCACCCGTGCGCGGCGCGCCCCAGGTGGTGGAGGACCGGCCCGGCCGGAGCCTCCAGGTACTCGGCGAGGTACTCGGCCCGCTCGCGGCTGATGACGGCCGCGGGCAGGGTGTCCGGGGCGGCGCCGGCGGAGAGCTCGGGGAGGCCCGTGGCGAAGAACCCCATGTGCCGGTAGTCCAGGCCCCGCACGCGGCTGAGGAGGAGCTCGGCCGCGGCGCCGTTCCACGGGCCGACGGTGTGCAGCGGTGACATGGCGCGGTACGAGAAGTGCATGCGGCTGGACACGGCGTCGAGGCTGGTCCGCGCGACCAGGGGCCGGGTGTCGCGGATACGGCCAGGGGTCAACGGCAGGGCCGGGTCGTCGGCGGCATGCTCCACGAAGTCGGCCACGAAGTCCCGCACGGGCTCCAGGTCGCGGATGGTTCCGCCGTACAGCGGGGCGGCGACACCGCGGAGTCGGCGGGGCCGCTCGTCGACGGTTCGGGTCAGGCCCCGCATCCAGACGCGGATCCCGCTGTCGAAGGCGTGGGCGAAGACGAGCTCACCACCCTCCGAGACGGGCGCGGCGAGGACGTACGTAGGGGTGGACGGCATCGAGGGGATCTCCTCATGGGCGGCGGACGAGCGCGGCCGCGGACCCGGGCGCGCACGATCAGCCCGGTCGGAACGGGCTGTATCCCCGCCGCTGCGGGGCCCAAGAGGGGGAGTCCGACGAGGTCTCCGCCCGGAAGCCTACCGAGGGCGTGGGGCGGTGCGCAGGTGCTGCGGACCGAAGAACTCGAGCTCCCGGCCGGCCGCCGCGGCGTCGAGGCCGCGGAGAACGTCCTGGGCGAACCCGCCGGGGGTGTCGGCCCACAGCCGATAGGGGGTGCCGTGTCGCAGGTACGACAGGACCAGCAGGTCGACCACGACGGCGTCGTCGTAGCGGGCGAGGGTGGCCCGGCGCACCGGCGCGGGGGCCGCGGCCAGGCGCTCGTGCTGCTCCGAGCGGATGAGCCACTCAGGGATTCCCGTCGTCCGGGTGCACAGGCCGGAGTCGACGATGTTCCGGGCGCGGACGGCAAGCGAGGCGATCCGGGTACGGGGCGGCGCAACGGTCGTGACCATGGCCGCGGACCGTAGGCACGGGCCCGCTTAGCGTCGCGCTGTGAGGTGACGTGACGTGAAACGGCAGCTCAGGCCGCGTCACGTCACCTCGCGAGGCGGGCGAACAGGCTGCGCCCGGCCGGGCGGCGCAGCCCGAAGTGCCGTTCGGACTCGGCGTCGAGGTACTCCCGGCACGCACGCAGGAACGGCATCGACAGGCCGCGGACGGACTCGTCGACGGGGCCGGGCGGGGCGTGCAGGTCCAGGCCGCGGACGAGCCGCTCGCACTCGTCGCGGAGCTGCTGCGCGGCGGCCTGGACGTGCGGGCCGCCGTCGAGGAGCACCGCACCGTGGCGGTGCCCGAGGGTCTGGAGGTGCTCGTACGCCGCCACGCGCTGGGGCTGTCGGGCCGCCGGGGGCAGGGCGGGCCACGTCTCGAGGATGTGGCTGATCTGGTCGGCGGGCTCGGCGAACTCGGCGTAGGTCGCTGCCCGCCGCTGGTGGGTCTGACGCCAGGCCGACCCATCCGGCACGGGCTGGGCCGGGGCCGCGCCGGCGCGCACCAGGAAGCGGGCGGCGACTCCGCCCGCGGCGGTGACGGCGAACGCGGCGACGAAGGCGGTGGTGGCGTCCATGCCGCCAATTCTGCCGGGCAGGTGAGGTGACGCGATACGGATCCGGGGCACCACGTCACCTCTCCTCCTGCCGGGGTCAGGCCGCGCGGTGCTCGGCGAGCGCCTGCTCGAGCTCGTCGAGGATCGTCACGATGTCGTCGATCTTCACGTAGGCGATCCCGAAGGTGACGGTCCCGTCCTCGTGGACCTCGAACTCGTACTCCGCGTACGTCTGCTCGTCCTCGTAGTGGTAGGTGCCTGGCTCAGCCTCGGCGAACCCGCCGGGGCCCTCGTCGAACCAGTCGGCGCCCCACGTCTCCTTCATGGCCTTGCCCACTGCGGCCTTGGGGACACGCTCGAACTCGATCGTGGCGCGCCCGTGGTCGTCGAGGCACACCTTCCCCTCGCCCTCCCCGTCCTTCTGCCAGCGCAGGGTGGGGCCGAAGCACTGGCACTTCTGGGCTGGGGTCAGGGCGGGGAACGCCGCGGTGAACGCCTCCTGCGCGGCGAGCTGCTGGTCGCCCCACGACATTTGCCAGTCGTGCATGGCCTTCATGACGTGCGGTTGCACGCTGCTCCCTTCCGCCCGGGGCGCGGGGCCACCCGGCGGCGGCCGCGGGGCGCGCCCAGGGCGGGGCGCACCCTGCACGGTGTGGAGGTTTTGTGTCCGCTCCTGGGTTACCGGGCAGTCACTGGGCGCCGGCCGGGGAGGTCACGCCGTCGCACGACTCGTACAGCGAGAACCACTCCTCCGGCTCGTCGGTCGTGCCGCCCAGGGCGACCAGGCGGCTCGGGCCGTACGCGCTATCGGCGAGCCACGTCAACGCTCCGCGCATGTCCGGGTCGGCGATCCGGTCCGCGTCGGCGACGACGGCGACGTACTGGTGAAGTCCGCCCATGCCGTCCGCCGTGGTGTTCCACACGGCGAACGCCATGATGCGCTGCGGGCCCTCGAGGTCGTCGGCCCACCACGCGCCCCGCCGCAGGTCGAGGCGGCCGGGCAGGCTGGCGTTGTCGATGAACCGGGCCAGGATGCGCCACACGCTCGCCGACGTCGCCCGGTAGGGGGTGACCGAGACGGCGAGCCGGGGCCCGTCGCCGAACGGGCGGGGGCAGGACACCAGGGCCGTCCACGCCAGGAGGACCGCGGCCGCCGTGTGGTTGTCGATGCCCGGGATGCGGGCGGCGATCCGGCGGGCGTCCGGGTCGGCGACGGCGTCCAGGGCGGCGCGCAGCTCCTCGTCGAGGGTCAGGCCGAGGACGTCGACGGCGAACCCGCTGGGGGTGTCCCGCCACAGCTCGTACGCGCTGCCGGTGTGCCGGTCGAGGGCGACCATCACGTCCAGGAGGACGGCGTCGTCCAGGGCGGCGACGTGGGTGAGCCGCTCGTCGACCGGCAGGTTGAGCAGCCGGTGGGCGAGCTCCGCCGACTCCACGGCCGGCTGCACGATCCGGTGCGGGCGGTTGGCGGTCCGGGCCTGGGAGGCGAGCGCGGCGCAGCGCGTGAGCGGGATGTACGTCATGGGCGCGCACCGTAGAGAGCGCGGGTGCTTGCGTCGCGCCCCAGCGGGGCCCCGGGCCTGCCATGACGAGGGGCCCCGCGCGCGGTGTCCACGGGGAGGCGGTCACGCGTCACCGGGCCCAACGAACCGGGGTGGTCCCGGGATACGGCTGCGCCCCGGCCGGGGAGTCGTCCGGCCGGGGCGCACCGTGGGGGATGGGTCAGGCCTCGGTGCCGCCGGATGTGCCGCCGGTGCTCGAGCACTCGGGGTCGAAGATGTTGCAGCCGCCGGTGGGCGGGTCCGACGGCATGGGCGCGGTCGGCGACGGGGTCGGCCGCGGCGGTTCGCTGGTCGGCGGGGCGCTGGGCGACGGGTCCGCGGGCGCCTGGGTCGACGGGGCGGGCTCGGGGTCGCTCGAGGAGCCGCGGTTCTGCACGACGACGGACGCCAGGATGGCGACGACCATGACCAGGATGAGGCCCCAGCAGACGACCATGACGCGCAGGAAGCGTGCGCAGCGCGGGCAGGGAGTCTCTCGGGAGCAGGGGGCGGGCTTCGGGCAGGAGACAGGGTCGGACACGGGTGTTCCTCCGGTACGGGGACTGGGCGACCGGACGGTGTCGGCCCGGGGCGCCTTGCGTCGCGTGCTGCGGAGCGTCACTTGATGCGGACCGGCGGAGCGGGGACCTTCACGGCGGGCGCGGCCGGAGCCTTCGGCGCGGCCGGGGCCTTGGGGGCGGGCGCCTTCGGCGGGGCGGCGGGCTTGCGCGTGGTGCTCGAGCTCCCGGAATGGTTGGTACCAGCGGGCGGCGCGCCTGCGGAGCCGTACGGCAGGCAGGTCAGCGGGTCGACGGTGCCCGCGACGGCCGGGGCGCAGCGGCCGGACGAGCCGTCGTGGTCGCTGTCGTCGTCGACGTCGGCGGTCAGGAGCGCGACCAGGACCACCAGGCCGAACACGAGGATGCCGACGGCGACGGCGATGACCAGGCGGGACGTGCGGTCGTCCGGCGCGGGGAGCTTGGTCATGGGGAGCTTGGTCACGGCGTGGCCTTCCGGAGCGGAGTGATGAGGCCGCGGATCGTGGAGGCCGGGGACGTCTTGCGTCGCGCGGTGCCGAATCGGGTTGCCCGCCAGGGCCGCGGCCGGCCAGGCTGTGCCGGGCACGGCGCCGCGCACCACCTGGAGTGAGGCGGGGCGAGCCTGCGGGCCGCCACGATCACCGCCTCCGGTGCCACCGAGGGGTTCGAGTCCCCTGCGCGCGCCGTGCCTACAGTCGAGGGCATGAGCACGATCCCGGAGCCTGAGCCTGCCCGCCCGTGGCGCCCGTCGGACGGGCCCGAACCCGAGGTGTCGACGTGGCCACCCGGCGACCGTCCGGCGCTCGAGGTGTGGTCCGCGGGCAAGTGGCGGTACGCGGCCGTCACGGCGCGCCAGGACTGGGCCGACGGCACGATCCGCTATCAGGTCCTGGTGGACCTCCTCGGAGACACGACGGTCACGTCTCGCACGTACCAGTGGCCGCAGCCTGGACTCCGCAGGTGCCACGGGAGCGGCTCGCAGCCGTCCAGGACGGCCGACGAGCAGCGCCAGGGTGGAATGCCGCAGGCGCCGCCCCGTCGGCCGCGTACGGGGCCGCAGGGCCGTTCGGCTACAGGTAGGTGATCTGGAGCTCGGCGGCCAGGACGTCGCCGACGAGCGGGGTGTCCGTGAGCAGCGCGCGGACGGGGCGGCCGTCGACCTCGAGCGAGACGACGGAACCGGCCGGGGCCCGGCTGGTGAAGGTGATGCGGCGGTCGCCGAACAGCGGGCCGGGGTTGATCACCAGGTAGGTGCGGACGGAGCGCATGGGCGCAGCCTCTCGAGCGGGGGCGCGCCCCGTGTGGGCCGCCCTGTGCCCCTTAGCTGGTCTCGGGCCGCGGGGGACAGGAACGGCCGCGTACGGGCCTCTCAGGCGGTCTGCTCGACGTCCTCGCGGGACAGCGGCACGGCGCCCTTCGCAGTCTTGAGGGCCTGGCGGGCGGCGACCAGGTCCGGGCCCTGGATGCCGTTGTCCCGGCAGGTCTTCCACCAGGGGTGTGTCTGCACGTAGCCCGTCACCTCGCGCAGCTCCTCCCACAGCTTGTCGTAGGCCGCGGCCTCCGCCGCGGGCCAGCCGGGCGACGGCTCGCGGCCCTCTCGCTCCCGGCCGTGGTCGGTCACCTCGGGCCATCCCTCGTGAGGCTCACGGGACCAGGGGAGGCGTTCCTGGGTCGCGCGGATCTCGGCGTACAGCTCGGCCGCCCGGCGCTGCGCGTCGCGGAGCTTCTGGGGGAAGTCGTGGGGGTTGAACTTCTCCTCCTCGGCGGGGACCTGCTCGGGGGAAGGGGTGGTGGCGCTCATGCTTCGGAGCCTAGTTCGAGCGACCGACAGTGCTCCGGCTCCGGCTCGTTCCGCATGGCGGCGTCGGCGCGCGCCAGGGCATCGGACACCGCTTCGCCCAGGTGCGCCGGCTCGAGCACGGTGATGGTCGGCTCGAGCCGGTCCACCAGGGCGGCGGCGAGGTCGTAGCGGATGGTCCGCTCGTAGGTGGCGCGCATCTGCGGGTCACGGTCGATGTGCTGCCAGGCGGCAAGGTCGATCTGCCGCTGGACGGTGACCTCCTCGCCGTCCACGGCGACCGCGGCGGTCAGGATGACGGACGGCCCGAACGGGTTGAAGGCGGCGCCGTACACGGGGCCTGATGGCTCGAGGGTGCTCATGTTCGGCGGGCCGTCGAGTGGCGGCGGGCCGCGCCGAACGTTGGGCGGTGACGGCGGGGCGCCTGAGCCACCCAGTACGGCGCGCGCTGGCCTTCCTCAAGTCGCGCGGCGAGGAGACGGAACGCGGCGGCGGCCTCCCGGAACTGGTCGCCCGGGATGTATGCGCGGAAGCGCTGGAACGAGGTGATGGTCTCCCGGAGTTGGCGGCCTATGTCGAGGCGCGGGGGGAGCGTCTGGTTACTCATGCCGGGGGGAACGTCGGGCGGCCCCGGGCCGTGACAGGCCCGGGAACGGCGGCGGCCCCCGCCGGGAGGGGCGGGGGCCGGGCGGGGTCACGTGGCTAGCTCGTAGTCGTCCGGGGCGAGCATGTCGTCCATCTCGTAGAGCTGGGCGAGGTAGTCGCGCGCCAGGGCCTCGCCGAGGACGCCGAACATGCCGGACAGGACGATCGCGGCCATGACCGGGGAGACGACGTCGGCGGCCTGCTGGAAGGCCGAGGTGCGGCTGCCCTTCCACGGGTAGGAGCGGCGGAACCCGACGAGGAGACCGGCCTCCGACTCCGTGAGCCGCAGGCCGTCGCTCTCGCGCTTCCAGGTCCGGGACTTGCCGGTGAGGCACCAGGAGGGGCCGTCGGCGGAGAAGCAGTTCCCGCCCTTGGCGCGGCCGGTCTTCGGGTCGACGGGCCGGGTGCCGCGCGTGTTGACGCGCTCGCCGGGCTGCCAGCCCAGGGCCTGCGCCATGGACGTTGCGGGGAGCGGGCGGATGCGGGCGGTGGTCGTGCCGCTGCACCAGCGGGAGGCGATCATGTAAACGCGCTTGCGGCGGGACGGCAGGCCGTAGTCGGCGGCCTCCATCACCTCGCGGTTCGCGTACATCCACTCGGACGAGTAGAACTCCATGGCCAGGTCGTCGAGGATCTCCTCCGGGAGGTTGCTGGACTGCTCCATGGCCATCCAGCGGATCGGCGCCCCGGCGGCCTGGAGGGCGAGCGGCCAGATGACGACCTCGAGCATGAGCGCGATCCGGGGGTCGCTCACGGCGGCGGCCTCCGCGCGGACCTCGTCCCAGGTGGCGCCGGACCGCTCGCGGTAGCCGACGTGGTAGCCGTGCTCCGCGCACATCGGGCACTCGTCCAGGTCGGGGTACAGGTCGTCACAGTCGACGTCGGTGATGGGCATGGTCCCGGCGGCCTCGCTGACGTACCCGATGGCCTCGCACAGGATGGCGATGTTCTGCGCGTCGAGGCCGGACAGCTTGCCCGCGGGGGAGAACGTGGGGCACGGCGGGCTGATGATGACGGCGCCGGTGTGGCGCAGCGCGATGTGCTCGGGGTCCAGGGTGGTGATGTCGGCGCAGATGCGGCGGTGTCCGGCGGCGCGGGCGGTGGCGCAGGCGTCTTCGGAGATGTCCACGCCGACGGCGTCGACCTTGACGCCGAGGACGGCGGCGATGCCCTCGGACCAGCCGCCGGGGCCCGCGAACAGCTCCACAACGCGGATCGGGTCGCCGGGCAGCGGGGCGAGCAGCCATTCGGCGGGCCACGGGTTCGCGGCGGCCTCGAGGACGGCGTACACCTTCGGCGGGATCGGCATCCCGGCCTTGCGGGCGAGGGTGGCGACGTGAACGGCGGTTGCGACCGCAGGGGGCAGGATCCGCATCTGGTGTTCCTCTTCTTCGCTGGTTCGCGTCGGCGGTGCTCTCCACCAACACAGCGAATACTACACCCAGGGAAATCTAGCGGGGGTCGAACAGGGAAAATGCACAGCCCGTTGCCCTGGGCTGTGCATTCCGGCGGGCGGGTCAGGCGAACGTGGCGGCGTGCGCCTTGCCCTCGAGCACCGCGGCGGCGGCCTTGACGTCGTCGCCCAGGTCGACCCCGGCGCGCCGGAGATCCTCGAGCAGCTCCAGGCCGGTCGGGTCGTCGCCCTGGTCGTACGCGGCGATGTGCCCGGCGACCTTCTCGCGCATCGTCAGGAGCGCGGTCTCGACGGCCAACAGCCGGCGCAGCAGCGGCGGCAGCGCGGTGCGCGAGTAGTTGCCCAGGGCCTCGCTCGTCCGGCGTCCGGCGACCGTGTCGGCGTGGATCTCGGCGACGTCCAGGAGGACGGGGAACGAGGGCGGGGTGCCGGGGCGCAGCATGCCGTCCAGCTCGGCGAGTTGCTCAGGTGTGGCGGGGATCAGCACGGGGTGGCTCCAGTTCGGGGAGGGGTGCGCCCGGGGCCGCGGCGGGCCCCGGGCGCGGCGGACGGGTCAGGGGCGGGGGCAGATCCGCCCGGCGTGCTCCTCGAGCGTCACCAGGCACACCGCGCACCGCTTCGGCTCCGGCTCGGCGAGCGAGAGGCCCAGCGGGGTGCGGTCGGCGTTGGCCTCGCCCTTGTGCATCGCGGCGGGGTCCAGGAACGGGATGCTGGTGAAGCGGTCGATGCGCTGGACCAGGTCGAGGACGGGCGCGGGGTTCTGCGGGTCGTCTTCGCCCCACAGCTCGGCGAGCTCGGCGGGCACGGGCTTGGGGAACGGGTGGAAGCCGGTGTGGTCCCACGGGAACGACCACAGGGTCTTGCCGTCCGCGGTGCGCACGGTGTCGAGGACGAGCTCGTCCTCGTCGTACTCGCGGGTGAGGACGAGGAACGCTCCGTCCGGGAACTGGTGGCGCACCGTCGCGGCGACGAGCGGGAGCAGCGCGCGGGCGGCGCGGGCCGCGGCGGTCTCCGCGGTCGTGAGAGTGGCGACGGGGCGCAGGTCGGCGGTGTTCACGAGGGGTGGTCCTTCCGGGCGTTCAGCGGGCGAGGAGCGGGGCGAGGGAGACGAGGAAGTCGACGCCGACGCCGTGCAGGTCGACAGAGGCCGGGGTGGTGTCCCGGACCCGGGCGGCCGGGTCGGCGGCGGGCGCGGCGTACCCGTACACGCCCGGCCGGGAGCCGAACGCGATACCTCCGGCGTCGGTCTGCTCGACGTCCACGCGCTGCGCGAGGAACGCGGCCAGACGGCGCGCCAGACGCCCCCGGACGTCCCGCATCGGCCACGTCTTCGGCTCGAGGGGCCTGCCCGGCAGGAACCGGGCCACGGCCCGCTCGACGGCCCGCACCGGGCCCTCGATCTGGACGCCGCACAGCGGGTTGGAGCCGTGCAGGGTGGCCGAGTAGCGCAGGCCGGACGAGGACCAGGTGACGGTGGACGTGTTCACCAGGAGGCCGCCCCGCTCGTACGTCGCTGCGCCCTGGGCGCGCATCGCTGCGCCGATCTCGTAGAGCAGCTCCAGGCGGGCGCGGGAGACGTCCTCGCGGGCGGCGGCGGCCTCGTCGTCGAGGACGGGCAGCACCAGGCGCAGGATCTCGCGGGCGACGACGTCCGGGCGGGCGGTGCGGAACGTGAAGTCCGGCCGGTACGGCTCACGGCCGGGGAGCTGCCACCCGACCTCGGTGGTCCACTGGGTGGCGTTGGCGACCAGGACCAGGGCGCGGGTGCCCTGGACCAGGCGGACGCCGGGGTGCCGGGCGGTCCACCAGGGGGAGTACGGCTCGACGGTCCAGGGAACGCCGGCTCGCGCGGGCAGCAGTGCGGCGACGTGCTCGGCGAGAGTGCGGGCGGGGCAGACGGTGGGCGCCGGGGCGGTCACGGACGCGGTCATGTCGTGGGGCCTTTCGAGGGGGCCGCGCCCCAGCACGAGGGGCGGGGGCGCGGCCGGGCGGGTGAGGGTCAGACCAGGTACGCGGCGGCGGCGAGCAGGAAGTCGATGCCGACCGGGCCGACCTGGGCGCAGACCCGGGTGCCGTCGTGGACGGGGTCGCCGAGCTCGGCGCGGGACGGGAGCGCGATCCAGCCGTGCAGGTCGCGGTAGCCGCCGAACTCGACCTCGTCGGCGTCGACCGGGCGGAGCTGCGGGAAGCGGTCCGTCAGGTGGCGCGTGAACGGGCTACCGGCGTCCGTGGAGGTGTGGCCGTCCAGTGCGGGCAGCAGGACCGGCAGCGCGCCGTACAGGCCGCTCACGGGGCCCTCGTAGGTCAGGGAGTAGTTCGGGCCCAGGCCGTACGACCACACGGCCCACTCGGCGCCGCTCGCGGCCGTCCACTCGATGCCGGGACCGTCGGCGCGCTCCGTGGTCTCCGGGACGACGCCCTGGTCGACCAGGTGGAACCCGAACTCCGTGAGCGCGGTCCCCTTGGCGTGCAGGACCTGGCGCCATCCCCGCTCGGCCTCGGTCGCCTTGAGCATCTCGGCGTCCATGTCGGCGAGGAGCCAGCGCATCGCGCGGGTGGCGAGCGTGGCGACGGAGGCCGGGTCGGTGGAGTCGACGACGACGTCCGGCGTGAACGGGGCCAGGCCGGGCCGCTCGGCGTACAGCTCGACGCGGTTGCCCTCCTCGACGACGAGCAGGGAGCGGCGGCCGTCGGTGATCCGGGAGGTGGCGGCGTTGTTGCGCGGGCCGTAGATCGGGGCGGCGGTGACCTTCCACGCCTTGCCCCGGCGGGCGGGCAGGAGGGCGGCGAGCGGCGCGGCGGTGGTCGCCTGGGTGACGGCAGAGATCACGGGGTGTTCCTCGCTTCGGTGGTTCGGTCCGGCGCGGTGCTCTCCGGCCGGGGTATTGGGCGGTGCGGGTGGGGCTTGCGTCGCGCCCCGGGGCGGCTCGTACGTCCGGGCCCCGGGGCACGACCGCTCTAGAGCCAGCGGCGGGCGGCGCGCTCCCAGGACGGCGGGAGCCCGTCCAGGGCGCGGGAGACGTCGTCGGGGCGCTCGGCGCTGTGGTGCATCTCGGCGCGCTCCAGGACGGACTCGGCGCCGCCGGGGACGTCCTCGTCGGCGAGGTGCAGCAGGTCGGCGATCACGTCCTCCAGCGAGGCGAACGGGTGCTCGGCGCTGTAGCGGTCCCAGATGGCGCGGCCGCGTGCCACGCGCTCCGCCGGGGTGCTGCTGCTGGGGTCCTGGGCGATGTCGTCCACGGGGGTGTTCCTCCGGTTCGCGGTTGGGCCCGGCGTGCTCTCGCCGGGTAGTACGCCGGGCGGGGGGTTCCTGTGACGCCCCCGCCCGGCCGGGCAGGTCAGCGGCGGTTGTCGGGGCGGGCGTTGTCCACGGCGATCTCGGCCTCAAGGCGGAGGTGCTTCTCCCAGACCTTGAAGACCTGGCGCAGCCAGTCGTCCGTGCGCTCCCACTGGTGGGGGCCGTCGTTGTGCAGGAGGTGCAGCGCGTGCGCCTGCTCGGCCTCGCGCTGGGCGAACTGCGCGAACTCGGGGTTGACCGGGTTCAGGCGGCGGGGGAACGGGAGCTCGCGGTCGACGAGCGGCACCAGGACGTACTCCCCGAGCTCGGCGGGGAACCGGGCGGCCGGGTTCTCCACGGCGATCTGCTCGGCCATGAACAGCTCCTCCGTGGCCTCCGTCGGCAGCTCCGTGTACGCGCCGGGCGGGACGGCGGCGAACTCACGGGCGGCGGCGTCGAGGCGCTCCGCGATGGCCAGCAGGGCGGCGCGGATGCGGGGGTCGGTGGTGAACCGGTCGCGGGCGATCTCGGCGACGGTGCGGGCGCGCTGGGCGGCCTGCTCGTACTGGCCGACGAACGGGGCGGCGGTGGTGGACATGGGTGTCTCCGTCTCTGGGGTGTCGAGGGGGGCCGGGGCGCGGCGGGGGGAGGCCGCGCCCCGGCGGTTCGGGGGAGGGATCAGGCGGCGGCGCGGGCGGCGGCCGGGCGGCCGAGGCGGAGCGCGGCGAGGAAGTCGGCCACCTGGTCGTTCTTCGGGGTGAAGCCGGAGAGGGCGACGGCGCGGATGTCCTCGCGGGTCCACAGCGCGACCGGGACGACGCGGTGACGCTTCATGCGGGCGAGGTCCCCGGTGCGGGAGACGGTCAGGCCCTTCTTGCCCTTGCGCTTCTTCGCGGTGGTCCCCTCGCCCGGGACGCGGTCGCAGCCCTTGGCCTTCTTCGTGATGGTGGCCGCGTAGTTGTGGGCGACGAGCGGGGCAACGCCACCGGCCATCAGGTGGGCGGAGGCGGGGGCGGGACCGGCGGCAACGGCCTTGACGGCGTTGCGGATCTCGCGCTGGGCGCGGATGCGGGTCCGGAGGGCGGAAGCGCGACGGGTGCGGGCACTGGCCATGGGGTGTTCCTCTGTTCGTTCGTTGGTTCGTCGGCGGTGCTCTCCGCCAACAAGAGGAATACTACACCAAGGGAAATCTCGGGGGGAACACATGATCCGCAGGAACTTGGATTTCCGCAGATGAGAACGCGTCTGACTCCGTCGCGCGGGGTCGGACGCGTTGCCCTGGGCTTAGCGTTCTCGAGGGTCAGAACAGGGCGTCGTCCTGGGGCGTGGCCGAGACAGCCGGCCTACGGGCGCGGGTGGCGCGCGGCGGGGTCGGCGCGTCCCCGAACAGGGCGTCGGTGCCGTTCGCGTGCGGCGCGGCCTCCACGCGGCGGGTGACGGCCCGCTTGTCGACCAGGGCGAGCGGGGCGGCCGGGTCGAAGTCGGCGCGCTGCATGGTGGACCAGTCGATGCCCTGGGGGCCGGTGGCAGTGCTCACGGGGTCTCTCCTGTCTCGAGCGGTGCCGGGGCGCGGGGTGCGCCCCGGCGGGCGGGGAGCTGTCAGGCGGCGGTGGTGAGGCGGGCGCGGGGGTTGGCGGCCTCCTCGCGCATCTCGCGGGCGGTGTCGCGCACCGTGGCCATGACCTCCTCGGCCTGGGCCGGGGTGAGCCGCTCGGCGCCCTCGCGCGGGCCCTCCTCGGCCTCGACGACGGCGAACACGGCGGCGAATATCTCGGCGGCCAGGAGGCGCGTCCCCTTCACGCGCTGGGCGACGGAGCCGGGCCGGGCGGCGTCGAACTCCTCGCGGGCCGCTGCGACCTTCTGCCCGTAGTACAGGGCGGAGCCCCACCCGTTCTCGACGTACTCGCGGCGAACGGTCGTCTCCGCGATGTGCAGTCCGTCGCGGATCGCGCGGTTGGCCTGCCCGCGCTCCATCAGGCCGTCGCGGACGTACTTGTTGACGACGTCGCGGGCGGCTCGCTCGGTGGCGCTCATCTTCCGGGCCATGGGGTGTCGGTCCTCTCGTGTGCTGTACGGGGGCCGGGGCGCGGTGCTGCGCCCCGGCGGGGGCGGTCGGGTGTGTCAGGCGGTGCGGGCGGCCTGGGCGGCGGCCAGGCGCGCCTCGGCCCACGCGTCGATGAGCGCGCGTCCGGCCTTCCCGGCGGCGTCGCCGGGCGTCGCGCCCTGCTCGAGCGCGGCCAGGTAGAGCCGGGCGGTCCCCTCGGTGGCCACGGGCCGGGTGAACGTCTCGACGAGCCGCTCGAGGTCGAGGTGCGGCCACTCCTCGCACAGCGCGCGGGCGGCGTAGACGGCGATCCGGCCGGTGGCGTCGCCGAGCTGTTCGACCTGGGCGGGGGTGAGGGGGGCGCGCTCCTGGTCCGCCATCATGCGGAGCTGCCGGGTGTGGTCGCAGGTGTCGCACTCCGTGCGCCGCATCCCGGAGTTGGTGCAGTAGGTGAGGGCCCGCTCGGCAACGTGGGTGGCGCGGTTCAGGGCGCTGTGGAGCATGCGGACGGTCGCGCGTCCGTCCCGCTCCGCTGCGGCCACGGCCTCGCGCAGCTCCTCCACGCGGGCCTGACGCTCGTTCACGGTCTCGGAGTCGACGATGGCCCACTGTTCGCGGGTGAAGTGGCCCGCGCCGTTCGTGCGGGTCTGCGGCGTCCAGGTGGGGAACGGCGTGCGGCTCATGGGGTGGTGGTTCCTCTCGTGCGGTGCGGGAGCCGGGGCGCGGTCGGCGCGCCCCGGCGGGGAGCTGCGGGGTCAGTGGCGCGGCAGCCGGCTCACGGCTGGTTGTGCTCGAACCACAGGGCGTCGAGGGCCCAGAGGGCGGCGGCGAACTCCTCCGTGCCCGGGGCGGCGTCGATGCGGGCCAGCAGCTTGCGACCGGCGGCGACGGTGTGCGGGGTGCCGTCGTCGTCCGTCCAGGCGTACGCGGGGCGCCCGGCTACGGTCGCGCACAGGTCGGCGAACTCGGACTCGCCCCGGCACTGCGCGGAGGTGTCGGTGCCGCACTCGCGGTTGCCCATCGTGGCGCAGTCCCACCCTGACTCGTCCTCGTCGACGCGGCCGTCTCGGTTGTCGTCGCCCATCAGGTCGGCGCGCCCGTCGATCCAGCCGTCGTTGTACGCGGCGACGGTGTCGCCCTTCGGGGCGAAGTCGGCCGGGGTGGCGTCGGATGCGGTGATGGTGCCCAGGCCGCCCAGGATGATCACGGCGGTACCGGCGGCGAGCAGGGACGCCGGGCGGGGGCGGCGGGCCAGGATGCGGCCGAGACGCGGGAAGCGCTGCATGGGGTGTTCCTTCGCTGGTTGGTCCGGCCCCGGTTGCTCTCCGGGACCGTGGGCGGTGCGCCCTGCGCCCGTTCCGACTGTGAGCCGGCCCAGGGGCGGGGCGCACCGCCCGCCGGGGGGTGGCGGCGGGCGGTGCTGTCTGGGGGGTCAGACCGGAAGGGCGCCCACTCCGAAGAACGGGTCGATCAGCGCGTTGGGGCTCTCACCGTTGCGCGCCTCACGGAACCCGGCGGAGCGGTCACCGGCGACGACGAGACACACGGCGGAACCCGGGACGGCGTACTTCACATCCCACGCCCGGTTCACCTGGTCGTCGTAGTAGACGGCATCGGTGATGCCCAGGTGGTGCACGACGGCGCGGTCGGTGCCCGCGTCGGTGACGACCGCGACGAAGAGGTGGAGCTGGGGCTTCTTGTCCAGGGAAACGGCCATGGTGTGTTCCTCGCTTCGTTGGTTGGCCCCGGTGCTCTCCGGGGCGACGAGAAGAACAGTACACCTAGGGAAATGCAGCGCAACACCCCTGACGTCAGATTCCGTAAGAACCGCAGGTGAGGCGCTGGAAAGTCGTGCAGCGCAGCACCCCTAGATTTCCCTGGGTTGACTATTCTCGGGGGTGGGGGGTACGTTCAGGGCACGCCACTAAGGCGGGGCCGGGGCGAGCATCCCCGGCCGAACCAACGAACCGAGGAGCACCCGATGGCTGAGACCCAGACGACCGGCATCAAGAACGCGGACGAACTCATCACCCTTGCGGCCGCGTTCGGCCTGACCGTGACGGTCGAGACGACCGACCGCGAGACGCTCACCTCCTACGTGGTGCGCTTCGCGATCCCCGTTCCCGCCGCGTACGCCGGTACCGAGCTGGGCCGCACCATCGCGGGCGACACCATCACGCTCCTGTGGACCAAGGCGAAGAAGAAGGGCGCGCGTGGCTGCCTGGTCGACGCCACCGTCTGGAGCGTCGCCGACCACCGCAAGGTGCGCACCCTGCGGGAGGTCGACGCCGCCGTGCGCACCCTGGGCCACAGCTCCGCCAAGTACGCCCGCGACGCTGCGCCCCTCCCCGAAGACGTCGTCGACGCCCCGCACGCCCTCTACATCAACGGGGAGCTGCGCAAGGAGGGCATCCCCGCCGAACGCGTCCGCACCTTCGTGAAGAACCGCCGGTTCAACGGCCTGGTCACCGACCAGGACGACGACGGCGGCATCGTGTGCGACAACCGCCGCTATGTGCCCGTGACCACTGAGCCGGCCCCGGCCGAGGAGGCGCCCGCCGCGGCCGAGGAGCGCATGCACGTCCGCATCGCCAACGGCCGCACCCCCGAACTCGTCGACAGCCGCGACGCCCTCGAGGAGATCAACCACGCGATGATGGACGGCAAGCGCGACGTCCGCGAGATGTCCGAGGGCCGGGGCAACGCCCGCATCGTCTACCGCGACCAGCGCGGCACCGTGGAGCTGCGCCGCGCCACCGCCGAGGACATCGCCGCCTACGCCCCCGCCCCGGCGCCCGCCGCCCCGGTCGAGACCCCGCCGCTGTTCGCCGCCCTCGCCGCGTACGAGGCCACCGTGCTCTGCACCAGCCCGCGCGACCTCGACGACCTGGCGCGCCACCTGCACGCCGTCGGCAAGGTCGCGCCCACGGCGCACCACCGCGAGATCCTCGAGGCGCAGGCGGACGTCATCGAGGGCGCGTGGGAGGCCCTGCGCGCCGCCGGGAACCTGCGGGCCCGCAACGCCGCCCACGACCAGGCGCGCGCCGCCGTCGAGCGGGCCCGCGAGGTGATCCTGGCCGTCGCCCCGCACGCCCACCGCATGCACGGCACCGACATGCCCAGCACGGCCGAGGAGATCCGGGCCGCCGCCGTGGCGTACAACGCCGTCGGCAGCACGGCCGAGGAGCTGTCCGCCGTCGAGACCGGCACGCCCCTGGTGCGCGTCCGCTGCTCGAGCGACTCCGGCACCGGCTGGAAGGTCACCGCCACGATCACGGCCGGTGTCGACACGCCCCAGGGGTTCCTCCCCGCTCACCCGGCGATCGTCGAGACGTTCCGCAAGCGCGACGGCCGCGAGGACGCCGCCGCCAACGCCCGCCGGGTGATCGGCGCCATGTTCCGCGTCGCCGTCCCCGTCGAGTACGTCCGCAGCTCCCGCGGCTGACTCGCCCCGGCGCCGCCCGGCCGGATCGGGTCGGGCGGCGCCCTCGAGGCCCCATACGCGCCCGCGCGCGTGTGGACGGTCCAGAAAGTCCAGAAACCCGCGTCACCTGCCCCGTTCCCCTTGGGGCGACGCAAGCCGTGTCCGCGCGGCCCACTGCCCGGCGAGAGCACGCCGGACCGAACCACGAAGCGAGGAACCCCCGATGTCGACCCCCACGGAGCGCGCCGACGAGATGGCCCGTCTGGTCATCGCTGCGGCGCAGCAGGACAACGCCTGTGTCGTGACCAGCGCCCTGGTGGACACCGTGATGAAGCTGCACGCCGACACGGAGGCCGGGACCGCGAACGAGGCGTCCGTGCGCCGGCTGATCCGGAAGCACGCGGCACCGGCCGGTGTGCGCGTCGTCCTGACCGACGATGAGCGGTACTGGGCGATCCGGGAGCAGCTCCACCACATGGACGGCGACCAGGTGCACGCGCTGCACGACAGCATCGCCGACGGTGGCGACGACGACCCGCGCGGGAATGACCGTGTGCTGGTCGACGCGATCTCCGTGCGCCTGTCGAACCGTCTCTCCCCTGCCCGCCTGTGGAACTGCAAGCCGGTCTCCGTGCGCCTGTGGGACGAGCCGGAGCCGGACGCCGTGGGAGCCATGCCGGAGTACGCCGGGCACGGGCCGGTGGTCGAGGCCCTGGAGATCCTGCGGGCCGCTGAGGTGCGCGTGGCGACGGTTCCCAGCCGCAAGGTGCTGTACCGGGACTGGCACGGCCCCCAGGGACCGCAGGGCGCGTTCATCTGGCCCGGGGCCGGTCGGACGTTGGAAGTCTCCTGGTTCATCGACGGGGCGCACGACGAGCGCGGCATGCGGTCGAGGGACACGCGCACCGTGCGGGCCGCCCGTAACCAGGCCCTCGACGACGTCGCCGCCGCGTTCCGTGGGGCGGGGTGGACGGTGTGGCGGGTGCTGAGCCGCAAGACGGCCACGCGACGGGATCTCCGCGTGGACGTGACGCCCCCGGCCGCCGGACAGTCCCCGGCCGTCTCCTGACGCCCTCAGTCCCGTTCTCCCGCCCTGTCGCCGTCGTCCTGGTCGCCGAGTGCGTCCAGGCGCGGCGGGGCGCTCCCAGGAAGGCTCAGCCCGTCATGCCCTTGCCCCCGTGGCTCCGCTCCCAACTCCCGTCCGAGCCCACCCGTGCGTTCGTCGCGTTCACCGACACCGTCGCCCAGCTCCTGGAGCTGCCGCCCGCGCCCCCGGCCGAGGTCTACGTGCGCCGGTACGACACAGACCGCGTCTGGATGGTCTGGCGGTACAAGGACGGCGGCGCGTCCCTGTTCCTCGAGCGCCCGTACGGGGAGCTGCGCGACGGGGTGTGGGTTCGCCTGCACTGGCACGAGTCGCCGAACCCGGAGGTGGTGGCCGCGATGATCCGGGCGTACATGCGCCGAGGACGTCGTGAGCAGCGCCGCCGCCCGTGCTGGCTGGTCCGTGTGCTGTTCGGCCGCTGACCCCGGCCCCGTGATCCCCGGCCCGCATCCCGTGGGCCGGTCCTCGCGGCGGAGAGCTACCGCCGCAACCCGAAGGAGAGGAACAAGCGCGTGAGCGCGTACGTAGAGATCCCCCGCCCGCACGAGTCGGCCCCCGGCCGGTTCACCGCCGAGCTCGAGTTCCCCGCCCAGTCGAAGCGCCGGGCGCAGCAGCACCACGACATCGCGTGGGCCCTGGCCGACGTCCACGGTCTCGAGATGTCGACGCCGTACAAGGTGAACCCCCGGTGGTCGGTCTACGAGGAGAAGTGGGGCAACGGGGAGCGGCACGGGTGGTCGGACATGCGCCGGCTGCGCGTCGACGGCCCCGCGCACGCCCTGGCTCGCTACCTGGTCGCCCTCGAGCGGGTCCTGGACGAGGTGGAGGCCCTGGCGACCCGGGCGGTCCGTGTGTTCGGCGCGTGGAAGCGGTCCATCGCCGCGGAGCCGTTCCTGGAGTACGAGGACGCGTCCACCATGCGCGTGCGGGCCCGGGAGTTCCGCGCGGACGTCCTGCACGCCCTGGCGCAGCGTCTGGGCGCCCGTACGCGGCCCGTGGGGGAGCGGGACAGCTCCCGGCCACTGTGGGAGCAGTACGGGGCCGTCGCCGAGGAGGTGTGGGACGCCGCGGGCGGAGTCGACCTCGAGCGGGCCGACGACAGCGCGGTGACGGCCCAGATGACGCGGATGGTGCCCGCGGTCGTCGTCGAGGCGGAGCGCCTGGCCGTCCTCGAGGCCGCCCGGGTCGAGGAGGAGCGCCAGGAGGCGGAGCGGGTGGAGCTGTTCCAGCAGGTCGACGCGGCGTGCGCGCGGGAGGCCGACGAGGCGGACGCCGAACGGTACGCGCGGGACGGACAGGAGAGCCTGTTCCCCGTGTCCGCCGCCCGGCCGCCGCTGGTGGTGCCCCCGCCCATGCCGGTCAAGCCGCGCCGGGCGCCAAGTCATCGCGGTCGACTCCGGCCGGAGACCCGGGCGGCGCTCAGCGGAGCCGTGCGCGTGATCCCCGCCGAGGCGGTAGAGCGGCTGTATGGGCCACAGGCGACGTTCTCGGCGCCGGAGGTGAGCCCGGACCGCCGGCGGTACGCCCCCGCGGCCTGACAGCTCCCCAGGGCCGCCGCCCCGAGATTCCCCCGGAACAGTAAGCCCGGGGGAATTTCTTGGTGCCTATTCACGGTTTTACCAGGGGTGCCCCTTCCAGAGATTGCCATGGGTGTACTATTCTTCGTGTTGGCGGGAGAGCAACCCGCCAAAACCACGAAGGAGGAACACCCCTATGAACGTTGCCCTCGCAGTGAGGCCCCTGGAGGAGCTCGCCGAGCAGTACGGGCCGATGCGCACCGTCCTGCACAGCACGGCGCCGACGGCCGTTCCCGAGCAGCAGCACCCCACCTACGTCTTCAACATCCTGGGCGGGGAGACGCTGCGGGAGTCGGTCATCAACGGCACCGACGGCACCCCGGACCTGTTCGTGCGGCTCGTGAAGTACATCGACCCCGTCTCCCTGTGGGAGCGGTACGCCGTCGACTACTGGTCCGTCAACGGGTTCTGGGCCACGGACCACGTGCACCGCGCGGTCGCCGAGTCCGCGTACGAGGACGCCGTGCGCGCCGAGTTCGCCGAGCCCACGCTGACGCTCGCCCTGGAGCGGTTCACGCGCGGCCTGGCCAGCTTCTACGACGTCACCGACGTGATCTGACCGGTCCGGTCCCTCTCTCGCCGGGGCGCGACCGTATGCGCCGCGCCCCGGCACCCTCCCCCAGCTCGCCCGACTTCACCGAGGAGAACTCCGTCATGGCCACGAAGACCGGCATCAACACCGTCCCCACCAGGCCGCAGGCCGATTTGCTGATCGTCGCCCTGGGCGCCCCGAACCACCGCATCCCCTCCACGGCCACCGGCCGCACGCTCGACATCATGCTCCGTCGCCAGTGGATCAGGGAGTACACCAGTGATGGGCGCCTGGCTTCGACCGTGCGGGACTACCCGGGCTTCACCCACTTCCGTCTCACCCACCACGGCGTCAACGCGGCGAAGAAGGCGCGCGCCGCCCGTACCGCCGCGGCCGAGCGGGGCCCGCGGACCCTGGACGTCGAGGGCATCGGCTGGACGTGCGTGGAGGCGGGCCGGAAGTGGGCCACGGAGTACGAGGGCGTGAAGTTTGAGCTCGAGCGCCGCACCGCCAACGTGCTGGACGGATGCCCGGACACCGGCTGGTACCTGTACGGCGGTAGCCACTTCGGCGAGTACATGGGCGCGCGCTTCAAGGCGGCCGCCGTGGAGGCGTTCCCGTACGTCTGCCCGAAGAACGGCCACCCCCAGCCGGCCGACGAGGTGGAGGCCGAGGCCGCCGGGCGCGTCGACTGGTGGGCCGTCAAGGACCGCGAGGGGAACCTCATCACGCAGGTGGAGGCGACGAGCTACAACCACGCCGTCCAGGTGGCCGACCAGGACCCGAAGGTGCGCGCCGCACGTCCCGGCTCGGGCGGCCTGGTGTTCATGCGGCTGGAATCCATCGAGAAGCCCGCCCCCGCCGCGGCGCAGCCCCGGAAGACCATCCCGGCCGCCGCCCCGGCCCGCCGCACGGCCACGGTCCGCACCGAGTACATCGGCCGGTCCATCCCCTCCCGGCTCGAGGCGGCCGGAGCCCCCGGCGGGATGCAGTACAGCAAGCGGGCCGGTGCCCTGCGCTGGGTCCTCCCCGACGGCGAGGAGCTCACCCCGGGCCAGGCCGAGGAGCGGTTCCTGGGCTGACCGCCCCTCCGCCCGGGGCACGGCTCCCACGCTGCGCCCCGGGCCTCCGCCCCGTCTCCGCCCGCCTCACGTCCTGGAGGACCTCCCCATGCAGACCATCACCCTGTTCGACATCGCCCCCGCCGCCCCGGCCCCCGTGAAGCTCCGTCGGCCGCTCGCCCTGGGAGAGCTGCCCGTCTCGAGCGTCCCGGCCGCGTACGACCGTGAGCACCTCTACAGCCCGCAGGCGGACACGGCCGCAGTCGTCGACCACCGCCCCGGCGACCGGTTCGCGCCGCTCCCGAGGTCCCCGCACCAGCCGAAGGCGTGGGGCGCCTGGTGGCGGGAGCAGGCCAGCACGCCGACCCCGGACTTCCTGGGCCTGGAGACCGGCGACGTGATCACCCTTCACGACGGCGACACGGCGACCGTCGTATCCACCTGCCGGTTCGGTGCGGTCGTCCGCTACGCGCTGCCCCCGAGCGAGTGGCGCGACGAGGAGCACGCCGAGATGTACGTGACCCGCCGCAACCAGTTCGGCCACTGGTACCGCTGACGGCCCCCTTGGGGCGCGGCCCGCGCTGCGCCCCACCCCAGTGCCGCTCTCCGCCCGCTCCACGCCCTCGAGGACCCCGCCATGCAGACCGCGACCCTGTTCGACCTCCACGACATCCAGAGCCTCCAGGAAGCCCCCGCGGCCGCCACGCCGGCGAAGCCCCGGCCGAAGCCCAAGAAGACGCGGACCGTCCACGCGTCGGTGCCGCTCGCCCCCTGGACGACCGTGCCGGACGAGCTGATCCGGGACGCCGACTGGGTCGTCATATCGAGCAGCGGCGGCAAGGACAGTCAGGCGATGCTCTCGTACGTCGTCCAGCGCGCGCGGGCCCTGGGCATGCTGGACAAGGTCGTCGTCGTCCACGCGGACCTGGGCCGGGTCGAGTGGGCGGGAACCCGCGAGCTCGCCGAGCTCCAGGCGCGCCTTGCCGGGGTCCGCCGGTTCGAGGTGGTCCAGGCGCAGGGCGCCGATCTCCTCGACCGCGTCGAGATCCGGTACGGCAAGCTCAAGGCGAAGGCGGAGCGGGAGGCCCTCGAGCGGGGCGAGGACCCGGCCACGGCGAAGGTCCCGCCGGCCTGGCCGTCGAGTGCTGCACGCTGGTGCACCCCGGACGTGAAGCGAGGCCCGATCCGGACCCTCTACACGCGGCTCGTCGCGGAGCTCGCGCACCTGAACCTTGGCCGCCCGGTGCGGATCCTGGAGTGCATCGGGCAGCGCGCCGCGGAGAGCAACCAGCGGGCGAAGCTCGCCGAGGTGGAGATCAACCGCGGGGCGAGCAACGGCAAGCGGCACGTCACCACCTGGCGGCCCATCCACGCATGGAGCGACCGGAAGGTGTGGCGCGAGATCGCCCGTTCCCGCCTGCCGTACCACCCGGCTTATGACTGGGGAAACCGGCGCCTGAGCTGCGTTTTCTGTGTCCTCGGGTGCAACAGCGACCTTGTGAACGGCGCGCGGCGCGTGCCGGAGCTCGCCGCGGCGTACGCCCGGACCGAAGTCGTGGTCGGCGCCGACTTCAAGAAGGGGCTGAGCATGGCGGAGATCATCCGGCGCGCCCAGGCCCTGGAGGCGGCCGAGGGGCCCGCCGCGCGGCCGCCGGTCGGTACGGCGATGGCCGAGCACGTCGGGCGGGCCGTGACGAGCAAGTACCGCAACCGTCAGGCGACGTTGTACGGCTTGGCCGCCTGAGCCGGCCCGCACCGCGGGGGTCGTCCTGGTGGACGGCCCCCGCTTCTTTCTGCGGATCCCTACCCTCACAGATTTCCCTTGGTGTACTATTCCTGGTGTTGGTGGAGAGCAACCACCGGCGAACCAACGAAGCGAGGAAAACCATGTCCGCTGCCGTTCTTTTCGACGTCCCCGCCGCTACGGCGAATGCTAAGCCCAAGGAAAAGCGTCCCGCTCCGGTGCACGCCGAGCGTCGGTGGTTCGCCGACCTCGACCGGGTGACGTACCTGGGCACGCATCAGCCGTCTTGGCTGGCCCGCGAGGAGTTCGGCAACGACTGCATCCCGCTGTGCGTCGCCCACCAGCGGCTCGACGGCCGCAAGACCCTGCCGCGCGCCGTGACCCCGTGGATGCTCGACTCCGGCGGTTTCACGGAGCTGTCGAAGTACGGCGAGTGGACGGTGTCCCCGTACTACTACGCGGAGGCGGCGCGCCGGTACTACGACGAGACCGGCCTGATGGACGCGTGCGCGATTCAGGACTGGATGTGTGAGGACGAGATCCTCGCGAAGACCGGCCTGACGATCGCCGACCACCAGATCAAGACGGTCGCGTCGTTCCTCAACCTGATGACGCTGGACGCCGACCTGCCGTGGATGCCCGTGATCCAGGGCCGCACCCTCGACGACTACCTGCGGTGCATCGACCTGTACGACCAGGTCGGCGTGGACCTCACGCTCGAACCGGTCGTCGGCATCGGCTCCGTGTGCCGCCTGCAGCAGACCGACGAGGCCGCCCGGATCATCGAAACGATCTGGGGGATGGGGATCCGTCTGCACGGGTTCGGCTTCAAGAAGACCGGCCTGCGGCGCGTCGCCCACCAGCTCTACAGCAGCGACTCCATGGCCTGGTCGTTCAACGCCACCAACCGGGCCCCGATGCCGGAGTGCGTGGGCAAGCACGTCCACTGCGGCAACTGCCCGCGGTACGCCATCGCCTGGCGTAACCAGCTCCTCAACTCCCTGCCGGACGACCCGCAGCTCCTGCTCGCCGCCTGATCCGAGCAGCTCCCCGGGGCGCCCCGCGCGGGCGCCCCACCCCTGGGCCGGAGAGCACCGGCCCCAACCACGAAGCGAGGAACACCACCATGGCTCGAGTCACGCGCTCCGGGACAATCAGCCGCCACCTGTCCGAGGGCGGACTTCACGACCTGCATCTGCACGAGGCCACGCAGAAGGCCGGCCCCGACGGGCACGAAGTCGACGGCTTCTCCACCCGGCAGTACCGCCGCGGTGACGTCTTGCTGGTCGTCGCAGGGGCGTTCGGCCCGAACTGGCTGCGCACCCTCGCCGAGATCACCAGCCGACTCGAGAGCCCGCACGTCAAGTGCACCGTCGTCGACGCCCCCGAGCTCGGTGACCACGAGGTCCTCGTGCGCTGGGCAACGTCCGAGGAGCTCCAGGCCCGGAAGGCGGCCGCCGCCAAGCAGCAGGCCGCGCTCACGGCAGAACTCGCCCGCCAGGAAGCGCAGAAGCGGGCCGAGGAGGAGCGCCAGGCGCTCGAGGCCGCCGGACAGTCCGGCCTGTTCTGACACAGCCCGACCGGCCGTGACGTTCCCCCAGGCGTTACGGCCGCCCGGCCCCGTCACTACCCCGCACGACCCGGCAGGAGATGCGAGATGACGCCGTCCGAGTACGAGCGCCTCATGGCCGAACAGTGGCCCACCGGCAGGTTCGGCCGCCCCGGCGTCGACCAGCCCCGCACGGCGACGTCCTCGACGGACACGCCGGAGCAGCAGGCCGCGCGCCGCGCCGCCCTGAGCGAGGCCCAACACGGTTGGCGCCTGCCGGACCAGCGCTCGCAGAGGAACCGAGAGCGCACCGCCGAGCGCAAGCGGGCCGCCCGCCCGCGTCACCTCCGCATCGTGCCCAACCCTGCCGACACCGAAGCCGCTTGACCACTACACGCCTAGAGAGGCACCGCCATGCGCTGGACCGTCACGCCCCGCCGTCGCAAGCCGAACTCCGGCCGCTGGAGGGCCGACCGCACCGAGTACGCCCGCCGCCGGCCGTGGCCGCTCGAGCTCCCCAACCTGTCCATCCCCCGCCCCGCCTGACCCCCGCTCACCGCCGCGGTGCACACCCGGCGGCCCAACGAGAACGGAGTACCCCGTGACCAAGCAGCTCACCTACCCGTACACCTACACCGACGGCCAGAACCACCGTCTGATCCTGCGCACCGCGGTCGACGGGAACGGAGCTCCGTACGTGTGGGTCGAGGCCGAGAACCTCGCCCTCGGCGGGGACGTCGTCAGCATGTGGCTGACGACCGAGCAGGTCGCCGAGCTCGACGCCGCACTCGACACCGGCAGCGAGTACCGCGCCACCGACCACACGGGCGACGGTCTCAGCGTGACGCCGGGCGCCACCTGGACCACGTTCACCGTGACCCGGCAGGCGAACGACGACGAGGAATCCGCCACGGTGCCGGTCGTCGTCCTCACGGGCCGACTGCCGGAGCTGCGTGACGCGCTCACCACGACCGCGCAGTTCGCGCAGCAGCGCATAGCCGCAGGCGCGCGGAAGCCGTACGTCCTCACCCCGGCCGAGCACGACCGGGCGTGGCACGCGATCGAGGGCGCCGCCGGCGAGCCGGGGGCCGACCCGGGCACGATCCTGCGGGCCGTCCTCGGCGCGCTGCAGATCCTGCCGCCCAGCGCCGAGGCCTGGCAGGCCGCCCGCGAGGAGCTGCACGGCCGTGTGGGTAGGAAGCTGTCCCGTGGTGAGTGAGCCGGCCGCGGGCCGTGCGCTGGTCTGCCACTGGTGGGAGGACGAGCACGGCGGCCGCTACCTCATCCCGGGGTGTCACGCGCGCGTGGAGAACCCCGACCTCGAGGTCTGCCACTGCCCCACGATCGAGCAGCAGCTCCAGGCCGCGCGCCGCAAGGACGCCGCGACGGGCCGTGTGCTGCGCGGTCAACAGGCGTGGCACGACGCGATCGTGCGGGCCGTCTACGACCACCCCGACGGGATCGCCATCATGAAGGCCGCCGCCGACCTGGCCGAGCGCGGGTACGGCAGAACGGCGCGCCGTGGGTAGCGCGTACCTGGACCGTGGGCTCGCCGAGCGCCGGGCCCGGCTCGAGGAGCAGCAGTTCGACGGCGACTTCGAGATCCTCCGCGGCCGCCGGCAGCCCGTGGACCACTGGACGGACCTACTGTTTCAGTCGACGTGGTGGCAGGACGCCGAGCGGGACATCTGGCGCCTGGACGAGCTCGACGAGATGCGGTGCAGCCGGATCTACGGGTTCGTTGCCCGGCGTGAGGACGAGACCGGCACGCTCCTGGCGTGGGAGGCCACCCGGGGACCGGTGCCCAGCGGGGACGTGGCGTTCGACGCGTACGACCGCGGACAGGGGCAGCTCCTGGAGATGGTCAGCGAGCGCGGGTGGATCCATCGCACTGACCTGATGGTCGCCCTGCAGCGCCGCATGCGAGGCCTACCCGCGGAAGAGGGGACGTGCTTCTGCGGCTACCCCGTCGTGGAGGGCTGGGACCACTCGGCGTGCCGTGCCGGGATGGAGATTGCCTGATCAGCCGCGCGTGTCAGTGCGGTGCGGAAGAGTGAGCGGGGCGGAACCGGTGGTAGCGGCTCCGCCCCGCATCAGTATCGAGGAGAGTCTGTGAGTGACCGCGAGTACCCCCCGGAGACCACGCACGAACTGTGGTTGCCCACGCTGGACTTCACCAGGGGCAATGCGGCTGTCGCCTGGGCCCACATGATGTACCAGGGCGTTCGGTTCGTGATGCCGCCGCAGGTGGCAGCTCTGCCGAGTGTGGAGGAGCGCGCCGCGGCGCTAGCCGACGCCGAGCGGGAGCGTCTGACGACGGCGGAACTGTTCTACCTCGACGCGGCGGCCTGTGAGGTGGCGGAGACGGTGGAGCTCCGGCACCAGGCCGTCGAACAGCTCCTGCCGTCGGCGGCCGGCTTCCTGGTGTGGGAGAGGCCCCCGATGTACCTGCGCAGCGGGATCCCGATCCGGGCGGCGACGTGGGGTGTGGCGTTCGACGGCGGGACGTGGGTGTCGTGGTGGAGCGACACCCAGGCCGCGGTCCGTCTGGGCCTGTGCAGCTATGAGGCGTTGCTGGGGTCGGGGCCGCTGACCTTCCACGAGGAGGTGCATCTGCCGCCGCAGGCCTGGCCCGTCCAGGCCAGCACCCCGAGCGATCCGACGTACGGCATGTTCCGCGGCCTGTTCGGGGCGTGGACGGCGATCGACACCGGGGCCGTGGAGGAACGGCAGATGCCGCCGCTTCCGCGGGTCCGGAAGACTGCGCGGCGACAGCTCCAGGTCGAGGCCCCGCCGGTGCGGTGCTTCACCCCGTCGGCGTCGGGCGGCACGGCGACGTCCCCGCAGACGATCGTGCGGCGCACGCTGGCCGGCCTCCTCCTCGATCGCCCGTACCCGGGGGAGCTGCCCGCCGAGGTGGCACCCTGGCACTGCTACGTGAAGGACAGCGGGCATTGCCTCCTGGTCGTGCTGGACCCCGTCGAGGAAGGCTCCAAGCCGTCAGCGGGCGGCCCGGCCCGGGTCGAGGAGGCATGTGTGCCGGTGCCGGTGAAGGCCGTCCTGCGGGCGGGCTGGACGATCGGCGAGGGCGGGTACGTCCACACGCCCGTGCGCTACGACCACGTCCTCGGTGTGGTCACGGACCCGGAGGACGACGAGTTCTGACGCCCCGCCCGGAGGGCCCATCGTCTGGCCTATGCTGCGGAGGAGCTCCAAACGCGCGGAGGCCCGGCCACTACCTTTGGCCGGGCCTCCGTGTTGTGTGGGCGCTGGACGTCTACTCGAGCGCCTTACGGGCGGTGCCCCGAGCTTCCTTCTCCGCCGCCTTCATGCGCTCGAGGACGGCGTCGTAGACCGTGGAGTCCTCCGGGTCGGCGAACGCTTCCATGAGCCGGAGAGTGACCTCCGAGCGGGGGATACGGGGCCGGTTGAGAGCGTCCGCGATCTTGATGGCGGTCTTGTCGACGGCCCGAGTAACCGCGGGCGGGATCGCCCGGGAGACCGGCGGCTGGATCTCCTCGACGAGTACGCCCTTGATGGTCTTGGCCAGGGCGTCGACGTCCTCGTCCTCGTCGAGCTCGAGGTCACCCGGCAGCATCTTGACGGTGCCGCGGAGCCGCTCGGCGGTGACCTGGTCCGCGCCCCAGGTGTCGGCGACCAGGACGTACACCGCGACGGCCGCGTTCAGGTTGAAGGCGTTTTTGACCGGCACGATCTCCCGGACCTGGCCCGGGTTGACGTCGTAGCCGCGGGCGGCGAGGACCTCCCCGATCGCCCAGCCGGCACGCAGCTTGCTGCACTTGCCGACCGAGATGCCTTTCTCCAGCGGCGCCCACTCCTCGATCGTGCGGTAGGTCCGCTCCGGCTCGAGCTTGTGCGGGGTGTCCCGGAACAGTCGGCCGGTGGCGATGGTGTCGAGGGCCTTGCCCTGGATGAACCAGGCCTGATTGCCCAGGTCGACGCCCTCGAGGCACTCCTCGTACCGCTTGCGCTCCTCGTCGGTGAGCGCGCCCTCCCCGGCGGGCTCGACCGGGTCGGGGATCTTGTGCAGTCCCGGCTTGGCCTCCTCGACGGCGACCGCGACGGCTTCGCTTATGGCCGCCTGGCGCTCCGCGTCGGCGACTCGGCCGTTCCTCGCAAGCTTCGTGGTGCCGCTCCGCTTGGTGGTGGCGTCCCAGCTCGTCGCCTCGTCCCAGTTCTTGCTCCTGTTCACGCGGCCTCCACCAGTCCGCCCTTGACGGCGATGTCGCGGAAGCACTGCGCCGTGTCGGTCTTCGGCCGGTACATCTGGACGGGCTTGCCCTCCACTCCGGCCTCGCCCAGGTCGGCGCCGCGGAAGGGAATCTCAACAAGCGGCGCGAGCTGGGGGTGGCTGCGCAGGGAGTTCAGGACGGCCTTGTTGAAGTCGCCACCGCCGAAGAGGGCCAGGCTGATCACGAGGCCGATCTCGACGAAGTCGGTCCGGCCGAGTTCTTCCATGATGGTCTCGTGCTGGTCGAGCTGGGCACCGATGGCCTTCATCGCCCACCGGTGCGTGTTGGCCATCATGATGGCGCCGTGCGCGGCCGCGGTCATCGAGTTGGTGTCCGTGTCGATGGCCGGGCGAGTGTCGAGCAGGATGTAGTCGTACTCCCCCTCGAACCGGGCGAGCATCTTCCGGTGGGCGTGCAGCGCGTTGCCGCGCTCGCGGAGCCGTGCGGGCAGGAAGACCATGTCGGGGCTGGCCGGCAGGACGTGGAGGTTCTCGAACGGCCGGGCCACCAGCGGGTGCGGGTCGGCACCCTTGAGCAGGCAGTCGACTTGCGTGTCGCCCTCTTCCTCGTCGAGGCCCTCGAGCCGGAACCCGTCGGTGAGGTTGCCGGAGGGGTCGCCGTCGACGACCAGGACGCGCTTGCCGTAGGAGGAGAGCGCGCCGGCGAGGTTGATGGTGGTGGTCGTCTTACCGACGCCGCCCTTCTGGTTGCACATCACGATGATGCGCGTCTCGTCAGGGCGCGCGAGGCCGAGGGGCCCGTAGCGGAGCCGCTCGATGGCGTCTGTTGGTGTCGTCATGGGAGGGACGATAGTCAGACCGTCGCCTCGTTTCGGGCAGTGAGCCCGTATCGGTACCGGCCGCGGCGCGTGATAGGGCCCCGCACGTCACCCGTACGGGGCCCTGGGGGAGCTGCCCAATTGGGCAAGAATGATCTTGGTCAGCGGCCGAAGGTGCGGCGCTGCTCGGCGTGTACGGCCACGGCCTCGTCGACGGCTGCGGGGCCGTAGTCGGGCCAGTACCGGTCCTCGAAGTGCAGCGTGGCGTCCGCGGCCTGGTAGAGCAGGAAGCCGGACAGGCGGCGCTCTCCGCTGGTGCGGATGATCAGGTCGGGGTCGGGCAGGCCCCAGGTAGACAGGAAGTAGTCCACGGGCAGGGCCCGGCGCCCGTCGTAGTGGGGAGCTGCCAGGGAGCGGGCGACAGCCTGGCGGATGTCTGCGCGGCCGTCGTAGCCGATGCCGAGGCAGACGGTCATCCCCGACCGTTTGCGCGTGATGCCCTCCGCCCGGTCCATGGCGGCTAGGAGCCGGGCGGGCACCGGGTAGTTGCCGGAGAAGTGGGACAGGATGCGGATTGGGCCGGTGGCCGCGGCCGCCGCGGTGTCGAGGAGGTCGACCAGGACGTCGGCGAGGATCTCGACCTCCTCGGGGGAGCGGCCGAAGTTCCGGTCGGACATCAGGAACACGGAGGCGGTCTCGACGCCCAGGGCGCGGCAGTGCTCGAGGACCTGGTGGACGACGACCGCGCCCTGCCGGAAGCCCTGTTCGACGGTGGTGCCGTGGGCGGCTGCCCAGCGGCGGTTGCCGTCGGCTATGAAGCCGATGTGGCGGGGGACGTCGAGACGGTCAGCGGCGGGCGCGGTAACGGGAGGCGTCTGCATGGCCGGGAGGAGTACAGACACGGCGGCCCTTACGTCATGCGGTGAGCGCGGCGAAGACCAGACCGGCGGTGACGGTGCCCGCGATGGCGCCGGCGATGGTCTGGGCGAGGGTGTGGTCGCGCAGGGAGATGCGGGACCAGGCGATGACGGCGACGAGCGGGTAGGCGAGCCAGACGAGCGGGCCCCAGGTGAGGGCGAGCATCGCCAGGGCGCCGCCGGCGACCGCGGTGTGCACGCTGATCTTCCAGAACGCGGTGACGGGCAGGAGGACGGCGAGGGTGGCGAGCATCGCGACGACCAGGGCGACCATGTCGGTCGGGGCGTCGAACCAGAGCATGCCGCCGATGCCGAGACCGACCAACGCCATGATCACGGGGATGAGGATCATTCGGCGCTGTCGCTGCCCGATGTGCCGGTCGGCCCACATGCCCTTGCGCATGCCGTACTTGATGAACGCCATGGGCAGCACCGCGGCGAACAGGATGGCCTCGAGCGCCCAGAGGACTCCGGTCACTGGGTTGTTCTGGGCCAGGCCGACGCCGAGGCTCACCGCGACGATGACGTTGCGCGGCTCCATCCCGTCGGTGATCAGCCGGGCCGCGCGGTTCTCCTCGCGGGCCGGGGCGGGGGTGGGGGTCATGGTGCTGGTCATGCGGTGACTTTCTCGGGGAGCGGCTGGCCGGCGAGCTTGGCGGCGGCTTCGGCCAGGCTGGGCGAGTTGTAGTGGTGGGCGACCCGGGCCAGCCATGCGGCGTTGGCGAGCAGGTCGTTGTGCATCGGCATCTGGGAGCCCGCGGGCCGCTCGGCGACGTCTTCGGCGTCGACGGCCTTCATGCGGGCGACGCGCAGGGTGATCGCTTCGCGGGCCGCGCGGGCTTCGGCTCCGTGGAGGCCTTGCTGGTGTGCGATCTCGAGGGCTTGCCCGGGGACGTCCTCGCTGATCCAGGGCAGGAGCGTGAACCAGGCGTCGGAGATGTCGACGAGCCGTTCGTCCAGGCGGCTGTAAAGGTCGCGGATGCGGCGGCGTTCCTGCCGGGCCGAGTCGACCTCCTGGAGGCGGCGCAGGATGACGTCCGGCGGGAGGACCGAGACGAGCTCCTCCCATAGGGGGCGCAGCTCAAGCAGGCCACGGCGCATGCGGATCGCGCGAATGAGCAGCTCCACGGCGCGCACGGAGCTGCCGGTGATGACCAGGAGGATGGTCACCATCTGGATCAGGGAGCCGCCGCGGTGGAACGCGCCCTCGCTGAGGGGGAACGTCCAGTCGGTGAAGCCGCAGACCAGGAACGAGATGCGGTACACGGGGTAGAACGCGCCGACTCCGGCGCCCGCGGCCATCAGGCGCATGCACAGCCGGAGCAGCCGGTCGTCGGTACGGCGGGCGACGGTGAGGCACAGCATCGCGGAGGGGACCAGGGCGGTGCCCATGCCCAGGAGATAGAGCGCCAGGTGCGCGGTGCCGGCGACGTCTCCGTACTGGCCGGAGGCGAAGTCGCGGGATCCGTCGGGTGCGAGGACGGAGGGAGCCGAGAAGGGGAAGAACGCCGAGGCGGAGACGCCGGCCGCGATGAGGATGGCCAGGCGGGGCTTGAGGGAGATCCAGCGGCGCCACATCGGTTCCTTGTCGCGCGGTGGCACGACGGACTCGACCCACCCGACCAGAAGGGTGCAGGCGACCATCACGGCCAGGTGCTTGGGGAGAACCGCGGCGTCCTTCATGCCGGTCAGGTCGGCGAGGGCGTCCTCGATGGCCGACAGGCGGAGCGTCGCGCCGACGGCCAGGGCCGCGAAGGTGGCAAGGATCGCCCGCTTCCCGCTGGTCTTGGCCGGGTCGCCGGGGGTGTTGCGGTCGCGGAACTCCTGGTAGGAGCGGACGGCGACCACCACCCACAGGGGGATGGTGGTGCACAGGTCAATCAAGTCGTCGGTAGGCACGGGCATCCTGCGGCAGGGGCGGGCGGGGGAGGGTCACAGGCTGTGGTGCAGCCGGTCGACCAGGGGGTCGTGGTGGCGGGTGTCGCGGGCCTGCTCGGCGGCCTTTCGGCGCAGCAGGTAGGCGAAGCCCTCGGCCTCGTTCTCGATGCGGACGTACTCGGGATCCTGGGGGCCCTCGTGCGAGCGGGCCCGGCCGAAGAGGCAGCCGCCAAGGAAGTCGGGGCTGAGGAACTCGTACGGCTCGGGCTTCGGCTTGACGGGGAGGAGGAGCGGCTGGTGGCCCATCTCCTGGTGGCCCCACTCGTGGCCGAGGTTGTGCACCGCGGCTGAGCCGGTGAGCTCCCCAGCGACCCAGACGCCGTCCGGGCCGTCGTCGGGGCGTTGAAACCACAGGGCGTTCGCGTGCAGGCCAGGGATGGGTGACGGGCCGCGCAGCAGCTCCAGAAGGCGTCCGTAGCGGAGCTGGTAGCGCTCCTGCATCACCGCGAACAGCGTGTCGACCGTCAGCGGGGTCGGGATGGAGACAGCGGCGAGGGCCTGGCGGATCTTTCGGTCATGGGCGGACTGGATCACCGGAGTTGAACACCTGTGGGGGGCTAGTCGGTGGACGGGACTACTGGGAAGGATCCGGTCTCGCTCTCCATCGCCTCGAGCTGCGCGAGCTGCTCCGCGTACCGGGCGACCCGGGCCTGTCCGGCAGGGGACAGTCTGCGGGTTGTCCGGGCCAGGACACGGACCGTCGGAGGCTCTGGTTCTTCACTCTGCGTTGGACGCCTGGACTCCAGAAACCGTTGCACTTCCTCCACAACCTTCTGGGAGGTTTCGCTACCGGTGGCCTTGAAGACGTCCAGGGGCAGGCCGAAGAAGTCCGCGAGGATGGAAGCCACCTCGAGCCCCGGGTTCTTGACGGTGCCGTTGCGGAGCCGGCGGATGTGCTCGTTCGTGATGGTGCCGGCCCCGAACCGGGCGTTGATGGCATCAGCGACCTCGGTGTTGGTCGGCTCGATGAACTCGCCGGGCTTGTGCGGGTCCTCCTTGGCCTGCGCCTTGAGGAGGAGTCTTAGCACCTCTTGGAACGTGCGGACCTGCGCCTTGGGCTCGGCAGGTTCCTGGGCATGGGGGTCTGCGGTCACTGTGGGGTGGTCTTCCTTGGCGGGATGGTGAGGGTCTCACCATAACTGGCTTCCACAGATCATTTGATGGCCGGTAGGTTTCAAACACAGATCGTTTGACGATTGACCCTTCGACCATCTTTGATGGGTCGCGGAACAACACGCTCCGGGCACGCATGGTTACCGGAAGTGCGTTCCAATGACCACGTCCGCCCAGGTCAACCCCAGAAAGGCCTTTCATGCCACCCCATCCCCCGTGTCGCTCCGTGCGCATCCGTAAGCGCATGGTTCCACCGCTTTGACCCCTGCACGCTAGCCGCTTTCGAACTAGCATTCGAGAACGTGCCACCTGACGGAACGGACCACAGTGACGATTTCCGACGCCGCACCACACAACTGGCCTCCGCACGCCATCACGGGGGAGGGAGGTGTCGCCCTCCTGCTCGGCGTCGAGAACTCTGTCGACTTCACCATCGACGACCCCGACGTCCCCCCCGCTGAGGCCATGGAACGGGCCACCGCGGCGGCGACCCTCGCCCTGCCTCGGCTGCTCGAGGGCGCGACCCACGCCACCCGAACGAGCGACGACGTGCGGGCCGTGCTGCAGGAGCTGGTGGACGTCACCGCCCGCCACAGCACGGGGGCCGGCCTGGTTGCGCGGATCGCGTACGACGGTGCGCACGTCACGGTGTCGGTGGGAGACATGGCGGGCACGTTGCCCGCACCCGAGGAGGAACCGGGCCTGTACCTGGTGTACCGCCTCGCCTCCGAGGTGGGGCAGTACGACGGCGACCACGGCGGCCGAGTCACCTGGGCCGCGCTTCCGGCATGACGACGCCCCCGGCCGGAGTCCAGCAGGGGGCGAACGGAAGACGACGAAGACCTACAGGTCGAGAGCTGCGCGGACTGCCTGCGAGACGCGGTCCATCTCCTCATCCGAGAGGAAGCCCAGGAACTTGCCCTGCTCGAACCGCACGGGCCGAAACTGGGTGACGTCCGAGGCCATGACGACGCCACGCACCGGCTGTTCGATCGGGATCGTCAGCAGGGTGTCGGGGGCGTTCTCGACTTCCTGGATGATCACGCAGGCGATGCCGCCCGGGTGATGGGCGATCACTGCGTTGTGCTGGATGACCAGGACGGTCCGGTCCCGGCCTACGGTGGGCACGCGCCACACCGCCCCCCGGAGGATCTCGGTCACGCGGCGGCCTCGGCGTCAGCCTCGGCGGCCTCGAGCACGTCGTCCATGGGGTCGGCAGCCTTGATGCGTGCCACCTCGATCATGGAGTCGTTGATCAGGCTCTGGCGTACTGCCTTCTCGACGTAGGCGGAGAGGTTGCCGCCGCCGGCCAGCTTGGCGCGGCGCATGAGGTCCTTCTCCATGGTGATGCTGGTGCGCTCCCGGGTGGCCCCACCCGACGTGTTCGGTGTCGTCATACGATCCATCCTACCGTTCAGCACACTCAGGTGTAAGGTGTGATCGCCAACACCGAAAGTAGCGGCAGACATGCAGAAGGGGCGCCAACCTGGCCCGGTCGACGCCCCGACTTCCTACCCGGTCCTCGCCAAAGGGGGTAGGGACTGCTTTAGCACCGAGCATACAGGCTGCTCGGCGCGGACCACTCGCTTCCGCGCCCGCCTGTGATATTCGCGATGCGCAGTTCCTCCTCTCTGACCAGACAGAGAGAACACACATGAGCACTACCCACATCGGCGCCGCACTCGACGCCCCCGCCGATATCAGCCCCACCGAGCGCCTGGTCCTCGTCCTGCTCGCCCGGGACGCCGGCCCCGAGGGCATCGCCTTCCCGGCCCTCAACCACCTCGCCACGGCGGCGAACATCAGCCCCTCGACTGCCTCGCGCTCGTTGCGCCGACTGGAGGCCCTCGGCCTCGTCGAGCGCACCCGTTCCTTCACCACGACCGGCGCGTCCGCGGCCACGCAGTACCGCGTGGTCGTCGACGTCCAGGCGGGCGACGGCACTGAGGAGGGCCTGGCGTGACCATCAAGCACATCTCGATGGTGCTTGAGGCCGAAGGCCTGGACGGGCCGGAGAAGCTGCTCCTGATCGCCTACTGCAACCGGACAGATGATCACGGGTACTGCTGGCCCGGCCAGGAGCGCCTCGCCGCCGACTGCGGTACGTCCGTGGCCACCGTCAAGCGCGTCAAGAAGAAGCTGATCGAGAAGAAGCTGATCGCCTCCCAGCGGCGCCTCGACCCGCAGACGAACGAGCCGATCACCAACCTCACGCGCGTGAACCTCCCGCTCCTGGCCGCCATGAAGCGCAAGCCGACGGACTACGACGACAACGTCATCGAGCGGCTCACCTTCGACGCGGACGCCCCCCTGCCGCAGAAGAAGCGGAAGGCCCCGAAGGGGTCCGGGCAGGACGCTGACCAGGTGACAGCTCAAGATGAGCCCGACCCTGTGGACAACTCCGACACCCCCTCTGACCTGCTGATGGGTCAAGATGAGCCCGACCCTGAGCTCAAGATGAGCCCGACCTCGGATCAAGATGAGCCCGACCTCCCCCCCAAGTTGAGCCCTGGGTCGGGTCAGGTTGAACCCCTAACCGTCAGTGATCCACCACAGAACCATCAGGGAACCGTCCGTCCCTCCGTAGGTTCCACGGACTCCTCCCCGACGGAGGGAGGGACGGACGGGACCAAGCACGCCCAGGAGGAAATCGAGCTCACCGAGGGAGTGCGGCTGTTGCAGGCCCTCGGACAGGAGCGGCCGGAGCTGATGCTGGCGGGCAAGGTGCTGGCCGATCAGGGCATGGTCGTCGACGAGCTGTTCCGCCTGGGGTGGGACGTCACGACCCTGTGGCCCTGGCTGGTCCGGCCGCTGCCCAGCCCGTTGAAGAAGTCGGTGGGCGCTGTGATTGCGGGCCGGTTGAAGGAGCTGCTCGTCACGCCCGTGCCGGGTGCACGGCGGGCCTGGGGCGATGGCAGCGCCGACTACCCGGACCGGGAGACCCCGATGCCCCGGCAGTACACAGCGGGCAGCCAGGCCGTGGTCCGGCGGCACTACGAGTGCGACGGGGACGACGGGCTGTGCGGCCGCCCTGTGGAGGCCGAGGGCGACCGGTGCCCGCAGCACGCACGCGAGCCGCAACCGGCGTGGTGACCGTGTCCGGGTGCAGTGCCGCCCGCCTCGGAGGCTTCCGGGGCGGGCGGTCAGCCGGTGCGGCGCAGCCGGTTGGCCACCCCGGCGATCAGCTCGGCGTCGCCGCGGCTTCGGTACCAGGACACCGGCAGGCCTTGCTCATCGGCGTCGACGATGGCGAACGGCTGCAGGCGCCCGTCGAGGACCACGTTGTCCTGCGGGCGGTACTCGACGCCGAAGCGTTCGGCCGGTTCCTCGTCGCGGCCGCCGAGGTGCGCCAGGCGCTCGGCGATGCGGGTCACGTCGACCCCGGCCGGGGGAGTGGGGGCCGGGCGCCGGCGGCCCGGGGGTTCCGGCAGGGCGTCGGGCTTGACGTCCAGGTCCTGCAGCACCTGGGGGAGGTAGCCCAGGTGCCGGGCGACGATGTAGTCGTTCTGCTCCTGGAGGGTGCCGAGCTCCCGGTTGCCCAGGCGCACGTACAGGGCGAGCAGCTCCTCGAGGACCGCCTCCGCGGTGAACACGTCGCCTCTGGCGCGGGCCGTACGAATCTGCTCGATCAGCGGGCCGGTGACAGCGGCGAACGAGTCAGACACGAGGTGGCTCCTACCCACGTCGGACGGCTGGGACGTGCCACGCTACTACCCATCCCGATGGTCCCGGATAACGGGCCAGGGCGCCCCCCTCTCCTAGGTGCTTTTCGCGCGCGCAGCCCACGCGCCTCGCGGCGCGGCTGGCAAGGAGGGAGGGGCGCCC
>NZ_JBITLW010000022.1:0-138294 GCF_044465645.1 Streptomyces sp. NPDC049627 | reverse complement strand
AGATCGGTGCGGGAGGCGGACACGACGAGCCGCGTCTCGTTGTCCGCCAGAGCCACACCCCGCGCGTCCAGGATCGAGCCGCGCACCGCCGGCTGGACGACCTGCTGGACATGGTTGCCCGAGGCCTCCTTGGCGTAGGCGTCGCCCTCGCGGATCTGCAGGTACCACAGGCGTCCGCCGAGGGTGCCGAGGAGGGAGAGGACGAGGATTTGGATGACGACGAGCCGGATCTGGACGCGCGGCGTCCGGCCGGTCTCGGGGATGTTGGTCACTGCGGCTGCCTCCCCCTCTCAGTGCGTGGACGATGCGAGTGATGAACGCGAGTGTGTGTGTACGAGTGAGGAACGAAAGGCCCACGAGGCCCAGTTCCTCCCGGCCTCACTCGTTCCGGTGAACTCTCCTGCGGTCACAGCCGCTTGACCCCCTTGATGCGCCCGGCGCGCGCCGATCGCGCCTTCACGGCCTTCACCTTCAGACCGCCCAGCCCACCGCGCTGGCTGCCGATGCGCAGGCCGGTGCCGCCGGAGAGCCAGCCGGAGGAGATGCTGGGCTTCTTCGCCTGGGAGTTGGTCTCGGCGAGCGGGTCGTTCTCCGCGCGCCGGGCCAGCGCCATGATCCCGGGGACGACGAACGGCGCGAGCAGCAGGTCGTACAGCGCGGCCGTGAACAGCAGGCTGCCGAGGCCGACATGGCGGGCGGCGGTGTCGCCGACGAGGGCGCCGACACCGGCGTACAGCAAGGTCGAGCCGATCGCGGCGACGACCACGACCACCATCGGCCCGGTGGCGGACTTCAGCCGGCCGTTGTCCGGCTTGATGAGCCCGGCGAGGTACCCGATGACGCACAGCACCAGCGCATAGCGGCCGGCGGCATGGTCGGCGGGCGGGGCGAGGTCGGCGAGCAGGCCGGCGCCGAAGCCGACGAGCGCGCCGCCGACATGGCCGTAGACCAGGGCGAGGCCCAGCACGGTGAGGAGCAGCACGTCCGGGACGGCGCCCGGGAGGTGGAGGCGGGCGAGGACGCTCACCTGGAGTACCAGGGCGACGACGACCAGGGAGGAGGAGAGCAGGATTCGGTTGACGCGCATGGGGCTTCAGCTCCTACTGCTCTTGCTCGTACTGATTCTGGCCGTCGACCGGAGGCTGATACCGGCCGTCCGCCTGGGGCTGTGCCTGGCCATCGGCCTGCGGATCGTCCTGACCGTCGGCCTGCGGCTCGTTCTGGCCGTCGGCCGACGGCTCGGCGCCCGGCGTCACGGTGACCGTCACGGTCGGCGTGGGGGTCGGCTCGGGTTTGTCGGGGAGCACCGTGTCGCGCGGGTCCTTCTTCGGGGCCTGGACGACGACGCCGACGATGTCGAGCTTGCTGAAGGCGACGTACGGCGTGACATACAGGGTGCGGGTCAGGTTGCCGCCGGACGGGTCGACCCGCGAGACGACACCGACCGGGACGCCGGGCACGAAGGGCTTGTCGGCCTGCGAGCCGAAGGTGACGAGGCGGTCGCCCTTCTTCACCTCGGCCTTGCCGTTGAGGAGTTCGACGCGCAGCGGGCGGTCGCCCTGGCCGGAGGCGAAGCCGAGTTCGTCGGTGGACTCCATGCGCGTGCCGACGGTGAAGTCGGGGTCGCTGGCGAGGAGCACGGTCGCGGTGTTCGGACCGACGGTGGTGACCCGGCCGACCAGCCCGTCCCCGTTCAGGACGGTCATGTCGCGCTGGATGCCGTCGTTCGCGCCGGCGTCGATGGTGATCGTCCAGGAGAAGCCCTGGGCCGCCCCTATGGCGATGACCTCGGCGCCCTTGATGCCGTACTGGCCCTGGCCCGCGATCTTCAGCATCGTGTCCAGCTGCTTGAGACGGCTGCGGTTGCGGTCGTCACTCCCGAGTTTCGCCTTGAGGGCGGCGTTCTCCTGCTCCAGCTGGGCGAGCCGGTCGTGGCGCTCGCCGGAGTCACGGACCGCGGCGACCGCGTTGCCGACCGGGTTCACTGCGGCCGACACACCGTCCTCGACCGGGCCGAAGACTGCGGCGGCGGCCTGGCGGGCACCGTCGACCGGTGAGTCCTCTCCGCCGCGGATGTCCACCGTGATCAGCGCGAACGCGATGGCGATCAGCAGCACCAGGAGCAGCCGGCTCTCTCGTGTGTCCCTCACGTGCGGCGGCCGTGCCCTTCCTCATAGGAATTCGGGAAACCCCGGGAAAACCCGAGGGCTTCTGTACACGAAGTTTGTATGCGGAGTTGTCTGCGACGTTTCGAGGTTTCGAGGCTCATCGGTGAGCTTATGCCTCTATATCAACGATCCGCCGTACGAGAGGAGATCATCCCGTACGGCGGAATCGAAGAGTTACGTCATCTGCGCGGCTGGGCGTCCAGCACCTGCTGCAACGCCTCGAACTCCTCGACACACTTGCCGGATCCGAGCGCCACGCTGTCCAGCGGGTCCTCGGCGATGTGGATCGGCATCCCGGTCTCGCGGCGCAGCCGCTCGTCGAGGCCCCGCAGCAGGGCGCCGCCGCCGGTCAGAACGATTCCTCGGTCCATGATGTCGCCGGACAGCTCCGGCGGGCACTTGTCGAGGGTCGTCTTCACGGCGTCGACGATCGCGTTGACCGGTTCCTCGATGGCCTTGCGCACTTCGGCCGCGGAGATGACGACGGTCTTCGGCAGCCCGGAGACGAGGTCCCGGCCGCGGATTTCGGTGTGCTCGTCGGAGTCGAGGTCGTACGCCGAACCGATCGTGATCTTGATCTGCTCGGCCGTCCGCTCACCCAGCAGAAGGGAGTACTCCTTCTTGATGTGCTGGATGATCGCATTGTCCAGCTCGTCGCCCGCGACGCGGATGGACTGGGCGGTGACGATGCCGCCGAGGGAGATGACCGCGACCTCCGTGGTGCCGCCGCCGATGTCGACCACCATGTTGCCGGTCGCCTCGTGCACCGGCAGGCCGGAGCCGATGGCCGCGGCCATGGGCTCCTCGATGATGTGCACCTGGCGGGCGCCGGCCTGGGACGACGCCTCGATGACGGCGCGGCGCTCGACACCCGTGATGCCGGAGGGCACACAGACGACGACCCGCGGACGAGCCAGATACCGCCGCTTGTGGATCTTCAGAATGAAGTAGCGGAGCATCCGCTCGGTGATCTCGAAGTCGGCGATCACGCCGTCCTTCAGCGGACGAACGGCAACGATGTTGCCGGGCGTGCGCCCGATCATCTTCTTCGCTTCGGCGCCGACCGCGAGGATGCCACCGGTGTTGGTGTTGATCGCGACGACGGACGGCTCGTTGAGTACGATCCCGCGACCCCTGACGTACACCAGCGTGTTGGCGGTCCCGAGGTCGACAGCCATGTCACGGCCGATGAACGACATTGAGTTCCCCATCAGGATTCGTCTGGCCTTCCTGGGAGCTTTTGACGGCTTTTCAGGTCGGCGAAGTGGGTGCTGTGACGTGAAGGCTTCTATCGTAGACGCGCCTTCGCAAACACTGCGGGAGGGTCTTCGCCATTGTCAGCAGATGGCGAACCGCCCCGCTTGTGGAGACGGGCCATCGGGGGCACTCGTTCCCTCGATCGCCACGCATATGCCGCAGGGCGGCCGGGTTTCTATGACCGCCCCGGATCAGGCCGGGTGAAGGGGCTCAGGCGCGGCCCGGGAAGAAGATCTTCACCTCGCGCTCGGCGGACTCCTCGGAGTCCGAAGCGTGGATGAGATTCTCCCGGACGATCACGCCGTAATCACCCCGAATGGACCCGGGCGCGGCGGCGATCGGGTCGGTCGGACCGGCGAGCTGGCGCAGCCCCTCGATGACCCGCTCACCCTCGACGATCAGGGCGACGACCGGGCCGGAGGCCATGAACTCCACCAGCGGCTCGTAGAAGGGCTTGCCCTTGTGCTCGCCGTAGTGCTGCTCCAGCGTCTCCTGGTCCAGGGTGCGCAGCTCCAGCGCGGTGATCTGCCAGCCGGCCTTGCGCTCGATACGGCTGATGATCTCGCCGGTCAGGCCACGGCGGACGGCGTCGGGCTTGAGCAGGACGAGGGTGCGCTGGGTCACGGGAGGGCTCCTTCTTGCAGCCGGTGGTGCGGTGGGACGAGGTTACAGGGCGTGTCCGGCCGCCTGTTACGCAGTGTCAGCTTCTACTCAAGCGCCGGACGGGCTGGTTTTGTCACCCTGCGCCGCAAAGCGCGCCTTGGCCTCGTCGACCTTTTTCCCGTAGTGCACCGACGCCCACCACAGTGCCGCAAAGACGACACCCAGGAAGAACATGGTCGGGACGATGAAGCCGGAGGCGATGAGGGCGATCTGCAGGGCCCAGCCCAGCGCAACACCGCCGGGGCGGGTCACCAGGCCGCACAGCAGCAGGCACAGGAACATCGCGATGCCGCTGACCGTCCACACCTGCGCCATGGACAGGTCGGGATCCTTCATGGCGACCAGACCCGCGAAGCCGATGACGAAGAACTCGCCGATCAGGGTCGAGGAACAGAGCGTACGCATCGTCCGGAATCAGCCCTTCCCCAGGAGCAGCCGGGCTTCGCCGACCGTGATGACGGACCCGGTGACCAGCACCCCGCCGCCCGCGAACTCGCCCTCTTCCTCGGCCAGCGTGATCGCGGCCTCCAGAGCGTCCGGCAGCCGCGGCTCCACCTGCACGCGCTCCTCGCCGAACACCTCGACGGCGATCGCCGCGAGTTCGTCGGCGTCCATCGCGCGGTGGGAGGAGTTCTGCGTGACGACGACCTCGGCGAAGATCGGCTCGAAGGCCTCCAGCAGCCCTCGGACGTTCTTGTCGCCGCTCGCGCCCACGACCCCGATCAGCCGGCTGAAGTCGAAGGCCTCCCCGATCGCCTCGGCGGTGACCCGCGCACCGGCCGGATTGTGGGCGGCGTCCAGCACGACGGTCGGCGACCGCCGTACGACCTCCATCCGCCCCGGCGAGGCGACGGAGGCGAAGGCCTTGCGGACGGTGTCGATGTCGAGCGGCTCGGCCCGCGCGGCGCCGACGCCGAAGAACGCCTCCACGGCGGCCAGCGCCACGGCGGCGTTGTGCGCCTGGTGCGCGCCGTGCAGCGGCAGATACACCTCCGGGTACTCACCGCCCAGTCCGCGCAGGGCGACCAGCTGCCCGCCGACGGCGACCTGCCGCGACACGACCCCGAACTCCAGCCCCTCCCGGGCCACCGTGGCGTCGACCTCCACCGCCTTCTTCAGCAGCACCTGCGCCGCGTCCACCGGCTGCTGGGCCATGATCACGGTGGCGTCCTGCTTGACGATGCCGGCCTTCTCGGCGGCGATCTCCCCGGGGGTCTCGCCGAGCCGGTCGGTGTGGTCGAGGTCTATGGGCGTCACGACGGCGACGTCACCGTCGATGACATTGGTCGCGTCCCAGGAGCCGCCCATGCCCACTTCCACGACGGCGACGTCGACGGGCGCGTCCGCGAAGGCCGCGTACGCCATGCCCGTGAGTACCTCGAAGAACGACAGGCGGTACTCCTGCGAGGCGTCGACCATCTCGACGTACGGCTTGATGTCGTTGTACGTCTCGATGAAGCGCTCGGCGGAGATCGGGGCGCCGTCGAGGCTGATCCGCTCGGTGATCGACTGGACGTGCGGGGAGGTGTAGCGGCCGGTGCGGAGCTCGAAGGCGCCGAGGAGGGCCTCGATCATGCGGGCCGTCGACGTCTTGCCGTTGGTCCCGGTGATGTGAATCGAGGGGTACGAGCGCTGCGGCTCGCCCAGGACGTCCATGAGCGCGGCGATGCGGGCGACCGAGGGCTCCAGCTTGGTCTCGCCCCAGCGGGTGGCGAGCTCCGCCTCGACCTCGCGCAGGGCCTTGTCGACCTCGGGGTCCTCGGGCCGCGCGGGCACGTGGGCGCTCGGCGGGCCGCCCTGGGTGCGCAGGGTGCGGCTGCCGGCCTCGATGACCGCGAGGTCGGGGTCGCGGTCTGTTTCGGCCGCGATGATCTCTTCGAAGGGGTCGAGGGGGTCGGGCTCGTTCTGGTCGCTCACGGGGTCAGTCTACGGAGGGGGACTGACAGGGTGCGTATGGAGTGGGTGCAGCGTGCCTGAGGGGTGGGAGGGCTCATGCCGTCCGGCGGGCGCGGGGAACGTTGTGGCTGGTCGCGCAGTTCCCCGCGCCCCTGGGTTGGCTACTGCTGGGGCAGCCTGTCCAGCTGGGCCTGGATTCGGGTGATGTCCTCCTCCGCCTTCGCCAGGCGCCCGCGGATCTTCTCCACCACCTGGTCCGGCGCCTTCGCCAGGAACGCCTCGTTGCCGAGCTTCGCCGTGGCCTGGGCCTTCTCCTTCTCGGCCGCCGCGAGGTCCTTGGCCAGGCGCTTGCGCTCGGCCGCGACGTCGATCGCGCCCGAGAGGTCCAGCGCGACCTCAGCGCCCGCCACCGGCAGCGTCGCCGTGGCCGTGAAGGACTCGCCCTCCGGCTGCAGGCGCAGCAGCTGGCGGATGGCCGGCTCGTGCGGGGCGAGTGCCGTGCCGTCGAGGGTCAGGCGGGCCGGGACGCGCTGGCCGGGCTGCAGGCCCTGGTCGGCGCGGAAGCGGCGGACCTCGGTGATGACCTGCTGGAGCGTGGCGATCTCCTGCTCGGCGGCCGCGTCCCGGAAACCACTGTCCTTCGGCCAGTCGGCGATGACCACCGACTCGCCGCCCGTGAGCGTGGTCCACAGGGTCTCCGTGACGAACGGGACCACCGGGTGCAGCAGCTTCAGCGTGACGTCCAGGACCTCGCCGAGGACGCGCTTGGAGACCTCCGCGGCCTCGCCGCCCGCGGCGAACGTCGTCTTCGACAGCTCGACGTACCAGTCGAAGACCTCGTCCCACGCGAAGTGGAAGAGCGCGTCGGACAGCTTGGCGAACTGGTAGTCCTCGTAGAACGCGTCGACTTCGGCGACGACCGAGTTCAGCCTCGACAGAATCCAGCGGTCCGTGGAGGACATCTTCGACGGGTCCGGCAGGGGCCCGTCCACCGTCGCGCCGTTCATCAGCGCGAAGCGCGTCGCGTTCCAGATCTTGTTGGCGAAGTTGCGTGAGCCCTGGACCCAGTCCTCGCCGATCGGGACGTCGACGCCGGGGTTGGCGCCGCGCGCGAGGGTGAAGCGGAGCGCGTCGGAGCCGTACTTGTCCATCCAGTCCAGCGGGTTGACCGCGTTGCCGAAGGACTTCGACATCTTCTTGCCGAACTGGTCACGGACCATGCCGTGCAGGGCGATGGTGTGGAACGGCGGGGTGCCGTCCATCGCGTACAGGCCGAACATCATCATCCGGGCGACCCAGAAGAAGAGGATGTCGTAGCCGGTGACCAGGACGGAGTTCGGGTAGAACTTCGCGAGCGACTCGGTCTGTTCGGGCCAGCCGAGGGTCGAGAAGGGCCACAGGCCGGACGAGAACCAGGTGTCGAGGACGTCGGTGTCCTGACGCCAGCCCTCGCCGCTCGGCGGTTCCTCGTCCGGTCCGACGCAGACGACTTCACCGTTCGGCCCGTACCAGACCGGAATGCGGTGACCCCACCACAACTGCCGCGAAATGCACCAGTCGTGGAGGTTGTCGACCCAGTCGAAGTACCGCTTCTCCATCTCCTGCGGGTGGATCTTGACCCGGCCGTCGCGGACCGCGTCACCGGCGGCCTTCGCGAGCGGGCCGACCTTGACCCACCACTGCATGGACAGGCGCGGCTCGATGGTGGTCTTGCAGCGCGAGCAGTGGCCGACGGAGTGGACGTACGGCCGCTTCTCGGCGACGATCCGGCCTTCGGCGCGCAGCGCGCCGACGATGGCCGAGCGGGCCTCCAGTCGGTCCAGGCCCTGGAAGGGACCGTGTGCCGTGATGACGGCGTGCTCGTCCATGATGCTCAGGGACGGCAGGTCGTGGCGCTGGCCGATCTCGAAGTCGTTCGGGTCGTGCGCCGGGGTGACCTTGACGGCGCCCGTGCCGAACTCGGGGTCGACGTGCTCGTCGGCGACGACCGGGATACGGCGGCCGGTGAGCGGCAGTTCGATCTCGCGGCCGACGAGGTGGCGGTAGCGCTCGTCCTCGGGGTGGACGGCGACCGCGGTGTCACCGAGCATCGTCTCGGCACGGGTCGTCGCCACGACGATGGAGTCGTCGCCCTCGCCGTACCGGATGGAGACGAGCTCGCCGTCGTCGTCCTGGTACTCGACCTCGATGTCCGAGATGGCCGTCAGACACCGGGGGCACCAGTTGATGATGCGCTCGGCGCGGTAGATCAGCTCGTCGTCGTAGAGCCGCTTGAAGATGGTCTGGACGGCCTGGGACAGGCCTTCGTCCATGGTGAACCGCTCACGCGACCAGGCGACGCCGTCTCCCAGGCGCCGCATCTGCCCGCTGATCTGCCCGCCGGACTCGCCCTTCCACTGCCAGACCCGCTCGACGAACGCCTCACGGCCCAGGTCGTGCCGGGACTTGCCCTCCTTGGCGAGCTCGCGCTCGACGACGTTCTGCGTGGCGATACCGGCGTGGTCCATGCCGGGCTGCCACAACGTCTCGAAGCCCTGCATGCGCTTGCGGCGCGTGAGGGCGTCGATCAGGGTGTGCTCGAAGGCGTGCCCGAGGTGCAGACTGCCGGTGACGTTCGGCGGCGGGATGACGATGGTGTACGGCGGTTTGTCGCTCTTCTCGTCCGCCTCGAAGTAACCCCGCTCTACCCAGCGCTCGTACAGCGGCCCCTCTACGTCGGCCGGCGCGTACTGGGTCGGCAGTTCGGTGTTGGGCGCTGGTGGCTGCTGCTGAGCGTTCTCGGTCACGGGCTCAGTTTAGGGGTGTCCCGGGCGTGTCCCGAAACGCGTTTGTTCTGTAACGGTGGGCACCCCGATGCCGTGCGCCCCCTGTGTTTGCGCCAGGATGTCGTGAACGCATAAGCATCTGGAGGGGAACCCAGAAATGAGCTACAACCAGCCGGGCCCGTACGGCGGGCAGCCCCAGCAGCCCGGTCCGTACGGCCAGCCGGGTCCGTACGGCCAGCAGCCGCAGGCACCCCAGCCCGGCTACGGCTACCCTCAGCAGGCTCCTCCGGCCCAGCCCCAGCCCGGCTACGGCTACCCGCAGCAGCCCCCGCAGGGCGTCCCGCCCCAGCAGCCGTACGGCCAGCAGCCGCAGTACGGCCAGGCACCGTACGGGGTGCCGCAGCCGCCGGCGCCGGGGGGTGGCGGCAAGAAGACCGGGCTGATCATCGGTGCGGTGGCGGTTGTGGCCGCGATCGCCGTCGGGGCGTACTTCGCACTCGGGGGCACGCGCGGCGGCGGGGGCGACCTCGCGGACGACGGGGCGCACAAGCTGGAGACGCCGAAGACGGTACTCAGCGAGTACAAGCAGATGTCCGGCCTCGGTCAGTCGTCCGGCGACAACTCGGCGGAGGACCTGGAGAAGAGCGGCGTCAAGAACGGCAAGTCCGTGCTCGGCATGTATTCGACCGCGGACCTCTCGAACTACGACCCCAGCGACCCGAGCTCCGTGGACCTCTCCCAGTTGACGACTGCCAAGGGCATCACGTACGTGGGCGCCTACGGCGAGATCGCCGACCCGGAGAAGGCTCTAGACGCGTTCTTCGCAGACATGAAGAAGTCCTCCGAGGAGAACTCCTCCTCCGGCAGCAGCGGTGCTCCCAAGACCAAACTGGTCGGCGAGCCCGAGGAGGCCGACCTCGACGGTGCGGTCATGAAGTGCCAGGCCACCAAGGGTCAGAACGTGATGACCAAGAAGGAGACGACCAACTGGCTGTGCGTCTGGGCCGACTACAGCACCATGGCCATGGTGTCGCCCAATGACGCCACGAAGGACGTCACCAAGGACGTGGCGGTCGACATCACCACGAAGCTGCGCGCGGAAATCCGCGTCAAGGCCTGACGCCGTACCCCGCAACCACGAAGGGGCCCCGGTCGGTCGACCGGGGCCCCTTCGTATGTCTGCGGTGCGGCGGGCTACGCCGTCTTCTGCTCGCCCGGCCCCCGCCCCCGCGCATCCCGCGGAATCAGCGTCGGGTTCACGTTCGAGTGGACGACGTCCGCCGTAATGACGACCCGGGCGACGTCCTTGCGGGACGGGACCTCGTACATCACGGACATCAGAACCTCTTCCATGATGGCCCTGAGCCCGCGCGCGCCGGTCTGGCGGAGGATGGCCTGGTCGGCGATGGCCTCCAGGGCCTCGCGCTCGAAGTCCAGTTCCACGCCGTCGAGTTCGAACAGGCGCTGGTACTGCTTCACCAGGGCGTTGCGGGGCTCGACCAGGATCTGGAGGAGGGCTTCCCGGTCCAGGTTGTGCACGCTCGTGATGACGGGCAGGCGGCCGATGAACTCGGGGATCATGCCGAACTTGACCAGGTCCTCGGGCATGACGTCCTCGAACTGGTCCTTGGCCTCCAGCTCGCGCTTGGAGCGGATCGTCGCGCCGAAGCCGATGCCCTTCGCGCCGGCCCGGGACTCGATGATCTTCTCCAGACCCGCGAACGCGCCGCCCACGATGAACAGGACGTTCGTCGTGTCGATCTGGATGAACTCCTGGTGCGGGTGCTTGCGGCCGCCCTGCGGCGGGACCGAGGCCGTCGTGCCCTCGAGGATCTTCAGCAGGGCCTGCTGGACACCCTCGCCGCTCACATCGCGCGTGATCGACGGATTCTCACTCTTGCGCGCGACCTTGTCGATCTCGTCGATGTAGATGATCCCGGTCTCGGCCTTCTTGACGTCGTAGTCGGCCGCCTGGATCAGCTTCAGCAGGATGTTCTCGACGTCCTCGCCGACGTAGCCCGCCTCCGTCAGCGCCGTCGCGTCGGCGATGGCGAACGGGACGTTCAGCATGCGGGCCAGGGTCTGGGCGAGCAGGGTCTTGCCGGAGCCCGTGGGGCCCAGCAGGAGGATGTTGGACTTCGCCAACTCGATGGCGTCGTCGCGGCCTTGGGCGCCGCCGTTCTCGCCGGCCTGGACGCGCTTGTAGTGGTTGTAGACGGCGACGGAGAGCGCCTTCTTGGCTGCTTCCTGGCCGACCACATAGCCCTCGAGGAACTCGTAGATCTCGCGCGGCTTGGGCAGTTCCTCCCAGCGGACCTCACTGGTCTCCGCGAGCTCTTCCTCGATGATCTCGTTGCAGAGATCGATGCACTCGTCGCAGATGTACACACCAGGGCCTGCGATGAGCTTCTTGACCTGCTTCTGGCTCTTGCCGCAGAACGAGCACTTGAGCAGATCGCCGCCGTCACCGATGCGTGCCACGGTGTGCTTCCCCTTCGCCTGGGAGACGCCTGGACATTTCGAATCCAGCGGCTCCTGGTGCTGCCTTATGTCGACGGTACCTTGCTTAGCCCCCCGTTCGGGCCCCCCTTGGCACGGTTCACTTTGACGTGCACCGTCCCAAACCGTGCCAAGGGGCAGCAGACAATACCGGTCCGCGTCAGCGAACGTCGGCGTTGTTCATCTTCCGCGTGGAGATGATCTGGTCGATCAGCCCGTACGTCAGCGCGTCCTCGGCCGTGAGGATCTTGTCGCGCTCGATGTCCTCGCGGATCTTCTCGATCGGCGTGGTGGAGTGCTTGGCCAGCATCTCCTCCAGCTGCGAGCGCATCCGCAGGATCTCGTTGGCGGCGATCTCCAGGTCGGAGACCTGGCCGCGGCCCGTCTCGCTGTACGGCTGGTGGATCAGCACACGGGCGTTCGGCAGCGCCATGCGCTTGCCGGGCGTGCCGGCGGCCAGCAGGACGGCGGCGGCGGAGGCCGCCTGGCCCATGCAGACCGTCTGGATGTCCGGCTTCACGAACTGCATCGTGTCGTAGATGGCCGTGAGCGCGGTGAAGGAGCCGCCCGGGCTGTTGATGTAGACCGAGATGTCCCGGTCGGGGTCCATCGACTCCAGGCACAGCAGCTGCGCCATGACGTCGTTGGCGGAGGCGTCGTCGATCTGCACGCCGAGGAAGATCACGCGCTCCTCGAAGAGCTTCGCGTACGGGTCGTACTCGCGGATGCCCTGCGAGGTGCGCTCGACGAAGCGGGGGATGACGTACCGGGACTCGGCGGCCGGGGCCGTGTACTCGGCGCGCGTGCGGTCGTACAGGCCGCTGCCGGGGAAGTCGTTCACTGTCTGTCTCCTAGGGGCTGAGGCGGTCGGCTGGGGGCTGTGCGGGGGGCCTCAGGCCGCCCCGGTGCCGCCGCCGCCCGGCATCCCGGCGGCCGTCGGGATGACGTCGTCGATGAGGCCGTACTCCTTGGCCTCGAAGGCGTCGAACCAGCGGTCGCGGTCCGAGTCGCGGGTGATCTGCTCGACCGACTGGCCGGTGTGCTGCGAGGTGAGCTCGGCCATGCGCTTCTTGGTGTGCAGCAGCCGCTCGGCGTGGATCTTGATGTCGGAGGCCGAGCCTGCCAGACCCGCGGAGGGCTGGTGGATCAGGATCTCGGCGTTCGGCAGCGCGAAGCGCTTGCCGGGGGTGCCCGCGCTGAGCAGGAACTGGCCCATGGAGGCCGCGAGGCCCATGGCGATGGTCACCACGTCGTTCTTGATGTACTGCATGGTGTCGTAGATCGCCATGCCGGCCGTGATCGAACCGCCCGGGCTGTTGATGTACATGTAGATGTCCTTGTCCGGGTCGGCGGCAAGGAGCAGCAGCTGTGCGGTGATCTTGTTCGCGATGTCGTCGTCGACCGGCTGGCCGAGGAAGATGATCCGCTCGTTGAGCAGCCGGTTGTAGACATGGTCGCCGAGGCCACCGCCGATGGAGGGCTCGCCGGCGGCGGAGGGCATCAGATTCGTCACGTATCCACCTGCTCGTCTTACGACGGCGCCGGGCCGTCTCACGTGTTCTGCGTGGGCAACGGGGACTCCCCTGCCCTCATACTCATGGACCCTAACGCGGTGGCCCTGTGCTGCAATCCCGGTTCAGGGGGTGTTCGCCGGGGGCGTAGCGCCGTGGTCACTCCGGCACGCTCCGCGCAGCCGTACGACAGAAGGGCCCTGGGGCGTCATACGCACCCCAGGGCCCTTCCTACGCGCTACGAGGCGCCGCGGGCTCAGCCCTCGGCCTTCTCCTCGTCGGCGGCGTCAGCGGTGCCCTCGGCGGCCTCGACGGTCTCCGTGGCCTGCTCGACCTCGTCCTCGTCGTCCAGGTCGATGACCTCGCCGTTGGTGTCCTTGACGACGGCCTTCTCGACCACGACGGCCAGGGCCTTGCCGCGGGCGACCTCGCCGACCAGGAGCGGAACCTGGCCGCCCTCGACGACCGCCTGGGCGAACTGGTCGGGGGACATGCCGGAGGAAGCGGCGCGGCGCATGAGGTGCTCGGTGAGCTCCTCCTGGTTGACGTTCAGCTTCTCCTGCTTGACGAGCTCGTCGAGCACGAACTGGGTCTTGATGCCCTTGACCGCGGCCTCGCGGGTCTCGGTCTCGAACTCCTCGGCGCTCTTGCCCTGGATCTCCAGGTACTTGTCGAGGGTGAGACCCATCTGGCCGAGCTGGTGGTGCTCGAGGTTGTGCTTACGGGTGTTGATCTCGTCCTCGAGCAGCTTCTCGGGGACGGGCACCTCGACGAGCTCCAGCAGCTTCTCCAGGACGCGCTCCTGGGCCTGCGTGGCCTGGTCGTACTGCTTCATGTTCTCCAGGCGCTTGCGGCTGTCCGCCTTGAGCTCCTCGAGGGTGTCGAACTCGGAGGCGAGCTGCGCGAAGTCGTCGTCCAGCTCCGGCAGTTCGCGCGCGGCGACCTGGGTGACCTTGACGGTGACCTCGGCCTCCTTGCCGGCCGCCGAGCCGCCCTTGAGCTCGGAGGTGAAGGTGGCCTCGCCACCGGCCTCCAGGCCCTTCACGGCGTCGTCGATGCCGTCCAGCAGCTCGCCGGAGCCGATCGTGTAGGAGACGCCGTTCGCGACGCCGTCCTCGAGGACCTCGCCGTCGACCTTGGCCTCCAGGTCGATCGTGACGACGTCGCCGTCCTCGGCGGCGCGCTCCACCGGGGAGGTGGAGGCGAAGCGCTCGCGGAGCTGCTCGACCGACTTCTCGACGTCCTCGTCCGTCACCTCGACGGCGTCGACCTCGACCTCGATGCCGGAGTAGTCCGGGATCTCGATGGCCGGGCGGACGTCGACCTCGGCGGTGAAGTTCAGCGTCTCGCCGTCCTTCAGCTCGGTGATGTCGACCTCGGGCTGGCCCAGGACGTTGAGCTCGGCCTCGTTGACCGCCTCGGTGTAGAACTTCGGAAGCGCGTCGTTGACCGCCTCCTCCAGGACCGCACCGCGGCCGAACCGCTGGTCGATGACGCGGGCCGGGATCTTGCCCTTGCGGAAGCCCTTCACCGTGACCTGCTGGTTGATCTTCTTGTACGCCGCGTCGAGGCTGTCCTTGAGCTCCTCGAAGGGCACCTCGACAGTGAGCCGAACCCGGGTCGGGTTCAGGGTCTCCACGGCGCTCTTCACGGTTCGGTCTCCTTGTGGCTGACTTCTTGGGTTCTGCCGGAGCCAGACTGGTCCGGCGGATTCGCCGCCCGGAGGACTTCGTGACTTCGTACGGAGAGACACACGGGCGTGCAGCTTGCATAGTAACGGCAGCGGCGACACGCCCCAAAGGCGATCACTCGACGCGATCACCCGAGGTCGTCGCGCAGATGGCCGGTGTTGACCGGTCGTGGTGGTCGGGGTGGCGGGATTTGAACCCACGGCCTTCCGCTCCCAAAGCGGACGCGCTACCAAGCTGCGCCACACCCCGTGCTGGTGCGACACGTAGGGTACATGCCCGCAGGCAGTGGGACCGCCGCATTTCTCCGGCACCGGCCGACGGGCGGCGCGCGTGGCAATCGGGTGTGCGTCGAGGGGCCGCGACCCGCTACGATGCCTGCAGTGCCGCGGTCACCTGACCTGCGGCGCGTCCCTGTGCGGGCGTAGCTCAATGGTAGAGCCCTAGTCTTCCAAACTAGCTACGCGGGTTCGATTCCCGTCGCCCGCTCTGTACGACTCAGGGCCAGGTCAGAGGATGATTCCTCGGCCTGGCCCTGATCGTTTCCGGTACGTTCTCGGGGCTTCCCGGCGCTCCGGAGCGCGCCGGGGGCTCGCGGCGGCCCTGTGCGAGACTCCGCCGCTCCATATGTGATCCATGGGATGGAGAACAGAGAGGCGTCACCCGAGACGCGGTGCAGGACGACATCCTGGCGGCCGTAGTCGTCGGGGGCTTCGGGCCACCGCGCTTCATCGCCGCGGAGGAGTTGCTCAGTCCTTCGACGCAACCATTCGAGGGGCTGGTGTTCCGAAGTGTGGGCCCTTGCGGCACACCTTCCGCCGCAGCGGCGCCCTGACCGGCATCCGGTCGCCCTGATCGGCATCTAAAGGTCTGCCGCGTCCACGGAGTACACGGAGCGCACGCCGTAGGGGACGTAGAGGGCGTCGCCGGAGCGGGTGATGGGGACGCCGTCGCCGGTCACGGCGAGGCCGCCGGGGCCGGGGCGGGCGTCGCGTTCCGTGCCGGTGGCGCGGTCCAGGGCGGCCAGGCGGCCACCGGGTGAGGCGATGAAGACGTGGGTGCCGAAGGCGAGCGGACGGCCGGGGGTCTCGACGGAGGAGCGGGAGTCCCACAGACGGCGGCCGGTGCGGGGATCCACCGCCTGGACCCGCCCGCTGGAGCTGGCGAAGAAGACCGTGCCGTCGCTGAGGCTGGCCGTGCTGTCGCCGGACACCGGGTGGGACAGGCGCACGGTGCGCTTGGTGTGGTCGGCGATGCCGATCGTGGTGAGGGTGCGGTAGCCCTCGGTGCCGTCGTCGATGAACAGCAGGCGGCCGTCGGCCTGCCCGACCAGGGTCAGCGTGCCGGAGACGGCGACCGTCCAGCGAGGCGCGCCGGTCGCGGGGTCGATGCGGATGACCCTGGCCTTCTGGCGCCCGGCGTCGGAGCACAGGAGGTAGCCGTTCCCGCCGACGGCGCGCAGGTCGCACAGGTCGGCGTCGGGCATCGGGCGCCGCCAGAGCGGCTTGCCCGTGTCGGCTCCGAGGAGGGTGTACGACGATTTGAGCTGGTCCAGGGCCAGGACCCCCTGCGGGACGACCCCGGTGTTCGCCTGGACGCCGCCCCTGCCGGTGCTGGGGGCGCTCACCTCGGCGCCGCGCCACACGCGCCGGGACCAGACGACCGAGCCGGTGCGGGCGTCGAGGGCCTGGACGGAGTAGTCGGAGAGCGTCGACCCGGGGTTGTTCCGGTCCGGGACCTCGTTGTTCTCGTAGACGTAGACGCGGTCGCCCTTGGTGCCGAGCACCTCGCCGTCGGAGTTGCCCGTGTCGTCCGGGGTGGGGTCCACGGGGAAGCTCCAGGCGACCTTGCCGGTGGCGAGCTCGAAGCGGGCCGCCTTGACGTCGTCGCCCGCGCAGACGAGGCCGCCTCCGGCGACGGCGCAGTTCGTGAAGGAGCCGCCTTCGAGGCCGTCGGGGTTGTGGGTGTCCTTGGCCTGCCAGGCGTGCCAGCCGGCGGGGAGGTCGCGCGCGACCGGGGTCGGCTCGGCGTTGACCGCGACGACGGTGACGGTGGTCGCGGCGGCCAGCAGCAGGGCGCTCACCGCGGAGGCGATCAGCAGTCGACGGCGGCGTCGGCGGGGCCGGGGCTGCCCGGCACCGGTGGCCTTGCCCTCCGGTTCCGGGCGTGGGTCGGGCAGGCGGCCGTCACGCAGGAGGGTGAGGAGTTCGTCCGTGGTGGGGCGGGACTTGGGGTGCTTTTCCAGACAAAGGCGGACGAAAGGGAGCAACTCATCGGGCACGCCGTCGAGTTCGGCGTCGCCGTCCACGACCCGTAGGGCCGTCTCGTAGGGGCTCGGGCTGTCGAACGGGCCGTGGCCGGTGGCGGCGTACACCAGGACCGAGCCGAGGGAGAAGACGTCGGCGGCCGGGCCCACGTCCTGCGGGGAGGAGAACTGCTCGGGCGACATGAAGGGCGGGGTGCCCATGACGCGGCCGGTCTGGGTGAGGACGTCGGACGGCGCGAACTCGGCGGCGCGGGAGATGCCGAAGTCGATGACGCGCGGGCCGTCCTCGGCGAGCATCACATTGGCCGGTTTCAGATCGCGGTGGACCATGCCGGCGCGGTGGATGTCGCGCAGCGCCTCGGCGAGGCCGGCGGCGAGTTCGCGCAACTTCGGCAGCGGCAGGGGGCCGTGGCGACGGACATGGGTGCCGAGGTCCGCACCGGGGATGTAGAGCGTGGCCATCCAGGGGCGCGGCGCGTCGGCGTCCGCGTCCACGACGGGGGCGGTGAAGGCGCCGCTGACCTGGCGGGCGGCGGCCACCTCGCGGCGGAAACGGGTGCGGAACTCGTCGTCGTCGGCGTACTGCGCGTGCACGACCTTGAGGGCGAGGCGGCGGCCGGAGGCGGAGCGGGCCAGGTAGACCACGCCCATGCCGCCGGAGCCGAGGCGGTCCTCGATCCGGTAGCCGCCCACCTCCGCCGGGTCCGTCTCGCGCAGCGCCATCCCCTACGTTCCCCCCGTCCCGGACCGTTCGACGATCAGGAAAGAGGGTATCCGTACCCTTCCGGGCGGCCCGACGGACCCTAGAACTGGATGGAGTTGATCGTCTCGGCTATCGAGTTGAGGAACCGCTGGATGTCGTCGGCCATGCCGGTCGAGGCGAGGAAGAAGCCGAACAGCACGGCGACGACGGCAGGGCCGGCCTTCAGTGATCCGCCACGGATCAGCACCACCAAGATGATCGCCAACAGCAGTACCACTGACAGCGAAATGGCCACAACAGATCACACCCTCGGTCGGTCCGCTCTCCCGGCCCGGGGATGCAACCCCGCGCACCCCCGCCAGAACCATCGTGCCACCAACCGGGCCCCGCTATGCGGCACGTGACGTTTCGTTCGCCACACCTGTGCCGGATCTGTGCGGGTCCGATGCGCGCACGGACCTCTCCCTTCGGTCCCGTACGGCTTTTCGACCGACCACTCGCACAGGGAATTCGACGGGATCGTTTCCATCGGCACACAACGTGTTCGCGGCAATTTCGAATTCATGACGTGCTGATCATTCGACCGGAGTCATCTCCTGGCCATATGCACCTTTTAGTCAGGATGAATCAGGACAAGGAGGGTGGCCAACAGGTGTCCGTCAGGTACATGTTCGTGGTACACGCGTCATCGAGCGCAATAACCACGAATGACCTCGGGGGTTTTACGAAATCACACAGGCAACGCTAGGGTGCCTCAGATGTTCCACGCTGCCTCGTCCCCCGCATGCGCAGCGAGGTCCTGGATCGGCTCCCCCGGCTTCCGGTGGGAGGGTCTGTGACGAACTCGCTGCGACCGCACGGCCACAACAGAGCGCCACTCCCCCCGGCACAGTCGTCGGTGGACGGAGTGCCGAGTCCGCGCTCGCCGCAGAAGCAGAACCAGAACCAGCAGGCTCAGGCCGACAGCAGAGCCGCGTCCAGTGGTGCCAAGCAGCGCGACGCGTTCTTCGACAACGCCAAGTACCTGGCGATCGTGCTCGTCGCCATAGGACACGCCTGGGAGCCGATCAAGGGTGACAGCCGGATCCTGGAGGCCGTGTACACCGTCGTGTACACCTTCCACATGCCGGCGTTCATCATCATCTCCGGCTTCTTCTCACGCAGTTTCGACGCCAGCCCCAGCCGGCTGAAGCGGCTGATCACCGGCGTCGCCGTGCCGTACATCGTGTTCGAGACGGCGTACCCGCTCTTCAAGCGCTGGATCGACGAGGACCCGGGCCAGGACATCAGCCTCCTGGACCCGTGGTACCTGACGTGGTTCCTTTGCGCGCTGTTCATCTGGCGGATGACCACGCCCATCTGGAAGATGGTCCGCTGGCCGCTTCCGCTCGCGCTCGGCCTCGCCATGGCGGCGACGGTCACGCCCGGGATCGGCGACGACCTCGATCTTCAGCGGGTCCTGCAGTTCCTGCCGTACTTCGTGCTGGGGCTGTGCATGAAGCCCGAGCACTTCCACATGGTGCGCACCCGCACGGTGCGGATCCTGTCCGTGCCGGTGGGCGCGGTCGCGCTGGCCTTCGGCTGGTGGGCGGTGCCGCGCATGAACACCGCGTGGTTCTACCACCGTGACGCCGCGCAGGAGCTGCACGCGCCGTGGTGGACCGGGCCGGTCATGGTGCTGGCGATGTTCGGCTGCTCGCTGCTGCTGACCGCCTGCTTCTTCGCTTGGGTGCCGCGCCGCCACATGTGGTTCACGGCGCTCGGCGCGGGGACGCTGTACGGCTATCTGCTGCACGGCTTCTTCGTGAAGGCCGGGGACTACCAGGGCTGGTTCGACCACGCCTGGCTGCACCGCCCGCTCGGCGAGATCTTCGTCACCGTGTGCGCGGTGATCGGAGTCACGCTGCTGTGCACCAAGCCGGTGCAGCGGATGTTCCGGTTCGCGATGGAGCCCAAGATGGACTGGGCGTTCAAGCGGGACGCGGCGGCGGTGGCCCGGGAGCGCGAGAAGCGCGAGGGCGCGGCCGTACGCGAGAAGGTCAACGCCTGACCCAGGACGTCTCAGGACGATCAGGAAGACCCGAGACCGAGAAGTGCGCGCATCCGTGCGTACTTCTCGGTCAGTCGTTTCCGGGTCTTGTCGTCGAGGACCGCGAGGCGTGCCGGGTCCGCGTTGTGCGCCAGGTCCGCCTCCTTCACCAGGAGCGCGCCGTCGGTGGCGAGGATGCGTGCCGCGTACGCCTCGGGGGCCTCTGCGGCCCGCTTGGTGAGCGCCCGCACGACCGCCTTCGTACGGTCGCTCAGCGCGGCTTCCTCCAGCCACCGCTCGCTGAGGGCGTCGTCCTCGACGGCGTCGTGCAGCCATGCCGCCGCGATCTGGTCGTCGTCGCCGCCACGCGCGCGTACGCCTTCGGCGACGGCCTGGAGGTGCTCGGCGTACGGGCGTCCGGCCTTGTCGGTCTGGCCCGCGTGGGCGGTGCGGGCGGTGGCCTCCACGTCGGCCAGGGACAGGTGCTGCTGCGGTGTCTCGGTCACTCGTCCAGTGTCTCGCCCCCGCCCAGGGGGCTCCGCCCCCTGGACCCCCGTCGGCCCCGAAAGGGCCTCGTCCTCAAACGCCGGACGGGCTGAGTGATGCGGGCCGGCGCGTGGTCAGCGTGGTCCCTTCTGGGCCGTCGGGCCCTCGCGGCAGATCAGGAGCAGGGCCCTGTCGTCGTTGACGTCCTTGGCGACCGCCTCGATCAGGTGCCAGGCGGCGCCGTGGAAGCCGCCGGCGACGTAGCGGTCGGCCTCGCCGGTGAGGCGGTCTATGCCCTCGACGATGTCCCGGTCGGACGTTTCGACCAGGCCGTCCGTGAAGAGCATCAGGACGTCGCCCGGGCGGAGGGAGCCCTTGACGGGGTCGAACTGGGCGCCGTCGTAGACGCCGAGCAGGGGGCCTTCCGCCGCCTTCTCCTCCCAGCGGCCGGTGCCCGCGCTCAGCTGCAGGCCCGGAGGATGGCCCGCGGAGTACAGCTCGTAGTCTCCCGAATCCAGGTCCAGGACCAGGTGGATCGAGGTCGCGAAGCCCTCGTCCCAGTCCTGGCGCAGCAGGTAGCCGTTGGCCGCCGGGAGGAACGCGTGCGGGGGCAGGCTGCCCAGGAGGCCGCCGAACGCGCCCGACAGCAGCAGCGCCCGTGAGCCCGCGTCCATGCCCTTGCCGGACACGTCCGTCAGGACGACCTCCAGCGTGCGGCCGCCGTTCGTGCGGGCCGCGACCACGAAGTCACCGGAGAAGGACTGGCCGCCCGCCGGGCGCAGCGCCATCTCGCGGTGCCAACCGTGCGGCAGGCTCGGCAGCTTGCTCTGCACGCGGATGCGTTCACGCAGGTCGAAGAGCATCGTGCCGCCGCGCCGCCAGGGCACGCCGACGCGGCTGCGGAACTGTGCGATGAGCAGACCGAAGAAGCCGCACGCCGCCACGACCAGGACCACGCCCGGCGTCACGCGTGACGGGCCCTCGGTGTACGGGCCGAGCTGCACCGACTCCACGATCAGCGCCGTGGCCGCCGCCGCGTACAGGCCCAGCAGGCTCGCCGGGCGCAGCAGCAGCCCGCCCGCCACGATCGGCAGGACCAGCGCGGCCGGGGAGAACCACACCGGGTTGGCCATCGTCAGGGCGCAGATCAGCGGCACGGTCAGCAGCAGGCCGGCCAGCGCGATCCAGTCGGAGCCGTCGCCGCGGAAGTAGTCCACCGCGCTTCTGCGCACGCCGACACGGGCCCGGTGCCACTGCATCTTCAACCGGGCCGTGAACGTCTCGGCCGCCCTGCGCCGCTCTCGTCCTGCTGCCATTAGTTCGGGACCCTATCCATCGGACCAGCTGCTTGGCACGGGAGGTCCCACTTGTCCCCCGTCCGAGGTTCAACTTCACAGTGAACTTCACGGAAAGCCGTCTCGCCGCCGCCACTGAGAAATTCCCTCGCTCGTCCCGCAATGCCCTGGTACGCATGGTTCATGGCGAATGACAGTGTGAGCCACCCCATTCGTCCCGATCGGCAGCCCGGCCGTCCCGAGCTGCGGGTGCTTCGACGGGACGAGTGGGACATCTGGTACGACACCCTGATCCGGGCCTTCGGCGGAGTACCGGAGGCCGCCGAGGAGCGGGAGTTGTGGGACTCGCTCACTGAGCTCGACCGTTCCCTCGGCGCCTGGGACGGGGACACGTGCGTGGGGACGGCCGGTGCGTTCAGCTTCCGGCTGACCGTGCCCGGCGGGGCCTCCGTGCCCGCCGCGGGCGTCACGATGGTCAGCGTGGCCGCCACGCACCGCCGGCGCGGCGTCCTGACCTCGATGATGCGGCGGCAGCTGGACGACGTGCGGGAGTGGGGCAGTCCGCTCGCCGTACTGACCGCCTCCGAGCCGGAGATCTACGGCCGGTTCGGGTACGGCGTCGGCACGTTCGGGGTGAACGCCGAGATCGACACGATCCGCGTCCGGCTGTCCGTGCCGCCCGGCACCGATGACGTACGTCTGCGGTACGCCGTACCGGCCGACGTCCTCGACGTGTGCGAGGCCGTGTACGCGCGCAAGGTGTCCGGACGGCCGGGGATGCTCGCGCGGCTGCCCGGCTGGGAGCGGCTCGGGCTGCTCGACCCGGAGAGCGAGCGGGAGGGTGCGTCACCGCTGCAGTGCGTGCTCGCGGAGCGGGACGGCGAGGTGGTCGGGTACGCGCGCTTCCACGTCAAGCCGGACTGGGATGCCGGTGGGCCCAAGGGCACCGTCCGGCTGCGGGACGCGCAGGCCCTGGATCCGGCGGCGCAGGCCGCGCTGTGGCGGTTCCTGTTCGGCATCGACCTGACGTCGACCCTGAAGGCGTACGGGCGGCCCGTGGACGAGGCGTGGCAGTACCAGGTGTCCGACATCCGGCGGTGTGCGCTGCGGGTGCGGGACTCGTTGCACGTACGGCTGGTGGACGTCGGGGCCGCGTTGGAGGCGCGGACGTATCAGGCGCCGGTGGATGTCGTGCTGGAGGTGGAGGACGCCTTCTGCCCCTGGAACTCGGGGCGTTGGCGGCTGTCCGGGGACGCCAAGGGCGCCTCGTGCGAGCGTACGGCGGACTCGGCCGATCTCGCCCTGTCCGTGCGGGAGTTGGGGGCGGCGTATCTCGGCGGGGTGAGTCTGGGGGCGCTGGGTGGTGCCGGGCGGGTGCGGGAGCTGCGGCAGGGGGCGCTGGCCGAGGCGTCGGTGGGGTTCGCGTCGGCCGTGGCGCCGTGGCTGCCGCACGGCTTCTGACGCACGCCGCCCATCTCCCTACGGTGTCTGGCAGTCCGGGCACCAGAAGAGGTTGCGGGCGGCGAGGTCGGCGGTGCGGATCTCGCCGCCACAGATGTGGCAGGGGAGGTTGGCCCTGCGGTAGACGTACACCTCGCCGCCGTGGTCGTCGACGCGGGGCGGGCGGCCCATCGCCTCCGGGGTGTGCTCGGGGCGGACGGTGTCGATGCGGTTGTTGCGGACGCCCTCGCGCATGAGCTCGACCAGGTCGGACCAGATCGCGTCCCACTCGGTGGGGGTGATGTCCTTGCCCGGGCGGTACGGGTCGATGCGGTGCCGGAAGAGGACCTCGGCGCGGTAGACGTTGCCGACGCCGGCGATGACCTTCTGGTCCATGAGCAGGGCGGCGACGGTGGTACGGCTGCGGGAGATGCGGCGGTAGGCCAGGTGCGGGTCGGCGTCGGCGCGGAGGGGGTCGGGGCCGAGGCGGTCGTGTATCGCCTGCTTCTCGGTGGGGGTGATCAGGGCGCAGGTGGTGGGGCCGCGGAGATCGACGTACGACGTGCTGTTCGCCAGGCGGAGGCGGACGGTGTCGGTGGGTGGGGGTGCGGGGGTGGCGCCGAAATCCACCTTGCCGAAGAGGCCGAGGTGGATGTGGATCCAGTCGGCGTGGCGGAAGCCGAGGAAGAGGTGTTTGCCGTGGGCCTCGGTGTGGGTGAGTTCCGAGGCGTCGAGGAGTGCTGCGGCGTCCGAGAACTTGCCCTGGGGGCTGGTGACATGGGGGGTCGTGCCGAGGAATGCTGCGGCGTAGTCCTGGGCCAGACGGTGGATGGTGTGGCCCTCGGGCACGGTGGCTCCTTCGTCGTGTGTTTTCGCCCCCGCCGCCCCTACCCATTCCCATCGTGAAGGGGCTCCGCCCCTGCGACCCCGCCAGGGGGCTGCCGCCCCCTGGACCCCCGCTTCGGCCCTGAAGGGGCCTCGTCCTCAAACGCCGGACGGGCTGAATTGCCTGGACCGGCATCAAGAGGTGCAGCCCCCGGGGCGCGGGTGGTTACTGCTGGGGGTGGTGGGGCGGGATCGGGGGGAGGTCGCCCGTGGTCTCGTAGTCGGCCAGCATCGTGATGCGGCGGGTGTGGCGGTCGTCACCCGAGTACGGGGTGTTCAGGAACACCTCGACGAACTTCGTCGCCTCTTCCTGCGTGTGCATGCGCGCACCCACCGCGACGACGTTGGCGTTGTTGTGCTGGCGGCCCAGCGCAGCCGTCTCCTCGCTCCAGGCCAGCGCCGCGCGGACGCCCTTCACCTTGTTCGCGGCGATCTGCTCGCCGTTGCCCGAGCCGCCGATCACGATGCCGAGGGAGTCGGGGTCCGCGACGGTCTTCTCCGCGGCGCGGAGGCAGAAGGGCGGGTAGTCGTCCTGGGCGTCGTAGATGTGGGGGCCGCAGTCGACCGGGTCGTGGCCCGCCGCCTTGAGCCACTCGACGAGGTGGTTCTTGAGTTCGAAGCCCGCATGGTCGGAGCCGAGATACACGCGCATGGAACGAGTGTGACACGGCTGTTTCGGGGCAGCAGCGCCGGGTGTCGATCGGGTTGATTGTGACCGGCGCTATAGAACCTCAAGGAAACCTCAAGTAACAATCCCGAATCAAAGGTTCCCGAATCAGTTCTCCTCCGATTCACTGGTCCGACTCGTACACCGCTCGTGCGACTCGTACATCGCTGGTACGGGAAAACCCCTCCCCAACGGCGCAAAGGAAATCCGTTCCATGACTTCGCAGCCGAACCAGAAGGCGGCCGGACCGGCCGCCGGCGGCCACGGCCTACAGGCCGGGCTCAAGAACCGCCACCTGTCCATGATCGCCATCGGTGGTGTGATCGGCGCCGGCCTCTTCGTCGGGTCCAGCTCCGGTATCGCCACCGCGGGACCCGGCATTCTGCTGTCCTACGCCCTCGTCGGCACGCTCGTGGTGCTGGTGATGCGGATGCTCGGCGAGATGTCCGCGGCCAACCCGACCTCCGGCTCGTTCTCCGCCCACGCCGACCGCGCCCTCGGGAGCTGGGCCGGGTTCTCCATCGGCTGGCTGTACTGGTTCTTCTGGGTCGTCGTGCTGGCGGTCGAGGCGACCGCCGGTGCGAAGATCCTGGAGGGCTGGATACCGCAGGTGCCGCAGTGGGGCTGGGCCCTGATCGTCATGCTGGTGCTGACCGCCACCAACCTCGTCTCCGTCGGGTCGTACGGAGAGTTCGAGTTCTGGTTCGCCGGGATCAAGGTCGTGGCCATCGCCGCGTTCATCGTCATCGGCGGGCTCGCCGTCTTCGGGCTGCTGCCGGGTGTCGACAGCGAGCAGGCCGGGCTGAGCAACCTCACCGACCACGGCGGCTTCCTGCCCAACGGCCCCGGCGCCATCCTCACCGGCGTGCTGCTCGTCGTCTTCTCCTTCATGGGCAGCGAGATCGCCACCCTGGCCGCGGGCGAGTCCGAGGACCCGCAGCGCGCCGTCACCAAGGCCACCAACAGCATCATCTGGCGTGTCGCCGTCTTCTACCTCGGCTCCATCCTCGTCGTGGTCTCCCTGCTCCCGTGGGACAGCAAGGCCATCGCCGACGACGGCTCCTATGTCGCCGCGCTCGACTCCCTCGGCATCCCGCACGCCGGCCAGATCATGAACTTCATCGTGCTGACCTCGGTGCTGTCCTGCCTCAACTCCGGCCTCTACACCGCCTCCCGCATGGCCTTCTCCCTCGGCCAGCGCGGCGACGCGCCGAAGGCCTTCGCCCGTACCACCGGCCGTGGTGTGCCGCGAACGGCGATCCTCGCGTCCGTGGTGTTCGGCTTCGTGGCGGTGTTCTTCAACTACAAGTTCCCGGACTCCGTCTTCCTCTTCCTCGTCAACTCCTCCGGTGCGGTCGCGCTGTTCGTCTGGCTGGTCATCTGCTTCTCCCAGCTGCGCATGCGGAAGATCATCCAGGCCGAGGCCCCCGAGAAGCTCGTCGTGAGGATGTGGCTGTACCCGTACCTGACCTGGGCGACGGCCGCGCTGATCGTGTTCGTCCTCGGCTACATGCTCACCGACACCGAGCACGACGGCCGCTCGACCGTGCTGCTGTCGCTGCTGGTGGCGGCGATCGTGCTGGTCATCGCCTTCGTGAAGGAGAAGGTCGTCGGCCGGCGCGCGACGCCGGTGGGAGCGGCCGCCCCCACCACGGCGCGTGACGAGGTCAAGACCGGCTGACATCGTCGATCGCTCGAGAGGGGCGGTGGGGTGCACACCCCGCCGCCCCTCTCTTCTGTCCTGTCACAACACCGTGAACGTGTCCTTGACCTTCTCGTAGATACCGAGGGCCTCGTCCTCCGTCTCCGGCCGGTACCACGTGTTGATCTGGTACGAGGTGCCGTCCACGGTGAAGCCCAGCAGCCGGGCGTGCCAGGGCTCGCCCTGGAGCGAGAAGGTGTACTCCCAGACCACCGCCGGGTGACTGCGGAACGTCGTCCGCTCCAGGCGGATCTTGCGGTACTGCTGCCCCTGCCGGGCGTTCTCCTCCGACTTCTGCCATGAGTCCATCAAGTCGTCGCGGGCCAGCGACGACTTGGCGGCGAGTTCCTGTGCGGCGTCCGGTGACGTGTAGTGCACCTCCGATCCCGTCTTGACGTCCCGCCGCCAGCCCTCGGGCGGCACCCACGCGAACCCGCCCGCCTCCCGGCGGGATCCGGGCGGCAGGGTCTGCGGTCTCGACGTGCCCTCGACCGTCGAGGACGGGCCGGGGCCCGGTGAGGACGCGGCCGAGGAGGACGGTGACGGCGAGGAACCGGCCTGTCTGTCCTCCGGCTTCCCGAAGTCGGTCGCGAGGACGACCGCCACGACAGCGCACGCGGCGCCGACACCGACGGCGGCGGCGATACGTCCCGTACGACGCCGCCCGCGCCGGGGTCCGGCCGGGACCGCGGGGCCGGGGAACTCGCCGGGCGACATGGACCCGTACGACCGGGAGCCACTGGGCATGAGCTCCGGCTCCGGGGTCGGCCGCCGCTCGGTCACCGCTTCGGCACGGGACAGGGAGACGCCGGGGCGGCGGGGGGCGGTGCCGTGGGAGCCGCGGGAAGGGGCGGCCGGGGTTTCGGAGCGGGCCACCGGGCGGGGTTCGGAGGCGAGTTCGGTGGAGGAGGAAGAGAAGGAAGGGGAGGCAGGCGAGGACGGGGAGGAAGGGGTGGGGACGGAGGTGGGGGCAGGGGCGGAGGGCGGTGAGGTGTGCGGTGGTATCGCGTCCTGTACGGGGTCCGGGCGGCGGGGGTCACGCGGAGTGGGGGGCGCCTCCAGGAGGGCGGGGGTGGGCCTCTCGGGGAGGGAGTCGGGTGCCGTCGTCGGTTCCGGGGGCGGCTCGGGCTGCGGCTCGGACTCGGGCTCCTGCTCCCGCTCCTCCACCTGCCCCGAGGGCTCCCCGACGCCTCGTCCGACCACCGGCATCGTCGGCGTGGGCTCCGGGAACGCCACCGGCTGCAGGGCCGTCTCCACATCGTCCAGGGCGGGGCGGGTGGACGGCTCCTTCTCCAGGAGAGCGGCGAGGAGGTCGCGCAACGGGCCTGCCGTCGGCGGCAGTTCGGGCTCCTCGTACAGGACGGCGTGCAGGGTCGCCAGGGTCGTGTCGCGGGAGAAAGGGGAGCGGCCGGCCAGGGCCGCGCTGAGGGTGGCGCCCAGGGACCAGATGTCGGAGGGCGGGCCCTGGGGGCGGCCGGAGATGCGCTCGGGGGCCATGTAGTCGGGTGAGCCGACCAGCATGCCGACCATGGTGAGGGCCTTCGCGTCCTGGATCGCCGCGATGCCGAAGTCCGTCAGGACCACCCGGCCGCGGCCGCCGGCCGCCTCCGACTCCACGAGGACGTTGCCCGGCTTGATGTCGCGGTGCAGGACACCGCGGGCGTGGACCTGGCGCAGTGCGGCCACCAGGCCCATGCCGATCCGGGCCGTTTCGCACGGGCCCAGGGGGCCCTCCTCCGCCATGATGCGTTCCAGGGAGCGGCCGGCCACCAACTCCATGACGATCCACAGGCGTTCGCCCTCGTCGACCACGTCGTAGACCCGGACGACGTTGGGGTGGTCGATCCGCGCCGTCGCCCGCGCCTCCCGCAGGGTGCGTTCGCGGCGTGTGCGGGTGTCCTCCGGGTCGAGGCCGTCGATGCGCATCTCCTTGACGGCGACCAGGCGGTCGAGCATTTCGTCGACGGCTCGCCACACGCGCCCCATTCCCCCCTGGCCGATACTCTCGACCAGTCGGTAGCGTCCCGTCACCAGTAAACCGGGAAGCCCGCCGCTCCTCGTGTTTCCCGCGGCTCCCGCATTTCCCGTGTTCTCCGCGTTCCCCGGCAATCCGCTGCACCCCCTCCGCCGTGCCTCAGACATCCCCGACTGAAACACAATGGTCACACTTCATGCCGTACCAGCATAGTGCGGAGAAATCTTGTGGTAGCTCTTCAAGTACTGCGAATTCAGGCGCAGGCAAGGGGGACGAACATGAGTTCTCGTCGCACGACGGCCATCGCGGGATCGCTGGTCGCGACATCCATCTCGGCAGTGATGATCCTTTCCTTCACCGCCAGTGCGGACGACCAGGGACCCGGCAGCAGCAAGGGGGGAAAGGTCATCGACGAGGCACCGGCAGGAGTGGAACTGACCACTGAACTGCCCGAAAAAATCTCGGTGGACAACAGTTCGGAAAAGGCCGACATCACTGCCACCGTCAAGAACGAAGGGACCAAGGACAGCGGGAAGATCCAGCTTTTGGTCGTCGGTTTCGACGGCCTCACGGTCAAAAACGTCGAGGGCTGCTCCGCGATTGCGAAAAACGGTCTTCCGGAGGGCTCGAACAGCGGTTTCTCCTGCCCCATCGACAATCTGCCGGCCGGCGAGTCGAAGTCGTACGCCGTCGACGCGACGTACGACCTGAGCAAGACCGGCAAGATCTGCCTTCCCGTCCAGACCGGTGACGGCAAGAAGACGTACTGGCAGCAGGGCCCGGTGCCGTTCGGTACGACGAACCCGTCGCCCGACGCCCCGGCCACCCCGCTGCTTCTCGGCACCGACAACAAGCCGGTCGCACCGGGCGCCGACGAGCTGCCCAAGACCGGTGTCGGCCGTGACGTCCTGCCGCTGGGCGCGGCCGGCGCGACGCTGATCGCGGCGGGCGCGGCAGGGCTGTGGTGGTCGCAGCTGCGGCGGCCGCGGCGGTCGCAGGAGGTCTGAGCACCACCGACCGGGGTGCGGGGCGGTCGCCGCGTCGCACCCCGGTACTTCGCCGGAAAACCTGACGGCACATGTCAGGTTATGCGGCCACCCTGGGAGTCATGAACAGCGAACGAGTCCTGAGCGACGAAGAGGAACTCGCCGGTTTCCAGACGGGTTTCGCCCAGCGCCCCGATGTCGTCTTCGCCGTCTCCTCGGCCGATGACGTGGTCGCCGCCGTGCGCCACGCGGCCGGCCGGGGCATGCCGATCGGCATCCACGCCACCGGTCACGGGCTGCCCGGACCGGTCGAGGGCGGTGCCGTCATCTCGACCCGGCCCATGGACGGCGTGAGTGTCGACCCCGTGGCCCGCACCGCCCGTGTGCAGGCGGGCGTGCGCTGGGGGCAGGTCGTGGCGGCCGCCGGGCCGTACGGGCTCGCGCCGCTCAACGGTTCGGCCCCGTCCGTCGGTGCCGTGTCGTACACACTGGGCGGCGGACTGGGCATCCTGGCCCGGCAGTTCGGGTACGCCGCCGATCACGTCCGCTCCCTCGACGTCGTCACGGCCGACGGCCGACTGCGCCATGTCACACCGGAATCCGAGGCCGACCTGTACTGGGCCCTCCTCGGTGGCGGCCACGCCTTCGGCGTCGTCACCGGGATGGAGATCGGCCTCGTCCCCGTCCGCACCCTCTACGGCGGCTCGCTCGCCTTCGACGGGCGGCAGGTCGATCCGGCGGCCGTACTGCGGGCGTACGAGGAGTGGACGCGGACCGTGCCGCACGGGCTGACCTCGTCCTTCGCCGCCGTACCGTATCCGGACATCCCGGCGCTGCCGCCGCACCTGCGCGGGCGTTACGTCATCTCCGTGCGGGTCGCTCACACGGGGCCCGACGGTGAGCGACTCGTCGCCCCGCTCCGGCAGATCGGGCCCGTGCTGTCCGACTCGCTGCGCGAGATGCCGTACGCCGAGAGCCACACCATCCACAGCGACCCGGACTTCCCGCACGCCTACTACGGGGACAGCGCGGTGCTGAGCGAGCTCGATGTCGACACGGTGGCCGGCGTGCTCGCCCGAACGGGGCCGGGCGCCGATGCGATGTGCGTCGTACAGATCAATCATCTGGGCGGGGCACTGGCCGAGCCGGCGCCGAACTCGGTGCCGTACCGCGAAGGGGCCTTCCTGCTGCGGTTGCTGGCCATGGGCGACCGGGAGCAGGCCCGGAAGGTCCTGGACCCCGCCTTCGCTCCGCTCGCTCCCGTCACGCTCGGCCGGGCGGTCAACTTCGCCTTCGGGGCCGGGGACCGGGGCGAGGGGCTGTACGACGCCGGGACGCGAAAGAGGCTCGCCGAGCTGAAGTCGCTCTACGACCCGGCGAACCTCTTCCGCAGGAACTACGGCGTCAGCGGTTGATCAGCTTCCAGGCGGTGGGCAGGGCGCCCATCGCCAGGGCCGCCTTGATGGCGTCACCGAGCAGGAACGGGGTGAGGCCGAGCGCGATCGCGTCGGACACCGAGAGGTCGAGGGCCAGGGCCAGGTAGGGGACGCCGACGGCGTAGATGAGCGCCTCGCCCAGCAGCATCGCGCCCGCCGTGCGCAGCGCGGTGCGGTCGGCGCCGCGGCGGGCCAGGGCGCCGACGACGGTGGAGGCGAGGATCATGCCGAGGACGTAGCCGAAGGACGGGGCCGTGGCACCGGAGGTGCCCTGCGCGAACCACGGCACCCCCGCGATGCCCGCCAGCGCGTACAGCGCGAGGGAGAGGAAGCCGCGGCCGGCGCCGAGGGCGGTGCCGACGAGCAGGACGGCCAGGGTCTGGCCGGTCACCGGCACCGGGGAGCCCGGCACGGGCACGGAGATCTGGGCCGCGAGGCCGGTGAGCGCGGCGCCGCCGAGGACGAGGGCCGCGTCCCGGACGCGGGAGGCGGGGATCAGGTCGGCGAGGACCTGTCCCGGACGGGCGGTGGCGGCAGCGGTGCTCATGGGGACTCCGCGGGTGAGGGGGCAGGTTGGGACACCGTGACGCTAACCCGGCGAGCTCTCGCCGATCTCCGTCGGCGCTCGACAAAGGGTGGAGCGACGGCTTGGTGGGCTCTGCACAAAGGGTGCCGGTTACACCGGATACGACGTGACACCGGTCACGGAGGCAGGGACGCTTCTCTCACGTCACGGCTGCCGGCCGGACTGTTGGATCTCTCCAAACGAATCCTAGTGGCCTGGTCGGATTCACCTTCTCTGCCCTACCCTTCGAGCATGGTCGCCCAGTCCCGGAACTTCTCGTCGCGTCGCCACGTCGACCTGCGACGCGTGGGCGCGGCCGCCTGTCGCCGCCCGGGGTGAGCCGGCCGGTCGGTACGGCTCGCCCGTTTCAGACGGCGCAGTGTCGGACCGGCTCCCGAGGAAGTTCCCCATGCCCCGTACCGCGGCACCCACCCTTTCGTCCTCTTCGTCGCCGATTCCCCGGATCGCCGACCCCGACCGGCGCCGGACCAGCGCCAGCGTCGTGCTGCGGTCCGTCCTCGAACACGGGCCGGTCGCGCGCAGCACCATCGCCCGGCTGACCGGGCTGTCACCGGCCTCGGTCACGGACTACTGCGCCCGCTTCACCGAGCTCGGGCTCATCCGGGAGGCCGCCGCGCCCCCGCGGTCCAAGGGCGTGGGACGGCCGCATGTGCCCGTCGACCTGGACGACTCACGGTTCGTGGTGGGCGGCGTGCATGTGGCCGTGCCGCACACCACGGTGGCGCTGCTCGATCTGCGCGGGCGCGTCGTCGCCGGGCGGGAGGTGAAGCACTCGGGCGCCACGGATGCGTACGGCGTCCTGGTCCGGGCCGCCGACGCGCTGGCCGCGCTGCTGGACGCGGCGCCCGGCAGCCGGCCGCTCGGCGTCGGCTTCGCCGCGGGCGGCTGGGTGGACCGGGACTCCGGGACGGTCGTCGAGCACCCGCTGCTGGGCTGGCGCGAGGTGCCGGTGCGGGAGGTGCTCGGCGCGCGCACCGGGCTGCCGGTCCATGTGGACGGGCACGCACGGGCGTTGGTGAACGCCGAGCGGCTGTTCGGGCGGGCCCGCGGCAGCCGGAGCGTGCTGCACCTCTTCGTCGGCAATGTGGTCGACGCGGCGTTCGCCACGCAAGACGAGGTGCACCACGGACCGCGCTCCCAGGCCGGCGCGATCGCCCATCTGCCGGTGCCGGGCGGTACGGAGCGGTGCGCGTGCGGGCGTACCGGCTGCCTGCAGGCCGAGTTGAGCGAGCGGACGTTGTGCCGGCGGGCGCGGGCGGCCGGGGTCATCGACGGGGTGAACCCGATGCACGTGATCATGGCGGCCGCCGCGGGCGATCCGCACGCCGTGCGGCTGCTGGTGGAACGGGCGGGTGCCGTCGGCCGTGCGGTACGGCTGCTCCTCGACGTGCTCAACCCGGAGACGGTGGTCGTGACGGAAGTGGGCGTCATGCACCGGGAGGACTGCCTGAGCGCTGTGCGCGCGGGCGTCGGGGACGAGCGTGCGCATGCCGTCGTGCCGACGAGTTTCCCGGATTCCGTGCTGGCGGTGGCAGGGGGTTCGGTGGCTCTGGACGTGCTGTTCCGGGATCCGCTGAGTGCGTCACCTGCGGCTATTTAATTCAGGAACTCGGAATGTTGACAGGAGTCGAGCGTGGCCGAGAACATCCTGGTCATGGACCCGCACACGAGCTGTCGCACCCTCTGTTGCTGACACGTTGCCGCGCATGAAGCGCGTGTTTCCGTCTGCGTGAGTTCTTTCTTTTCCGGCCTTCCCCCACCCGGAATTCCGCCTGCCTTTTTGCTCTTTTTCCTCTGGGGAGTCCTCCCATGCACCGTCGTCTCTTCCTCACCTCCCTCCTGGGCGCGTCCGCCGCCGTGACAGGCCTTGCCGGCTGTGCGAAGGGCAATGCGGCCGCCGACACCCAGGGTGCCGCCACCAAGCCACTCGCGGACAAGGTCCCGGCCGGAACCAGCCTGAAGATCGCCTCGTTCCAGAACACCCAGCAACTGCAGTTCAAACTGGCCGAGTTGGGCGAGCTGCCCTTCAAGGTCGGCGGCTGGCTGAACATCGGCGCCGGTCCGGATGTCATCAACGCCTTCCGTGCGGGGTCACTGGAGCTCGCCAACAACGCGGGCATCCCGCCGATCCAGGCGCACTACCAGGGCTTCGACGCGAAGATCGTCGCGATCAACATCACCCGCAAGCCCAACTACCTCTTCGCCACCAAGCCCGGCAGCGACATCCGGTCGGTCGAGGACTTCAAGGGCCGGAAGCTCGCCTTCTCGCAGGGCCAGGCGCAGGGCGTGGTGCTGCTGCGGGCGCTGAAGAAGGCGGGCCTGAAGTACGACGAGGTGGAGCTGGTGCCGCTGACCAGCAACCAGTTCCTCACCGCCCTGCAGTCGGGCCAGGTGGACATCGCGCCGCTCGGCAACACCCAGGCGCCCGCCTATCTGGCCCAGTACGAGGCCAAGGGCGCCCGCACCATCACCACCGACGTCGTCGACCTGCTCAACCTGCTGTGGGCGCCGGTCTCCGTGCTGAACGACCCCGCGAAGGCCGCCGCGGTCGCCGCGTACATCCCGTACTGGGCCAAGGGCCAGGTGTGGACGTACGAGAACCCCGACATCTGGAACGAGGAGTTCTACGTCAAGACCCAGAACCTGACCCCCGCGCAGGCGAAGTCCATCTCGGAGCTCGCCAACAAGCCGCTGTTCCCGCCCGGTTGGGACGAGGCCATCCAGTGGGAGCAGGAGACCGCGGATCTGCTCGCGGAGGGCGGTTTCGTGAAGAAGTTCGACGTCGGCGAGCTCTTCGACCACCGCTTCGAGGGCATCGCGGCGAAGTCCGTACCCGCGGAATACCGGAGGTGACGGCCATGACCACCACGGCTGTGAGTACTCCCCCGGTGGTTGCCGAACCGGACCACCGCGTCCGCAGGCGCCGCTCCCTCGCCCCGGGCAAACGCGTCCCCGCCGCCCGCCTCGCCGGCCCCGCCCTCCTGGTCGTCCTGTGGGCCGCGGCCTCCGCCGCCGGAGCCCTCGACCCCGGCGCGATCCCCGCGCCCTGGACCGTGCTGGAGACCGGCGCCGACCTGTGGACCGGCGGGACCCTGCCCGACGACATCCTGACCTCGCTGCAGCGTGCCGCGACCGGGTTCGCCCTCGGCCTCGCCGCCGGGATCGCCCTCGCGCTGACGTCCGGGCTGAGCCGGACCGGGGAGGCGCTGATCGACGGGACGGTGAACCTCAACCGGGCGATCCCCACCCTCGGTCTGATCCCGCTGTTCATCCTCTGGCTGGGCATCGGCGAGACCTTCAAGATCGCGATCATCGCCATCGTCGTCTACATCCCGATCTACCTCAACACGCACGCCGCGCTGTCCGGCATCGACAGCCGCTTCGTCGAACTCGCCGAGGTGCAGGGGCTGAACCGGTGGCAGTTCATCCGGCGGATCGTCGTCCCCGGCGCGCTGCCCGGCTTCTTCGTCGGACTGCGGCTGGGGGTGACCGGGTCCTGGCTGGGCCTGGTGGTGCTGGAGCAGATCAACGCCACCAGCGGACTCGGCTACATGATGTTCCAGGCCCAGAACTACGGCCAGACGGACGTCATCCTCGTCGGCCTCGTCGTCTACGGCGTCTTCGGCCTCGTCTCCGACAGCACGGTCCGCGTCATCGAACGGAGGGTGCTGTCGTGGCGCCGCACACTGAGCAACTGACCCGGCCCGCCGTCCAGCTGCGCGGTCTGACCCGCTCCTTCGACGGCCGTACGGTCCTCGACGGCATCGACCTCGACCTCCCCGCCGGGCAGTTCACCGCGCTGCTCGGGCACAGCGGATCCGGCAAGAGCACCCTGCTGCGGGCCGTCGCGGGGCTGGACCACGAGGTGGCCGGCAGCGGGCAGCTCAGTGCGCCGGACCGGGTGTCCGTGGTCTTCCAGGACTCGCGGCTGCTGCCGTGGCGCCGGGTCCTGGACAACGTACTGCTCGGTCTCGACGGCAAGGATGCGGCGCGGAAGGGGCGTGAGGCGCTCGCCGAGGTGGGGCTGGAGGGGCGTGAGCGGGCCTGGCCGAACGAGTTGTCGGGCGGGGAGGCGCAGCGGGCGGCGCTGGCTCGGTCGCTGGTGCGGGAGCCCGAACTGCTGCTGGCCGATGAGCCCTTCGGGGCGCTGGACGCCCTCACTCGGATCCGTATGCACGCCCTGCTGCGGGAGCTGTGGGAACGGCATCGGCCCTCGGTGCTGCTGGTCACCCATGACGTGGACGAGGCGATCGTGCTGGCCGACCGGGTGCTGGTGCTGGAGCGGGGGCGGATCGGGGTCGATCTGGCCATCGACCGGCCTCATCCGCGCTCGTACCGGGATCCGTTGCTCGGTGAGTACCGGGAGCGGTTGCTCGCCGCGTTGGGGGTGACCGAGGGCGTCGGGTGAACGCCGGGGTGGTTTCGCCCCCGCCGCCCCTACCCGTCCCATCCTCCAGGGGCTCCGCCCCTTCGACCCCGCTCCCTGGGGGCCTGCGGCCCCCAGACCCCCGCTTCGGCCCCGAAAGGGCCTCGTCCTCAAACGCCGGACCGGCTGAATCACGCCGACCGGCACTCGTCAGCAAAGGACCCCCATGCCCCGGCAACTCCACCTCAACGCCTTCCTCATGAACACCGGCCACCACGAAGCCTCCTGGCGCCTCCCCGAGAGCGACCCGTACGCCCACGTGGACCTGGCCCACTACGTCCGCCTGGCCCGCGTCGCCGAGCGCGGCACCTTCGACTCGCTCTTCCTCGCCGACGGCCCGCAGCTGTGGAGCAATCTGGCCCAGCGCCCCGCCGGCGCCCTGGAGCCGCTGACCCTGCTCACCGCGCTGGCGACGGCCACCGAGCACATCGGCCTCATCGCGACCGCCTCCACGTCCTACAACTCCCCCTACAACCTGGCCCGCAAGTTCGCCTCGCTGGACATCATCAGCGGCGGCCGGGCGGGCTGGAACATCGTCACCACCGCCGGTGCCGAGGCAGCCCGCAACTTCGGCCTGGACGCCGAGCCCGCGCACGCCGAGCGGTACGCACGCGCCGCCGAGTTCCTGGATGTCGCCCTCAAGCTCTGGGACAGCTGGGAGGACGACGCGATCGTCGGCGACAAGGCGGCCGGGGTGTGGGGCGACGACGCCAAGATCCATCCGCCGCGGCACCAGGGGACGTACTTCAGTGTCGAGGGTGCCCTCAATGTGCCCCGCTCGCCGCAGGGTTACCCGCTGCTCGTGCAGGCGGGCTCCAGCGAGGACGGCAAGGCGTTCGCGGCGCGGTACGCGGAGGCCGTGTTCACCGCGCAGCAGACGATCGAGGACGCGCGGGCCTTCTACGCCGACCTCAAGTCCCGGACCGCACAGGCCGGCCGCGACCCCGAGCACCTCAAGGTGCTGCCCGGCATCGTCCCGGTGATCGGCGCCACCGAGGCCGAGGCACGGGCGCAGGAGCAGCTGCTGGAGGACCACATCGTGCACGCGCACGGGGTGGCCAACCTTGAGCGGCTTCTACAGCTTCCCGCCGGAAGCCTGGAGTTGGACGCCCCGCTCCCTGCCGACCTTCCGCCCGAGGACGCCATCGAGGGCGCCAAGAGCCGCTACACGCTCATCGTCGAACTCGCCCGGCGCGAGCGTCTCACCGTCCGGCAGCTGATCGGCCGGCTCGGCGGCGGGCGCGGTCATCTCACCTTCGCCGGGACCCCCGAGCAGGTCGCCGACGCGATCGAGACGTGGTTCACGCAAGGTGCCGCCGACGGCTTCAACATCATGCCGGCCGTGCTGCCGTCCGGCCTGGAGGCCTTCGTCGAGCACGTCGTCCCGATCCTGCGCACCCGGGGCCTGCTCCGCAGCGAGTACGGCGCCCGCCGGACCCTGCGGGAGCGGTACGGCCTCCCGCGCCCCGCCAACCAGTACCTCACCCACCTCACCCCTCCCGCACCCGCCCTCGTCTGAAAGGAACCGCACATGTCCGGTATCGAGATCCGCAAGGTCACCGCGCACATCGGCGCCCGCGTCCTGGGTGTCGACATCTCCCGGCCCCTCGACGAGGAGACCGTCGCCGCCCTCCGTGAGGCCCTCAACGTCCACAAGGCCCTGGTCTTCGACGACGTGAACCTGGACGACGCCGGCCAGCAGGCCTTCGTCCGTCACTTCGGTGACCTCACCACCGCCCATCCGACGGTGTCCTCCGTCGACGGTGTCCCCAACGTCCTCCCCGTCGACAGCGAGCGGGGCCGCGCCGCCAACCACTGGCACACCGACGTCACGTTCGTGCTCAGCCCGCCGCAGGCCACCAGTCTGCGCAGCATCACCGTCCCGCCGTACGGCGGCGAGACCCTGATCGCCAGCTCGGCGGCCGCCTACCGCAACCTTCCCGAGCCGCTCCGGCAGTTCGCCGACACGCTGTGGGCGGAGCACACCAACGACTACGACTACGCCGTACCGGACGAGGAGGTCGACGAGGAACAGGCCGCCCAGCGCGCCCAGTTCACGTCGATCAAGTACCGCACGGTGCACCCGGTGGTCCGCGTCCACCCCCTGACCGGCGAACGCGGGCTGTTCATCGGCGGCTTCGCGCAGCGGATCGTGGGACTGTCGCCGGGCGAGTCCCGCAAGATCCTCGACCTGCTCCAGGCGTATGTGACCCGGCCGGAGAACGTGCTGCGGCACCGCTGGTCGGAGAACCAGCTGGTCCTCTTCGACAACCGCATCACCCAGCACTACGCCATCGACAACTACGACGGTCTGCCGCGCCGTCTGCACCGGGTGACCGTCGCCGGTGACGTGCCGGTCGGCATCGAGGGCAAGGAGAGCTACTCGATCGAGGGCGACGCCTCGCACTACACCTCCGTAGCGGCGTAGTCACCGGCTGTGCCGGGCGCGTCCGCATAGTGGGCAGCCTCTCCTTCTGACCGGAGAGGCTGCCCAGACTGTGGGCGTTTTTGCCCATCTCACGCATTGGACGAGCCGCGCCCATGCCCAGCACCCCCACGGTCGAGACGCCGCCACAAGCGGACGACGCCACTTTGTCCCACAGCCTCAAGCAGCGCCATCTGTCGATGATCGCCCTCGGCGGTGTCATCGGCGCGGGCCTGTTCGTCGGATCCGGCGCGGGTATCGCCGCCGCCGGCCCGTCGATCGTCGTCGCCTACGTCCTCTCCGGTCTCCTCGTGATGCTGGTGATGCGGATGCTGGGCGAGATGTCCGCGGCCCACCCGTCGTCGGGCTCCTTCTCCGCGCACGCCGAGCGGGCGATCGGCCCCTGGGCGGGCTTCACCGCGGGCTGGTCCTTCTGGGTGCTGCTGTGCACGGCCGTCGGCCTGGAGGGCATCGGAGCCGCGAAGATCGTCACCACCTGGCTGCCGCACACGCCGGAGTGGGCGTGGGTGGCCCTGTTCATGGTCGTGTTCTGCGGCGCGAACCTGGCCGCGGTGAAGAACTTCGGCGAGTTCGAGTTCTGGTTCGCGGCGCTGAAGGTCGGCGCGATCAGCCTGTTCCTCGTCCTGGGCGGCCTGGCCGTCGCCGGTGTCCTGCCGGGCACGGACGCGCCGGGCACCGCGAACCTCACCGGCGCGGGCGGTTTCCTCCCCCACGGCAGCGAGGGGCTGATCATCGGCCTGCTCGCCTCGGTCTTCGCCTACGGCGGCATGGAGACCGTCACCATCGCGGCGGCCGAGTCGGAGAACCCGGTCAAGGGTGTGGCGAGCGCGGTCCGCACGGCCATGTGGCGCATCGCCCTCTTCTACATCGGCTCGATGGCGGTCGTCGTCACCCTGATCCCCTGGGACTCGAAGGAGATCGTCGAGAAGGGCCCGTACGTCGCCACCCTCGACCACCTGGGCATCCCGGGCGCCGGCCAGCTGATGAACGTGGTCGTGCTGGTGGCCCTGCTCTCCGCCATGAACGCCAACATCTACGGCTCCTCGCGCATCGCCTACTCGCTCGTCCAGCGCGGACAGGGCCCGAAGGGCCTCGGCCGGGTGTCGGGCGGCGTCCCGCGCATCGCCGTCCTGGCGTCCTCGGTGTTCGGCTTCGTGTGCGTGGTGCTCAGCTACTGGCGGCCGGACGACGTCTTCCCCTGGCTGCTGAACATGATCGGCGCGGTGATCCTCGTCGTCTGGATCTTCATCGCGGTCTCCCAGCTGCGGCTGCGCGGGCGACTGGAGCGTGAGGCGCCGGAGAAGCTGGTCGTGCGCATGTGGGCCTTCCCGGTGCTGACCTGGGTCGCGCTCGCGGGCATGGCGGCGATCTTCGTCCTGATGGCCCGGGAGCCGGACACGCGCGTGCAGCTGTACTCGACGGGCGGGATGACGCTGTTCCTGGCGGCGGTCGGATACGCCTGGCAGCGGACGCGCGCCAAGAGCTGACACCCGCGCGCCACCCGCGCGTCGCCTGCGACGGAACCGAAGCCCCCCGTGTGATGCACACGGGGGGCTTTTTGCTGCTAGTTTGTTATTGCGAGCTAGTCGCAATAAGCACCAAGAGCCTCCTGCCTCGTGATCGTCTTCTCACCCTTCACGAACGGCAGGCGGAGGGAAGGAAGCCCCCGCGAGGACCTGACTCGCGGGGGCTTCCCGCCCTCGACGGCGCTACGGCGCATCCGGCTCGCACGGCACGTTGAGGGAGAGGAGCGCGGCGGATCCGTCGGTGTTCACGCCCAGTTCGCTGATCGCCACGTTGCGCAGCCCCGGGAACACCCTGCGGTACTCCCCCGCCGGGATCGACAGCAGCGTGCACAGCACCAGCCGGAACAGGGTGTTGTGGGCGACGACCAGGACGCGCCCGCCGGGATGGGCCGCGGCGATGCGGCGCAGGGCGGCGGCCCCCCGATCGGCGGCGGCGGCAGGGCCCTCCGCCCGCGGGAACGGGTGGGCCACCGGGTCGGTGCGGAACGCCTCCGCGGCCGCCGGGTCCTCGGCCGCGAACTCCGCGAGCGTACGGCCCTCCAGCACCCCGAAGTCGCATTCGCGCAGGCCCGGTTCGCGGTGCGGGGCGATACCGAGGGCCCGGCAGGCGGGGTCGGCGGTGGCGACGGCACGGGAGAGGGGCGAGGTCCAGATCGCGTCGACCGGGTGGGCGGCGGCCCAGCGCCCGAGGGCCTCGGCCTGGGCGCGGCCGGTGTCGGTGAGGGGCACGTCGCTGACGCCGGCGTAGCGGTTCTCGGCGTGCCAGATCGTCTGCCCGTGCCGGGCCAGCAGCAGCGTCGTCCTCATGAAGCCGAAGTATCCCTGTCCAGGCGGGCGTGTGCGTGCGCCGCGACCGGGGGTGGCAGCCAGCCCCGGGTGGTCAGTTCGTCGATCAGACGGGCGTACGGCTCGGCGAAGCGGCTGGTGCGGTCGGGGCGGGGTTCGACGGTCGCGCCGATGCGGACCATGCCCTCCGCGGCGTCCGGCAGACGGGGTGCCGCACCCGCGCCGTACGCCGCCAGCGCCGCCATTCCCAGGGCCGGTTCCGTCTGCTGCGGTACGCGGGCCGGGCGGCCCAGGATGTCGGTGCGCAGCTGGTTCCAGTACGGGCTGCGGGCGGCGCCGCCCGTGAAGGTGAGGGGGCCGTCGAGGGGGGCGCCGAGGTGGTGCAGGTAGTCCAGGCACAGGCGTTCGGTGAAGGCGACGCCCTGGAGGAGCGCGGCCCACAGGTCGGCGTCCGACTCCGGTTCGCCCAGCAGCAGCGCGGAGGCGTCCGGGGCCAGGAACGGGAAGCGCTCCCCGGGGGAGACGAGGGGGTAGGTGATCGCGCCGGACGGCTCGTAGGCGGCGGCCAACTCGTCCATGGCCGCCGGATCGGCACCCGCGAACGCCGCCGTCAGCACGCCCGCGCCCACACTGGACGCCCCGCCCGGCAGCCAGCTCCCGTCCGGCGCCCGGTGGTTGTAGACCACGCCCGTCGGATCCCGCACCGGGGTCGGCGACGCGCCCTTGAGGACCAGCGTGGTGCCGAGCACCGAGTTCCAGGAGCCGGGGCGCAGGGCGGCGGAGGCGATCTGGGCCGCGCAGCCGTCGGTCATCCCGGCGATGACGGGGGTGCCGACGGGGATGCCGGTGGCCTCGGCGGCGGTCGGGGAGACCTCGCCGAGCCGGCTGCCGGGGCGTACGACGTCGGGGATCGCCGTATCGGGCAGGCCCAGCCGGGACAGCATCGACGGCCAGGCGTCGCGCTCCAGGTCGTAGCCGGTCTTGAGGGCGTGGCTGGAGTCGGCCGGGGGCAGCTCGCCGGTGAGGAGGGAGACGATGAGGTCCGGCTGATGGGTGACCCGCCCCGGCCCGTAGGCCTCGGTCAGCCACAGGGCCTTCGGCAGGGCCCAGGTGTCCTGCACCGCGAGGCCCGCCATACGTGCCCGCGCCCCCTGCGCCGTCGCGCGCCCGTCGTCGTACATCAGGGCGGGGCTCATCGGCCGCCCCGCCCCGTCCGTCAGCAGCACGGTCCCGGACGTCCCGCACACCGCGAGTCCGCCGACCCGCACCCGCGAACGCCCGTGCAGCGCGACCCGGGACGCCGCGCACAGCCCGTCCCACCACTCGGCCGGATCCTGCTCGTGCCGCGCCCCGTCCCGCCGCCCGGCCAGCGGGGCCGAGCCGCTGCCGAGGACCGTGCCGTCGCCCGTCACCAGCAGCACGCGGACGCTCTGGGTACCCAGGTCGACCCCGACCCAGGCCTCGTCCCCCACACGCTCATCCGCCATCCGGAACCTCCTGCTTTTTGGGTCATTCGCCTCCGGGGCGCTCTCAGCCGGTGTCGAGACCGCGACCGTGCTCAGCCCTTCGGGCCTGCGCGCGCTCGCGCCCTCGACACCGGCGCGCCCCTCCGGCTCACTCCCGCATATCGCGATCCGATCCGTGAACTTCTCACTCTGCACCGAGATTTTCGCTTGCGCGAGGGATTGACGGCCAACTTCCGCCGTTCCACCCTCTGTTAACGAGTCGACTCGCCGTGTTAACCGAGCTCCGAGCACCTGACCGAACCCCACGTGGAGGTCACGGATGGACACGCACGTGCACGACCGCCGCCGCTTCCTCGCCCTCACCGCCGCGGCCGCCGCGACCCCGCTGCTCGCGGCCTGCGGTGCCGGGTTCGGCGGTGACGACGACAAGAGCAACGGCTCGGCGGCGGACGACGTCACCGGTTCCTTCGACTGGAGACGGGAGAAGGGCACCACCGTCAAGGCGCTGCTGAACAAGCACCCGTACACGGACGCCCTGATAGCCGACCTGAAGTCGTTCACCGAGAAGACCGGCATCGAGGTCGAGTACGACGTCTTCCCCGAGGACAACTACTTCGACAAGCTCACCGTGGACCTGTCCAGCGGACGCGCCTCGTACGACGTCTTCATGCTCGGCGCCTACATGGTCTGGCAGTACGGCCCGCCCGGCTGGCTGGAGGACCTCGGCCCCTGGATGCGCAACTCCTCGGCCACCGGCGCCGAATGGGACCAGGCCGACTTCTTCCCGAACCTCCTCCAGGCCGACCAGTGGTCGCTGAAGGCGGGCGCCCCGCTCGGGCAGGGCGGGCAGTACGCGCTGCCGTGGGGCTGGGAGACGAACGTCGTCGCCTACAACACGGACGTCTTCGAGCGGCTCGGGCTGAGGCCCGCGGAGACCTTCGACGAGCTGCGTGAACTCGCGGGGACGATCAAGCGCAAAGCCCCCGGCGCCGGTTTCGACGGCATGTACGGGATCGCCGTACGGGGATCGCGTAGCTGGGCGACGATCCACCCGGGCTTCATGACGATGTACGCCCGCAACGGGCTGAAGGACTTCACAGTCGAGGGCGGGAAGCTCACACCCGCCATGAACACCCCGGAGGCGATCGCCTTCACCGAGGACTGGGCCGGCATGATCAAGCAGGGCGGGCCGCCGTCCTGGACGTCGTACACCTGGTACCAGTGCTCCAGCGACCTCGGCGCGAAGAAGGCCGGGATGCTGTTCGACGCGGACACGGCCGCCTACTTCCAGGCGGTGGAGGGGGCGAGTCCCGCCTCGGGGAAGATCGCCTTCCATCCCGGGCCGAAGGGACCGGACGGGTCGCTCGCCACCAACATGTGGATCTGGTCGCTCGGCATGAACGCCAAGAGCAAGAAGAAGAGCGCCAGTTGGCTGTTCCTGCAGTGGGCGACCAGCAAGGAGCACCTGCGCAGGAGCGCGATCACGCACAACCACATCGACCCGGTGCGCAGGTCGATCGCCGACGACGCCGCCTACAAGGACAAGATGAAGCACCTGCCGGGCTTCATCGAGACCTTCGAGACGGTCGTCGACCAGACGAAGATCCAGTTCACCCCGCAGGCGCAGTTCTTCGACGCGACCACCAGCTGGGCCGCCGCCCTCCAGGAGATCTACGGCGGCAAGGGCGCCGAGTCGGTCCTCGACGGGCTGGCGGGCGACCTCGCCGACAAGGTGGGCTAGCGCGATGGGGTGGCGGCTCACTCTGCGCCCGTACGTCCTGATCGTCCCCGCCCTGCTGCTGACGTGCGGGATCCTCTACCCGTTCGGACTCGGCCTGTACTACACGCTGTTCGACTTCTCGGCGAGCAAGCCGCAGCCGGACATGGTGCGGTTCGAGAACTACGAGACGGTCTTCACGCAGGATGCCTTCTGGAACTCGGCCTGGGTGACCACGCTGTACGCGGTCGGGGCCGCCGCCGTGGAGACCGTGCTCGGAGTCGCCGTCGCCCTGCTGCTGCACCGGTCGACGATCGTCGGGCGGGTGCTGGAGAAGATCCTGATCCTGCCGCTGATGATCGCGCCGGTGATCGCGGCGATCATCTGGAAGCTGATGCTCCAGCCGTCGGTCGGGGTCGTCAACCACCTGCTCAGACCCTTCGGGCTCGGCGGAGTCCAGTGGACGGACACCCCGACCGGCGCGCTGCTGTCGTCGATCGCGGTGGACGTCTGGGTCTACACCCCCTTCGTGGCGATCCTCGCCCTCGCCGGGCTGCGCTCGCTGCCCACCTCCCCCTTCGAGGCGGCGGCCGTCGACGGGGCCGGCTGGTGGTACACCTTCCGGCGGCTGACGCTGCCGATGCTGTGGCCGTACGTCCTGGTCGCGGTGATCTTCCGGTTCATGGACTCGCTGAAGGTGTTCGACATCATCTACGCCCTGACGGAGGGCGGTCCCGGCGACTCGACCGTCGTCCTGCAGATCCGCGCCTACCTGGAGGCGATCCGCTTCCAGCGGTACTCGTTCGGGATCAGCTACACGATCGTGCTGTGGGCCGTGGTGTACCTGGCCGCGATGGTGCTGGTGAAGCACCTCGGCAAGATCCAGCGGAAGGCCGCGGAGGTGGCTGCCAAGTGACCCTGCGCAAACGCCTGCTGGGCTGGCTGGCGGACGCCGCCCTGATCCTCTACTTCGTCTTCGCGCTGTTCCCCATCGCCTGGATGGTGATCCTTTCGCTGAAGCCGACCAACCAGCTCTTCTCCACCTACTTCTCCTTCTCCCCCACCCTGGACGGCTACCGCACGGTCCTCGGCGACAGCGAGGGCATCCCCTTCGTCCGCTTCTTCGTCAACAGCCTGATCGTGTCGCTGGGCGCGGTGGCCCTGTCGCTGCTCGTCGGCCTTCCGGCGGCGTACGCCTCGGCGCGCTGGCGGTTCAAGGGCTCCGAGAACCTGATGTTCACGCTGCTGTCGTTCCGGTTCGCGCCCGAACTGACCGTGATCATCCCGCTGTTCGTGCTCTACCAGAAGCTGGGCCTGTTCGACACGTACGTCGGCATGGTCTGGGTGCTCCAGCTCGTCACGCTCCCCCTCATCGTGTGGATCATGCGCTCGTACTTCGCCGACCTCACTCCCGAGCTGGAGCAGGCGGCGCTGCTGGACGGCTACACCCGCACACAGGCCTTCGTGAAGGTGGCCCTCCCGCTGGTGAAGCCGGGCGTGGCGGCCGTGTCCCTGCTGGCCTTCATCTTCGCCTGGAACAACTTCGTCTTCCCCCTCATCCTCACCTCCAACGAGGCCCAGACCGTGACCGTCGGCGCCCTGTCCTTCCTCGGCGGCGACCGCCCCAAGTACAACCTCACGGCCGCGGCGGCGCTCGTCTCCGTCGTACCGCCGCTGCTGCTCGCCCTCACGATCCAGCGGTATCTGGTGCGGGGCCTGTCGTTCGGGGCGGTGAAGTCATGAGCACGGCCATCGCGCTGCGCGGCATCAGCAAGTCATACGGACGGACGACGGCCCTCGACGGTCTCGAACTGGACGTGGCCGAGGGCGAGTTCTTCTGCCTGCTGGGCCCGTCCGGCGCGGGCAAGACGACCACCCTCAAGACCGTCGCCGGGCTCGAACAGCCCGACGCCGGCACAGTGGAACTCGACGGCAGGGACATGCGCGGCGTCGAGCCGTACGACCGCGGCGTGGCCATGTGCTTCGAGAGCTACGCCCTGTACCCGCACAAGTCGGCCTACGACAACCTCGCCTCACCGCTCCGCTCCCCCCGCCACCGCCTCCCCGCCGCGCAGGCACGGGAGCGGATCGGTGAGATCGCCGAACTCCTCGGCATCTCCGGCCTGCTGGACCGCCCCGTCGGCCGGCTCTCCAACGGCCAGCGGCAGCGTGTCGCCCTCGGCCGCGTCCTGGTCCGCCCCGCCCGCGCCTTCCTCCTCGACGAGCCGCTCTCCCACCTCGACGCCAAACTGCGCCAGCAGATGCGGGCCGAGCTGAAGGCGATCGGGGCGGTCCGGCACACGACCACGCTCTACGTCACCCACGACTCCGTCGAGGCCCTCGCTCTCGGCGACCGGATCGGCGTCATCCGGGGCGGCCGGATCGTGCAGACGGGCACACGGGAGGAGATCTGGTACCGGCCCTACGACACGGAGGTGGCCCGGGCCTTCGGGCGTCCCCGGATCAACCTGCTGCCGGGGTCCGTCACAAACGACGGCGGCTTCCGCTCCGCGGACGGCAGGATCGACCTGCCGGTCACAGCCGGGGCGGCGCCCGGCACCGACGTCCTGATCGGCGTCCGCCCCCGCGATCTCACCCTCGGCGAGGGCGGCCCCGGACACGAGCTCACCGGCACGGTCTACGTCACCGAGGTGCTCGGCCGGTCCGTCGAGGTCACCGTCCGGCTCGGCGAGCAGCACGTGTCGCTGGTCGCTCCGCGCGGCGACGCGGCCGGTCTTCGGCCCGACGATCCGGTACGCGTGCGGGTCCGGCCTGAGAACCTGCTGTTGTTCGAGGCCGACCGGCCGCAGCGCCCAGGACGACGGATCGAGACACCATGAACGCCGGCAACAGCACCCCGCAACAGGGCCCCGCCGCCCGTCAGGCCGCCATGGCCGAGCAGGTCCTCGCCGACGGTTCGGCGACGGCCGCCGAGCTCGCCGAGCGGTTCGGGGTGAGCCTGATGACCATCCACCGGGACCTCGACGAGCTCGAACGGCAGGGCATCGTGAGGAAGTTCCGGGGCGGGGTGACGGCACAGCCCTCCGGCGTCTTCGAGTCCAACGTCCAGTACCGGCTGAAGACCATGCGCGCGGAGAAGGCCGCCGTCGCCGACCGCGCCCTGAAGCTCATAGAGCCCGGCATGGCGATCATGCTGGACGACTCGACCTCCACCCTGGAGATAGCCCGCAGACTGCGCCTCGGCGAGGTCACCCCCCTCACGGTCGTCACCAACTTCCTGGAGGCGATCAACGTCCTCTCCGACCAGCGCGGCATCCACCTCATGGCCCTCGGCGGCGACTACGACCCCCTCCACTCCTCCTTCCTCGGCGTGTCCTGCGTCGAGGCGATAGAGCAGCTGCGCGTGGACGTCTGCTTCGCTTCGACCTCGGCCGTGCGCGGCGGCTACGCCTACCACCAGGAGCAGCACATCGTGTCGGTGAAGCGGGCCATGCTCGACGCGGCCGCCCGCAACATCCTGCTGATCGACCACACCAAGCTCGCCCGGGTCGCCCTGCACCGCGTGGTCCCCCTCTCCCGCTTCGACCTGCTCCTCGTGGACGACGGGGCGTCGGCGGAGGCACTGCGCGACCTGGACGAGCACAAGGTCCGTTATGAGGTTTGCTCGACGAAGGGCAGCGATGACCGAGCTGGAGCTACGTGATCTGCGCAAGACCTATGCGGTGCGGGGCCGCCCGGCGGTGGACGCCGTACGCGGCATCGACCTGACTCTGCGCTCCGGCGAGCTGATGGGCCTCCTCGGCCCGTCGGGCTGCGGCAAGTCGACGACCCTGCGGATGATCGCCGGGCTGGAGACGGTGACCGGCGGGGACATCCTCGTGGACGGCACGTCGGTGACCGGACGCCCGGCCCAGCAGCGCAACATCGGGGTCGCCTTCGAGAACTATGCCCTCTATCCGCCGCTGACGGTGGCGGAGAACCTGGCGTTCGGCCTGAAGGCACGGAAACGGTCCGTCCGCGGGGACGTGTCCCGCAAGGTCGAGGACATCGCCGAACGCGTCGACCTCACGGGCATCCTCGACGCCCGCCCGGCCGGCCTGTCCAGCGGCCAGAAACAACGCGTCTCCCTCGCCCGAGCCCTGATCCGCGAGCCGGACGTGCTGTTGCTGGACGAGCCCCTCTCCCACCTGGACGCGGCCCAGCGCGACACGACCCGCCGCGAACTCAAACGCATCCAGCGCGACCTGGGCCACACCACCATCCTGGTCACCCACGACCAGGAGGAGGCCCTCTCCCTGGCCGACCGGATCGCCGTGATGAAGGACGGCGTGATCCAGCAGCTCGGCACCCCGTACGAGATCTACGACAGCCCGGCCAACGTCTTCGTGGCGGACTTCGTCGGCGAACCGGCGATCAACCTCCTCCCCGGCGTGACGACCGACGACGGCCACGCCCGCCTGTCGGACACGGCACGCGTGCCCCTACCGGTGCCGTTGGCCTCCGGCCGGAAGGTAACGGTCGGCATCCGCCCCGAGGACCTGGCCCTGACCCTGACCGGCGACGACGGCCTGCCCGCCCGCGTCGTGGCCCACGAACCCCTCCTCGAAGCGGGCATCGCGACCCTCGCCCTGCCCGGCGTCGAACGCCCCCTCGTCGTCCTCACCGCCCCCGAGGTACGCCTCGCCCACGACGACCGCGTCCACGTCACCGCCGACCCTCACCTCACCCATGTCTTCGACGCCGAGACGGGAGACTCCCTCCGATGACCAACGGGAACCCTGTACGTGTGGTGGCCGCGGGCGACCACTTCATCCTTCCGTCACTCATCAGAGAGGCGCTCGAGCCCGAACTCGACGCCGATGTACAGGAATTGACCCTCGGCTGGCCCTTGCAGCCCTTCGGCCCGGTGGCCGAGGTGACGGAGGCGAGCGACGCCGAGGACGAGCTGATCGACGCTCTCGCCGGCGCGCAGGTGCTGGTCACCCAGATGGGCCCGGTGACGGAACGCGTCCTCGACGCCTGCCCGGACCTCCGCCTGGTCGTCGTCTGCCGGGGCGGCCCCGTGAACGTCAACCTGGACGCGGCCAAACGGCACGACGTCCGCGTCTGCTACGCCCCCGGCCGCAACGCCGCCGCCACGGCAGAGTTCACCATCGGCCTCATGCTGGCGGCCCTGCGCCGCATCCCCCAGGCCCACGACCTCCTGGCGCGGCAGGGGAGTTGGGAGGGGGCGACCTACTACACGTACGAGCACAGCGGCCTGGAACTGGAGGACCTGCCGGTCGGACTGGTCGGCTACGGGGCGGTGGGCAGCCGCGTCGCCCGCGTCCTGTGCGCCTTCGGGGCACGGGTGATGGTCTACGACCCGTACGTCCACCACCACGAGATCCACGGCCTGCGGATGCCGTCACTGGACCAACTCCTCCGCGAATCAAGGCTGATCACACTGCACGCCCGCCTCACCGCCGAGACCCGGGGCCTGATCGGGGCGCGGGAACTGGCCCTGCTGCCACCCGGCGCGGTCGTGGTGAACGCGGCGCGCGGCCCCCTCCTTGACGAGGGTGCGCTGTGCGACGCGCTGGAGAGCGGGCAGGTGTCGGCGGCGGCACTGGACACGTACGAGACGGAGCCGGTGCCGCCCGGTTCACGCCTGTTCGGCCTCGGCGACCGCGTGGTCCTCACTCCCCACCTGGGCGGGGCGTCCCGCGCGGTGGCGGAGAAGGCGGCGGCGATCGCGGCGGCGGAGGTGGGCCGCTGGGCACGGGGCGAGCCGCTCGCGCACTGCCTGACCTGAGCGCCCGCGGACCGGCCAAGAGCCCCCCGACGCCGGTGGGCCCCACCCATGCCGGGTGACGGCCCACCAACCTCACTGGGCATGTGGCGCCCCGAAGGCGACCGAGCCAAACATTCGGCACGCCGGCCGCAAAAAGCACCGCACAGCCGACCGAGCCAAAGAGGTGGGTGGAATGTACGTCGGTATCGATGTAGGCACGTCCACGGTGAAGGCCGCAGCTTTCCACGACACCGGCCGCGAACTGGCCGTGGCGTCCCGTCCGGTGAGCCTCACCCTGCACGGCGGCGTCGTGGAGCAGGACATGGACGAGGTGTACGGCGCGGTGGTCGCCGTACTGCGCGAGGTCACCGCACGCGTCCCGGAACCGGTGGAACTGGCCGGGCTCACCGGGCAGGGCGACGGGGTGTGGCTGGTGGACGCCGAGGGACGGCCCGTGCGGGCGGCCGCCTCCTGGATGGACGGCCGGGCTCACGAACCGGTCGACCGCTGGCTGGCGGACGGCACGTTCGAGACGGTGTTCCGGCGCACGGGCAGCGCGATGTTCCCGGGCTGTCCGGGCCCGCTCCTCGCCTGGCTGGACCGCCACGAGCCGAAGGCCCTCGATGCCGCGACCGCCGCCCTGTACTGCAAGGACATGGTGTTCCAGCGGCTGACGGGGTCGGCCCCGACGACGGATGTGTCGGACGCGTCGATGCCCTTCCTGGACCCGCGTACACGCACGTACGACAACCGGGTCGTGGAGCTGCTCGGCCTGACCCACCGCCGCCGCCTCCTCGCCCCCGTCAGCGACCCCCTCGCCACGGCGCGGACCCGCGGCGAGGGGCTCCCGGCCGGAACACCGATCGCCGACGGCCCGTACGACCTGCCCGCCTGCGCGCTCGGCGCCGGAGTGACCTCCCCCGGCGACGGTCTGCTCATCGTCGGCACCTGTCTGGCCAGCCTGGTCGCGACGACCGACCTGGACCTCACCGGCGAACCGGCCGGCCTGTACATCAACACGGACCGCCCCGGCCACTGGCTGCGGGCGATGCCCGCGATGGTCGGTACGGCGGCGCTGGACTGGGTGCTGTCGACGACGGGCGTCCAGCACGACGAGGTCGACGGCCTGCTGGCGGAGACGCCCGCCGGGGCGAACGGCGTCCGCGTGCTCCCGTACTTCGCGCCCTCCGGCGAGCGCGCCCCCTTCGTCGAACCCCGGCTGCGCGCCGAACTCACCGGCGTCTCCCTGGAGTCCACCCCCGCCGACCTGATCCGGGCGACCTGCGAGGGCATCGGCTATGCGGCCCGGCACTGTCTTCAGGCGGCGGGGCTGACCGGGACGCTGGCGGTCTGCGGTGGCGGTACCCGCAGTCCGGCCTGGATGCGGCTGCTCGCCGACGTGCTCGGGCGTCCTCTGCGGGTCGTCGAGGGCGAGGTGGGCGCCCGGGGCGCGGTGCTGGCCGCGGCTGAGCGGTACGGGGTGTCGCTGGACGCGGAGGCCTGGACGCGGCCGACGGCGGTGGTCGAGCCGGACGAGGGGCGGGCGGCGTACTACACGCGGGGGTACGAGGAGCATCTGGCCCGGCTACGGGAGGCGCGCACCCGGATCCGCACCTGAAGAGCCGTAAAACCCCTACCGGGAAAGGGAGTTGCATGCACCCGAGTCGTAGATCCCTCCTGCTCGCGGCCGCCGCCACCCCGGCGGCCGCCGCCGTGTCCGCGGCTGCCGCCGAGGGGGCCGGCGGGCCGCGTCGTCCGCTCGTCATCGGTCATCGCGGCGCGGCCGGCTGGCGCCCGGAGCACACGGCGGCCTCGTACACGTACGCCGTGCAGACCGGCGCCGACTGGATCGAACCGGACCTGGTGCCGACGAAGGACCACGTCCTCGTCGTGCGGCACGAGAACGAGATCTCGCAGACGACGGACGTGGCCCGGCACCCGGAGTTCGCCGGGCGCCGTACCACGAAGACGGTGGACGGCCGGCAGGTCACCGGCTGGTTCACCGAGGACTTCACGCTGGCGGAGCTGAGGACGCTGCGCGCGGTGGAGCGGCTGCCGCTGGTCCGCAACCGCAACACGGTCTTCGACGGCCGGGAGCGGATCCTCACCTTCCAGGAAGTGGTGGACCTGGCGCGCAGGCTGTCCAGGACCTACGGCCGTACGATCGCGGTCTTCCCGGAGACCAAGCATCCGACGTACTTCCGCTCGATCGGCCTGCCGCTGGAGCCGAAGCTGGCGGAGGCGATCCGCCGGGGCCGGCTCGGCCCGCGCGAGTGTGTCGTGCAGTCCTTCGAGCCGACGAGCCTGCAGCGCATGACGGATCTGGGCGTACCGCTGTGGCAGGCGCTGGGGACCACGGGTGGGCCGTACGACCTGGTCTCGTCCGGTGATCCGACGACGTACGGGGACATGATGACCCCGGCGGGGCTGGCGCGGATCGCCGCGTACGCGGACTGGATCGGGCCGGACAAGTCGTCGGTCGCCGCTACGTCCCTCGTCGCGGACGCGCATGCGGCGGGGCTGCGGATCGGGCCGTACACCTTCCGGGCGGAGAACCAGTTCCTGCCGGCGGACTTGCGCCGGGGCAGCGGAGCGAACGATTTCGGGGACGCGTTCGCGGAGTACGCGCTGTACTACGGGCTCGGGGTGGATGCTGTGGTGACGGATTTCCCGGATCTGGCGGTGATCGCGAGGAGGGGTTGATGGCCACACGCACACTGCACTGCCCGACCTGTGGCGGCATGCAGGTCTTCCGGCTCCTGGACGCCGAGGAGAGGGCGGCGGTCCGCGAGGAGAAGAAGGATCCCCGGTACTACGTGGACAACCTCTGGCGCTGCACGGCCAAGGGCTGTCTGACGTACTACCCCCACCTCAGGAAACGCGACCGCGGACTCCTCCCGGAGAGGTTCCGCGCGGAGGAGACCGCGGCCGAGGCGTGACGTCCGGAATCCGCCCCGGCAGGACGGATTCCGGGCTGATGCCACGGGCCCGCGCGGACCTACGCTCCCCCAGTCATGGGATTGCTCACGGCGTGGGGGTCGGATGGTGGCCAAGCGATGCCCGAACTGCGGCGACCGGATGGAGGACTTCAGCCCGGTCACCGAGGAGGAGTGGCAGCAGGTGAAGGGCCAGATACCGAAGCACGTCCGCAAGGCGGCCGTGCTGCGCTGCACCAATGGGGACTGCAGGCGAGTCCAGCAGCGAGGCAACCGCCATGTCGGCGGCAACCTCCCCGAGCCGGAGTCCGATTCCGATTAGCCCTACAGGTTGCTGAAGTCCGGCCCCTTGGTCCGGGTGCGCTTGATCTCGTAGAAGCCCGGCACGGAGGCCACGGCGAGGGTGCCGTCCCACAGCTTCGCGGCGTCCTCGCCCTTGGGGGCCGGGGTGACGACCGGGCCGAAGAAGGCGATCTGCTCGCCGTCGGCGCCGGGGACGGCGATGACCGGGGTGCCGACCTCCTGGCCGACCTTGTCGATGCCCTCCTTGTGGGAGGCGCGCAGCTGCGGCTCGTACGGGGTGCCGTCCCAGTGCTCCATGAGGGACTCCGGCAGGCCGACGTCCTTCAGGGCGGCGGCGACCGTGTCCTTCTCGGGGCCCTCGCCCTGGTTGTGGATGCGGGTGCCGAGCGCGGTGTAGAGGTCGCCGAGGACGTCGGCGCCGTGCTCCTCCTGGGCGGCGATGACGACCCGGACGGGGCCCCAGGCCTTCTTCTCGAGCAGCTCGCGGTACTGCTCGGGCAGCTCGTCGAGCTTGTCCTCGTTCAGGACGGCGAGGCTCATCAGATGCCAGCGGACCTCGATGTCGCGGACCTTCTCCACTTCCAGCACCCACCGGGAGGTCATCCAGGCCCACGGGCACAGCGGGTCGAACCAGAAGTCGACGGGCGTCTTGGCAGAAGCGGTCTCGGACATGGTTCTCCTAAGGAAAGAGGTCTCTTTGAGCGCGCAACAACAAGCGTCGCCGCCCCATTCCCTCCATGGCAGGATCAGTGCTGTCCGCATACTGAACACCACCCGAGGGAGTGCCGCCCGTGCCCGGTGAGAATCTGTCCCGCGACGAGGCCCGGGAGCGGGCCGCCCTGCTGTCCGTCGACGGGTACGACGTGTCCCTCGACGTGCGTTCCGCCGTCGGCGACGCGGACTCGGAGAGCGGGGCGCCGCGCACCTTCCGTTCGGTCACCACGATCCGCTTCCGGTGCGCCGAACCCGGCGCCACCAGCTTCGCGGACCTGATCGCGCCGAGTGTGACGGCCGTCTCCCTCAACGGCAAGGACCTGGATCCGAGCGAGGTCTTCGACGGCGCGCGGATCACCCTGGAGGACCTGGCCGCCGACAACGAGCTCGTCGTCGACGCCCAGTGCGCCTACTCCCGCACCGGCGAGGGCCTGCACCGCTTCGTCGACCCCGAGGACGGCGAGGTGTACCTGTACACCCAGTACGAGCCGGCCGACTCCCGCCGCGTCTTCGCGAACTTCGAGCAGCCGGACCTCAAGGCCCCGTTCCGCTTCGAGGTGCGGGCACCCGAGGGGTGGACGGTGTGGAGCAACGGGGCCGGTGAACGCACGGACGGGGTCTGGCGGTTCGCGGAGACGAAGCCGATCTCGACGTACATCACGTGTGTCGTGGCGGGGCCGTACCACTACGTCACGGACTCCTACTCGCGCACCTTCGCCGACGGCACGACGCTTCGGATCCCCCTCGGCGCGATGTGCCGCAAGGGCCTGGCCCCGTACTTCGACGCCGACGACGTCTTCCTGGTCACCAAGCAGGGCCTGGACTTCTTCCACGACCACTTCGACTACCCGTACCCCTTCGGGAAGTACGACCAGGCGTTCGTGCCCGAGTACAACCTCGGCGCGATGGAGAACCCGGGGATGGTCACCTTCCGGGAGGAGTTCATCTTCCGCGGCAAGGTGACGCGGGCGTCGTACGAGGGCCGGGCGAACGTCGTCCTGCACGAGATGGCGCACATGTGGTTCGGCGACCTGGTCACCATGGTGTGGTGGGACGACCTGTGGCTGAAGGAGTCCTTCGCGGACTTCATGGGCACCTTCGCGAACGTCGGCGCGACCCGCTTCAAGGACGCCTGGATCACCTTCGCCAACCGCCGCAAGGCGTGGGCGTACCGCGCCGACCAGCTGCCCTCCACGCACCCGATCACGGCGGACATCCGTGACCTGCAGGACGCGAAGCTGAACTTCGACGGCATCACCTACGCCAAGGGCGCGTCCGTGCTGAAGCAGCTCGTGGCGTACGTCGGCCAGGACGCGTTCCTGGAGGGCGCGCGGCGCTACTTCAAGCGGCACGCGTACGGCAACACGCAGCTCGGCGATCTGCTGTCGGTGCTGGAGGAGACCAGCGGCCGGGACATGGGGGCGTGGGCGCGGGCGTGGCTGCAGACGGCGGGCGTGAACGCGCTGACCCCGCAGGTGCTGCTGGACGCCGAGGGCCGGATCGACGAGTTGGCGGTGGTGCAGGAGGCCGCCGAGTCGCACCCCGAGCTGCGTCCGCACCGGGTGGCGGTGGGTCTGTACCGGCGGGGCGCGGACGGGGCCCTGGAGCGGTACACGCGGGCCGAGGTGGATGTCGACGGTCCGCGGACGGTCGTGGCGGAGCTGGCGGGTGCCGAGGCGCCGGAGCTGGTGCTGGTCAACGACGACGACCTGACGTACTGCAAGACCCGTTTCGACGAGACGTCGCTGGCGACGCTGCGTGCGGCTCTCGGCGACATGACGGACCCGCTGGCGCGGGCGCTGTGCTGGTCGGCGCTGTGGAACATGACGCGGGACGCGCTGCTGCCGGCGCGGGAATTCGTCGGCCTGGTGCTGAAGTTCGCGGGCCGGGAGTCCGACATCGGCGTGCTGCAGATGCTGCAGGCGTGGGCCGAGTCGGCGCTGACGTACTACGCGGCGCCGGAGTGGCGGGAAGAGGGCTCGCGGCTGCTCACGCAGGGCGCGACGGCCCAGCTGTACGCCGCTGAGCACGGCAGCGAGCACCAGCTGGCGTGGGCACGGTTCTTCGCCCGGGTGTCCGATGAGCCGGGCTTCCGGCTGCTGACGGACCTGCTCGACGGTGCGGCGACGGTCGACGGACTCGAGGTCGACCAGGAGCTGCGCTGGGTGTTCCTGGACACGCTGGCCGCGCACGGCGTCGTAGGGGAGAAGGAGCTGGCCGCCGAGCTGGCCCGGGACGACACGGCGTCCGGCAAGCGCCACCAGGTGCGCTGTCTCGCCGCGCGGCCGTCGGCGGCGGTGAAGGCGCAGGCGTGGGCACAGATCGTGGAGTCCGACGCGCTGTCCAACGCCCTGGTGGAGGCCACCATCGCGGGCTTCGGTCAGCCGTCGCAGCGCGAGCTGCTCGCGCCGTACACCGAGAAGTACTTCGCGGCCATCGAGCGGGTGTGGGCCGAGCGGTCGATCCAGATCGGCATGCACGTGGTCCAGGGCCTGTTCCCGTCGCTCCAGCAGTCGCAGGCCACCTTGGACGCGACGGACGCGTGGCTCGCCGCCCACGAGGACGCGGCACCGGCCCTGCGCCGTCTGGTGCTGGAGGCGCGGGACGATCTGGCGCGGGGGCTGCGGGGGCAGGCGTGCGACCGGGCGGGCGTGGCGTCCTGAGCGGCGTCAACCGCACGAGACCTATGGCCAACGGTCTGGGCACTGCGTGACCGTTACGGAATTCAGGCAATAGCAGCCGTAACCCCTGGTCCAACCCGAACGGACCAGGGGTTTTCCGTGCCTTCTCGGCATCCGAACATCCGTCCTTTAGTGCCAGGTTGTCCGCTTTTGTCGACGAGCGTGTAACAGCGGTTAATCGGCGGACGGGACGCGGGAACCTCCGGGTCATGAACCACAACACCCCGGTCCCCCCGCTCTCCCCCCGCCCCCTGCGCCATCTCTCCGAGGTGCACCGGCGTGTCATGACGGCCGCGCAGCTGAAGTCGCACGGCATCCCGGCCGCCGAGATGAACGACCAGTGCCGCCCCGGCGGCCCCTGGCAGCAGATCCTCCCCGGCGTCTTCCTGCTCCACCCCGGCCCGCCGACCAGCGAGGAGCGCCTGCACGCGGTGCTGATGTACGCGGCGCGGGAACGGTCGCCGGGCGTGCCGGCCCAGCCGAACGCGGACGAGCCGCACGCCCCCGCCTACCCGGAGGCGGTGATCACGGGCCTCGCGGCGCTGACCCTGCACGGCTTCTCGGCCACGCCGCCGCTCACCGCCCTGGACACGATCGACGTCCTGGTCCCCCGGCTGCGCCGGCTGCGCTCCACCGGCTGCGTCCGCATCCTGCGCACCTCCGCGCTGCCCGCCCCGCAGCAGGTGACGGGCCTCCCGGTGGCCCCGGTCCCGCGCGCCCTGGCCGACGCGGTGGCCGAGCTGACGGACGCGGGCGCCGTACGCCGGCTGCTGACGGAAGCGGTCCGCGGCGGCCACTGCGAACCGGCGTCGGTGGTGCGGGAGCTGAGCCAGGCGAAGCTGCTGAGCCACCCGCATGTGGTGGACGCGGTGGACTCCCTGCTCGCCGAGGGCCGCGCGATCGCGGAGGACCGCCTGTACGAGATGGTCCACGCCCACGGCCTGCCCGACCCTGTCTGGAACGTCGACCTGCGCCTGCCCGGCGGTCCCCACCTCGGCGGCCTGGACGCGTACTGGCCGGAGCAGGCGGTGGCGGTGGAGCTGGACACCCGGGCGCCCCGGCAGGGCCATCGGCAGGACGACGACGCGCTGTGGTCGGAGTACGCCCGCAAGCGGGAGCACCTGGAGCGCCTGGGCATCACGGTCGTCTACATCACCCCGAAGAAGCTCCGGGACGCGATGGAGCAGCAGGCGGCGGTGGTCCGTACGGCGCTGATGGCGGCGGCGGACCGCGATCCGGCCGCGTATGTCGTGGTGCTGCCCCGGTAGTGACGGACCGGGACGCGCAGCGCCAGGAGGGGAGAGGAGGGGCCGCCCGGGCCGTGCACCGGGTGGCCCCTCCTCGTGTCGTCGGCCGGGGCAGGCCCTAGGTTGGGCCGGATGAGATTCCGAGGCGTGCTCCTGGCGCTCTTCCTGCTGCCCCTCGCCTGGGGCCTGATCACCCTCGCGAGCGGCCGGGCGGTCTCCGTCGCCCCCAAGTGCCCCGGGCTGCAGTTGGACGAGGTGGGTGAGGAGCATCCCGGCCGGATGCGGCCCGGCTTCACCTGCGCCGTGGGCTACGACACCGCCACCGGCCGGTCGACGGGCACGCGGACGTACGAGCAGCAGAAGTACGCCCAGGAGCAGGAGCGCGACGGCCGCTACCTGCGGGGTGCGGGCTACGTGACCTACAGCGCGGTGGGGCTGGCGGTCCTCGCCGCGAACGGACGGTCCGGCCTGCCATGGCGGCCCCGCAGGAGGCGTGAAGCCGCGGGTCAGCCGATGTGAGGCGGTACGGACATGCCGCCGCTCCTCCCGCCCGTGCCGCAGAACTCGGCGTCGATCACCGCGTCGGTGTCCCCCGTCCAGTCCCCGTTGAAGTTGAAGGCCAGGGAGTGGCGGCCGTCGGCCGTCGTCACCGCCTCCGACGTCGAGCCGTGGATGCCGCCGCCGTGGCCCCAGACCGTGACGCCGCAGCTCAGCTCGCGCTCGATCAGGCCGAGGCCGTAGCGCGCGTTCGGGATGTCGTCGACCTTGACCGTGGTCTTCATCTCGGAGAGCTGCTTCGCCGGGAGGAGCCTGCCCTTGAGCAGGGCCGAGTAGAAGCGGTTCAGGTCGGCGGAGTCGGAGATCATGTCGCCCGAGCCGGTGGCCAGGGTCGGGTTGAGTTCGGTGACGTCGTACGTCGGTCCCGTGGCCGTCCGGGCGAGCTTGCCGTAGGCGCGGCTGCTCGGTTTCGGCAGCTTCGGGTAGGTGCCGGGGACGAGCGTGGCGTGCAGGTGCAGAGGCTCGATGACGCGCCGGCGGATCTCGTCGCCGTACGCGTTGCCCGTGACGCTCTCGATGACCATGACGGCCAGGGTGTAGTTGGTGTTCGAGTAGTTCCAGGACGTGCCCGGGGCGAAGTCCGGCTTGTGCCCCATGGCGACGCGGACGAGTTCCTCGGGGGTCGCCGTGTCGTAGCGGTGCTCGAAGAAGCCTTCCTTCGAGAACGCCTTGTTGATGAAGTCTTCGTCCGCCGTGTAGTTGAAGATGCCGCTGGTGTGGTTGAGGAGTTGGCGCAGCGTGATCTTACTGCCGTCGTGGCCGTTGCCCTCGACGACGCCCGGCAGCCACCTGTCCACGGTGTCGTCCAGCGACAGCCGCCCCTCGGCCTCCAGCTGCAGCAGCACGGTGGCCACGAAGGTCTTGGTGATGCTGCCCACCCGGTAGCGGTCCTGCGTCGAACGCGGCTTGCCGGTCCTGAGGTTGCCGACGCCCGCCGTCGCCGACCAGGTGCCGTGACCGTCCTTCGCGGTCGCCGTCACGCCGGGCACGCCGGCCTCGACCGCGGCCTCCATGGCGGTGCGGGTCGCCCCGTGACCGGACCTGCCGGGCGCGGCGACCGCGGGCGCGGCGAGGGCCACGGACACGGCCACCGCCGCCGCCACCACCAGGGTCGTGCGTGTCGTACGTACGCTCATGTCTCTCCCCGTTCTCCTGCGCTCGTGTCGAGCGCGGTCGGCGGGAGAGACCGGGCGCTTGCTGCGAAGGTTGAAGCGGGGGACGCCGGTTGAGTGCGTTTCAGCCCTTCTTCAGCACCAGTTCCGTGTTGCGGTCCTTGCGGTCGCCCGCCAGGGTCGTGCGGGCGCCGGGGGCGTTGAAGGACAGCTCCCGGTAGAGCGCGGCCATGCCGGTCTGGGAGAGGTCCGTGAAGTCCGTGCGGTGCGGGGCCGAGGACTCGATCAGCGTGGTGAACAGGGAGATCGTGCCGTCGTGGTTGTCCACCACCTCGATGATCCGGGCGAGTTGGGGGAAGTCGACGTGGGAGGCGGTGGAGATCTCCCAGAAGGAGCCGCCGCCGGAGCCGGAGCGCGGCGTGATGACGTTCCTGTGGATGTGGCCGTTCACCCAGGCGAGGACGTTGCGGTGCCGGGCGAGGAGCTCCACCACCTCGGCGCCGCCCACACGCCGCTCGTTCGGGCGGGCCGGGTCGCGGCGGAGGTTGTCCATCGTCTCGCTGGTGTGATGGCTGAAGACGATCGCGTACGCGTCCTTGTTCTCCCGCAGCGTCCGGTCCAGCCACGTGAACTGGGCCGCACCGATGGACCCTTCGTAGTGCCCGCCCGCGTCGGTGGTGTCGAGGCTGATGCCGATGACGTCGTCGGCGATGCGGAAGCTGTAGTACTGGGTGCCGGCGTCCAGGTTGGCCGTCGAGTAGCCGTGGCCGACCGGGCCGTGGCCGCGGTGGGCCGGGTTCAGGTGGGCCTGCACGTACTCGCGGGGCGTGAACGGGGCCCGGCTCTCGTCCGGCGTGACCGAGCGCATCGAGCGGGCGTGGGCCTTGAGGAAGTCCTTGAAGACGGTGCCTCGCGGGTCCTTGTCCTGCTTGAGGGAGTCCTGGAGCCTCTTGGCGTCCGCCGCGGACACGCTCATCAGCTTCTTGCCGCCGACGGCGAGGTCGGTGAGGTAGGAGTCGCTGTGCGAGGCGTAGGTGCCCAGCGGCATGGCGTCGTGGTTGCCCACCGTCGAGTACCAGGGGATGTTCAGGCCGGGGCTGCGCAGTTCACGGATCGCGGCGGCGAGGAAGCCCTCGATGTGCGGGAAGCCGAGCTGCTTGTCGGCGTCGCGGATGCTGTCGTCGGCCTGCCAGTACAGCTTGAGGCCGCTGTTCTGGACACCCTCGTAACTCCGCGGGTCACCGGTGTTCGGGGTGACGCGGCCGCCGCTCATCACCGTCAGGAACCACTCCAGCTCGGACTTGGCGTTGTTGTCCGTGTTGTCGCCGGTGGTCATGGCGAAGTGCAGCGGGGCACCGGTCACGGGGGCGCCCCGCAGCGCGTTGATCCGTTCGACCAGCGCCACCGCGCCGGGCACGGTCAGCGCCTCGTGCGGCCGCCAGGCGTGCACGTCCGTCGAGCGCAGGTACTCCAGCCGCAGCGGGTGCTGGGCGTCGATCAGGTGCAGATCGGTGAGCTGGACGAACGCGGCGAGCGCGGTACGCCGCCTGTCGCGCCCCGCCTTGGCCGACGCCAGGTTCTCGCGGACGACCCGCCGCCAGCCGGGGCCGTCACCGAGCCGGCGGTAGCCGGAATCGCCGCGCGGGGTGGCGACGTTCGCGAGGGTGGTGCCCCGGGTGTACGGCGCGAGGGCGACCGGCAGGTTCCGGGAGGCGCCGACGGGCGCTTCGGCGGCGGCGTCCGACGCGCTCGCGGGGTCCGTGGTCGTGGCGGCCTGGCTGTCGGTGGGCCGCAGGGCGTAGCCGACGCCCGCGGAGAGGGTCACCGCTCCGGTGGCGGCGAGCAGGGTACGGCGGTGGATCCCCAGCGCGGAGCTGGCGACAGAGCGTATGCGCGACATGGCGCGATCTCCCCGAGTGCGAACGCGTCGGCAGTGGTCGCGGGCTGTCGCTGCCGCGAACGGCCCGCTCACTGTGGATCGTTGGCACCCGGGGTGACCTGCGCATGAACATGACCGCAACGCGCAGCGCCGATCACCGTACGTGGATCTTGGACTACCTTCCGCGTCCACGGCCGCTCCGCGAACGGCCGTGGGACGGTCACTCCGTGTTCATCTTCGGGGGTAGTGAAGCCTTTCCGGCCGCCGGTCGTTCCCGCCACAGCGCCAGACCCTTGTCGACCATCGGGACCGTGGTCAGCGCGGTCACGTCGTCGAGCGGGTGCCAGGCGGCCATGTCCGTGGAGCCGTTGGTCTCGAACCGGAGCTCGCCGCCGGTGATCCGGGCCTCGTAGACGAGTCGTACGCCGTGGTGGTCGACGGTCCGGCCGAAGCGGCTCGGGAAGGTGCGATGGAAGGAGTCGATGCCGAGCAGACCGGTGGGTTCGACGAGATAGCCGGTCTCCTCCTCCACCTCCCGCACGACCGTGTCGTAGGGATCCTCACCGTGCTCCATGCCGCCGCCCGGCAGGACCCACTCGAAGCCGCCGCGGGGCGCCGGGGAGCGGGCGAGGAGGAGTTGTCCGTCACGTACGCAAATGGCGTAGGCCGCCACCCTCAAGTTCTTCCGCACGTAGGGACGTTAAGCGGCCGACACGGAATCGGCAGCCGAATATTCGGCTTACGGACGACTTGCCCCATTCACCCCCTCTCACCGCCTCTCACCCCAAATGCATCGCGGGTTTTCCCCATCCATCCATTTCGATTCGGTCAACTCTTCCCAAACATCCTTCCCTTGCATAAAGCTGAGCGGTCGTCCGGGATCACATTCCGGACGACCCCTGCTCCTTTACCAACAAGGGATGCCGATGACCCTCACCCCCCAGCGCGAGCCGAAGCCGGGCGCGAGACGTTCGGCCCGCATAGCCGTGGCCGCCGGTCTCGTCGCCGCGCTCTCCGCGGCCGGGCCGATACCCATGGCCATGGCCGTGGACCCCGCGCCGGCCGCGGCGGACCCGAGCGTCAAGTCCGCGCACGACAAGCTCGGTTCGGACGACGCCGACCTGCTCGCCGAGGCCAAGGCCGACGGCGACAAGAACGTCACGATGATGATCGCGACCGCGCCCGGCCAGACCGAGAAGGTCGCCGAGCAGCTGGACGCGGTCGGCTCTGTGGGCCGTACCTACGACAAGGTCGGCTACGTCCGGGCGACCGTCCCCACGGGCAAGGCGGACTCGGCCATCGCCGCCGCCGCGAAGCTCTCCTCGGTGCACGGCATCGACCTGCGCGAGGAGATACCCCTGGACGACCCCGCCGTCGACACGCAGAAGTCGACGGCCGCGGCGACCTCGTACGCCGCCCCCAACAAGAAGACCCCGGCCGAGAACCCGTACAACCCGTCCTTCGAGACGGGCGCCGTCGACTTCGTGGACGACCACCCGAAGGCGGACGGCCGCGGCATCACCATCGGCATCCTCGACTCCGGCGTCGACCTCGGTCACCCGGCACTGCAGAAGACCACCACCGGTGAGCGGAAGATCGTCGACTGGGTCACCGCCACCGACCCGGTCAACGACCAGGACGCCACCTGGCGGCGGATGAACAACCCGGTCACCGGCCCGACCTTCACCATCGCGGGTGCGACCTGGCAGGCTCCCGCGGGCGGCTACCAGTTCAACCTGTTCCGCGAGTCGGCCACCACCGGCGGTGACGCCAAGGGCGACGCCAACCGCGACGGCGACACCACCGACGTCTGGGGCGTCCTCTACGACGCGGCCGCCGGCACGGTCCGGGTCGACCTGAACAACAACCACGACTTCACCGACGACGAGGCGATGAAGCCGTACAAGGACGGCTTCCAGGTCGGATACTTCGGTACCGACAACCCGGCGACCGACGTCGCCGAGCGTCAGCCGTTCGTCGTCGAGATCCGCAAGGACGTCGTCTTCAACGCCGCCGGTGACAAGTCCGACTACGTCAACATCGGCGTCATCGAGTCCGAGCACGGCACCCACGTCGCCGGCATCACCGCCGCCAACGGCCTGTTCGGCGGCGAGATGAACGGCGCGGCCCCCGGCGCGAAGATCGTCTCCTCGCGCGCCTGCACCTGGACCGGCGGCTGCACCAACGTCGCGCTCACCGAGGGCATGATCGACCTCGTCGTCAACCGCGGCGTCGACATCGTCAACATGTCCATCGGCGGTCTCCCGGCGCTGAACGACGGCAACAACGCCCGCTCCGAGCTGTACACGCGCCTGATCGACACCTACGGCGTCCAGCTCGTCATCTCGGCCGGCAACTCCGGCCCCGGCGCCAACACCATCGGCGACCCGGGCCTCGCGAACAAGGTCATCTCGGTCGGCGCGTCCATCTCCAAGGAGACCTGGGCCTCCAACTACGGCTCCGTCGTGGAGAAGAAGTACGCGATGATGCCGTTCTCCTCGCGCGGCCCGCGTGAGGACGGCGGCTTCACGCCGACCCTGGTCGCCCCCGGCGCCGCGATCAACACCACCCAGACCTGGCTGCCGGGCGCCCCGGTCGCCGAGGCGGGCTACTCCCTGCCGGCCGGCTACTCCATGCTCCAGGGCACCTCGATGGCGTCCCCGCAGGCGACGGGCGCGTCCGCGCTGTTGCTGAGCGCCGCCAAGCAGAAGGGCATCGCCCTCACCCCGGCGAAGCTGCGCACCGCGCTCACCTCGACGGCCGACCACATCAAGGGTGTGCAGGCGTACGAGGAGGGTGCCGGCCTCATCGACATCGAGGACGCCTGGGACTCGATCCGCGACGGCGCCACCGCCCACGAGTACACGGTGAAGGCGCCGGTCGACACCGCGATCGACCAGTTCCTCAAGACCCCGGGCTTCGGCACGGGCATCTACGACCGTGAGGGCGGCCTGAAGGCCGGGCAGAAGAAGACGTACGACGTCACGATCACGCGTACGTCCGGCCCGGACAAGGCGATCCGGCACGAGCTGGACCTGGAGAACAACGCCGGTGACACCTTCCGGATCGTCGGCGACGACGAGATCAGCCTCGGCCTGAACAAGCCGGTCACCGTCAAGATCGCCGCCAAGCCGTACTCGGCGGGCCTCAAGAGCGCGATCCTGGAGGTCGACGACCCGCGCACCGAGGGCGTCGACCAGCAGATCCTCAACACGGTCGTGGTCTCCGCGCCGCTCAAGTACACGTACTCGGCGTCCGGTTCGGTGCAGCGCAACAGCACCAAGTCGTACTTCGTGACCGTGCCCGAGGGCGCGAAGTCGCTCCAGGTCGCGATCGGCGGCCTGAAGGGCAAGAGCCAGACCCGGTTCATCGCCATCCACCCGTACGGCACTCCGGTCGACGTCACCAGCACGCCGAACTGCTACAACAACTACCTCGACGGCAACGGCTGCAAGCCGGACGTGCGCGCGTACGCCGACCCGCAGCCCGGCGTCTGGGAGATCGAGGTCGAGTCGCGCCGTACGTCGCCGCTGCTCGACAACCCCTACAAGCTGGACGTCGCCGTCCTGGGCGCGGCCTTCGACCCGGAGACCGTGACCGTTCCCGAGGCCAAGGTCGGCACGCCGGCCACCGCTTCCTGGAAGGTGACCAACAAGTACGCCGCCCTCGACGGCAAGCTGGCCGGCGGCCCGCTCGGCTCGTCGAAGACCACGCGTCCGACGATCGCCCAGGGCGCCACGCAGACCACCACGGTCGACGTGCCCGAGGGCGCCTCGTCGCTCGACGTCACCATCGGCAACGTCTCCGACGCGGCCGCGGACCTCGACCTGGTGGTGAAGGACGCGTCCGGCACCCAGGTCGGCAGCTCCGCCGACGGTGACTCCGAGGAGTCGGTCAAGATCGCGAACCCGGCCGCCGGGACGTACAGCATCGAGGTCGTCGGCTACTCGGTGCCGGGCGGCTCGACCGCGTACGACTACCTGGACGTCTTCTACTCCGCCTCGCTCGGCACCGTCACGGTGGACGAGTCGGCGCCGGTGAAGCTCGGCACGGGTGACTCGGCCACGGTCACCGGCAGCATCACCACCAAGGCGGCCGCTCCGGAGGGCCGCGAGTTCTTCGGTCAGGTCCGCCTGGTGAACACGCGCGGCACGGTCGCGGGCGTGGGCAACGTGAAGATCGAGAAGGTCACGCCGTAGTCGTCGGTACGGCTGTGAGGGCGGGCGTCCCCTGGGGGCGCCCGCCCTTCCTCATTCGCAGCTCGGCTGGCGCGAGTCGGTCGGCGCGGCGGTGATCCAGGCACGTTCGGGGGCGATGTCCCGCTCGCCGACGAACCAGACGTCCGGTACGGCACTGTGCCGGGGGATGCCGACCAGGACGTGTTCGCCCTTGTGGAGGGTGTCCTGCTCCATCAGGAAGGTCACCTTCTCGTCGCCGCTCTTCTTCTCGTCGTCGCTCTTCGGCGGCTTCTCCGGCTTCTCCGGCCGGTAGAAACGGGTCACGCTCAGGGTGATCCGTTCCTGTCCCGTGCCGGGCAACGGCTCCACGGAGGTGACGTCGCCCTCGGCGACCAGCCGGGCGCAGGCGAGGTAGCGGGGGCTGCCGAAGGCGGCGCCCGAATCCTGCTTGGAACTCGCCGCGTCAGCGCTGCCTCCCGAGGCCAGACCGCCGTCCCCGGCCTGCGCCACCAGCCAGCCCAGACCGGCCACCACGGAGGCGACGGCCGCCACCGCGAGGGTGCCGAAGGCGAGGGTGAACGCACGCCGCCGGACGCGGGAGGGCCGTCGTACGGGAGCCGGTTCGGGAGCTGGTGCCGATGCCGGCGCCGGTGGCTCGCCGAGCGCCCGCCCGATGATCCCCAGCTGTTCCCGAAGCAGTGCCACATCGGCGGCCGCCGCCCGGTGCTCGGTCATGAAGGCGGCGTCCGCGCGCGCCTCGTCGGTGAGCGGCTCGTCGGTGATCGCGGCCATCAGCGCGTCGACGCCGGTGCGGTCTTCGTTCTCGGCGGTCATGTCACACCACCTCGTCCTCGTGCAGGCGGGCGCGCAGGGCCCGTACCGCCGTGTGCAGCCTGCTCTTGACCGTGCCCTCCGGAATGCCCAGCTCCTCGGCGATCCCGCGGACCGGCAGGTCGGCGTAGAAGCGCAGGACGAGGACCTGACGCTGGGCGTCGGGCAGTTCGTCCAGGCCCTGGGAGACGGCGAGGGAGAGCAGGCTGGTCTCCTCGCCGGAGGGGTGTTCCGTCTGCCGCAGCGCGGCGAGCCGCTCGCCGAGGCGCTCCTGGCGCTTCTTGGCCCGGTGCCAGTCCATGGCGAGGTTGGAGGCGACGACCGCCGCCCACGCCGACACGTCCCGCGGCGCCTCACGGCCGCTCGCCGTCCGCTCCAGCAGCCGCAGACGTACCTGCTGTACCCCGTCCAGCAGGTCCGCCTGCGGCACTCCGCCGAGCGCGAGCACCGCCCGCACCCTGCGCTCCTGGGCCGCGTCCAGGGGATCCCCGTGATCGTCCTCCTGGACGCGGCGGGCCTTTCTGCGCAGCACAAGCCACCCCCTCACCGCGTTTCTTCTACGACGCCGCAGCGCACGGAAACGTTCGACCGGGTCACCGGGAGTTTCCGCGAACACCGCGAGGCGTACGTCACACCGTCGCGCGTCGCAGCACAGCTTGCGGCGCGGGCGCCCCATAGGGTGAATTTCTGCAGCTCAGAGCCGGTGTGCACGGGAGTTCCGGAGGCGCCCGGCGGGTCGGTGTGTTCCAGCCCTCGGGCATGGAGCGCAAAGAATTGGACAGGCGGACCGGGGTCGGCCGCATGATGGAAAGGCCGCAGACATGCAAGAACGGGTAAAGGAGTCGCCGTGAGGGTCGGAATCGTCGGAGCCACCGGTCAGGTCGGCACGGTCATGCGTAGGATCCTCACGGAGCGCGACTTCCCGCTCACCGAGCTGCGCCTGTTCGCCTCGGCCCGCTCGGCGGGGACGGTCCTGGACGGCGTGACGGTCGAGGACGCGGCGACGGCCGACTACACCGGCCTGGACATCGTCCTGTTCTCGGCGGGCGGCTCCACGTCGAAGGCGCTGGCGCCGAAGGTCGCCTCCCAGGGCGCCGTGGTGATCGACAACTCCTCGGCCTGGCGCCGCGACCCCGAGGTCCCGCTGGTCGTCTCCGAGGTGAACCCGCACGCGATCGCCGACCGCCCCAAGGGCATCATCGCCAACCCGAACTGCACGACGATGGCCGCGATGCCGGTCCTGAAGCCGCTGCACGCCGAGGCGGGCCTCCAGGCGCTGGTCGTCGCCACCTACCAGGCGGTGTCCGGTTCGGGTCTCGCCGGCGTCGACGAGCTGTTCGAGCAGATCAAGAAGGTCGGCGACGACGCGCCCAAGCTGACCCACGACGGCTCGGCGGCGGAGTTCCCCGCGCCGAACAAGTACGTCGCGCCGATCGCGTACAACGTCCTGCCGATGGCCGGCTCCCTCGTCGACGACGGTCTGAACGAGACGGACGAGGAGCAGAAGCTCCGCCACGAGTCCCGCAAGATCCTGGAGATCCCCGCGTTGAAGGTCTCCGGCACCTGTGTGCGCGTCCCGGTCTTCTCCGGCCACTCCCTCCAGGTCAACGCCCGCTTCGCCCGCCCGATCAGCGTGGAGCGCGCCAAGGAACTGCTGGCCGGCGCCCCCGGCGTGGCCCTCACCGACGTCCCGACCCCGCTGCAGGCGGCCGGCCAGGACCCGTCGTACGTCGGCCGCATCCGCACCGACGAGACGGTCGAGCACGGCCTCGCCCTGTTCGTCTCCAACGACAACCTCCGCAAGGGCGCCGCGCTGAACGCGGTGCAGATCGCGGAGCTGGTGGCGGCTGAGCTGAAGGGCTAGAAGCCCCCGGACAAAGCAGGGCCTAGGCCCTGCGGACCTCGTAGAGGAAGCAGCCGTACTCGACGGCCCGGACGTGGACGAGCGCCACGGCCGGGTCGTCGAACGCGTTCCGGAGGGCTTCGCCGTCGGGAGCGTCGACGAGCTGTCCGCCCAGGATGTGTCCGTCGGCGGAATAGCGGCGGACGATCCGGTGGGCGTTCGCGAACGGGCGGCCGTCCCCGTCCGGTCCCGTGCACTCCTCGGCGTGGATGAAGACGGGGCCCTGTTCGTCGTAGGCACCGGGGTCCACGCCGGTCTCGGCCGCCCAGCGGCGCAGGGGCGCGTAGGACACGAGCGCGATCCGCTCCCCCGGGCCGCTGTGGCGCAGGCAGCACCTCAGCGGCGCCCCGCCCTCCTCGTCGGTGAACGGGGACAGGGGGCGGCCCGCGTCGTCGGCGGTGCGCAGCTCCCTCAGAACCGACGGTGCGATGGGGCGTGCGGTGTACGTCGTCATGGCCCCCACACTCGCGCCCGCGGGCCCGGACCGCTGGCGGAATCCGGACGTCGCGTCCCGCCCGGTAGAGGGGTATCCCCATGAATTGCCCCCGGCATCCCCGCGCGAAGCCGCACTCGTCGCCTGATCCCGATGTCCCGTGGAAGGATGACCGAACCCACACATATCGAGGAGATGACCGCGTGCCTGGCACAAACCTGACTCGCGAAGAGGCGCAGCAGCGGGCCGAGCTGCTCACCGTTGACTCGTACGAGATCGATCTCGACCTCTCCGGCGCGCAGGAGGGCGGCACCTACCGGTCCGTCACCACGGTGCGCTTCGACGTCACCGAGAACGGCGCCGACTCCTTCATCGACCTCGTGGCCCCGACCGTCCACGAGGTGACTCTCAACGGCGACCCGCTCGACGCGAGCGAGGTCTTCGCGGACTCCCGGATCGCCCTGCCCGGCCTGCTTGAGGGCCGCAACGTCCTGCGGGTCGTCGCCGACTGCGCGTACACCAACACCGGCGAGGGCCTGCACCGCTTCGTCGACCCGGTCGACCAGCAGGCCTACCTCTACACCCAGTTCGAGGTCCCGGACGCCCGCCGCGTCTTCGCGTCCTTCGAACAGCCCGACCTGAAGGCCACCTTCCAGTTCACCGTGAAGGCCCCGGAAGGCTGGACGGTCATTTCCAACTCGCCCACACCGGAGCCCAAGGACAACGTCTGGTCCTTCGAGCCGACGCCGCGCATCTCGACGTACATCACCGCGCTCATCGTCGGCCCGTACCACTCCGTGCACAGCGTCTACGAGAAGGACGGCCAGTCGGTCCCGCTGGGCATCTACTGCCGGCCGTCGCTCGCCGAGTACCTCGACTCGGACGCGATCTTCGAGGTGACGCGGCAGGGCTTCGACTGGTTCCAGGAGAAGTTCGACTACGCGTACCCGTTCAAGAAGTACGACCAGCTGTTCGTGCCGGAGTTCAACGCGGGCGCGATGGAGAACGCGGGCGCGGTGACCATCCGCGACCAGTACGTCTTCCGGTCCAAGGTGACGAGCGCGGCCTACGAGACGCGCTCCGAGACCATCCTGCACGAGCTGGCCCACATGTGGTTCGGCGACCTGGTCACCATGGAGTGGTGGAACGACCTGTGGCTGAACGAGTCGTTCGCCACCTACACCTCCATCGCCTGCCAGGCGCACGCCCCCGAGTCGCGCTGGCCGCACGCGTGGACCACGTTCGCCAACCAGATGAAGACGTGGGCGTACCGGCAGGACCAGCTGCCGTCGACGCACCCGATCATGGCGGAGATCCGCGACCTGGACGACGTGCTCGTCAACTTCGACGGCATCACCTACGCCAAGGGCGCCTCCGTCCTCAAGCAGCTGGTGTCGTACGTCGGCATGGACGAGTTCTTCCGGGGCGTCCAGGCGTACTTCAAGCGCCACGCGTACGGCAACACCCGCCTGTCCGACCTGCTGGGCGCCCTGGAGGAGACGTCCGGCCGGGACCTGAAGACCTGGTCGAAGGCGTGGCTGGAGACGGCGGGCATCAACATCCTGCGCCCGGAGATCGAGACGGACGGTTCCGGTGTGATCACGTCGTTCGCGATCCGCCAGGAGGCCCCGGCGCTGCCGGCGGGTGCGAAGGGCGAGCCGACGCTGCGCCCGCACCGCATCGCGGTGGGCCTGTACAACCTGGACGGCGACAGCGGCAAGCTGGTGCGCGACGAGCGCATCGAGCTCGACGTGGACGGTGAACTGACCGCCCTGCCGCAGCTGTCGGGCAAGCGCCGCCCGGACGTGATCCTCCTCAACGACGACGACCTGTCGTACGCGAAGGTCCGCCTGGACGAGGAGTCCCTGGCCTTCGTCACGGACCACCTCGGCGACTTCGAGGCATCGCTCCCCCGGGCCCTGTGCTGGGCGTCCTCCTGGGACATGACGCGGGACGCCGAACTCGCCACCCGCGACTACCTCTCGCTGGTCCTGTCGGGCATCGGGAAGGAGTCCGACATCGGTGTCGTGCAGTCGCTGCAGCGCCAGGTGAAGCTGGCGATCGAGCTGTACGCCGCCCCGGCCGCCCGCGAGGCCCTGCTGACCCGCTGGACGGACGCCACGCTGGCCCACCTGCGCTCGGCGGAGGCGGGCAGCGACCACCAGCTGGCGTGGGCGCGGGCGTTCGCGGCGACGGCCCGTACGCCGGAGCAGCTGGACCTTCTGGAGGCCCTGCTGGACGGCTCCCAGACGATCGAGGGCCTGGTCGTCGACACGGAGCTGCGCTGGGCGTTCGTGCAGCGCCTGGCGGCCGTGGGCCGGTTCGACGAGGCGGAGATCGCGGGCGAGTACGAGCGGGACAGGACGGCGGCCGGCGAGCGCCACGCCGCCACGGCCCGCGCCGCCCGCCCGACCGAGGAGGCGAAGGCGGAGGCCTGGTCGTCGGTCATCGACTCCGACAAGCTCCCCAACGCCCTCCAGGAAGCGGTCATCACCGGTTTCGTCCAGACCGACCAGCGTGAGCTGCTGGCCCCCTACACGGACAAGTTCTTCGAGGTGGTCAAGGGCATCTGGGAGTCCCGCTCCCACGAGATCGCCCAGCAGATCGCGATCGGCCTGTACCCGACGGTCCAGGTCTCCGAGGAGACCCTGACCAAGACGGACACCTGGCTCACCTCCGCAGAACCCAACGCGGCCCTGCGCCGCCTGATCTCCGAGTCCCGCGCGGGCGTCGAACGGGCCCTCAAGGCCCAGGCAGCGGACGCGGCGGCGGAGCAGTAACGCTCGTCGTACGTACGTCGCAGAGGGCGCCCGGCACTGCCCGGGCGCCCTTTCGCCTGCCCGCGCGACCCGCGGGGCGTGCTCGCCGCGCCTGCGGATTGCCCTCGCCCAGCCTCTCCCTGCTCGCCCAGCCTGCGGACACGTACTCGCCGACCCTGCCGGTTGCACTCGCCCGGCCCACGAGACGTACTCGCCCATCCTGCGGTTGCGCCCGCCCAGCCCACCGGTTGACCGCGGGTTGTGCCCACCCAGCCCACTGGCGCTCACCCAGCCTCTTGCGCCCGCCCAGCCCACGTGTTGCCCTCGCCCGGCCCGATCTGCTCGCCCAGCCTGCGGACACGTACTCGCCGAGCCTGCCGGTTGCACTCGCCCGGCCCACGAGACGTACTCGCCCATCCTGCGGTTGCGCCCGCCCAGCCCGCGGTTGCGCTGCGCCCGCCCAGCCCACGCGTTGCCCTCGCCCGGCCCGATCTGCTCGCCCAGCCTGCGGGCAGTCGTGCCGTTGGGGCGGCGCGGGTGGGCGCAGGCGGCACCCCGTCGCGCCGGGCTGCGCACCCACCCGCCCCGCTTCCACGCCGGGCCACCATCAAGCGAGCCGCGCAGCAGCAGCGCCCAGAGCCGACAGCACCCGTCCCACCGCGACCTTCGCCTCGCTCCCCCTCCGCACGGCCGCCACCACGTGCCGCACCGGCCGGTCCGCTCCGAGTTCCCGCATCACGACCCCGCCTCTGGCCACCGCAGCCATCCGGGGCACCAGCGCCACACCCATCCCCGCCTCCACCATCGCCAGAATCGCCGTCCACCCGGCCGCCGAATGCCCCTGCCGGGGACTGAACCCGGCCGCCTCACACGCCCCGCGGGTGATGTCCGACCACGGCCCACTCCCGCCGAAGATCCATTCCTCGCCGGCGAGATCCGCCAGCCGCAGCCCCGCAATCTCCGCCAGACGATGCCCCTGAGGCAGCGCGACATCCAGCGGATCCGCGAGCAGCGGCACCCGGGTGAAGCGCGCGTCCCCCACGGCCGGCGCCTGCGCCGCGAGTGACAGCGCGAGGTCCACCTCCCCGGCCGCCAGCAGCTCGTACGCCTCCCCGGCCTCGGCCTCCCGCACCCGTACGACCACCCCGGGATGCGCCGCGCGCAGCGCCCCCACGGCGGGTACGACCAGCGCGGGCACGGCCGTGGAGAAGGCCCCCACCCGCACCTCCCCGACCTCGCCGTGCACATACGCCGCCAACTCCGCGTCGGCCCGCTCCAGTTGCTCGAACACGGCTTCGGCATGCCGCAGCACCAGCCGTGCCGCGTCCGTCAGCCGCACCCGCCGCCCCTGCGCCTCCAGCAACGGCACCCCGACCTGCTTCGCGAGATTGGTCAGCTGCTGCGACACGGCCGACGGCGTCATCCGCAGCGCCTCGGCCGTCGCGGTCACCGTCCCCCGTTCGCGCAACGTCCGCAGGATCTGCAGCTTCCGGATGTCCCACTCGACCATGGCGGCAACCTACGTCACCGCCGCGACGCCGCCCCCAGCACGACTCCGCCCAGGATCAGCGCCATGCACAGGACCTGGCCCCAGCCGGTCGTCTCGCCGAGGACGGCCCACGACAGCAGGGACACGCACACCGGCTGGAGGTAGTAGACGACCCCGGCACGACTCGGCCCGACGAGTGCGATCGCCCGGTTCCAGGCGAAGAAGGCGACGGCGGAGGAGGCGACTCCCACGTAGAGGATCGGCAGGACCGTGCCGGGCGCCGGAGCGAACCCGCCCTGCACCGCCAGACTCACCCCCTGCGCGGGCAGCAGCAGGGCCGTCCCCAGCAGGAACGTGGTGAACAGGAAGGCCGTACCGCCCAGTTCGGCCGGCCTCCGCCGCAGCAGACCGCTGTACGACGCGAAGCAGCAGGCCGCCGCCACCATCCACAGATCCCCCGCCGAGCGACGGGCCCCGCCCGCGCCTCCCCCGATCAACAGCACGACGCCCGCGCAGGCCGTCAGCAGACCAACCACCCGACGCGCCCCCAGCCGCACCCCCGCGGCCCGCTCGAACCCCGCCATCAGAACCGGCGCAGCGGCCATGATCATGCCCATGTTGGCGGCGGGCGTGGTCCGCCCGGCCTGGTTGACGAGGGTGTTGTAGACGGCGACGCCGAGGAGCGAGGCGACGGTCACGAAGCCGAGGTGACGGCGGATCAGCTTCCGTTGCCGCCAGGCCTGCCGCGCCCCGAACGGGGCCACCGCGACCAGCGCCACCAGCCATCTCCAGAACGCCTGCTGCACCGGCGGCACGCTGTCGTGCAGCGCCCGGGAGGTGACGAAGCTGCCGGACCAGACGACGGTGGCGAGGGCGGCGAGCGCGATGCCGAGGGCGGCCGTCCGGGCGGGGCGGTAGGTCGGGGCGGCTGTCCTGGGGAGGACGACGGTCACGGAGATCCTTTCGCTGGGGTCGGTGATCGGGCTCGATCTACCGTCGCAGCGCCGGACTCGTCACGTCCATCGAATCTTTTCGACCATTTGCTTCAGCAGAACTGAACGATGTGCCGCCCTTCCTACCCGTCCGGCCCGCCCGGTCCGGTCGGTCCGCCCGGCCCGCCCCGATCTGCCCGACGACCGTCGCCCCGAACGCGAGCGCCATGCCCGTCAGCTGCAACGGGGTCAGCGCCTGCCCGAGCGCCGCCCAGCCGACCACCGCCGCCGTCAGCGGCGACAGCGGAGCGAGGAAGGTGACCTGGGTGGCGGTGAGGCGGCCGATGCCGCGGAACCAGAGCCAGTACGCGACCGCCGTGTTCGCCAGGGCCAAGTAGAGGTAGCCGGCGGCCGCCCGGCCGTCGAGCGCGGGGGGTGCGCCCTCGACCAGGAGGGCTAGCGGGGCGATGAGCAGTCCGCCGGCCGTCAGCTGCCAGCCGGTGAGGGCGAGCGGACCGACACCGTCCGGGCGTCCCCAGCGCTTGGTCAGGACGGTGCCGGCGGACATGGCCGCCGTGGAGGCCAGGGCAGCCAGCAGGCCGACGAGGTCGAGCGCCCCGGCCGCCTTGAGCACGACCAGGCTGACGCCGAGCGCCGCCACGACCCCGGTGAGCACGGTGCGCACCGTCGGTCGCTGCCCCAGCAGCAGCGCCGAGAGGCCCACGACGAACAGCGGACCGACCGAGCCGACGACGGCCGCCATGCCTCCGGGCAGCCGGTACGCGGAGAGGAAGAGCAGCGGGAAGAAGGCGCCGATGTTCAACGCGCCCAGGACCGCCGACTTCCACCACCAGGCGCCGCGCGGCAGCACGCGGGCCACGGCGAGCAGCAGCAGGCCGGCGGGGAGGGCGCGCAGCAGGCCCGTGAAGAGTGGGCGGTCAGGCGGGAGGAACTCCGTGGTGACGGCGTAAGTGGTGCCCCAGGAGATGGGGGCGAGGGCGGTGAGGAGGGTCAGGGCGGCGCGGTTCGCGGCCATGGCAGACACCCTTCGAAGTAGGTCGATGGAAAGTAGCTTAGCGCTAAGCAACTTTCCGTCAAGCCACTTTCTTGCGGCCGAGCATCCCGCGATCGATACTCGGACCATGAGCGAACCCCCGCAGCGCAAGGACGCCGTCGACGCGATCATCGATCAGTGGGCAGTCGTGCGGCCCGACCTCGACACGAAGGCCATGGAGGTCTTCGGCCGGATCTACCGCCTCACCCGCACGGTGGGCGACCGCATGGACCGGGCGTACGCGCCCTACGGCATCACCCGCGGCGAGTTCGACGTCCTCGCGACCCTGCGCCGCTCCGGTGAGCCCTACACACTCTCGCCCCGGCAGCTCTCGGCGACGCTGATGCTCACCACCGGAGGCATGACCGGGCGCCTCGACAAACTGGAACGGGCCGGCCTGCTGCGCCGCTCCCCCGACCCGCACGACCGCCGCGGCCTTCAAGTCACGCTCACGGAGAAGGGCTTGACCCTCATCGACCAGGCCGTCGCCGCCGGGCTCGCCGTCCAGACGGAGGCGCTGTCCGCCCTGGACGCCGAACAGGCCGGCCAACTGGCCGACCTGTTGCGGGAGTTGCTGGCGGGGACTGCCGAACCCCGGTAAGGGGCGCCCCGGCAAGGGGCTTCGCGCCCCTCACCCCAGATGGGCGGCGACCGCCCGCTCCACCGCCGCCGCGTCCGCGTCGTCCGCCGCCCACGCCACGTATCCGTCGGGCCGCACCAGCACGGTCGTACGGCGGTCACCGGCCCAGCGCTCCACGGTCAGCCGGTCCTTGCGGGCGCCCTGCGCCTCGTACGCCGCCGGGGCCTTCGGCGTGATCAGCACGAACCGTCCGCCGCGCAAGGCCTCGTAGAGGCGGCCGCTCTCCAGGGCGACGTCGGGGACGCGGGTGCCGGCCAGACGGTGGGAGCCGCGGGGAGCGGGGTAGGCGTAGCCGATGCCCGAGATCTGGGCCAGGGCCTTGGCCTGGACGGGCGGGGCCACATTGACGAAGGCGGAGACGAGGGCGCGTACGGCACGCAGCGCCGGGCTCTGCGCACGGGCCAGCCGGACCAGGCCGCCGCTGCTGCGCAGCACGGCCTTGCCGACGGGGTGGCGCTCGGCCTGGTAGGTGTCCAGGAGGCCCTCGGGCGCCCAGCCCTGCACGGCCGCGGCGAGCTTCCAGCCGAGGTTGGCCGCGTCCTGGAGGCCGGTGTTCATGCCCTGCCCGCCGGCCGGCGAGTGCACGTGCGCGGCGTCACCCGCGAGGAAGACCCGCCCGACCCGGTACTCGGGCGCCTGGCGCTCGTCACTGTGGAAGCGGGAGAGCCAGCGCGCGTCGTGCATGCCGTAGTCGGTGGCCAGGGCGCGGCGGGTGACCTGCTTGACCTCGTCGAGGTCGAGCGGGGCGTCGTCGGGGACCTCATGGCGGCGGTTCCAGCCCATGACGCGGTACCAGCCGTCACCGAAGGAGGCGATCATCGCGAAGGAGTCACCCTCGCCGTTGACGGTGAGCACGCTCTCGGGCCGCTCGGCGAGCCGGACGTCCGCGAGGAACAGGGACTTGATGACCGAGACGCCGGGGAAGGGCAGGCCGAGCGCCCGGCGCACGGCGCTGCGGTGGCCGTCCGCCCCGACGACGTAGGCGGCGCGGCGCGTGACGACCGCCCCGTCCGGGCCGCGCACATCGAGGTCGACGCCGCTGTCGTCCTGCCGCAGCCCCACGACCTCGTTCTCGAAGAGGAACTCGACGCCGAGCTCACGCGCCCGCCGCTCCAGCAGCCGCTCGACCTCGTACTGCGGAGTGATGAGCAGGAAGGGGAAGCGGGACGGCAGCGTGCCCAGGTCGAGGGAGAGGCGGCGGAAGAGGCGCAGTTCGGTGATGGTGCTGCCGGTGGCGAGGAGGTCGTCGGCCAGGCCTCGGGCGTCGAGCTGCTCCAGGGTGCGGGCGTGGACGCCGAAGGCGCGGGAGAGGTTGCTGATCTCGTGGGGGCGCTTCTCGACGAGGGTGACGGGGACACCGGCGGCGGCCAGGTCGCCGACCAGGAGGAGGCCGGTGGGGCCGGAGCCGATGACGATCACGGGGCGGGTGCCACTGCTGCTGGTTCCGGTGCCGTTCATGGGGGCCTCCTCAGTGCCAACGCCCGTTTGCCAACAGTTGCTGGCCAACGCCTGTTGGTCAACGCTTGTTGGCAAACATAGGCTCAGACCATCAGACATGTCAACAGTTGTTGGCCTACACTCGTTGGCATGACATCCGGCAAGCCCCCCACCCCACCGCGCCGCTCCGAGGCCACGCGCACCGCGATCCTCGACGCCGCCCGCGAGCGCTTCGCGACCGACGGGTACGAGCGCGCCACCATCCGCGCCATCGCCAAGGACGCGAACATCGATCCGTCGATGGTGATGCGCTATTACGGCAACAAGGAGGGCCTGTTCGCGGCGGCCGTCGCCATCGATCTGCGACTGCCGGACCCGGCGGCCCTCACCCGGGACGACGTCGGCCGGGCGCTCGTGACGCACTTCCTGGCCATGTGGGAGAAGAACGAGGTGCTCACGGCCCTGCTCAGGGTCGGCGTGACCAACCAGGCCGGGGCCGACCGCATGCGGGGCGTCTTCGGGGACCAGCTGCTGCCCGTCGCCCGCCGGGTGTGCCCCGATCCCGAGCAGGCCCCGGCCCGGGCGGCGCTGGTGTCGGCGCAGCTCCTGGGGCTGGCGCTCACGCGCTACGTCCTGCGGTTTCCGCCCGCCGTGGACCTGGCGGCCGAGGAGGTCGTGGCATGGCTGGCACCCACGGTGCAGCGGTATCTGACGGCGCCCTATCCGGCGTGAAAGTCACCCGTGAACGCACCAAGGGCGCCGGCCTCGTCGTCCGTACCGCGGATGCGCGTACGGACGACGGAGCCGGCGCCCTCGAAAGTGCGCGGCGGACTCGAAGAGTCTCGTGTCAGGCCTTCACGTCGGCCTTGGTGCGGATGTTGGAGCTGGTCGTGTCCTTCTGCTTGTGGGACTTGTCCAGGACCATGACCAGGCCCGCGATGACCGCGAACAGCGCCAGGGGGGCCAGGACGAACTGGCCCAGCGTCTCGATGACGCTCAGGCCCTGACCGGGGTCGTCGCCGTCGTCACGCGCGAGCGCGAGCGCAGGGGACGACATGAGCAGCATCATCAGCGTCGTACCGGCGGCCAGGGCGCCGGCGCGCAGGGCGTTCTTCTTGTCCACGGGGCCAAAAGTACCGAACCCCTCCGGGGGGCGCGCGTCCGGGGGTGTCTTGGAAGGGCACCCGGCATTGCCGTCGCCGCCCCTGGGGGCTGCGCCCCCAGACCCAGCTTCGGCCCGAAGGGCCTCGTCCTCAAAAGCCGGACGGGCTAGAAGTGCCGACCGGCGTCCCCCCGCAGCACCTCCACCAACGCCCGTACCCTCGGCGAAGCCGCCAGCTCCTCCAGCGTCACCGCCCTCCCCTCCGCGTCCGCGATCGGCAGCCGCCAGTTCGGATACTGGTCCCAGGTGCCGGGAAGGTTCTGCGGCCGGCGGTCGCCCACGCCGTCCGGGAGCCAGATACCGACCATGCGGGCCGGGGTGTGCAGCAGGAAGCGGTGGACCGCCTGGATCTCGGCCTCCTCCTCACCGGTGCCGTGGCCGCCGCCCGTGCCGTGCAGCAGGCCGAGCCGGGACAGCAGCTCCAGCCACTCGCGCGTGTCCGCCGCCGCGTCCGCCCGCTCCTGCTCCAGAGGCCGTGTCAACAGGCCCAGGCTGTCGCGGAGTTCGATGTGTTCGCCGGTGAGGCGGGCCGCGGTGGGCGGCAGGTCGTGGGTGGTGGCGGTGGCGAGGCAGTCGGCGCGCCAGGACTCCGGCGGCAGGGGGCGGCCGTCCCCGTCCCAGTCCCGTTCGAACCACAGCACCGAGGTGCCGAGCACACCCCGCGAGCGCAGCGTCTCGCGCACCCCCGGTTCCACCGTGCCGAGGTCCTCGCCTATCACCACCGCCCCGGCCCGGGAGGCCTCCAGCACGAGGATCGCGAGCATGGCCTCGGCGTCGTAACGGACGTACGTCCCCTCCGTCGGCGCCTGCCCCTGCGGCACCCACCACAGCCGGAACAGCCCCATGACGTGGTCGATGCGCAGGGCGCCCGCGTACCGGAACAGGGCCCGCAGCAGGCGGCGGTACGGCGTGTAGCCCGACTCCGCCAGCCGGTCCGGGCGCCAGGGCGGCAGCCCCCAGTCCTGGCCGCGCGCGTTGAAGGCGTCCGGCGGTGCGCCCACCGACATCCCGGCCGCGAAGTAGTCCTGCTGCGCCCAGGCGTCCGCGCCCCCGGGGTGCACCCCGACCGCGAGGTCGTGCACGATCCCGACCGGCATCCCCGCCTCCCGCGCGGCCCGCTGGGCGGCGGTCAGCTGGGTGTCGGTGAGCCAGGCGAGACGGCAGTGGAAGTCGACCCGGTCCATCAACTGACCCCGCGCGCGGGCGGTTTCCGGCGACCGCGGATCCCGCAGCCCCTCCGGCCACCGGAGCCAGTCCGAGCCGTGCACCTCGGCCAGCGCGCACCACGTGGCGTGGTCCTCCAGCGCCCGGCCCTCGCGCGCGAGGAAGTCGGCGTACGCGGCGCTCCGCCCCGGCCCGAGCGGCACCTCACGCACCAGCTCCAGCGCCTCGCGCTTGGCCTCCCACACCGCGTCGCGGTCGATCAGCTCCCCCTTCTCCAGCACCGCTTCCCGCAGCCGTCCGGCCCGCTCCAGCAGTCCCCGCACGCGCTCGCGGTCCTCGACGTGGGCGAACTCGGGGACGTCCTCGACGCGCAGGTGCACGGGGTCGGGGAAGCGGCGGGAGGACGGGCGGTAGGGGGAAGGGTCGGTCGGTGCTCCGGGTACGGCCGCGTGCAGCGGGTTGACCTGGACGAATCCGGCGCCGAGCGCCCGGCCGGCCCAGGCGGCGAGTTCGGCGAGGTCGCCGAGGTCGCCCATGCCCCAGGAGCGGCGGGACAGGAGGGAGTAGAGCTGGACGAGGAGGCCGTACGAGCGTGCCGTGGGCGTGGGCAGCCGGGGCGGGGCGACGACCAGGTGGCTGGTCGCGGTACGGCCGTCGGGGGCGGTCGCCGTCAAGCGGTGGACGCCGGGCGGGAGCCGGTCGGCGGCGGCGCGGGTCTCGCCCTGTTCGGTCTCGATGTGCAGCCGGGTACCGGCCGGCAGTGACGGCAGCGGGGCCGGCGCCTCGGGTTCGGTGCCGCTCCAGCACACCACCGTCGGCGGCAGCAGTCGTTCTCGCAGCTGCCGTTCCCGCGCGGTGAGCGCGGCGCGGACGGCGGCGGGCGTACCGGTGTCGACGTCGAGGGCGGCCAGGGCGAGCGTGAGCGCGGGGGCGGAGGCCGTGACCGTACGGTCCGCGGACGGCTGGTAGGAGGTGGCGACGCCGTGCAGCTCGGCGAGCCGGGACAGGTCGTCGGAGGGGAGTTCCTGGTCTGGGGTGCCGGCCGGCCGCTGTGCTGTCATCTACGGCCTCGGGAAATCCATGTCCATGTCCATACCGGTGTCCATACCCATGTCCGTGCCGGTGTCCCAGGCGGTCGCCTCACTGGTCAGCGGCACGGCGTCGGCGAGCGGCGGCTCGCTGGTGAGCGGCTCGGTGTCGGGCAGGGGCGGTTCGCTGGTGAGGGGGGCTTCGGCGCACGCGCCCTCGGCGCTGAAGACGCAGTCGTGCATCTCCGGCTCGATGGGCGCCTCAGGTTTGAACAGGACCGACGCTGTGGCCACGGGGGTCTCCTTTGCGAGTGCGGCGTGCGGGTTATCGCAGCCCTACCCAGCGGGCGCGCGGGCAGACGTACGGAACGGAACAACGTGCCTGTCGTCACATTCTGTTCCGCGCCTTCTGTTGCGCCGCAAGGTTTTCTCCCAGACCACTATTCACTCAGTACATGTACTCAGTACATAATGATCGCCATGAGCACCCGCCACATCCTGTTGGGGCTGCTCGCCGGGGGGCCGAGCCATGGCTACGACCTCAAGCGACGCCACGACGAACGTTTCCCACAGGCCCGTCCGCTGGCCTACGGGCAGGTCTACACGACCTTGCAGCGCCTGGTCCGCGACGGCCTCGCCGAGGTCGAGGGCACCGACTCGGACGGCGGCCCGGAGCGGACGACGTACCGCTCCACCAAGGAGGGGGCGCGAGAACTGGCCGCGTGGGCCGGGGAGATCGCGCCGCCCGCGCCGTTCGTGACGAACGAGATCTTCGCCAAGGTCGTCGTCTCGATCCTGTCGGGCGGCGACCCGGAGGCCTACCTGCGGGCCCAGCGCGCCGCCCACATGGAACGGATGCGGGAGCTCACGGCGGTCAAGACCGCGCGGGGCGCCGATCTCGCGACGGTGCTCTCGGCGGACTACGCCCTCAACCACCTCGACGCCGACCTCCGCTGGATGACGACCACGGCGGCCCGGCTCACCACCCTGACCGCGGAGGTCGACACAGCATGAGCGACAAGGGGGGAGGCGCGGTGCCGCTGCTGGCGGCCCGTGACCTCGTGAAGGCGCACGGCAGAACGCAGGCCCTGCGCGGCGCCTCCGTCGAGCTGCGCGCCGGCGAGATCCTCGCCGTCACCGGCACGAGCGGCAGCGGAAAGTCCACGCTGCTGCACTGTCTGGCCGGCATCGTCCGCCCGGACACCGGCTCGGTGACCTACGGCGGACAGCGGCTCGACCAGCTGCCCGAGAAGCGGCTGAGCGAGCTGCGGCGCACGGAGTTCGGCGTGGTCTTCCAGTTCGGGCAGCTGATCCCCGAGCTGACGGCCCTCGACAACGTGGCGCTGCCGCTGCTGCTCGCGGGCGCCCGCCGCCAGGAGGCGCAGGCGACGGCCGGTGAGTGGCTGGAGCGGTTCGGGGTGCGCGGGCAGGAGGGTCTGCGGCCCGGCGAGATGAGCGGCGGCCAGGCCCAGCGGGTGGCGCTGGCCCGGGCCCTGATCACCGGACCGAAGGTCGTCTTCGCGGACGAACCGACCGGGGCGCTGGACTCGCTGGCGAGCGAGCAGGTGATGACGGCCCTGGTGCACACGGCCCGCGAGTCGGGCACGGCGGTGCTGCTGATCACGCACGACGCGCAGGTGGCGGCGTATGCGGACCGCGAGGTGCGGCTGGCCGACGGGACCGTGACGCCGCTGGGGGTGGCGGCATGAGGAGCGAGTCGCGCGGCGGCACGAGGATCACCGCCGACCTCCGGCTGGCCTGGCTGCTCACCCGCGGATCGGACCGGCGCGAGTGGTGGCGGGTGACGCTCACCGCGGTCGGGGCGGCCCTCGCGACCGGCATCGGGCTGGCGGTCGCCACCGTCGTCCCGATGGAGGGGCAGTACTCGGTGTCCTTCGGCGCCGGACTGCTCGACCAGCCCAGCGACCGGCAGGGCGTGATCATCGCGCTGTTGATGCTGCTGGTTCCGGTGCTCGGGTTCCTCGGGCAGTGCGCGCGTGTGGGGGCGGTGCACCGCGACCGGCGCCTCGCCGCGCTGCGGCTGGCGGGGGCCACGCCCGCCCAGGTGCGGCGGATCGCGGCGCTGGAGGCGGGGCTGGCCTGCCTGGTCGGCTCGGCCGTGGCCACCGTCTCCTCCGTACTCCTCCTGCTGCGCGTGTGGCAGCACCCCGATCCCCTGGCCTGGATCGGCATGGCCGTGGTCGCGGTGGTCGTCCCGGTGCTGGGCTCGGTCGTGAGCGCGGTGTCACTGCGCCAGGTGGTGGCCTCGCCGCTGGGCTGGGTACGGCGGGTGCGTCCGGCACGGGGGCCGGGACGGGCGTTCCTGGCGGTGTGCGTGTTGCTGAGCGCCATGGCCGTGGGCCTGGCTCTGACCACGTACTTCGGCAATCCCCTCGAATTCGCCCTCGCCCCGCTGACGGTGTTCGCCACGAGTCTGCTGATCGGCGTCTCGGCCGTGTGGCTGGCGGGCTGGTCGTCCCGGCGGCTGGGCAGCGCGCTCGCGGCCCGCGCCCAGCGCCCGGCGCTGCTGATCGCGGCGGAGCGGCTGCGCGACGACCCGTGGGCGACGGCACGCACCCACGCCGCGGTACTGCTGGTGACGGTCGTGGGTACGGCCTTCGTGGGCATCCGCGCGGTGCTGCTGTACGCCGTGGACCACACCGACTACCTCGCCGAGAACCGGTCGTACTACGCCACCGGCCTCGACCTCTCCGGCGCCGCGATCCTCGTCGCCCTGCTGCTGACCCTGTCGGCCCTGGCGGTGGGCACCGCCGAGTCGCTGGCCACCCGGCGCCGGGGGCTGGCCGCGCAGACCGCGGCCGGGGTGCCGCAGACCGTGCTCGGGCGGGCGCTGCTCCTGGAGACCGCGCTCCCGCTCGCACCGGCGGTCCTGCTCGCGGGCGCGGGCGGCACGGCGATCTACGTGGGCTGGGCCGGGATGATCGACGACGCCGTCGGGCCGGTACCGCTGCTGCCGGTACTGGTCCCGGTGGTCGTGTACGCCGCCTGCCTCCTGGCCACGGCCACCTCACTGCCGCTGCTGCACCGGTCGCTGCGACCGGCGGAGCTGCGGTACGCGTGAGAGCAGCCGTCCGGCCCCGGGGGCACTGGGGGCCTCCGGGGCCGGTCACGGCGAACGCGCCGCAGGCGTACGCCAGGTATGCGAAGGCCCGGATCGTCAGGCGGAAATGCCGTCGATCCGGGCCATGGCGTCCTCCGCGCCGAACGGCTGCAAGTACGGCAGCCAGCGCGGGTCCCTATGCCCGGTGCCGATGATGCGCCAGGCGAGGCCGGTGGGGGGAGCCGGTTTGTGGCGCAGCCGCCAGCCCAGCTCGAAGAGATGTCGGTCGGCCTTGACGTGGTTGCAGCGGCGGCAGGACGCCACCACGTTGTCCCAGACGTGCTTGCCCCCGCGGCTGCGCGGGATGACGTGGTCGACGCTGGTTGCGACGCCACCGCAGTACATGCACCGGCCCCCGTCGCGCGCGAAGAGCGCCCGCCGGGTAAGAGGAACGGGCCCCCGATAGGGAACCCGGACGAATCGCTTGAGCCGGACCACGCTGGGTGCGGGGACTGTGACGGTTGCGCTGTGCATGAAGGCGCCGGACTCCTCGAGGCATACGGCCTTGTTCTCGAGGACGAGGACGAGCGCGCGGCGGAGCGGTACGACGCCGAGTGGCTCGTACGACGCGTTGAGGACCAGGACATGCGGCACGGATGCCTCCTTGGGCGTCGGCGGCGCGTGGCTCGCGCCGGGACGATCTGTAGTCAGTCTCCCCTCTTGCCTGGTGAAAGCGCCACCATGTCCCGGTAACGGGCTGGGAGTGTTTTCGACCACATCTGATTCATCCCCCGGACGACGAACGGTTCATCCCACCAGTTCATCCCCACGTGGGCACGGTTCCTCCCTCGAACGTGGCGGCAATCCACACACGATGCCCCGATAGTGTGGTGGACCTGCCCTGCCGGTGACCTTTTCGTGACCTTGACCATCTGCCGGCGGGGCGGGCCGCTGCACTGGAGGTACCAGCCGTGTCCTTGCCCGCCGTCCTACTGGCCGCCGGTCCGACGCCGTCGCCCTCTCCCTCGGAGACTCAGACCCCGGCGGTTCCCTCGATCCAGGACGCCCACGAGAGCGCGACCCAGGCCGCGAGCTGGGTCGAGCAGAACTGGTCGACCTGGCTGGCGATCGGCCTCAAGGTCCTGCTGATCCTGGTGATCGCGGCCGTGCTGAGAGTGGCGATCCGGCGGGCGATCACCAAGCTCATAGACAGGATGAACCGCACCGCCCAGGCGGTGGACGGCACGGCCATCGGCGGCCTCCTGGTCAACGTCGAGCGCCGCCGTCAGCGCTCCCAGGCGATCGGCTCGGTCCTGCGCTCGGTGGCCAGCTTCCTGATCATGGGCACCGCCGCCCTGATGGTCCTGTCGGCCTTCGACATCAACCTGGCTCCGCTGCTGGCGTCCGCCGGTGTCGCGGGCGTGGCCATCGGTTTCGGCGCCCGCAATCTGGTCACCGACTTCCTCTCCGGCGTCTTCATGATCCTGGAGGACCAGTACGGCGTCGGCGACTCGATCGACGCGGGCGTCGCGTCCGGCGAGGTCATCGAGGTCGGCCTGCGCGTGACCAAGCTGCGCGGCGACAACGGCGAGATCTGGTACGTCCGCAACGGCGAGGTCAAGCGCATCGGCAACCTCTCGCAGGGCTGGTCGACGGCCGGCGTGGACGTCACCGTCCGCTCCTCGGAGGACCTGGACAAGGTCAAGCGCACCATCGACGGGGTCGCCGAGAAGATGAGCAAGGAGGAGCCCTGGAACGAACTCCTCTGGGGCCCGATCGAGACCCTCGGCCTGGACAGCGTGCTGCTGGACTCGATGGTCGTTCGCGTCTCCGCGAAGACCATGCCGGGCAAGTCGCTGACGGTGGAGCGTGAACTGCGCTGGCGCATCAAGCGTGCCTTCGACGCCGCCGACATCCCCATCGTCGGCCGCCCCGCCCTCCCGGCGGACGACGCCCCCGCGGCCGACCCGACGGCGGCCGTGGCGGCCCCGTCGGCCTACGCCAACTCCTCCTCCCCGCAGGCCCAGAACGCCACTCCGCTGACGCCGCCCAGCGTGACCAAGTAGCCCGCGCGGGCCGCGCACACGTCCCTCAGTCGATCCACCCCCGCCACCGCGGCCAGGGCCGTTCGCACCGCCCATCGGCGATGGCCTTCTCGTAGGCCCGCCGGGTGAGCTCCTCCAGCTCGGACCCGGCGGGCCCAGGGCTGTCCGCGCCGGAGAGACGGGAGTGAGCGACCACGCACTCGCCGTGCGGCACCGGCCGCGTCGCCCAGAAGACGAAGGTCCCGCCCACGAGGAGCACGGCGAGCGAGGCGAGGACGAGCAGCGAACGGCGGCCGGCACGAGGCATCCGTGCAGCGTAGCCGCGACCGGTTACGGCTTCGCCGGGCTCAGCAGCACCCAGAAGTAACGACTGCATTGCTGGTGTAGACCACCCTTGACGCGACCTTCGGAGGAGCGTACTTTCTGGCCATCGGACAGGAAACTTTCCTAACAGTGATCCCTGAATGGACTTCCCTCGTAGATCACTGAGAAGCTGGTCGACTGAAAGGCAGGTGTCGATCCCATGGCAGGAACCGCCGGTACGCCGGGCACCCCGCGCGTCCTGCGCGCCATGAACGACCGTGCCGCCCTGGACCTCCTCCTGGAGCACGGCCCGCTGTCCCGCACGCGGATCGGCAAGCTCACCGGCCTGTCCAAGCCGACCGCCTCCCAGCTGCTGGCCCGCCTGGAGGCCGCCGGCCTCGTCCTGGCCACCGGCACGACAGAGGGCCGACCCGGCCCGGGCGCCCAGCTGTACGAGGTCAATCCTGCCGCCGCGTACGCCGCGGGGCTCGATGTCACCCCCGAACGCATCCGCGCCGCCGTCGCCGACATCACCGGCCGCACGGTGGGGTCGTACGAACTGCCCACCCCCGGCAGACGCCCCGCCCACCCGGTGGTCCGGCAGGTCACCGACGCCCTCGACGGCGCCGTGAAGGCGGCGGGTCTCGCCCGCGACGACGTCCACCGGCTCGTCATCGGCACGCCGGGCGCCTTCGACCCCACCACGGGCCGGCTGCGCTACGCCTCCCACCTCCCCGGCTGGCACACCCCCGCGCTGCTCGACGACCTCGCGGCCGCCCTGCCGATGCCGGTCGAGTACGAGAACGACGTCAACCTCGTGGCGCTGGCCGAGCAGCGGCTCGGCGCGGCCCGCGGCCACGAGGACTTCGTGCTGCTGTGGAACGAGGGCGGCCTCGGTGCCGCCCTGGTCCTCGGCGGCCGCCTGCACCGCGGCTGGACCGGCGGCGCGGGCGAGGTGGGTTTCCTGCCGGTCCCCGGGGCACCCCTGGTCCGGCAGGTGACCAAAGCCAACAGTGGCGGCTACCAGGAGCTGGCCGGTTCGCAGGCGATCCCCCAGCTGGCGCGCGAACTCGGCATGACGGACATCCCGTCCGGGCCGTACGCCGAAGCCGCCGCCACCCTCGTCCAGCGGGCCGCCGCGGAGGACACCGTCCTGCACCGGCTGCTCCTGGCGACGTACGCGACCCGGCTGGCCACCGGTCTCGCCTCCCTGGTCTCCGTCCTCGACCCGGAACTGGTCGTCCTCAGCGGCGCCTCCCTCACCTCCGGCGGGGAGGTGCTGCGCGCCCTCGTCCAGGACGAGCTGGAGGAGCTGGCCGCGTCCCGGCCCCGGCTCGTCGTCGGCGACGTCCGTGAACACCCCGTGCTGCGGGGCGCGTTGGAGAGCGCGCTCGCGACCACACGCGACGAGGTCTTCGACACCTCACGCTGACCGCCCGCCCCGCCGGCGCGCGCCCACCACACCCCCTGATCCACCCCCCGCCTTCTCTCACCCAACCCCTGTCCCGCCCTTGGGAGACCTTGCCATGCCCGGAAAGTCCTGGAAAGTCATACCCTCAGCGTCCCGCAAGGCGGCCACCGCGCTGGCCGCCTCCGCCTCCCTGGCCCTCCTCGCCACCGCCTGTACCGGTCAGTCGGAGTCCGGCGCCACCGACGACCCGAACGCCAGGACGACGATCACCTTCTGGCACGGCTGGAGCGCGCCCGCCGAGGTCAAGGCGATCCAGGCGAACGTCGACCGCTTCGAGAAGGCCCACCCCAACATCACCGTGAAGGTCGTCGGCAACATCAACGACGACAAGCTCAACCAGGCGCTGCGCGCGGGCGGTTCGAACGGTCCGGACGTGGTGTCGTCGTTCACCACGTCCAACATCGGCAAGTTCTGCTCCTCCGGCGCCTTCCTCGACCTGAAGCCCTTCATCGAGAAGTCGAAGCTGGACCTCGGCAAGATCATCCCGAAGCCGATGCTCGACTACACCCAGTTCGAGGGCACCCGCTGCGCCCTGCCCCTGCTGGGCGACGCCTACGGCCTCTACTACAACAAGGACGCCTTCGAGAAGGCCGGCATCAAGTCCCCGCCGAAGACCTGGTCCCAGTTCGCGAAGGACGCCAAGAAGCTGACTGTGAGCAAGGGTGACAGTTACCGGCAGCTCGGCTTCATGCCGACGTACCACGGTTACGAGACGGTCGTCGATCACTACATGTCCCAGTGGGACCACGCCTACTTCGACGCCGACGGCAAGTCCGGCATCGCCGAGGACCCGGCCTTCGCCGAGATGTTCACGTACCAGAAGAAGCTCATCGACGACCTCGGCGGCTTCGCGAAGCTGGAGAGGTACCGCAACACCTTCGGCGACGAATGGGGAGCCAAGCACCCCTTCCACACCGGCCAGGTGGCCATGCAGCTCGACGGCGAGTGGCGCCTGGGCATGGCGAAGGACGCGGGCGTCGGCTTCGAGATCGGCACCGCCCCGATGCCCGTCGCCGATGACGAGGCGGACGAGTACGGCAAGGGCTTCCTCTCCGGCACGATCATCGGCATCGCTCCGCAGAGCGAGAAGCAGAACGCGGCCTGGGAACTGGTGAAGTACCTGACGACCGACACCGAGGCCGTCGTCTCCTTCGCCAACGCCATCCACAACGTGCCGTCCACCTTCGCGGCCCTGAAGTCGCCCGACCTGAAGGTGGACCCCGGCTTCAAGACGTTCCTGGACATCGCCCAGAACCCGCACTCGAACACCCCGCCGGCCTCCGTCAACGGCTCGACGTACCAGACGACGCTCCAGGACTTCGGCTACCAGTACGAGTCCGGCAAGGTGAAGGACCTCAAGGCCGGTCTGGAGAAGACCGCCGAGCAGATCGACACCGACATCGAGCAGGCGAAGTAGCACTTCGATGTCCACCCACACTCTGCGCGCGAAGCGCCGCCGGTCGGCGCTTCGAACGGTGGCCTTCCTGTCACCGTGGCTCATCGGGTTCGGCGTCTTCTTCGCCTACCCCCTCGTGTCCACCGTGTACTTCTCCCTGATGAAGTACGACGGCTTCGGCACACCGGTCTTCCGCGGCCTGGGCAACTGGTCCTACGTGTTCGACGACTACCCGCTGTTCTGGCCGGCCCTGCGCAACACGCTCTGGCTGGTGCTGGTGATGGTGAGCTGCCGGGTGGTCTTCGGCCTCGGCATCGGCCTGCTCATCACCAAGATCAAGACCGGCGCGGGCGTCTTCCGCACCCTCTTCTACCTGCCCTACCTCGCCCCGCCGGTCGCCGCGACCCTGGCCTTCGTCTTCCTCCTCAACCCCGGCACCGGCCCGGTCGACTCGGTCCTCGACGGCCTGGGGCTCCCGGCACCCGGCTGGTTCACGGACCCCGGCTGGTCCAAGCCGGCCCTCACCGCACTCGCGCTGTGGGGCGTGGGCGACCTCATGGTCATCTTCATGGCCGCGCTGCTCGACGTACCGAAGGAGCAGTACGAGGCCGCGGAACTGGACGGCACGTCGGCCTGGCAGAGGTTCCGTTACGTCACCCTGCCGAACATCTCACCGATCGTGATGTTCGCCGTCGTCACGGGCGTGATCCAGACGATGCAGTACTACACACAGCCGCTGGTGGCCGGAAAGGTCGCCTCCGGCATCATCGGCGGCTCCGGCCAGCAGTTCGAGCCCGGCTATCCGGACAAGTCCACGCTGACCCTCCCCCAGCTCGTCTACAACCTCGGCTTCCAGCGCTTCGACTACGGCTCCGCCTGTGTGGTCGCGCTGGTGCTGTTCGCCCTGGCCATGGCGTTCACCGCGCTGCTGATGCGGCGCAGGGGCGGACTGATCCAGGCAGGTGACTGACCATGACCCAAGTGCTGGACAAGCCCGTGCAGTTGGACGCACCGAGCACCGCCGAGCGCACGGCCCGGCGCAAGGCGCTCCTGGAGTGGATAGCGATCCACTCCCTCGGCGTGGCGGCCGCCCTCTTCTTCACGCTGCCCTTCGTGTTCGTCGTCCTGACCTCGCTGATGAGCGACCAGCAGGCGCTCACCCGCGACCTGGTCCCCGACACCTGGGAGTGGGGCAACTACGCCAAGGTCTTCGACACCCCCGGCTTCCTGACGTGGTGGAAGAACACGCTGGTCTACGCCGGCCTGGGCACGGTCCTCACCGTCGTGTCGTCCGTGCCGGTGGCGTACGCGCTCGCCAAGTTCCGCTTCCGCGGCCGGAACCTGTCCCTGATGCTGGTGATCTCGATGATGATGCTGCCGCCCCAGGTGATCATCATCCCGATGTACCTGTTCTGGGCGAAGCAACTGGACCTCTCGGGGACCCTCTGGCCGCTGATCATCCCGATGGCGTTCGGCGACGCGTTCTCGATCTTCCTGCTGCGCCAGTTCCTCATGACGATCCCGAACGAATACCTGGACGCGGCCAGGGTGGACGGCTGCGGCGAACTCCGCACGCTCGTCCGAGTGGTCCTCCCCATGGCGAAACCGGGCATAGCCGCAGTGGCGCTCTTCCAGTTCTTCTACGCGTGGAACGACTACTTCGGCCCCCAGATCTACGCGTCCGAGAACCCGGGCGCTTGGACGCTCTCCTACGGCCTGGAGTCGTTCAAGGGAGCACACCACACCGACTGGAACCTGACCATGGCCGCGACCGTACTGGTCATGGCCCCCGTGATCCTCGTCTTCTTCTTCGCGCAGAAGGCGTTCGTCGAGGGCGTCACGCTCACCGGAGTAAAGGGCTGAACCCCGTATGAAACTCACCGTGGTCGGCGGAGGCTCGACCTACACCCCCGAACTCATCGACGGCTTCGCCCGCCTCCGGGACACCCTTCCCGTGGAGGAACTGGTCCTGATGGACCCGGCGACGGACCGCCTGGAACTGATCGGCGCCCTGGCCCGCCGTATCTTCGCCCGCCAGGGCCACACCGGCACCATCACCACCACCACGGACCTGGACGCGGCGGTGGACGGCGCCGACGCGGTCCTCCTCCAGCTCCGCGTGGGCGGTCAGGCGGCCCGCGAGCAGGACGAGACCTGGCCCCTGGAATGCGGCTGCGTGGGCCAGGAGACGACAGGCGCCGGCGGCCTGGCAAAGGCCCTGCGCACGGTCCCCGTGGTCCTGGACATCGCGGACCGCGTCCGCCGCACGAACCCCACCGCCTGGATCATCGACTTCACCAACCCGGTCGGCATCGTGACCCGCGCCCTGCTCCAGGAGGGCCACAAGGCGGTCGGCCTGTGCAACGTGGCGATCGGCTTCCAGCGCAAGTTCGCGGCCATGCTCGGCGTACCTCCCTCCGACGTCCACCTGGACCACGTGGGCCTCAACCACCTCACGTGGGAGAGGGGAGTACGCCTCGGCGGCCCCGAGGCCGAGGACGTCCTTCCGAAGCTCCTCTCCGAGCACGCCGACACCATCGCCGCCGACCTGCACCTCCCGCGCCCCCTCCTGGACCGCCTGGGCGTGGTCCCGTCGTACTACCTGCGCTACTACTACGCCCACGACGAGGTGGTGAGGGAACTCCGAACCAAACCGTCGCGCGCCGCGGAAGTGGCGGAAATGGAAAGAAAGTTGCTCACCCTCTACGCCGACCCGGCCCTCGACGAGAAACCGGAACTGCTCTCCAAGAGAGGCGGCGCGTACTACTCGGAAGCAGCGGTGGACCTGGCAGCCGGGCTGCTGGGCGGGACCGGCAGCCCGCACCAGGTGGTCAACACGCACAACAACAAAACGTTGCCCTTCCTCCCGGACGACGCGGTGATCGAGGTACAGGCAGCGGTGACACCGGCAGGTCCGGCCCCGCTCCCGGTGCCCGCCGTGGACCCGCTGTACGCGGGCCTGATGACCGCCGTCACGGCCTACGAGGACCTGGCCCTGGACGCGGCGCTGCGCGGCGGCCGTGACCGGGTGTTCAGGGCACTGCTCGCGCACCCCCTGATCGGCCAGTACGCGTACGCCGACACCCTCACCGACCAGCTGATCGCACACAACCAGGAGCATCTCGCGTGGGCATGACCGCACGTGTCCTCGCTGTCGACGCGGGCAACAGCAAGACCGACGTCGCGGTCGTGGCGGCCGACGGGAGCGTCCTCGCCACGGCGCGCGGCGGCGAGTTCCGGCCGCCCGTGGTGGGCGTCGAGGCCGCGGTGGACCAGCTGGCCGAGACCGTGGAGCGGGCCTTCACCGCCGCCGGCGTGACCTCGGTCGACCATGTCTCGGCCTGCCTCGCGAACGCCGACTTCCCCGTCGAGGAGGAGCGGCTGGCGAGCGCCCTGCACGCGCGCGCGTGGGGCACGGACGTCGCCGTCCGCAACGACACCTTCGCCATCCTGCGGGCCGGCGTCACCGAACCGCGCGGGGTCGCCGTGGTCTGCGGCGCCGGCATCAACTGCGTGGGCATGCGCCCCGACGGCCGTACGGCCCGCTTCCCCGCGCTGGGCCGTATCTCCGGCGACTGGGGCGGCGGTTGGGGCCTGGCGGAGGAGGCCCTGTGGCACGCGGCCCGCGCGGAGGACGGCCGCGGCACCCCCACGTCCCTCGCCCGCACCCTCCCCGCCCACTTCGGCCTTCCCTCCATGTACGCCCTCATCGAGGCCCTGCATCTGGAGGACATCCCACCCGCCCGCCGCCACGAGCTGACGCCGGTGCTGTTCGCCACTGCGGCCGACGGCGACCCCGTGGCCCGCGCGGTCGTGGACCGCCTGGCCGACGAGGTGGTGACCATGGCCACGGTGGCACTGACCCGCCTCGACCTGCTGGAGGAGGAGACGCCGGTACTGCTGGGCGGCGGCGTCCTCGCGGCCCGCCACCCCCAACTCACCGACGGCATCCAATCCCTCCTCACGTCCCACGCCCCGAAGGCGGTACCGAAGGTGGTCACGGCGAGTCCGGTACTGGGCGCGGCACTGCTGGGCCTGGACGCGACGGGGGCACCCACGGAGACCCACACCCGACTCCGACAGCACTTCGAGCCGTAGGCCACCGCGCCGGGGAAGGCGGGCACCCCGACCCGCCGATCCTGGAACCGAACCGATTCCCCCGGCGTATTCATGGGCAGGGGGACGTGCGGGGCGTGCTGAGGTGTGCCGGAGGTCCGGGGTCTGCGCTGCGATCCGATCAAGATCCAGTGAAGGCCGGTGCGGATGTCAGTCCCGGCAGCGATACTTGCGTCGACGGATGGCCATGGGGGAGGTCAGCAGTGACACAGACGCCGAAGAGCAGCGCACCACCACCGGGGCACGGCCCGGCACCCGGCGCACCCACCATGCCGTCCGTACCACCCCAGCCGGGCCCGCCCGAACAGCACAGCGGCACCGGCCGGCCCGTCAGCCCCGCTCGACCGCCGGAGGCACGCCGTACGGCCTTCGCCGAGGGCTTCGACCAACTGCGCACGGCGGCCACCACCGAACCCGGCCGCCTCCGCATCATCGGCGCCCTCCTCGCCGCCCTCGTCATCGCCTTCGGTGCCGTGGCCGCCTGGCAGATGACCGACCGGGCCACGGCAGCCGACGACGTCCTCAACCGCAGCCAGCCCCTCAGCTCCGACGCGGCCGACATCTACCGCTCCCTGGCGGACGCCAACACCGCGGCGGCCAGCGGCTACCTCGCCGGCCTGCAGGAGAAGCCCGCCATGCGCGAGGGCTACGAAAAGGACATCCGCACGGCCGCCGACAAACTCGTCAAGGCCGCCGCCAACTCCGAACCGGGCTCCACCTCGGCGAACACGATCGCCGAACTCAGCAGACTCCTGCCGGAGTACAAGGGCCTGGTCGAAACGGCGAGGGCCAACAACCGCCAGGGCTACCCGGTGGGCGGCGCGTACCTGCGCACCGCGAACGAGATGATGCAGCACAAGATGCTGCCGGCCGCCGAGAAGCTCTACCAGACGGAGAACCAGCGCCTCAGCGACGACTACGCGGACGCGAAGTCCTTCCCCTGGGCGGCGGCCGGCCTCGGCATCCTGGCCCTGGCCGCCCTCGCCTGGGCCCAGCGCCGCACCTACCAGCGCACGAACAGGGTCCTCAACCACGGCCTCGTCACCGCCACGGCCGCCGCCACCGTGGTCCTGCTCTGGCTCGCCGTGAGCCACACCGTGGCACGCGCGGGCCTGAACGACTCCTACGACCACGGCGTCCGCTCCCTGAACGTGCTGCACGAGGCCCGCATCGCGTCCCTCACGGCCCGCAGCGACGAGAACCTCACCCTTGTCAGACGCGGCGCGGACTCCAAGACGCTCGCCGACGACAAGGTCGTGGACGCGTACGAGTGGGGCTACGACCAGCAGATCGACCAGCTCCGCAAGGCGCTCGCACGGGCCGACGGCCTCGCCGACGACACGGCGGGGAAGAAGCCCGTACAGGACGCCAACAGCTTCATGAAGGTCTGGAAGGACCGTCACGGCCTCGCCCGCGTCGACAACGAGAAGGGCAACTACCAGGCCGCCCGCGACCGCGTCATCGGCGCCGCGAAGGAGCCGACGAGCGTGTGCTTCGACAACGTCGACAAGGCGCTGGCGACGGCACTCGAGCACGAGCAGCAGGAGTTCAAGCAGGCCGCGAGCGGCGGCCGTGACTCGCTGACCGGCCTCCCGACCGGCGCCGCGGCCCTCGCGGTCCTGGGCGCGACCGGCGCGGTCCTCGGCATCGGCCGCAGGCTGTCGGAATACCGGTGAGAGGGGGCACGACGATGAACGCACGCGGCACAACGCCGAACGCGCACGGCATGACGCCGGACGCACCCGGCACGACAGGGAGCGCACGCGACGACTCGATTCGCCTCCGGGGCGCGGCCGGCCCGTGGCGGCGGCTGCGAGCCGGCCTGCGGGGCTGGGGCGGTGTGGGCGCCATGGCGCTCGTCTGCGCCCTGGCGGTGACCTTCGTCCTCCTGCTGCCCCTGTCGCAGTCGCACGGCGGCAACGACGGTACGGCCACCGCGGGCCAGGGCGTCGCCCACGGCAGCCAGGTGAAGGCCGAGGACTGCAAGGACCCGCAGGACCAGAGCCTGTCGCCGTCCGGCGGCAACGGCGAGAGCCCGGTTCTCGACGCCATCAAGGCCCGCAAGGACCGGCGCCTGATCGTCGGCGTCGACACCAACAGCTACCGCTGGGGCTACCTCGACCCGAACAACCCGGCCGGTGAGCTGGAGGGGTTCGACATCGACCTGGTCCACCGGATCGCCCAGGACATCCTCGGCGACCGCGACGCGGTGCAGTTCAAGGCCATCCCGACCAGCCGTCGTATCGAGGCGATCCAGAAGGGCGAGGTCGACATGGTGGTCCGCACCATGACGATCAACTGCGACCGCATCGGGAAAGTCGCCTTCTCCGCCCCCTACTTCGTGACCGGCCAGCAGGTCCTGGCGCCCAAGACCTCGACGATCACGGGCTACAACGACACGCTCGCCGGCAGGCGGATCTGCTCGGCGACGGGATCCACGGCGTACGACAGCCTCGAAGCGGGCAAGAACAACCGCGACCTGCCCGCCTCCACCGACATCAGGACCACCGTCCCCAACCAGCTCGACTGCCTGGTGAAGTTGCAGCTCGGCGAGGTCGACGCGGTCGTGACCGACGGCGCACTCGCCGCGAGTCAGGCGGCGCAGGACCCCACGGTCGAACTCAAGGGTGGTCTGTTCACGGACGAGTACTACGGCGTGGCGATGAAGATGGGCTCCGACGATCTGGTACGCCAGGTCAACCGGACGCTGGAGAACTACATCAAGGACGGTGGGTGGGGAGCGTCGTACGACAAGTGGCTCCACCCGACCATGGACAAGGGCGACAAGAAGTCGGCGTCGGCGACTCCTCCCGAGGCCGACTACAAGTAACCGATCATGAACTGACGGACGACTGACGGAACACAACGCAGCGAGAGGTGATCGATGGGCGTCACGGACCCCGCCGGGCCGGTGATGGACCGGGACGAGGTGGACCGTGCGCTGGCGCGGCTCGGCGCGGAGCACGAGGCGATCGAGACCTCGCTCCTCGCCCTGCAGGACCACGCGGGCCGCAGACTTCTCGAGGGCGCCGAGCTCACGGGCATCACCAAGGAGCGCTGGACGACCACGGAGGCGTCGATCACGCTGCTGTGGGCGTACTTCGACGCGTACACGGACGCGTTGCGCGCCGCCCGCGACATCCGTGCCCGCCGCCGCTGGTCCAGCCGCGAGGACCTGGTGGAGCTGACGGAACTGCTGCGCGGCGCGTCCGTGACGGTGGCGGGCTCGGCGACCGCGACCGCCAACGCCCCGACCCTGCACGGCGGTTCGGGCAAGCTCAGCGAACAGTTCACCCTGACCACGCTGGTGGACCGGATGAACGAGCTGTACGCGACAAGCCTGGACATGGTCGTCGCCGCCGACGCGGTCTGGTCGGCGCTGCCCGCCCGCATCGATTTACTCGCCGCGGAGCTCCAGCGCACCCGCCAGCTCGCGCACTCCGTCGGCGTACGCCCCGGCGAGCACCCGGCCGGCGACGACCTGGAGCGCATCACGCGCACGCTCACCAAGCTGCGCGCGGAGGTGGTGTCCGACCCGCTCGCCTACTGGATTCCCACACCGGGGAGTTCGGCGCCCGGCGGCGGCAAGCCGGACACCACGGTGTACGACCGGGAGGCGCGCGCCCTGGAGGACGTACGCCGTGAGATCGACGCGGTACTGACGGTCCGTCAGGATGCCGAGCAGCGCCTGGTCAAGCTGCGCGACGTGCTCTCCCGCGCGGACCGCACGCTCGCCGAGGCCCGCACCGCGCGCGGCGAGGTGCTGGCGAAGATCGCCGCCACGGAGGTGCCGGTCGTCAGCGGCCCGCCGACCGTGCTGCAGGAGCAGCTGGCGACGGCCGCGGAGTACCGCAGACAGGCTCAGTGGCACCGCCTGTCCCCGCTCCTGGAGTCCCTGGAGCAGAAGGCGGAGGACGAACTGCTGCGCGCCCGCGAGTCGTTGACCGCGGTCACCGCGCCCCTGGCGGTCCGCGCCGAGCTGCGCGGCCGCCTCGACGCGTACAAGGCGAAGGTCGCCCGGCACGGCCTCGCGGAGGACCCGTTCCTGATCGAGCGCTACGACGCGGCCCGCCGCATGCTGTGGAGCGCGCCCTGCGACCTGCGCGTCGCCGAACAGGCCGTCCTGCGCTACCAGCAGGCGGCCGCCGAACTGCTCGGCAGCCCGCGCGTGCCGGGTCCGCGAGGGCCCGAGGACCGCAGGGGGTCGGGAGCATGAGGGAGGACAGGGGGGAGGCGTCGTCATGAGTCAGGCACAGCAGAGCTGCCAGCGGCCGGACTGCGGCGGGACGTACGAGGACGTGGGCGGCGGCGAGCTGTACTGCGACACCTGCGGTCTCGCCCCGGTCGTCTCGGCGACCGGCGCGGTCGGCTCGCCGTCCACCGGCGTGACGGGCGGCGGCAAGAGCTCGCGCGGCTCGGCGGGCAGCGGCAGCTCCCGCTCCACCGGCCGCGGCAGTTCCCGTACGTCGTCGCAGTCGTCGAAGTCCCGGCGCTCGGTGTCGGGCCGGCTCTCCCGCTCCCTGTCGGGCCGTTCCTCGGGCCGCTCGGTGTCGGTGCGCAGCTCCGGCTCCACCGCCGGTTCCAGCGGCCGCGGCCGCCTGGGCGCCGGTCTGGTCCAGGTCCCGGACGTGCCGCGCCCCGACCCGCGCGCGATGGTGCTGGAGAACCCGGAGGTGCCGGAGCGCAAGCGGTTCTGCTCGCGCTCGGACTGCGGCGCGCCCGTCGGCCGGGCGCGCGGCGACCGGCCGGGCCGTACGGAGGGGTTCTGCACCAAGTGCGGGCATCCGTACTCCTTCGTGCCGAAGCTGAAGGCCGGTGACATCGTGCACGGCCAGTACGAGGTCGTGGGCTGCCTCGCGCACGGCGGCCTCGGCTGGATCTACCTCGCCGTGGACCGCGCGGTCTCCGACCGCTGGGTGGTGCTCAAGGGCCTGCTCGACACCGGCGACCAGGACGCGATGGCGGCGGCGATCTCCGAGCGGCGTTTCCTCGCGGAGATCGAGCACGCCAACATCGTGCGGATCTACAACTTCGTCGAGCACCTCGACCAGCGCACGGGCTCCCTCGACGGCTACATCGTCATGGAGTACGTGGGCGGCAAGTCGCTGAAGGAGATCGCCAACGGCCGCCGCACCACGGGCGGCAAGCGTGACCCGCTGCCCGTCGAGCAGGCGTGCGCGTACGGCATCGAGGCGCTGGAGGCCCTCGGCCATCTGCACAGCCGCAACCTGCTGTACTGCGACTTCAAGGTCGACAACGCCATCCAGACCGAGGACCAGCTCAAGCTGATCGACATGGGCGCGGTGCGCAGGATGGACGACGACGAGTCGGCCATCTACGGCACGGTCGGCTACCAGGCGCCGGAGGTCGCGGAGGTCGGCCCGTCGGTGGCGTCCGACCTCTACACGGTCGCGCGCACCCTCGCCGTCCTCACCTTCGACTTCCAGGGCTACACGAACGTCTACGTCGACTCGCTGCCCGACCCCGACCACATCGAGGTCTTTCGCCAGTACGAGTCCTTCTACCGCCTCCTGGTCCGCGCCACCGACCCCGACCCGGCCCGCCGCTTCGCCTCCGCGCAGGAGATGACGGAGCAGCTGACGGGCGTCCTGCGCGAGGTCGTCTCGCTGCAGACGGGGCGGGCGAGGCCGTCGCTGTCGACGCTGTTCGGGCCCGAGGTGCGGGTCACGGACACCGAGCTGTTCCCCAAACTGGACGGGGAGGTGTCGCGGCTGGGGGCACGGGTGGCACGCCCGGGGAAGGGGCTCCCCACTCCGGCTGCCGGCTCCCCTGCTCTCGAGGTCGGCACCCCGAGCATCGTCAAGGGCGTCAACACCCCCACCGCCGCCCTCGCGCTCCCCGTCCCCCACGTCGACCCCTCCGACCCCAACGCCGGTTTCCTCGCGGGCCTGATGACGACCGCGCCGGCCGAACTGCTCGGCGCTCTCGCCGCCGCGTCGGCGCCGTCGACCGAGACGCGGCTGCGGCAGGTGCGCGCCTGGCTGGAGAACGGCGACACCGCCACCGCCCACGAGACCCTGCTGAAGCTGGAGGACGAGCGGCCCGACGACTGGCGGGTCGTGTGGTACCGCGGCGTGGCCGCGCTCGTCACCGGCGACCACGAGGGCGCCGCGCTCGCCTTCGACGCGATCTACGACGCCTTCCCCGGCGAGCCCGCCCCCAAGCTGGCCCTCGGCCTGTGCGCGGAGGTGCTGGGCCAGCTGGACAACTCGGCGGAGTACTACCGCCTCGTGTGGTCGACGGACCCGAGCTATGTGAGCGCCGCCTTCGGTCTCGCCCGCGTCCAGCTGGCGGCCGGTGACCGCCGCGGCGCCGTACGGACCCTGGAGTCCGTTCCGGAGAGCTCCATTCACTACACGGCCGCTCGCGTGGCGGCCGTCCGCGCCCGGCTGCGTGGACGCACGGCCGTCGCCGCCGACGTACCGTTCCTGGAGGACGTGACCGCCGCCGCGGGCCAGGTCGAGGCGCTGGACGCGTACGGTCTGGATCCGGCGCGCCGGGAGCAGTTGTCGGCGGAAGTCCTCGGTTGCGCGCTGGACTGGATACTCTCCGGGGGCCAGGGTTCCGCCCCGCCCACCCCCGGAGGACGGACGCTGCTCGGCAGCGGCCTGGACGAGCGGGGACTGCGTTTCGGTCTGGAGCGTTCGTACCGCACGCTGGCCCGGCTCGCACGGGGCGGCGAGGAGAGGATCGACCTGGTGGAACGTGCCAACCGTTACCGCCCCCGGACGTGGGTGTAGTTGATGTCGCAGATGCCCCAGTTGTCCGCCTGCCCGAGCTGCGAATGGCCGCTCGAGTCGGGTGACCGTTTCTGCGGTGCGTGCGGATACGACCTGTCCGCCGTGCCCGTACGGCCGGACGACCATCCGACCATCGCCATGAACGGCTCGGTGCCGTCCCCTGCCGGGGGCACGCCCGGGCCGGACCGGCCAGTCGCCCCCACAGCGGCCGGCGCCGCCACCCCGGCGGCCACCCAGCTGCCGGCGGACTTCCAGGGCACCGGCTCCGGCGGCCACGAACGGCCCCCGGGCACGCCGCCGCCCCCGCAGTCACCGCCGCCCGCCCCGCCGGTGCCCCCGGCGGTGAGCGGCCCCGCCGTTCCCCCCGCCCCGACCGGCTCCCCCGTCTCCCCGGCCTCCGGCGTGCGGTTCGACCGCCCGGCCGAGCCCGAGGAGTACCCGCTGCAGGCGCCCGACCCGCGCGTCGCCGACCTGCCGAACCAGCGTGAGGGTGCCAAGGTGTGCGTGGCCTGCCGCGCGGGCCGCGTCGACCACGACGGGTACTGCGAGAACTGCGGCCACGCCCAGCCGCGCGAGCGCGACCACATGGAGCAGGACGCCGGCCCGGTCGCCGCCGTCAGCGACCGCGGACTGCGCCACCACCGCAACGAGGACGCATTCGCCGTCGGCTGCACCGCGCTGCCCGACGGCCGGCCCGCTGTCCTGGCGATCGTCTGCGACGGCGTGTCCTCGGCGACCCGCCCCGACGACGCCTCGATGGCCGCGTCCCGGGCCGCGAGCGAGTCGCTGCTGGCCGCCCTGCCGCGCGGCACGCACCCGCAGCAGGCCTTGCACGAAGCGATCGTCGCCGCCTCGAACGCGGTCAACGCGCTCGCCGCCGAACCGGCCACGGCCCGCGAGCAGGGCCCGCACCAGAACGCCCCGGCCTGCACGATCGTCGGCTCGGTGGTGACACCCGAGCTGCTGATCGTCGGCTGGGTCGGTGACAGCCGCGCCTACTGGGTCCCGCTGGACCGCAGCACGCCGCCCGCCCGGCTCACCGAGGACGACTCCTGGGCCGCGCAGATGGTCGCCGCGGGCCTGATGAACGAGGCCGAGGCGTACGCCGACGAGCGCGCCCACGCCATCACGGGCTGGCTCGGCGCGGACGCCTACGAACTGGAGCCGCACACCGCTTCCTTCAAGCCGGACCGTCCGGGTGTGGTGGTGGTGTGCACCGACGGGCTCTGGAACTACGCGGAGGCGGCCGAGGACATGGCCGAGGTCGTGCCCCTCGACGCCGTCGCGCGCCCCCTGCACAGCGCCCGGGTGCTGGTCGGTCACGCGCTCGACGGCGGGGGCCACGACAACGTAACAGTGGCCGTCCTGCCGTTCCCGGCACCGCCGATGGGGGCAGGATCGGCCTGAGGCCGCACTGCGGGGAGAGGCCTCACCGGACCGGAGGGGACCGGTCCGTCGACATCCATGGCTCCACCATGGGGTTCTTTAGGGGGATTTGAGAACGCATGGCCAATTTCTCGAAGTCCAATGCGCCACAGTTCTCGGTGGACGTGTACCAGAACGAGTACCTGCCGGAGGGCGGTCGTGAGGTCAACGCGATCGTCACGGTGACCGCGACCGGAGGCGGCACGATCGGAAGCGCGGTCGCGGCGCCCCAGCTCTACGCACCGGGGCAGGGCCCGTCCGCGGCCGTGGCGATCATGGTCGACTGCTCGGGCTCGATGGACTACCCGCCGACCAAGATGCGCAACGCCCGCGACGCCACGGCCGCCGCGGTCGACACCTTGCGCGACGGCGTGCACTTCGCGGTGATCGGCGGCACGCACGTGGCCAAGGAGGTCTATCCGGGAGGCGGCCGGCTCGCGGTCGCCGACGCCACCAGCCGCGAAGAGGCCAAGCAGGCCCTGCGCAGGCTGAGCGCGGGCGGCGGCACGGCCATCGGCACCTGGCTGCGCCTCGCCGACCGCCTGCTCTCCTCGGCCGACGTCGCCATCCGGCACGGCATCCTGCTCACCGACGGCCGCAACGAACACGAGTCGCCCGAGGACCTGCGGGCCGCGCTCGACGCCTGTGCCGGACGGTTCACCTGTGACGCCCGTGGCGTGGGCACCGACTGGGAAGTGAAAGAAGTCACAGCGATCGCCTCCGCCCTGCTCGGCAGCGCCGACATCGTCGCCGATCCGGCCGGTCTCGCCGCCGACTTCACGCAGATGATGGAGACGGCGATGGGCAAGGAGGTCGCGGACGTCGCCCTGCGGGTGTGGACACCGGTGGGCACGACCATCAAGTACGTCAAGCAAGTCGCCCCGACAGTCGAGGAGTTGACCGACCGCCGCACGGAGGCGGGCCCGCGCGCCGGTGACTACCCCACCGGTTCCTGGGGCGACGAGTCCCGTGACTACCACGTTTGCGTCGAAGTCCCGGCCGCCGGCCTCGGTCAGGAGATGCTCGCCGCCCGGGTCTCCCTGGTCGTCCCGCAACCCGACGGCAGCGCGCGGAACTTGGGCGCCCAGGGCCTCGTACGGGCCGTATGGACCGACGACATGGCCGCGTCGACGTCGATCAACCCGCAGGTGGCCCACTACACCGGCCAGGCCGAACTGGCACAAGCCATCCAGCAAGGGCTGGATCTGCGCAAAGCGGGCGATATCGACGGCGCAACGGCCAAACTCGGCCGGGCCGTTCAGCTCGCCAGCGCCTCCGGAAACGCGGATACGGCGAAACTCCTTGCGAAGGTGGTGGACGTGGTCGATGCCGCGGCAGGTACTGTGCGACTGAAGGCGAAGGTCGCGGAGGCCGACGAGATGACTCTCGAGACACGGTCGACAAAGACTGTTCGTGTAAAGAAGTGACCTAGAAGGAACGAAGGAGGGACGCGCCGACATGCCGACCTGCCCGAACGGACACCAGTCGGGTTCCGACGACTGGTGCGAGGTCTGCGGTCACCGCATGGCCGGTGCCGTACCTCCACCCCCTCCGCCACCCCCGCCCGGCGGTGGCTACGGCTTCCCGCCGCCCGGCGGCCCTGGCGGTCCCGGCGGTCCGTTCGGCGGCCCGAACGCCGGTCAGCAGGGCGGCCGTCCGCACCCGTCCGCCGCACCGGAGCCCGAGCTGTGCCCGCAGTGCCGTACGCCGCGTGAGGGCGGCGCTCCGTTCTGCGAGGAGTGCCGGTGGAACTTCCTGACCAACACGGCGACGTCGTACACCCCCGCCGCTCCGCGCCCCCCGGCGCCCGGCGGCCCGGGCCTGCCCTCTCACTTCCAGCAGCAGTCGGGGCCCCCGCCGTCGTACGGCGGCGGTGACTCGTACGAGTACCAGGGCTCGCGCCCGTCCCAGGTGAACCGCCCCGCGGAACCGATCCCGCCGTTCGGCGCGGAGCCGCAGGGGCCGGGAGGTCCGGGTGGACCTGGTGGCCAGGGTGGTCCCGGCGGCCATGGCGGCCCGGGTGGTCCTGGTCCCGGTCCTGGTCCCGGTGGTCCTGGTCCTGGCGGCCCCGGCGGCGGCTACGGCTTCCCGCCGCCCGGCGGTCCCGGTGGCCCCGGCCCCGGTCCTGGTCCCGGCGGTCCGGGCGGCCCCAACCCCGGCGGGCCGGGTGGTCCTGGCGGCTTCGGTGGCCCCGGCGGACCGGGAGGCAACGGCCCCTCCGGCTTCGGCGGCGACCCGTCGCGGCCCGTTCCGCCGCCGCCCGGCCCCACCCCGCCCGGTGGTCCGGGTGCGACCAGCGGTGCTCCGCAGGCGTTCCAGCAGCCAGGGCAGGCCGCCCCCGGTGGCCCGCCGGCCCCGCCCGGGTTCCCGCAGGAGACCCACCGTCCTCCGCAGCAGGGCGGCCCGTCCTTCGGCGGCGGTGACGACTGGGTGATCTCCCCGCCGACGTCGGGCCCCGGCGGCCCCGGCGCTCCCGGTGGCCCCGGCCCCGCTCAGGGCGGGTACGGCTACCCGCAGCCCGGCTCGACCCAGGCCCCGCCGTCGCCCGGTCAGGGCTACCCGCAGCAGCCTGCGACCTGGACGGCGACCATCGGTCCGGACCGCGACTACTTCATGGCGATGATGCAGCGCTCCGGCCCCGAGGCCGCGGGCCTCAACCTGCCCGCGTACTCGCCCGAGCAGCAGCGCACGCTCACCGGCAACCAGATCACCATCGGCCGCCGCCGCCACTCCACCGGCGACACCCCCGACATCGACCTGTCGGTGCCGCCGGAGGACCCGGGCGTCTCGCACCAGCACGCGGTCCTGGTCCAGCAGCCCGACGGCAGCTGGGCGGTCGTCGACCAGAACTCGACGAACGGCACGACGGTGAACGGCGCCGAGGAGCCCATCCAGCCGTTCGTGCCGGTACCGCTGCAGGACGGCGACCGGGTGCACGTCGGCGCCTGGACGACGATCACCATCCGGCGCGGCTAGGTTTCCCGCCAACGGCGAGGGGGCGGTCGTACGGCACTTTCTCGCCGTACGACCGCCCCCTCGCCGTGTTCCGGCCTCCCGGCATGTCAGCCGGGCAGCGCCCACGCGTACGGCCCCTCCGGGTCGTCCAGCCACGCCCACTCGTGCTCGCCGCTCACCGTGATCCCGTACCGCTCGCGCCGCGGCTGTCCCTCGCGCTCCCACAGCGCGTACGCCTCCTGTGGATCGAGGCTGCCGCGGGTCAGTGCCAGCAGGAAGCGGAACAGTTCGTGATCACGGGCCCGGCGGGGCAGCCCGCCCAGATGCGCGGACCCCGACTCGGAGCGGCTGCCGCCGCGCAGCGGCACGAAGTAGGCGGGCGTGTGCAAGAAGCGCCCTTCGGCGTGCTCGGCGTCGCGTACGGCGAGGGCGACCAGGCCGGTGGCGAGCGGCGTCAGGATGCGGGCGCCGGGGCGGCACTGGGTGAGCCAGGCGCGCGGGATCGACGGCAGGGTGCAGGTCGCGATGATCCGGTCGAAGGGGGCGCGTTCGGGCACGCCGCGAGCGCCGTCTCCGGTGACGACGACGGGGTGGTGTCCGGCGGCGGCCAGGTGCTGCCGGGCGGACTCGGTGATCTCCGGCTCCAGGTCGACGGTCGTGACGAGGTCGTCGTCGCCGAGCCGGTGGGCGAGCAGGGCGGCGTTGTAGCCCGTGCCCGCGCCGATCTCCAGGACTCTGTCGCCATCCTCCACCTCCAGCGCGACCAGCATCATCGCCATCAGGGACGGCTGGCTGCTGGAGGAGACCAGCTCGCCGTCGCGCAGCCGCGTCGCCAGCGGGGTGTCGGCGTACGCGCCGCGCACCCAGCGCTCCCGCGCCGCCGGGTCGGGGCTCTGGCCCCAGCGCCGCTCGTAGCCGCCGGTGACGCCGACGTAGTAGTACGGCACGAACAGATGCCGCGGAACGGCCGCGAAGACATCACGCCAGACGGGGTCGTCGGCCCAGGCCCCGCTCGCGTCGATCTCGCGCACCAGCGCGGCCCGCGCCGAGGCGGCGAGGTCGGCGAGTTCCCCGGCGTCCCTGTCGAGATCCTGCGTGCTCATACGTCCACTGTGCTGCGACGGGCGGCAGGAGGCGAGTGCCGGGCAGTCCTAGGCCTTGAGTCCTGGTCCGCCCCGTCTGAGACCATGGGTGACGTGAATGAGATTCGGCGCGGCACGCTTCAGGAGCAGACCTTCTACGAGCAGGTCGGCGGGGAGGAGACCTTCCGCCGCCTCGTCCACCGTTTCTACGAGGGTGTCGCCGAGGACCCGCTTCTGCGGCCCATGTACCCCGAGGAGGACCTGGGGCCGGCCGAGGAGCGGCTCACCCAGTTCCTGATCCAGTACTGGGGCGGCCCGACGACGTACAGCGAGAACCGCGGCCACCCCCGCCTGCGCATGCGCCACGCCCCGTTCACCGTGGACCGGGCGGCACACGACGCCTGGCTGAAGCACATGCGGGTCGCCGTCGACGAGCTCGGCCTCTCCGAGGAGCACGAGCGGACGCTGTGGAACTACCTGACGTACGCGGCGGCGTCGATGGTGAACACGGCGGGCTGAGCAACCGATCAGCGGACGCTGACGTCCAGCGCCCCCAGCCCCGCCCGGCGTACGGCGATCGACCCGTAGGGCGTGCGCAGCCGCAGCCACGCCCCCGAGGACAGCAGCCCCACCTCTTCCTGGCCCGGCCGCAGGAAGCCCAGCGACTGGGCCGCGTGCACGGCCCGTACCGGAAGCCGCGTCTCCCCGACCGTCCGGGACCAGATCTCGCGCCCGATCCGGTCGAGCTCGGCCCGCGTACGCCCCTCGGGTGCCAGTTCCTGTGTCCGGGCCCGGAATTCGGCGACGGCCGCGCCGACCATGGCCCGCAGCTCGGTGGGCGCCGGCAGCCCCGGCTCCCCCCGCCAGCCCCCGCGCGGCGGCAGCACCCCGGCCCACGGAGGACCGGTCACGGCAGCCGGTACGACGGCGGTAGCCGCCTTCTCGTCGACCGACTCCAGCAGTTCACCCGCGGACACGGTCACGTCGAGCGTGACGTCGAGCCCGTTCTCGTACGGCTTGGCGAGGCGCGCCGCGCGGATCGCCAGGACCTCGAAGGACGGCGGCCGCCCGAAGACGGCGAGTGCGGTGCCGGCCGCCTGTAGGCGCACGGCGGCGGAGCGGTCGTAGTGGAGCAGCCGGGAGAGGAAGGCCGCGAGATCCGCCGCCTCCCCCTCGTCGGCGAGGTGGAGCACCGTCATGCGGCGACGGCCTCCTCCTCGTCGGCCGCGTCGTCCATGTACTCGCGGAGGAACTCCTTCTCCTCCGCGGTGATCCGACGCGGCCGTTCCGTCTCGAAGTCGAACGGCACGACCACCGTCGAGGCCCGGACATAGACCAGGTCGTCATCCTTCACCTCGTAGGTGATGGTGAAGGCCGCGGCCCTGATCTCACTGACCCACAGCTCGATGTCCACGGGGTGGTGCCGGTGGACGAGCTGCCGCTTGTAGTCGATCTCGTGGCGCGCCACCACGGACCCCTGCTTGAAGTCCTTCTCCGGACGGAAGAGGAAGTCGATACGGGCTTCCTCCAGGTAGCGAATGAAGACCGCGTTGTTGACATGGCCGTACGCGTCCATGTCCGACCAGCGCAGCGGGCAGCGGTAGAGGTGGCGCAAGATCGATCAGCCCCGGGTCAGCTTCTTGTAGGTGGCGCGGTGCGGACGCGCGGCGTCCGGTCCGAGCCGCTCGATCTTGTTCTTCTCGTACGACTCGAAGTTGCCCTCGAACCAGAACCACTTGGAGTCGCCCTCGTAGGCGAGGATGTGCGTCGCGACGCGGTCCAGGAACCACCGGTCGTGGGAGACGACCACGGCGCAGCCCGGGAAGTCGAGCAGCGCGTTCTCCAGGCTGGAGAGGGTCTCGACGTCGAGGTCGTTGGTCGGCTCGTCGAGGAGCAGCAGGTTGCCGCCCTGCTTGAGGGTGAGCGCGAGGTTCAGGCGGTTGCGCTCACCGCCGGAGAGCACACCGGCCGGCTTCTGCTGGTCCGGGCCCTTGAAGCCGAAGGCGGAGACGTACGCGCGGGACGGCATCTCGACCTGCCCGACGTTGATGTAGTCGAGCTCGTCGCTCACGACCGCCCAGAGGGTCTTCTTCGGGTCGATGTTCTCGCGGCTCTGGTCGACGTAGGAGATCTTGACGGTGTCGCCGACCTTGATGTTGCCGGCGTCGGGCGTCTCCAGACCCTGGATCATCTTGAAGAGGGTCGTCTTGCCGGCGCCGTTCGGGCCGATGACACCGACGATGCCGTTACGCGGCAGCGTGAAGGAGAGGTCGTCGATGAGGACCTTCTCGCCGAAGGCCTTGCTGAGGTTGTTGACCTCCACGACGATGTTGCCCAGTCGCGGGCCCGGCGGGATCTGGATCTCCTCGAAGTCCAGCTTCCGCATCTTCTCGGCCTCGGCGGCCATCTCCTCGTAGCGGGCCAGACGCGCCTTGGACTTGGCCTGACGCCCCTTGGCGTTGGAGCGCACCCACTCGAGCTCTTCCTTGAGGCGCTTGGCCCGCTTGGCGTCCTTCTGGCCCTCGACCTTGAGACGGGTCTGCTTGGTCTCCAGGTACGTGGAGTAGTTGCCCTCGTACGGGTACGCACGCCCGCGGTCGAGCTCGAGGATCCACTCGGCGACGTTGTCGAGGAAGTACCGGTCGTGGGTAATGGCGACAACAGTGCCCGCGTACTTGGCGAGGTGCTGCTCCAGCCAGTTCACGGACTCGGCGTCGAGGTGGTTGGTGGGCTCGTCGAGGAGCAGCAGGTCGGGCGCCTCGAGCAGCAGCTTGCACAGCGCCACACGCCGCTTCTCACCACCGGAGAGGTTGACGACCGGCCAGTCGCCGGGCGGGCAGCCCAGCGCGTCCATGGCCTGCTCCAGCTGGGCGTCGAGGTCCCAGGCGTTGGCGTGGTCGAGCTCCTCCTGCAGCTTGCCCATCTCGTCGAGCAGCGCGTCGGAGTAGTCGGTGGCCATGAGCTCGGCGATCTCGTTGAACCGGTCGAGCTTGCCCTTGATCTCGGCGACACCCTCCTGGACGTTCGCCAGGACGGTCTTCTCCTCGTTCAGCTTGGGCTCCTGCATCAGGATCCCGACGCTGTACCCGGGAGACAGGAACGCGTCACCGTTCGACGGCTGCTCCAGCCCCGCCATGATCTTCAGAACGGTCGACTTACCGGCGCCGTTCGGGCCGACGACGCCGATCTTCGCTCCGGGGAGGAAGTTCAGGGTGACGTCGTCGAGGATCACCTTGTCGCCGTGCGCCTTGCGCGCCTTGCGCATGGTGTAAATGAACTCAGCCAAGAGAAACCGTCCGGCAGCTTGAAATCTGGCAGTGGGCAGATACACCCCATCTTGCCCGACGTCCACCCTTGGGTGGTAACCCGTATAACCGGAGGGCCCTGACCTGGGGCTTCGCCCCGAGGGCGGTGGCTCGTCCGTCGCTGTCGGTCGTCGTCGAGCGGTATGACGGCCGATCGCCGGGCGCGGCGTGAATCCCACGGCCTCGGTCGCACAAGTCAGCGGAGGTGTGCGGCGGCAGAGGGGTGTATCCAGGTTTCATGGGTGCTCGACGACTGCCCGGCAGTCATCGGCGATCATGGGAGCCACCTCAGGCTCTGCTGGCAGTGCCGCTCGCGCTCATCGTCATCGTGACGGTGAGCGACGTCCTCGCGCCCTCCGAAGTGCACCTCGGGCCCTTCCTGGCCGCCGCCCCCGCCATCACGGCATCGTTCGCCGGCCCCCGGACCACCGCGTGCGTCGGTGCAATCGCGGTCCTGGCCCAGGCCGTGGCCGCCGGCGTGCGCACCAGCCTCACCGACCTCAACCACACCTTCCAGCTCACCACACTCGTGCTGATCTCGGTGTTCGTCACGCTGTTCGCACACCGGCGCGAGCGACACGAGAAGGAGCTGATGCAGCTGCGCTCGGTGGCGGAGGCCGCCCAACAGGTCGTCATACGACCGCTGCCGCGCCGGATCGGCCCGCTGCGCATCGCTTCGCTCTACCTGGCCGCAGAAGCCGAGGCGCAGATCGGCGGCGACCTGTTCGCAGCGGCGCGCACCGCGCAGGGGACCCGGTTCATCGTCGGGGACGTCCGGGGCAAGGGCCTGGAGGCGATCGGGGACGCCGCTCTCCTCCTCGGCGCCTTCCGCTCCGCCGCCCACCGGCAGGCCGACCTTGCCGCACTGGTCACCTACCTGGACGGAACCGTCTCCTCGGACCTGGACGACCCGGAAGCAGCCGTATCCGCATCCGGCTCCCCCAGCGAAGCGTTCATCACCACCGCGGTCCTGGACATCCCCGACGGCACACCGGTCCTGTACCTGATCAACTGCGGTCATCCACCGCCCCTGCTGCTGCACCGGGGCGAGGTCATCTCGCTCGAGGTGAGCGATCCCGCCCCTCCTCTGGGGCTCACCGAGTTCGCCGCCCTTCCCTTCGCCGCACAGGCCTTCCCCTTCGAGACCGGCGACACCCTCTTGCTGTACACCGACGGCGTCATCGAGGCCCGCGACGGCTCGGGGGTCTTCTATCCACTGGCCCAGCGGCTGCGCGCGGTTCTCGAGGGCGAGCCCCAAGGGCTTCTGCGCCATCTGCGGGAAGACCTCCTCGCCCACACGCCGGGAGGGCATCTGGGCGACGACGCCGCGATGGTGGCGATCCGACGCGAGACTCGCTGCTGAAGGCTCACGCCAGGTCGATGTGCTCGCCGACCGACCGCTCGCGCGCGGCGGTGACGACCAGCGCGGCGGCAACGGCGTCCTGGACGGCCACACCGACCGACTTGTACAGGGTGATCTCGTCGGACGAAGTGCGGCCCGGTCTGCTGCCGGAGACGAGTTCGCCCAGCTCGGCGTGCACATGGTCGGCTGTGATGACGCCGTCCCGGATGGGCATCAGCAGGTCGTTGCTGCCCGCCGGGAAGGGGGCCAGTGCGGCGTGCCGCGATTCGACGCAGACCAGCGCATCGGCGATCGTGGCGTCGTCGATCTCACGGCCGGCCGGGTTGAAGCCCACCGAGGTGACGTGGACTCCTGGGGTCAGCCAGGGACGACGGACCACCGGTTCGAGGGCGTGGGTGGTCGCCGCGGCGATGTGCGCGCCGTCGAGCGCCTCGGCGTAGGTCCGCACCGCCCGCACCTCGGCGTCCGTCACGGACGACAGCTCAGCGGCGAGGGCGGCGGCTCCGGCCTGGTCCCGGCCCGCGATCCGGACCTCGCGGATGGGCCGGACCCGGCACATCGCACGGACGTGGGACCGGGCCTGTACTCCGGTGCCCAGAATCGCCAGCACCGTCGCGTCCTCGCGTGCCAGCAGCCGCGCCGACAGCGCCGAACAGGCGGCCGTCCGCGCCGCGGTGATGGCCGTACCGTCCAGCAGTGCGGCCGGCTCGCCGGTGGCCGGATCGAAAACGAGGACGACCGCCTGGTGGGTCGGCAGCGGCGTCCCGGCATTGCGCGGGAAGAGGGAGACCAGCTTGGTCATGAGCACACCGGCCGACGGCGCGTAGCCCGGCATGGCCGCCAGGAAACCCTCCTGTTCGGGCACGAGCGCCGCGATCCGGTCCGGCGCCGAGCCGCGGCCCGCAGTGAGGTCCGCCATGGCCGGGGCCAGGGCGTCGATCAGCGCGTCCATATCGATCAGGGCCTCGGTCTGCGCACGCCCCAGCACAAGCATCCCGCGGAACCTCCCCACAGACCTGGTCGCCGTCCGGGTGGTTTCGCGATGAGATCGCGCGTTCCGGCGCGCCCTTCGGACATATCAGGTTTTTTCATATTACCTTTCCGTGGCTGAACGAAGTCGATCTATCACGGATCGCACCCACTCGCACACCACCTCACTTCACCGGAGATGACATGCACAAGCTTCGCAAGGCTTCCGTTCTGGTCGCCGCCCTGGGCAGCGTCGGCCTCCTGAGCACCGGCACCGCCGCCGCCCAGGGCCTCGACGGTCACGGCAACAAGATCATGCAGAGCTCGAGCTGCAAGTCGCACGACCTGAACCTCGACGTCCTCGGCCAGGTCGGCGTGCTCAACGGCGTGCTGGGCAACGCGCTCAACGGCGAGGGCAACTCGGGTGGCCAGGACTCCCACCTCGGCTCGACCATGGGCTGCAACAGCAGCGCCTTCTAGCCCGCGTTCCACGAAGGGCTTCCCACCACGCAGCCCGGCAGGCGTCCGCAGGTCGGTGAAGGCTGATCGCGGCATCGACTGCCGGGTGCGGGCCGGTGTCCCAGGGCAGGACCTACCGGTGGAGTACGGGCCGTGGGCAGACGGTCCATGGGTCCCGCCGATGGCAACGCACCGGTGTCTGGCGTCAGGGGCCTGACCCACGCAAGTGGATCAGGCCCCTGACCGGCTCCTCGGCCGGGCGGCTCGGGAGCACACGCGTCGTCCGGCGCTCAGTCCCCGCTCGGCGCTTCCCTCTTCCTCAGGACCACCAGAGCCGCGCCGCCGATCAGGACCAGGCCGATGGCCACACCGGCGATCAGGGGGGTCATGGCGGAGCCGCCCGTCGCGGCGAGGTTGGTGTCGTCGGATGGCGTGCCGACCGTGGCGGGGCTCGGCTCGCTGAGAGTCTGGGTGGCGGGGCCCGCCGCCTCGGCCTCGGTCACCTGCGTCATGCAGTCCAGCAAACCGTTGAACCGCTTCTCGAAGCCGCCCGGCCCCTGGATCGTGAAGTCGTACGCCTGGTCCTCCTGCAGCGGGACCGTCACCGTCCGCGACTCGCCCGCCGGGATGGTGTGCTCGATGCCGAGCAGTTCGAAGGTGAACGGCGCGTCGCCCTCATTGGCCGCGGTGATGTCGACACCGCCCTTGTCGCAGTTCTCCGCCGCGGACAGCGCGGGTATCGCGCCGGTCCGCGCCCAGGTCGCGCTCGCCGTCGCCGAGACGGTCGACTCGCTGGATCCGGCCAGGATCTGGGTCTGGCTGCGGCTCTCGGCGGCGAAGGCGCGCCCCACCGGCACGGTCGTCGACGCCTGCACCGTCAGCTCGGCCTGGCCGGCCGCGGCCTTCTCGGGCACGTCGAAGAACACCTGGCCGCCGTCCACCGCCGACGTGACCGCCTTGCCGTCCTTGTCCACGATCCGCACCCCGCTGGCGGCCGCGTCCGCCGGTGGTGCCACCGTCACGCTCTCCGCGTCGGTGTGCACCGTCACCGGGCCGAGCCGCTCACCGGGGTGGCCGGAGACCGCGGGCGGGTCGAGGGTCAGCGACGCCCGGGGCTCCGCCACGTCCCGCGCGCTCTTCTCCAGGTAGTCCGCGAGCCGCTCGGCCTGCGGGTCGAGGGCGTCGACGTCCACACCGTCCGAGTAGCGCCAGATGGCCACCTGGGTGCCGGCCGCCGCGTCCTCCTCGGTGAGGCCGCCCTTGACGCCCGCCTTGCCGGCGAGCGCCGCGAGGTCGTTCACCTGGGGGTAGGAGTTCTGCAGGATCCAGCGGATCTTGCCGGCGTCCTTGTTGGCGCCCAGCGAGGTGCCGCTCCAGGACGTCTCGCGGTAACGCGCGTCGCGCTGTGTGGGGTTGTGGATGTCGACGCAGTACGTCTGCAAGGTGCCGCCACCGTCGACGGACATCTCGAACAGGCCCGCCGAGATTTCCTGGTCCCCGGAGTCGGCATGGACGACCGCCGCGCCGTATGTCTTCAGGCCGCCTATGGTGGCGGTCGCTCCGCCCTCACTGCCCGCCGTTCCGGCGGCCGCGGCGGGGCCGGCGCCGGCCATCACCGAAGCGGCGGCGAGCCCGGACATCAGGGTCGCGGCAGCGAGGCGGGCCGCCCCTCGCCGCCCCCGCACCGACAGCGCAGAGAACGCAGCAAACACAGAATTCCCCTTCGAGCGGAGCCCGTTGACGTGGGGGGACGGTCCCACCAGCAGAGTCTTCAAGCCCCGAGAGTCATGCCCGGCATCCTAGGTACGCCGCGCACCACGCTTCCCTGTGATCCCGTCGGAGGGCCGATCCGACTCGGAATCGTTATCGCCAAGATCCCTTGCGAGCAGGGCTTATCGACAAATCCACCGGGGTCGTTCCGGAGCGCATTCGCCGATAAGCCGCAGTTCGGCCAGGGGTGGCGCGTGACTGACGTCACGTCACCGCGGCTGGCTCCGGGGCCTGTTGGGAGCCGTTGTCCGACGGGGTCGTCTCCCAGTCGGGCTCGGGTCGGTCGGGGGCCGTGGCAACGCCCGCCTCCGGCCTGGGAGTGCGCCGGAAGGCCGAGGTGCCGCGGGCGAGATCATGGCCGATCGCCAGTGCGTCGATGTCGGCCGAGGTCCAGCTCTGCCCCTCGCGGACGTCCGAACGCACCTTCAGCCTGCCCTGCACCACCACGGGGTCGCCCACGTTCAGCGAGCCGGCGGCGTTCGTGGCGAGCTGCCGATTGGCCCACACCGTGAAGAAGTTGGTGTGCCCGTCGGTCCACTCGTTCTTCCCGCGGTCCAGATAGCGCGAGGTCACCGCCAGCCGGAAGCGGGCGGACGGCCCCGTGGCGAGCTCCCGGTACACCGGCTGCGTCGCCACGTTCCCCACTGCGCAGATGATCGTCTCGTTCATCTCGAACCCCTCCCTCACCCGGCCGCTCCGGCCCGGGCGGATACCCGTACGGGCCCGTCCCGTACGGCTGCGTCCGACATGACGGCCGCGCACCCCGGTACGCCCGCGAACGTGCACCGCCGTCACCGCTATCGACCGCGTCCGTCGCGATCGCCGCGAAGCCAGACTGCCTCCGCCGGGCCGAGCCCGCCGAGCCCTGTGGATCACCCCCCGCTTGTGGATATCTCCGCCACCCGGACGAGTGAGTGACCCACGGCCGCGGCCCCAGGACGCCCCCGCCCTCCCAGAGGGTCCTGCCCTTGCGGGAGCCCCCCTCACGGCAGGGGAGCCCCTGCCGTCAAAGGCCGCCTCCCAGGCCGAGGTTCACCTCGTCGCGCCCCCAACCCCCATCACACGCCCGTACTGCTCCCGAACCTCCCGATAGCGCAGCAACTCGGCCGCCACCGGATCCAGCACCCGGGCCCGCCCGCAGCCGGCCGCCGCCTCCCGCAACCGCCGCTCCGCCTCCAGGCCGTACCGCCGTGCCGGTCCGCGTGCCGCGATCCGGCAGCCCCACTCGACGAGCGGCCCCCCGATGATGCCCGCCACCATCAGCAGCACCGGCACACCCAGGTTCGGCGCCATCACCCCGATGATCTGCCCCACCAGCCACAGCCCGCCGACGACTTGAAGGATCGTCATGGACGCCTGCACCAGCACGGCCGCCGGCCACCAGCCCGGCCGCGGCGGCCGCCCCGGCGGCAGTCCGGCCCGCGCGGCCAGCTCGTCCAGCGCCTCGGGCAACCCCTGAGCCCCCCGTACGGCCGCTTCGCGCACCGCCTGCGCCCAGGGGGCGGGCAGCCCGGCCGACGCCTGTTCGGCGACCGTCCGCACCGCCTGCTCGACGCGCTGGCGGGCCGTGGCCTCCTCGTCCGTCTGGGCGCGCAGGGACAGGCGTCCCGTCGGGGGCTCGCCCCGGTCCTGGTACCAGCGCCACAGCCGCAGCCACGGCGTCCCGCACGCGCGGTTGGCGTTACGCAGCCAGGCCCGTTCGGCGGCCTCGCCGGCGGCCGTGGCGCCGATCGCGTCCGCGAGCCGGGCGGAGAACTCGTCCCGCGCCTGCTCGCTGAGCCCGGTCCGCCGACGCGCGGCGTACAGGGGCCGCAGCCGCCATCCGGCAGCCTCGACATCGGCCGCGACCCGGCGCGCCGCGGCCCCGCGTTCCGCCACGAACTGGCCGAGCGCCTCGCGCAGATCGCCGACCCCCTCCCCGGTGAGCGCGGACAGCGCCAGCACCGTCGCGCCCGGTTCGCCGTGCTCGCCCAGCGCGATGCCGTCCTCGTCGAGCAGCCGGCGCAGGTCGTCGAGGACCTGGTCGGTGGCCTCGCCGGGCAGCCGGTCGATCTGGTTGAGGACGACGAACATGATCTCGGCGTGTCCCGCCATGGGCCGCAGATAGCGCTCGTGCAGGACGGCGTCGGCGTACTTCTCCGGGTCGACGACCCAGATGACCGCGTCGACCAGCGCCAGAACGCGGTCGACCTGCTCGCGGTGGGCCACGGCCGCCGAGTCGTGGTCGGGCAGGTCGACCAGGACGAGCCCGTGCAGCTGCCCGTCCGCCGCCGCGCTCTGCGCCGGGCGCCGCCGCAGCCGCGGCGGGATGCCGAGCCGGTCGATGAGCCCGACCGCACCGTCGCTCCAGCTGCACACCAGGGGCGAGGCGGTCGTCGGGCGCCGTACGCCCGTCTCCGAGATGGTCACCCCGGCGAGCGCGTTGAACAGCTGCGACTTGCCGCTGCCCGTGGCGCCCGCGATGGCGACGACGGTGTGCTGTCCGGAGAGCCTGCGCCTCGACGCCGCCTCGTCGAGCACCCGTCCGGCCTCGGCGAGCGTCTTGCTGTCGAGCCGGGTGCGCGAGAGCCCGACAAGTTCGCGCAACGCGTCGAGCCGGGACCGAAGCGGGCCGTCGTAGGCGAGCGGCATCACGACCTGCCGGCCGGAGGTCCGGCTCTCCACGACGACGGGCTGCTCAGCGGCGGCGGTCTCGTTCGCCCGCCGGGCGATCAGCCCGTCGTCCCAGGGGGTCCCGGATTCGGTGCCGGACGCGGGATCCGTGCCGGACGGGGAGGCCGTACGGGAAGAGGACTCCGCGCGGGAAGAGGACTCCGCGCGGGAGGGGGCCTTTGTGCGGGAGGGGGCCTTTGTGCGGGAGGGGGGCTCCGTACGACGGGAAGGGGCCCCGCCGGAGCGTGGGGTGCTCCCGCGCGCGGGAGCACCCGCGCCCCCGTCCTCCACGCGCGCGTGGCCCTCGCTCGGCTGCTCCTCGTCCGCGGCGGATGTCCCGCCCTTCCCGGGCTCTCCGCCGTCGGCCATAGCAGAACCCTCATCCCCGCTGGGCTTCTCCTCCGCCAGGTCGCCCTTCACGGGCAGGCCGTTGTCGGAAGCGGCTTCGGCAGAGGTGTTGTCGTCACGTTCGTCGTCGTCCTTGGTGGCGCTGTCCTTCGGGAGAGGGACGTGTTCCGTCTGGTCCTGTTCCGTTTGGTTCTGGTCAGTGACGGCGGTCACCGGTCACCTCTCCTTCTGCAGTACGGACAGCGCGGCGATGAGTTCGGCCTGGGGGTCCGGATGGACCTCCAGGGCGTCGAGGGGCGCGAGCCGGCGCTCGCGTTCGTTGTGCATGACCCGGTCCAGGTGCTCGGCGAGCAGCCGCCCGGCCCGGTCGCGCAGCCGCAGCGCCCCGTGCGCCCCGATCCGCTCGGCGAGCCCCTCCCCCGCGGACCGCGCCCGGCGGGCGCCGAGCAGCGCGGTGGCCACCAGGGCGGCGACGACCTCGGGATCCTGGACGACGCCGCGGTCGACGTCGTTCACCTCGTCCTCGGCGTACTCCTCCAACTCCCGCCGCCAACGCCGTACGGCCATGCCGATGCGGTGTTCGACGCTCTCCGGCCCGGCGTCACGGGGCATCAGCTCGGGCGCCTCGGCGGCAGGTTCGCGCCGCCAGGCGTCGTCGACGCGCTCGTCGGCGGCGGTGACGGCGCACAGCAGGAGGGTGCTCAGGCTCTCCACCAGCGAGTCGAGGAGTTCCCCGGCGGAGCAGTCGAGCGGAAAGGCGCGCCAGCGCTTCAGGGCGGCGCCGGCGAGGACGGCCCCGGACTGCAACCGGCTCCGCACGCGCGCGTACTCGCTGTCGTACGCCGAGTCGACGGCGGCGGTGAGCCGCAGTGCGGCGGCGTACTGGGAGGAGGCCGCGGCGGCGAGTTCGGGCAGGCGGGCCTTGAGGGAGTCGAGGAGGCCGTTGGCCGTACGGGCCATGGCGTGCTCGCGTGCCGCCGGGTCCTGCGCCTGATGGACGAGCCAGGTGCGCAACTGCGCGACCGCCGTGGCCGGAAGCAGCCCGCCACCCCATGCCGACTCGGGCAGCTCGGGCACGGTGAAGCGGGGTACGTCGCCGAGGCCGGCCTTGGTGAGGAGCGCCCCGTACTGCCGCGACACTTCGGAGACGACCTGGTGGGGAACCCTGTCCAGAACGGTCACGAGAGTGGCGTCGTACTCCTTGGCGGTACGCAGCAGGTGCCAGGGGACGGCGTCGGCGTACCGGGCGGCCGTCGTGACCATGACCCAGATGTCGGCCGCGCAGATCAGTTCGGCGGCCAGGGCGCGGTTGTCGGCGAGCAGGGAGTCGATGTCGGGCGCGTCGAGGAGGGCGAGGCCGGGTGGCAGGGTGTCGGCGGTCTCCAGCCGCAGCACGCGCGCGGGGTCCTCGCCGGGCAGCATCAGTTCCTCGGCCGGATCGTGCTCGGGCACCCACACGCGTGTGAGGTCGGGCAGGACGCGCATCGCGCTGAACCAGTGATGGTCCTCCGGATGGCAGACCAGTACCGGGGTGCGCGTCGTCGGCCGCAGTACGCCCGCCTCGGTCACGCGTCTGCCCACGAGGGAGTTGACGAGCGTCGACTTCCCGGCCCCGGTGGATCCGCCCACCACGGCCAGCAGGGGCGCTTCGGGCTCTCTCAGGCGGGGCACCAAATAGTCGTCGAGCTGCGCGAGCAGTTCGTCGCGGTTGGCACGCGCGCGTGGGGCCCCGGCCAGGGGCAGCGGGAAGCGTGCGGCGGCGACACAGTCGCGCAGGGCGGAGAGTGCGTCGAGCAGCTGAGGCCGTACGTCCAAGGTCACCACATGCGAAGAATGCCCAATTTTAGGGGAATTCTGAAGCATATGAGCATGTCTGCGCGCCGACGGGACACAAGGGACGGAAGGGGCGACTGGGACACCGGCACAGTCCAGGCATAACGAGTGCACAACACCCGGGGCGCGAGAGGCCAAAAGCGGTGCACGATTCGTACCTGCCTGCGATTATCAGGACCGCTTCACCGAACCTCCACATCGAGCCACGGAGGCGAAGCAACAGGGACACGGATGCGGGAGCCCTATCCTTGTCCCCGGCAACGTCACGGATTCAGCCCACACCCGGGCACCACGACCGAGGCCACCACAACCGGCCCCCGTAGCTCAGTGGATAGAGCAGGCGCCTTCTAAGCGCTTGGCCGCAGGTTCGAGTCCTGCCGGGGGCGCCCTCTCTCCGCCCTCCTTCGGGAGGGCGTTTTTGCTGGTCAGGGCGCATACCAGCTGTCACGGCGAAGCCCCGGACGCCCTCTTTATGATCAAGGGCAGACTCCGGGGCTGTCCGGCTGTCACCGGGTTTTCGCGGGTGGCTGTGTCGAATACGTGTCGAGGTTCTGGGCGGCCGAGGGGTCAGCCAGCAGACGACCGCTCGGGGAGATCTCCGGCAGCTTCGAGCCGCCTCTTCAGGTCGGGCAGCTGACCTTCGACGCATCGGGCGTAGGTCGCCAGGAGCACGGCAACGCTGTTCCCAGCCCACTCGGCCACCTGGGCAGGCGGGATGCCGTCGTTGAGCCACTTCGTCAGGCGCGTGTTGCGGTTGTCGTAGACGCGCCGTCCGGTGGGCGACTCGAAGACGTGCGGGGGCAGTACGGCCTTACGCGCGCTGCGCCACGCCCTACGGATGACGGAGCCGGCGAGGACGCCGCCCGATTCGCCTTGGAACAGCAGGTCACCTGGCTTGAGTTCTTCGTCCTCGATGTGCTGCCGAAGGATGCGTGTCAGGGCGGGGTGCCCTGGGACGGTGCGTGTCTCGCCCTCCGCACGGCCCTTCAGGTCGCGTTGCTCATGGATCTCCCCCGTGTCGGTCCACTGCTTCCCGACCTCGGGGGTCGCGGTGTGGAGCAGCAGCTCGCACCATTGGTCCTCGGCGTCGGGCCCGGGCAGGGACACGTCCTCCACCCGCATGGCTACGGCTTCCTCGGGCCGGGGGCCGCAGTAGTACAGCGTGGCGAAGAAGGCGTGAAGTCGCTCACCGCCGCGTGGTCGGCGCCGTATCCAATCGAGGATGGCAGCCGCCTGCTCGGGGTTCAGCAGGGACCGTTTGTCCACAGCGCTGGTGGTCTTCGTGGCAGCCGTCGAGTCCTTTCCCTTGGGCAGAGGGTTGGCCCGCAGGATGCGTCGCCGGATCGCGTACTTCATGGCGACGTTGAGGATCCGGCGGTTGCGCTTCCGCGACCAGGCCGCCGCCTGCTTGCCGTCGAGCCGGGTGTCGATGGCGCGCAGGACTTGGTCGACCTTCTCCGGGTCCTCCCAGGCTGAGACGGGAAGGGAGTTCCGCTCCACCCATCGGAGGATGCCCGCCACGTCTCGGGGTGCGTTGGGACGACGGTTTGTGTTAAACGCCCACTCACGAAGAGCGGTGCGCACGGCCGCAGGTGCGAAATGGGTGGGCTTAGCTCGCAGCAAGGCGATGGTGGTCGCGGTCAGGGTCTTGGCGATGTTCTTGCGGCTGTTGCCGCCGAGTTGAGGCCAACGGGCGTCCACGTACTCGACGGCGAACTTGTACCAGCTCATGGCAGCCGACTTGGAACGGTGGGACACCGGAAGCCCGGTGGCCACGACGAATGCCTCGCCCTTGCCCGTGGCCCGGATGAGTTCGGAGCGGAAGCCCTCTGCGAGTGCGACGGTGTCGAAGGGCTCGCGCCAGCGCTTCCCCGCGACCACCCAACGCACGGTGTACGTGTTCTTCCGGGCTCCCTTGTACGCGAGGATCTTGTAGACCTTCACGTCGTACGTCGTCTCCATCAGGCGGCGTCCTCGCGGTCGTCGAGCCAGTGATCGAGGTCGCTCCGCCGGACCCTTAGGTCACCGTTCGGGAGCTTGATGCAGCGCGGCGCACGGCGCTTGGCTCGCCAGTCGTAGAAGGTCGAGCGCGAGACGGCCAGTTCGTCGCAGACCTCCGCGAGGGTGAGCATGGTGCGTGACCGGATGGCCGTGGTCATTCCGTACCCCCCTCGGTCAGGAGGGCCTCGCGGGCGGTCTCGCGGTTGGTCTGGAGGTCGCGGGCGATGGTCGCGGCAAGGGCGGCTTCGCCCGGTGTGTGGCCGTGTCCGGCGTACTGCCAGTCCGTCAGCACGAGGACGGTGTCCGGCTCGCGGTCGTCGAGGCCGAGGAGGGATGCCTCTTGTGCGGCGCGGAAGTCGGCGCGTTCCTGGCGGAGGGCGCCGAGAGTGGTGGAGTACGTGCGCGACTTGGACGAGAAGTGCCCGCGGAAGCCGAGCATGTGGGCCCAGGCCCAGAGGCGCCGATCCGGATAGAGGCTGTCCAGGTCGCGGCACGCGGTGATGAGGCGCCGGGTGTGGTCGGGTACTTGGTGCCGGTCGAGTTCGGCGAGTTCACCGATACGGCGGTCCAAAGTGCCGGTGTTCTCGGCGGCCTTGGTGGCGTACTTGGCGACGTACGAGGCGACGGCCTGTTCGGTGATGTCGGAGCCGTCACCGAAGGCCTTCACCGGCCGGACGTCGAGTTGGGTGCCCCAGCGGAAGGTACGGGTGGGCTGGTCCTCGACGGGCGGCACCGACACCGAGGTGTAGGAGTGCGCAGCGGCGGCGCGTAGAGCGTCCGTGAGGAAGTCGACCGTGGCCCAGGTGGGCGGTGGTGTCCCGGGCCCCTCTGGGCCGTCGAGGCGTACGACGGCGTGGAAGTGCAGGGCGCCGCGCTTTTGGAACTCGGCGACCTTGCCGTACGAGACGCGAAGGTGTTCGGCGAGTTCGCGGCGAGGCAGACCCGCGCAGGCTGCGAGTTCGCGGCGGAGTCGGGTGGTGAAGCGCTGCCAGAGCTGTCCGGCGTGGTTGTTGAACAGCACGGCACCCGCGTAGTCGTAACCGTCCGGGTCGAGGGCAGTGCCAAGCTCCGGGGCGTTGGACGCGTGTGGGGTGCCGCAGCGGCAGGTGCCGTGATCGGGCCGGTTGTGGACCGGGCCGAACGACGGAGCCGTGAGGGTGGCGAAGACGCGCGGGTGGTCGCGGACGGTGGCAGGAATGTCGCGTCGGTCGTCTCCGGCGAGGCCTGCGCGGATGAGGTGGTAGGTGTCGCCTGCGTAGGTCCAGGCGCAGGACGGGCAGCGGGAGGCGCGGCGGTTTCCGCAGGCGAGGCGGAGGCGTCCGCCCGGCTCGTTCGCGGTGGAGTAGTGGTGCAGGGTCTCGCCGGTGGTCTTGTCCTTCTGGAGGACCCAGCCGGTGAGGTGGACGGGGTCGGAGCAGCCGCCGGTGCGGCGGATCTGGTCTTCCCATCGGGTGTAGTCGGACGCCGAGGCCACCCGGAGCACGTCCCCGAGGGTGATCGGGTCGAGCAATGTGTCCGGCAAGGGCGCACTCGGTGTCGCGGGTGAGGCGCGGTGGGCCATGCTGGGGGTTCCTTCCGGTTGCGAGATCGGACAGGGACGGCGCCCGGGCGGCGGATGCTTGGCGGTATCGAGGCCGCCCGGGGCCGGTCAGCGTCGCTTGGCTTCAGAGGCGAGCAGGGAGCGCAGGACGACCGCGCATACGGCGACCGAGGCGCCGGTGATGGCGACCGCCAAGAGCAGCGAGACCAGGACGGCGCCGAGGACCAGGACGAGGGCCGTGCCGCCGCTGACGAGGGCGAGCGCGGTGCCGGGGGTGAGCTGGACCGTGGGCCGGGACGGTGTCGGAGTCATCGGGGCGGCCGGCGGGGTCTGTACGTTCGGGCTGACGGTGGTCGGCTCGACGACGGCGGGCGGCGTGGCGAGGCCCGTCGGCGTGGGCATGGTGGGGATCTTCGGTCGGAACATCGGTGGTCTCCTGTCCCAGGTGGGCTACTTGACGAGCGAGTTGATGGCCGGGGCGAGGACGCTGTCCGCGAGGAGGAAGCCGCCGAGCAGGAGTACGGCGATGAGCCAGGCGGGCGGACGGATGAGTTTGACGCCGAGGTAGCCGACGACGATCAGCGCGAGCCAGAGCGGGACCTGCATGGCGGTGGCCTCCTAGCGGATGCGGCAGCGGTGGGTGCGGGCGGCGAGCTGGGCGGCGGCCTGACTGGAGTAGTCGGAGGACCAGCCGCAGTTGTCGGAGGTGCACACGGCGGCGTGCTTGGTCTGGCCGTGGCGGTCACGGTGGGTGCCGATCTGCACCGGACCGATGCGCATCACGGAGTGGAAGTGGTCGCGGGCGGGCATGTCAGTCGATCCCCTCTCGGGCGGTGGTTGGGGTGGAAAAACCGGCGCGGATACCGGCAGCCGTCAGGCGAGGTGAGCGGCGATGGCGTCGGCGAGGTGCGGCGGGACGCCGAGGCGGGAGCGCAGAGTGTCGGGGTCAATCGGGGCGCCGGTACGGGCGTAGTGCTCGTCGGCGACTTTGCGGGCGTGGTCGAGCAGGACGGCGGGGACCTGGGGTGCGGTGGCCGGAGCGGGATCCGGCGCCGAAGCGGCGTGGTCCGTTGCGAGGGCGGGGACGACGTCAGGCTCGGGCATGGCTTCCGTGGCCGGCAGGCGTAGGGCGTCCGGTGCTGGTTGCTCGGCTGAGGGCTCGGCGTCCGATGTGTCCGCGACGGGTGCCGACGGAAGTGACTGCGACTCCGCAGCCGCCGAGTGGGCAAGGAGTGTTCCGCCGAGGAAGGCGACCGCGGGCCACCCGGCGACGCCGAGACGGAGTAGGGCGGGCGGGTCGGTCAGGTCGAGGAACCCGGCGGTGGCCACGTTGGCACCGAGCGAAGCGAACAGTGCGACGAGGAACCAGCACCAGGCCAGCCGGGACGGCCCCTCGCTGCGCAGGCGCCGCCACGCGGCGACCAGGAGCAGGTCGACACTGACCGGGTAGGCCCATGCCTTCCAGCCGTCCTGTCCGGCAGCAGCGGCCAGGTCGTGCAGGTGGGCGAAGGACAGAGCACCGGCGATCACGGCCTGAACCAGGACCGCGTCGACACGGAGACCGAGACGGGCGCCCATCAACAGTCACCCGCGGGGGCGGGACCACCGTCGGGGTCGTAGCCGTCCGGGAACACGCCGGGCGGCGGCTCGGGCAGCGAGGCGGCGAGGGACGGGCTGACGGCTTCCACGAAGTCGAGGTCGGCACCGGCCATGTCCGCGTACAGGGCGAGTTGGCCGAGCAGGAGCACGGTTCGGGCGAAGTCCTCGCAGTCGGGGCACATGGCGGTTCTCCCTTCTTTGGGCATGGCGGGGGTAGGGACTTGGCGCGAAGGCGGTCACGCCGACCGTCGGGAATCCGAGAGATCAGGCGGTGGCCGGGGAAGGCTTGGCAGGCTGCAAGGGGGTGTCGGCCAGGGCGGAGAGGGCGGGCCGGTACGGAGCCAGCTCGGGCAGGTCCGGAGTCCGGTCGGCGTGCCGATTGCAGATGTTCACGGCTTGCCGGAGCGAGGTGTGCGGGGCCCGGATGCGGTGCCACCCTCCGGAGGAGTCACCCGCGATGGCGAGCCCCCGCGTCTCCGCCGGGATCTGGATGGCGGCGAGGACGGCGTCCGGGGCGATGTCGCCGAAGGCCATGTTGGCGGAGGGCTCATCGTTGACGCGGTGGGCGGTACGGCCGGTGAGCTGGGCGCGGAGCATGGTGATGCCCTTGCCGAGTTCGGAACCGAAGCGTTGCCCACAGATTTCGAGATAGATGCCGGCCGCACGGCCGAGCTGGGCGAGGCGGACCAGGGAGGTGATGATGCGGTCCCGGCGCTTCTCCTCCTCCTTGTTGGCGTACAGGGCGAGTTCGGCGACCTCATCGACCAGGACCACGACCGGGACCGGGCGCAGATCGGCCGTCAGGTCCCAGATGTCGGCGGCGATCTCCGCATCCGGCACGTCGGCGGCGATCCGCTGCTGAGCCCGAATGAGCTGGTAGTTGCGCTCCATCCGGACCACTAGCGCGTCGAGCACTTCAGCGGCGGTGTCGGGATCGTCGGCCAGCGCGGAGAACCGGCGGGCCAGCGGGAACAGCTCAACCCCCTGCTTGCAGTCGATACCGACGAGGGCGACGTCCATCGGGGCGAGTCCGGCGACCAGGTTGCGCTGGTAGACGGACTTGCCGGACTCCGTGGCGCCGAGGGTGAGGGCGTGGGGTATCGCCCGGTAGTCGCGGTAGTGCACTGAGCCGTCCTGCCGCAGAGCGACCGGGACACGCATCGGCCGGATCTCGGTCTCACCCGGCATCTGCACCCGCTTGAGCACGTCGTAGCCGGTCATCCGCACCTCGACGACACCAGAGCGCAGTTCACGCGAGGTCACGCCGTACATCGAGAACGAATGCCGAAGCCGATCCGAAGCGGCGGCGATGTCGAAGGCGTCCTGCCCGGGACGGAGCTTGAGCCGCAGAACCAGGCCGGTACGAGTCGGCCGCAACCGCAGGATGCGTGGTGAACGAGACTCCGGTAACGGCCGGTTGATGGCACGTGCCAGGGCGAGCCGCCACCGCGTCGGCGGAACGGTCAGCCCACACGCGTCCATGACTGAGCCGTACCGGACCAGCACCCGAACCACGGCCAGCGTGACCCCGAAGGTCAACCAGTACCAGGCGGGGCACCGCCACCGCAGGAGACCCACGGCAGCGGCGACCAGCACCAGGGTGACCGTGAAGGCGGTCATGATCAGGCCGCCTTGGACCCTGCGACGACGTCGGCGAGCGAAGTGACCGCGACCGCGCGGAACGCGATGCCGTGCCGCTTCTGACCGTTGAAGTCGTTCTCCCAGGGCCGAGCGATCAGACCGGTGAGCGCGACCGGCGTGCCCATGGACAGCTCGCCGGTGATCCCGGGCTCCGGGACGGTGACGGAAAGGATCTCCACCTCCTCGTTGGCCGCGAACATCACGTCGACCGTCATCAGCTTCGCCCCGGTTTCCATGTCGGTCGCGACCTCACCGGTCCGACGGTCACGGACCTTGACCTGCGGGGACTTGGCGACCATCACGACCGCACCGGCGGTGTCGACAGGGATCTGACGCACAGAGATCACTCCTCTATAGATGCTGAACTCCGCCACTCATGTACATGAGTGACATGAAGAAGAGTGCATCACACCTGTACATGAGTCAACCCGCCGCTTAGAAGAACTCGCGACGGGCTGCGGGAAGTTGAGCGGGCGTCAGTCGGCGGCAGGGATCCGATACTCGAAAACGAACTGGTCAGCGGCCATCAGCGTGTCGCACACCTCGACCACGAGACCCTCGGTCGTACGGGCCTCCCGGATCAGGTGAACCACCGGCGCACCAGGACTCAGCGCCAGCTCCGAGGCTTCCGCCTTGGAGGCCGGCCGCGCTTGCAGCGTCTCGACGAACTCCGCGAACTCATGCCCGTGCTCTTCGAGTCGGGCGTAGATGCCACCGCCGCCGGGGTTCTCAGCGAACAGCTCCGGGATCTCCTTCACGACCCCCCAAGGGAGGTAGGAGGTGGCGGTCTCGACCGGGGTGCCGTTTCGGAAGTAGAGGCGGCGACGGGCCAGCACCTGCGAGCCGACGGGGACACCCAGGCGTTCGGCGGCATCCTCGGGCGCCTCCATGGGCCCGATGTAGAGAACGCTGACCTTGGCGGTGGCGCCGGACTGTGCGGACTCCGCGAGGTACGCCGCCTGTCCCCCTTGCCGGAGCGAGCGCCGGAAGCGATCGGAGGAGCGGTGCCGCACAGGAGGCCGGTCCTTCACGATCGAGCCCTTGCCGTGCCGGGTCTCCACCAGCCCACTCGCCCGTACCTCGACCATGGCCTTACGAATCGTCCCGCCGGACACGCCGTAGCGGTCCACCAGCTCGGACTCACTCGGCACCATGTCACCAGGCTTGAGAACCCCCGCCCGGATCTGCTGCACGATCTCGTCCGCGATCTGCACGTACCGAGGCCCGGAACCGACCCCTCCAGCCGCAGTTCCCATAGTCCTTCCCTGCCTCCTATGCTCCTCTACATGAGTCAACCACAGGAAGCGACGCCGTCTCCCCTGCACTCCGTGTCCGTGGCCGGAGTAGTGGTGCGCGAGGACGGGCGCCTCCTGGCGATCCGCCGAGCCGACAACGGCACCTGGGAACTCCCCGGCGGAATCCTCGAACTCGACGAGACCCCCGAGGCCGGCGTGGCCCGCGAGGTCCTGGAGGAAACGGGCGTCCACGTCGAGGTAGACGAACTGACCGGCGTCTACAAGAACTTGACCCGCGGCATCGTGGCCCTGGTCTTCCGCTGCAAGCCTTCCGGCGGCACCGAGCGCATCTCAAGCGAGTCCACGGCCGTCTCCTGGCTCACGCCCGACGAGGTCAGCGAGCGCATGTCCGAGGTCTTCGCGATCAGGCTCTTGGACGCCTTGGACGGCAACGGCCCGCACGTACGCAGCCACGACGGGAAGCGCCTCATCCCAGCGGGATAAGACTTTCTCTCCTTCATCAAGGCGGCTCGCTCCGCTCACCGCGCGCGGCCCAGCCCCCGGCCGGGCCTGCGCTCCTGTCTCCGCCCCGCTCCAGCCCGGCCGGCGCCCGTGCCGCGCTCAAAGCATGCAGCCACCTGATGCCAGAGAAGGGGGTACATCGTGGCTGGGGGCGGTCGGCGGAGCGATTTTAGCCAGCCACTTTGGCGCGAGCCTCGAAGATCATGGCCCCAACGTCGTGCTTTACCGGGCAGGTCCACAGACTGCCCGACGCGCCGGAAGCTTACGGGGCCATGATCACTCGCGCCAAAGCAGCTCCCGGCCAAAATCACACCGCCGACCTGGATGATCCAAATAGGGTTCAATCGACGACTTCAGCAAGCGAATTTATAGCATAGACAAGAATCCGCGCCACGATAGCTACGCCTTGATTTACTTCGTGATTTCTTGGCTGCTCAGGAGACCTTCCATGGACCACATCATTTCTGATCTTACGCAGCGTCGAGAGGAGATCAATGTCATGCTGACTTACCGGCGCCCCATCGATCGCAACCCTTCGACGGAATTTAACAAATAGTGGCGGATTATTCAGGTCACCAAGCAGCATTTCTAGCCGTTCGTTCTTTCCGGCTTCACCGAATCTCGGAATGGCTCGCTTGATGGCTTTCCTTTCCGACTTCGTGAACAACGCTGGCACCGATGTTTTTCCCACGTAGAACTCAACCGCCTCCCAGAGGGCAGTGATGCGATCGACATTATCCTTCCCTCGTGCAGCCCTAGCGCATGCAAGGACCGCTTGTCGCAAATTTAGCGGAAGGCTTCGGGTCATACCTGGGAGAACAAAGGGACGATGCTTATCCGTGAGATCAAGATCTGTAAGTTTCGAAGGCTGTTCTGGCACCCGCAGCCACCTGCGGCGACTTCGCAGACCACGTACGAAAACCACATCACCGCGCCGCGGAGAAACTAGAACGCTCTCTCGGTTCCACTCTGCATTGGTACCATCCGGCAACGGCGCAATTGAATACCTCGACCTAACCGTAAGCCATGAGAGCGCAAGATCAATCTCTAGCAAGCCTTTTTCCTCGGCGGCGAGCATTAGACTGTCCGTAGCGAATGTCACAGCATATGTAGCGTGTCGCCGAAAACTTTCTACGAACTCCTCAGGCCCAGGTAGCCCATCGAGTTTCAGATCTTCTCTCGACAAGATAGAAACAGGGCCAACCTTTGCCGAGCCAGCCACGACGACGCCCTCGACCGGACTCAAAATCTCGAACGCTTCCATCGGGAGCGCTTCTAGGCCGCTGATCCGAATTTGATCATCACTCAGGCCGCCCCCGCGCATCAGCGTATAGAGCATTTCAATATGCGGCACTCCGGCTGTTGCCGTTTGCGATAGCTTACGCTCATTCAGCTCAGGAAGCGAAGTGCACAGCACCTCGATCTGCTGCCCTACAGGTTTTGCCTCCACGACAAATCCCGTAAAAACACGCCGGGAGCGACCGTCTTGAAATTGCTCAACGACTACTTGGCTAGTGAAGTCTATTCGGTGGATAACTGAAGATCTAGCGTTCAGTTTGACTCTGGCCTCTGTCAGGGTGTTCACCTTGGCTGTCACGTTGATTGATGTGACAGCAGAGCTAGCATCCACATCGCCGAAACGAGTGACCTCATATCGAGAAGCCGTCGCCAAGGGGAATGGATTCTCATAGGGCAATTCTTCATCGTCAGTCACTATTTACCCCCCCTCAGGCTGTGCACCCATCTGGCTCTGCGAACTCTCGAAAACTGCCCGAACGAGCCTGCCAATTTCCGCCGCCCAGAAGTTTGCCAGAACTACAATTTTCTCCAGTTGTGCGCTTTTGCCGCAGGCTAGGTCCTCGGCAGCCGTGAGCAAGAGGCGTGCTGGGTTCTCCAATTCAGCACCCCTGAGGCGAATAACGTGTTCGACCGCATCGTCAACACTCTGCGCCTGCGTCTCAGCCTGATTAACAAGCTGTCGCACGGAAATAGAGAAATAAACGATGGACGCCTCATAATGGCCTTGCCTCAGGCACTCTTGCCCTAGGGTGCCAAACAAAAGACCGTGACGTCCTGGTGATTCAATATGCGCATCCGCACTCTCAGAAGCTTGCGCGAGGGTAGCGAGATATTCTTTTCTCTGCGTTATGCGCAGTGCCGCTTCGGCTGATTTTCGAGTTTCATGAAAGGCTCCCGAATCCCACCATGTCCGCTCCTGGCCTGTAGCCAAATCGACAGAAGAGAGGGTGGGCTGTTGCAAGCCCTTCAGTGATTCAACTAGGTTGCGCACGGCATAGACTTCAGCTATGTCGGCGTCCGACAACGATTTTTGCAGGTTAGACGATTCCATTTCTGCTGCGAAATATTCCGCACTCACTGGGAACCGAGCAATCGTGGTCTCGTTGCCATCCAGCTGTCGCGTCTGTTTCTCAAGATGATTTTTGAGGGACGTGATGAATGAAAACCAACGAGTCAGGATCTCTCTATGTATGTCGCTTCTTTTGGAATCCAGAGCCTCAGACCAAGCGATCTCGGCCTCTGTCGTCAAGCTGCTGGCGTACACGAGTAGAGCACGCAGGTTTGAAGTCAGCGGCGCGTACTCATTTTCACCATCTGTTTGATCACCCTGGCCGGCGGCGCTGCCACTTGTAGCTGGCTTCGCCGGTGCCACACGCGGGTTTACTCTTCGCCCATTATCATTCCGAGTAAGTACTTCTGCGGCAGCATCTGCGGCTCGCAGCAATCCCTCCACATCGGGCTTCTCAACGGGGGAAACTTGAAGGTCTACCCCGGTTCCCAACTTAGTAAGATTTTCTTTGGGTATCAGCACGGGGAGGCCGTATAGCGTTTCCCCGTAGATTCCTTGGATAATGCGCGCCGCATCCTCGATACTTTTCCGATATGAGGTCAGAGTTAGAGCGGCCAGTCGTTCGAGTTGAGATAGGGAAACGCTGAAAATCTCGGCAACGATCCAATTGTCCGGAGCTGGAACTCCCGCAGTTTCGAGAGATCTTTTCTGCATATATGCGATGTGAGAGCCACTAGACGATGCAAGGTCGACGAGCGAGTCATCATGCGCGTCCACAATCTTCTTAAGCAGGTTCAGAATACTGTCCTCAGCCACAAGCTTGGCGGCCAGCTCGGAGATCTGTTGGCGACCTTCTTCATCCGCACCAAGGTGTTCACTGGTTCCGCTTAGGACCGCGTTAGGCCACGAAACGATTGCCTCCGCAGTCTCAATGGCTGTCCTGCTAAGGATAGCCCGCTCATTCTCGCTGAAGTGGCCGTTTGCTTTCACCTTGCTATCGATGGCGGCGTCGATTGCCTTAAGAAGATTGTTATACGCTAGATCGACCTTGTTCCATTCCCATTGGCTAGAAGCGAACGAGCGCAGCATGTTCATAGCTTGATCTATCTGCGTTTTCTCGCCTACTTGCAGGTCTCTAATATAGGCAAGCGAGTGGTGGTCCTGCTGCCCCGGGCTCTTGGAGACCATTCGCATCAAGCACCATTCAATCGACATGGTTTCCGTCCTCCCTAAGGCTGCCTCAGCTGCTGTCTGCCCTTGCTAGTTAGGTATAGCGTCTAACACACTGCTCCCTCGTGCACATGCTTTGCATGGGTTCGCCTGTCCTTGAAGACGAGGGCGACAACGAGGGGGTGGTCAACAGGAACCTGCCAAATTGGTCTCCTGTTCAGCGGGCTGACGCCCGCACGCGCCGCACCATCGGTGAGCCGGTCCAGACGATGAGGCTCCGCAGGGCGAAGGTACGGGCCGGGGAGGAGACTGTGGCACGCGCGCGCTAGGGGCAGGCTCCGGGGCTGACGGGGCAGGCAGGCCCAAGACTGACGCTGTACTAGGTCGTGCCAGATTCATGCCAGATCGAGCGGTGAACCACGGGGAACATCGGGGAGTGCCTGAGCAGTCGGCTGGACATAGACCGCTCTAACCACAGGTCCGTGTGGCGACAGCTTCTGAAGAACCTCAGCTTCCCAAGCTCAGGGCTCTGGGCCCAAAGCTGCCTGGCCCAGCCGTCATGAGCACCGCTGAAACTGCCACGCAGACCGCCCACGCGCGAGATGATGAGCCATGGTGACTCGCCGGCCATCAGCGGAACCCAGTCTGCTCGTTGCTGTCTGGTGGCTGTTCCTCGCGGCCCTGGGCTTCGTCATGTTCCTTGGCGGTATCTCGTTCGTCCTTGCCCTTTGGGACGGCGAGCCCCGCCCGGCGCCAACCGTCACGGTCACAGAGACACACTTCGAACAGCCTGATGTCTCTGACACCATCCCAGGCAGCGTCATCGAGGACGGTCTGGCGAGCCTGCCGACGCCAAGCGCCTGTATCGAAGCCGACGCCCGGAGCGTTATCCCGCGGGACCGCTGGACTCCTTGCGGTCAACTCCTCGGCTACTTCGACGACGCGACGCCAAGTCCATGACCTGGGTTACCGCGATGCCTGTCCGTCTCAGTTTCCGTCTCATTCAGCCCCGTTCACGGCCGTTCGGGCGAGACCCGGAGCCGTCCCAAGACCAGCGGGCAGCCTCGCATGAACGCAGGTGAACGCCCCGTACGCACCCCACCGCCCCGCCAACACAGTTGGAAAGCGTGCTGCTGCGTGTTGTCCAAGTCCGTATGCACTGACTCGAAGCGTCACGCATGCCAACTCACAAGTAATGACGGTCGTGGAACCATGCAGAAGTGGTTTGAAGGCGCCTGGTGTTGCCATGCTCGTCAGGTCACCCGTCCACTCGTGTCGGCAGAGAGCACGGCCACTTGGCTAGGCGCCCTATCGTGCGGCGCCCCAGGCTCGTAGCGTGGCTGCATGGGATGGCTGACGCTGATCAGTACCTTGAGTGGCGGAGTACTCGGCGTTGGCTCAACGCTGGTCGTCGAATCGGTACGCAATAGGCGAGATCAACGACTCCGACATGCAGAGCTACGTCGGACCGCGTACGTCCGGTACCTCACAGCGCTGACCGAGACTGAGACCGCGTTACAAACACTCGCATTGAGTCGCTCAACGCCGATCGCGAGTAGCGATGTGGTAGCTGCTTTCCGGTCGACTGGGGTGATAGCAGCCAGGTACGAGTTGTTTCTGGTGGCACCAGCTGTTGTCTACGATGCCGCCCGCGAGGCCTATGACCTCCTCAGAGCGATGCGAGTTGCCATCGCGACGACCACCGTCGTGGTAGGTGATGAGTCAGCTGAGTGGCAGGCGCTCCACACACCGTACGACATTTCCTTGCGCAAGCTCCGCGATGCAATGCGGAACTCACTGGGCCCCGCCTTTGACTAGATTTGACAGCAAGGTCGTGCCGGACCCGGGCCCGATCGTGCGGAGAACCACGGGGAACCGCAGAAAAACCCCCTCGCCAACCGCCAACACCACTCAGCCGCGGTCAGCCGTGCATGCAGGCCCAGATGCTCCTCTTGCCGCGCTCATGCCCTGTTTGTTCCGTGGCCCGGACGGTACGGTCTTCATGTGAACCACGAGTACGGCGACTATGGCAGCGCCGGCAGAGCGTTCGCACGTGTCGCCAATGTGCTGCGGGCGCGAATGACTGACGGTTCTTACCCACTCAACTCCATGCTTCCGGCGCAGCGTGACTTAGCCCACGAGTTGGGCGTTTCCCGGGACACCGTGCAGCGGGTGCTCAAGGAACTGGCCGCCGAGGGCTGGATCGTGCAGCGCCTGGGCAGTGGATCCCGCGTCGTCAGGACTCAGGAGATCCGTTCACCCGCGAGCAGCTATCGCCCCGACCACACCGTCACGCTGGGCACTCTCATCAGCCGAGCTTTCGACCAGCCTGAAGTGGTATTGGACGTCTTCACTTTGTCGTGCGAGTCGTTGGACGCGCACATACGGCTGCAGGCCGAGCGAATCCGTATTGGTGTGATCGCACCGGAGCGCATAGCCCTGCGCATACTGCTGCCCGATGCATCCCTCGACTTCCCGTACTGGCGGACCGGGGCGGCTGACCACGACCAGCTACTCAAGGAGCGGTTCGTGACGATCATGCGCCGACACACTGCATCACTGCGTAGCGTGCTCGCCGATCTGAAGGCCATGAAGCTCGTGCCCTCCGTGGACTTCAAGGTTCGTCAGGTCATGCTGGTTCCGGCGTTCAAGCTCTATCTGGTCAACGGGTTGGAAGCGCTCCAGGGTCCGTACAAGGTCTTCAAGCGGCCGATCGCCCTGGACGACGGTGAGGAAATCGAGGCAATTGATGTGTTCGGCCTTGGTGCGGGACTTACGCACCACGCCAAGGACGCCGATCCCTATTCCACTGAAACCGTGTTCGTGAACGAGTGGCAGGACTGGTTCGATTCTGCCTGGGAGTTTCTGGCTGTCACCTGATCAACCCATCCGTGCAGTTGGTTGCTGGGCACCGCACCACAAGCGCACCAGAACGAGCGGGGAACAGCGGGGAATCACGGGGAAAGCGGCCGTGCCCGACGAGGACGCGTCCCGGCCGTTCGCCCAGCTCAGCGCCCGAACCGGCCGCAATTGATCGCAGCTTCCCAAGCTGAGGGCGCGGGCCTCGATGCCGGCGCCCCGTTCTCAGCTGATCACCAGGCCCGTGATGCCGAAGACGAGTGTGAGGACGAAGCAGATCAGGCTCACTGCCGTTGCAAGGCGCGGGACCTCGTGTGTGCGACGGAAGTTGGACATGACGCCGTTAGACCAGAAGGAGCAAATCGCGACGATTACGGCTGGGACGAACAGCGGTGTTCCGTGACACACGTATGCGGCACCCACGGCCATCCCAATGAGAACGATCAGCACTTTCCCCCCAGCATCTGCGGCGGCTCCCCAACCCCGCCTGGTGGGCACAGAGTAGAGAAGTACTGGGCAGTAGTGACTGGCGTCTGGCAAACGCTCACGAGATCGAGTTCGTCCGGTCCGTCCGAGGTCGCTCAACAGTGCCCAACGATGACCAGCGACGACACTCGGCCGCTCATGAACACCGCTCTGAGTAGCGAAACGCAGGTCGCCAAGATCCCCGACAAGACCCAGGGCAAGAAGAGAGGCCGTTGTCTCCCCTTCAGACCCTGCGGAGCCGGGACACGAGCGCAACGGGCGTCCGGAAGGAAAGACAAGAGAGCTGGCTACACCCGGCAAAGATCCTGGAGTCAAGAGGTTAAAGATCCTTTTCTCTAGAGCCTGCCCCATCTGCGGAGACGGGTGTCGCACTTACCTCGCCTGTATCTCATAGTTGTGACTAGTCATCATGGATATCTGATGCCTGCTCAGGGGAGCAACTGGCTCGTGAGCCAGGGGCCGGTGACGACGCCTCAGACCGGGGACCCTGCGTGCATGCTGGGTCTATGCCACGGATCATTTTTCCACCGGCCGACGATCCCCTCCCGGATGGCGGCCTCCCAGTCACACAGCATCGCCGCGCTCCTGGGCTCCTCAAAGCGGCGCAAGAGAGAGGTGCCCATCCGCCGGTCCCTCGTGCAACGTGTCGTCCAGGGAGACAGTGGAGACGCCAAGGCTCCAAGTCCGCTGAGCGCACTCGTGCGCGCCCGCCGCGAGCGGGCGTTGGATCTGTACCTGCTCATGGCATCTGTAACCACCGCGGCCCCTTATGACGTGACCGAGCGGTCCGAGCTTTGGGCCCGCTGCTTGGGCCACCACGCCCCGGGTGCCTCAGCCAGTGTCATGGTTTCACGCCTCTGGTTGCAGCTTGAGCAACTCGGTTTGATCAAAAGGTCCCAGAACGGCAAGTTCACCAAGATTACAAAGCTCATGGAGGACGGCACGAGCACCTCCTACCGTCCGCCCATCGGCCGGGCCGATGGCCCCCTTGAGGACATCTACTTCCGACTGCCGTTTCAGTATTGGGTCGATGGATTGCACGAGAAGCTAACCCTGTCAGGTAAGGCGCTGCTGCTCATATGCATGAGCCGACGCGATCCGCAATTCTATATTCCCGAGGTGTTCGCGGACTGGTACGGGCTATCTCCGAAGACGATCCGCAAAGGGCGTGAGGAGCTGCTGACGGCAGGGGTTCTTACCACGGTTGGGTACGGCATATACATCGACACTTCTCTGCCCACCCTCACGACGACCGCCGACAAATATGCCTTCCAGGCCCCCTACAACCTGAACGTCAGCAAGCGCGCCACAGCGGCTGACTCCGCAGCTGATGAGACCAAGGCCGAAGAAGACGGGCCGGCAGCGTCCACTTCGGCCCCAGACGAGCCACTGCTTCCGACCGTGGAGTTCCTTGTCCGCAAGACGAAGCAGGCTGAACCCCACCGCCCCAGGTGAGGACAAATGGCACCGGTCGCCGCCCAAAAGGCGGCGGCCCCCTGTTCCCGCAGGGAGCCGCCAGATGAAACAACCAATCGCTCGACCTACAGGAGGAGCCATCAGTAACACCCTCAAGGCTACGGGCCAGCCCCGGAAGCCGTCGACTCTGCTTACCCGCGTGGGGTTCTGGCTGCGGAACGCCCGTGCTCAGTGGGCCTCGCCAGCCCGGCGCCGCAAGGTGCGCGCGCTGGGATGCACCGCTGGCCACGGACTCGTTCGAGGCATCGCTGCCGGACTCGGCACCACTGCGGTCTCTTGCATCGCGTGGTGGGTTCAGCGTTGATCCACTGCATGAGTGGCACGAAGCCTCAGCCATCCCGCAACGGGGCCGAGGTCTGCGGAGGCCAGCCCAACAGCAATGAGTGTCTAACTGCGTGACAACGCCGACGGACAGAGGCGGACAAGCCTGGACGCCTGCGGACCATCGGAGCGGGTGAGAGACGCCCCGGCCCAAGGCCAGGCCGTCACCCAAGTTGCTTCGGGACGAAGAAGTCACCGCGCAATGTCTTGTCCACCGCGGTTCCGCCATCGCAGGTTGCTGACGCCGGCCTGCCCACCATCAGCGCCGGAAAGCAGAAGGGCCCACCGACTTCATCGGCGGACCCTCGCGAAAGATCGCGGTTAATCACTTCTGGGGGAAGGTCACAGCGTCCAGGGGGCGAGGAGGTGGCAGTCCAGGATCTTGTGGGCTGTCTTCCGGCGGGATCGGCTGGGGTGGAACAGGGCGACGTGCACGATGACGACGTACACGGTGATCCAGATGTACAGGGCCGTGATCAGTGCCCAGGACAGGGGGCCGGTCGTCGGGAGGAGGTCGGTGAAGGTCATCAGCATGGGTTCTCCTGGTTCGTTGCCGGGCCGTGTAGTCCGGCGGTTCCCCAAGAGCACCACGTGCGGGGCACCTGGCCTTGGTGAAGGTGGGGGGTCTCTATATCTTCCGAAGCCACGTCCTCTTGTGGCGGGAGTGGGTAGATTCGCGCCATGTCTTCTACGGCTGGCCCGGTATCCGCTGATCAGCAGCTCATCGACCACGCGCGACGGCACGGCTACGGGGTGTCGACAAAGCAGCTCGCGTCCTGGCGGCGGGCGGGTCTATTGCCAAGGCACAGGGTGCGGGCATTGGGCCGGGGGCGCGGGAGTGCGTCGGTTCCGGCCGACGAAGCATTCGGCTTGGTCGTGGCGCTCGCCCGGTTGGCCCGGCGTGGTGCTCGACCGTTTCATTTGGTGCTGTCCTTGTTCGGCGAGGGACATCCGGTGCCGGAGCTCACGGTGCGGGAGGCCTTCGGGCAAGCCGTCCGGGGTCTTGGTACCGGTCTCGGTGACGAGGGTCCGATAGCCCGAGAAGACGAGGAGGAGTGGGCGGAGCGTGTCGCCGACGAGGTGGTCGCCTCCGGTCAGCGGGTCCGACTCGTTCCCGCTCGGGCCCGCCGGATCGATGAGGGAATCATCCGGTGCATGCGTAACCGGGGTGTGGTGTGGCCTCCGCCGGAGCTGGCTGAGCTGGACCTGAACCCAGACCCTCCGAATCTGTCCGACAGCGATGTTACGGCTGCGGTAGTGACCACGGTGCTGCGCGGGGGTGCCGCCATCACGCCGCAGGGAATCGGTGATGTGCTGCGGGCCATGCAGCCTACGGGGTGGTACAACCCATGGGCGTCCATGGCCGAATACACGGTCGTGGACGTCCCGGATCTTGCCGAGGAGGTGTTTTCCCCCGATGGCGGTATGAGCACCCTCCCCGACCGCCCTGTCCTCGACACCCTGCTGTGTCTGGCGGAGACAGCGACCCTGGATGATCTACGGGACGCTTGGGAGGCGAGCGGAGCGACCCGGGAATGGGCTATCGACCTGTGCGTACGAGTCGAGGCGGAGATTGAGGCCAACCTGCTGGATGACGCGGCCTACGAATGGATGATGGGCAGAACCCTTGGGATGGGAATGCTGCTGATGGCCGACGTGAGTAAGCGTCACTGGTCCCCGGCGGACCAAGCGTCGACTTCCGTGGGTCTGTTGATGATGCGGCAGGGGTTCCGCTATCTCGATGAGAAGGTGCCCGGCTGCGAGTGGGAGCTGCTCGAATCCCCCGCCATGATGCCACCCCCGCTACTGCCGTTCTTCCGAGCCAGTCTCGGCCGCTCCGGGTGAGGACATAGCCTCGCGCTTTCATGAAGCGGGCTGTCCGAGGGGCACTCTGGAAAGCGGAGAGTGACTTTGAACAGCGATTTTCGATGTCAAGAAGACGCTCTCCCAGACGACTACTACAGCGCGGCGTGCGTACAGGAACATGCCGCCTGACTGCTCGCCTGGTCAGCGGAACCAGCAGCGTGGCCGAGGCGAGTGGGAGCACAGCGAGGAACACACGCGCGAGGCCAGCAGGCGCCCCCGCCGTCGTGGCTGACTGCCATCAGCTGAGCTTCAGGCGAGGCATGTCGAGGGCGTGCCGTCGTCGAGCGTGCCGAAGCTGGGCCGTCCCTGGGCCGTCCGAGGCCGCTCGGCAGTGGCCAATGACGACCAACGACGACGACCAGGCGCACGTGCCCACCGCCTCTGATCAGCAACAACCCAGCTCACCAAGATCCCCGACAAGACCCAGGGCAAGAAGAAGTAGCTCGAATTGGTCAGGGCCATTGCCTACAGGCTGTCTGCAGATGGGAGAACTGGTGAGCCCCAGCTTCCTACACTTGCCGGCGGGGGCGTGACCACCTGTGCCAGCGGCCTGTGAATAGCCGTTCTACGAGCATCATCAGCGCCAAGCTCCCGGCCACAATGCCGCAGCCCTCGAAGAACAGGGTGCTAAATGGCGCTTTCCAAGAGGTCATAGCAACTATGAGGCCTCCGACAGCGAACGCAATAGTGCTCACGAGTTGGAGCAGAACGTAGAGCGACGCGAACGCACTGCGAAGGTTGCCGACGGGCGGATGCTGTGGCCGATCCCCGTGTACGTGCACTGTCAGATGCTGATCACGCCCAGCCTGGTAAATGCGCCCCTCGCCCTCGGCCTGGGCATGCATTTGCCACCGAGAGTGTTCTTCGTCGCGCCGACCTTGCGCGTTCATAGCTGGGTTCTCCTGATGCTGACGGACGGCAGAGCACTTGCGGGGTTCGGGTCATAAAGGACCCAGCTTGCGAGCCAGCTCTAGGCCGAACTCTCCGATGAAGTTGATGTTGAGCTCCGCCGGGTCACCCATGAGGTAGTAGACGAAGATGCCGATATTCATGGGCCAGTACAACCAGGAGAGCGTGTCGATCAGGTCCGACCTGTAGGACAACCGTTCGCGAAGGATCCTGAAGCCTGTGGCGCCAACGACAAGAGCGCCCAGCGAGTAGGGGACTGACCAGAACGACGGGGCGGACTCGGTGGCCCATACGGAGTGGATGCTGGAACCCGCAATCGCGAGTGGGAGCAGCGGGGCCAAAGCGAGGAGAGTGCTGAGCAGGTTTTCCCGGAACCCGCTGCCGGGGCTGCCTCCGGCGTCCGCGTAGGACCAGTCGTCGTCTACATCCTCGTCGTCATCGTCGTCCGTGTCGGCAGCCGAGCCATGAAAGTGATACTCCGTGATGTGCTGGTCACGGCCCGCTTGATAGACCCTCCCCTCGTCCTCGGCGCTGGCGTGCAGGTGCCAAGGTGGGTCGTCTTCATCGTCCCAGCCTCCTGTGTTCATCGCTCGCTGATGAACTGGTTCCCGCCTGCCTGATACACACGACCGTGATCGCGGGCCTCGGCGTTGAAGGTGACGTTCCTCCGGTGCGATCCGGCTTCCGCGAGCTTGGACAGCATGTCTTCGAACTCCGTCGCAGCGGCCCGGTCCTCCAGGAAGAGCGTGAGCATGCGCCCCTGCCAGGCGGACTGAAGCGCCTGACGGACGGGTTGGCTCTCCGTGTCCGGAGCGGCGAGCAGCGCTGAACGAGACGCTTCAAGGTCTCGCTCCAGCTCGGCAGCGGAGTCGGGGCGGAATCGGCGCCACAGAGTAACGACGCCCGATCGAAGTGTCTCCCAGCCGTCTGTTGCCATGGCCGATACGACGGCCGTACCGCCTGCGCTTGCCAAGGCGATGAGCGTCGGGTCCACGATCTCCCCTCCCCGTTTGGGTCCAGAGAACCGATGGTAGCCAGCAACTCCGGTATGACTCACAGGACTTCAAACCATCCGCGAGTCGTTGCTTACAACCACACAGCCTGAATGACGAGCAGCCACTGGGGCTCATCACCCTCCCGGCCAGCAACTTTTGGGATGAAGGCGCGTGCCAGACGCGTGCCAGATCCTGCGGGGAACACCGGGCACCAGCTCAGTGGCTGACCGGGCGCCGTATCCGCTTCACCACAGGTCAGCCCTGGAAGTCTCCTCTGGAAGACCTGAGCTTCCCAAGCTCATGGCCTTGCGGTGGTCAGACGGCGGTTGATGAGCGCAACGATTCCCGGTCGGCGGACCTGGGTATCGCTGAGGGGTGCCCCGGCGGGGCGAGCCGTTGTGTGAGTGCAGCTTTCGAAGGTTGCGTGATTACAGGTGTAGGTGGGGGACTCGTGGCGCGCCGCAAGACAGTGATGCAAGTGCTCGCCGAGGCGTACAAGGCGAAGCAGCAGGCTAACTGGCCCTAACAAAGCCTCTGGACGTGCCGATGGGTGATCAGGCAGACGGCGAGTCCAAGGAATGCCTCATGAATGTCGTCGCGTCGTTCCC